>CAMAZP010000027.1 GCA_945863605.1 Chitinophaga pinensis
CAATTCGCCCCAACTTTTAATTCGCCCCGATTATCCGCAAAATTTTTACTTTATCCTTAAAATAAATATCTTTAACTAATAATTCAATCAATTATCTTTGAATAACTAAATTTTATTAATGAAATTTTATTTGTATTTTGGGTTTATATTAACTTTTCTAAGTTGTGAAAACAATGTTTCTTCTATCAAAAAATCAAAGGAAAATAGATTAAATACAAAACAAATTATCAATCAAAAAAAAGATTCTTCAATAATCAAATTAAATAAAGTAATCTTGTTGGATAGTTTAGTGGATATTCAAACGATTAATTCTGAAATTCAAGTTGATTTAAAATATGCTTCTTCTGATAATTTTATGAAAATGAAATTATACAATCGACTATCAAATGCTTATTTGCAAAAAGATGTAGCTATTAGATTATCTAATTGCCAAAAATTTCTATCAAAAATTAAACCTGGTTATTGTTTGTTAGTATACGATGCTGTTCGACCTGTAAGTGTTCAGAAAAAAATGTGGGATGCTTTAGATTCTCTACCTCCTAGTGAGCGTGGAAAATTTGTCTCTAATCCTGTGAATCGCAGTTTACATAATTTAGGTGCAGCTGTAGACTTGACAATCATTGACAATACAGGTGTTATTTTAGATATGGGTGCGAATTATGATGATATTCGAAAAATTGCATACCCCAATTTAGAACGTGAATTTCTAGCTAGTGGTGAACTATCAGCAAATCACATTGCAAATAGGGAACTATTGAGGAGGGTAATGAAATCTCAAGGTTTTAGACCTTTGGAAACAGAGTGGTGGCATTTTAACGCTTGCTCACGCTCTGAAGGTAAATCAAAATATAAGGTGTTAATGGATGAGCCTTAATAATAAGATTACGCTATTCTCCATTTAAATTTCTCAGTAATTATTTGAGAAATAAAAGGTAATCCGTATTTTCAATATTAGTTCAAAATTTTCTTTTTGATTAATATTTTAATCAATTATAGCGTATTAAATATATAATAAAACCCGTTGTGCATTTAGGCCAAATTTACTTTTAAATTGTTAATTGGGCGATTAAAAACAAATTTATTGAGATGTTGAATGAGTGTAATTGCAGTTATTTTTGAGATGATTCTTGTCTTAAAACCGACAAAAGTTTTAGCAAAATTTTCTCTGATTCTGAACTGATCGCACATTTGCGAGAACAGAGTTTCGATTCGTTTTCTTCCTTTCTTGAAAACGTAAGGTTGTTCAACATAATCTAATTGATTTTTTCGCATAGGAGTTTGAAGATTAATCTGAACTGTTTCAAATAGATTTAATTGAATTTCAGCGGATAAATACCCCATATCACCAAGTAATGTGCATTTTGAATAAGTCATTTTTACATCTTTCAGCATATGGATATCATGTATAGAAGCAGGTGTAATATCGATGCTTTGAAACACTCCAGATAATGAACAGATTCCATGAAGTTTATAACCAAAATAATAACTTTTTTGAGCTGCACAATACCCTTTTGTTGGTTGAGCATATTCAACATCACGACATATTTTACTTCTTGTGGCTCTTGCATTTTTGCAGATTTCAAGTGGCATTGAGTCAATGATAAATGCATCTTCAAATTCATTAAATGCTCTTGCTAAAACACACCGTAATTTTTCAATTTGAGAAAACATAGAACGCCTTCTTCGATTGTATACAGATCGCTCAATTAGCCCGTCTAAAAACGTGTTCTGAATATCTCTAAAAAGCTGACATTCAGAATGTATCCCCATAAATTCGGCGGTAAGATTCATGGAAATAAGTTCCAAGTTACTAAGCTTAGGTTTACGAATTTGAAGAAAAGAATCAAAAGAAACATTCAATGATTGTAGATGTTTCAAAATAATTTCATAGTTTTGAATAAAGTTGTTCATAGTATTTAATGGACTGATTATCAATTAAATATACGAATTTTAATGATTCAATGAACAACTTTTTTTATTTTTTTTTAAATGCACAACGGGTATAATAAAATCAAATTAACGACATTTAGATTTCTATTATTTCCAAATCTGAATGCTAAAATCGGAAAAAAAGTCATTTTTGATTGTGTTTAGCTGACAAAAAGTCTTATTAAAAACACTTAAAGTGTATTGGTTTAGCATTTGACGAAATAAAAGAAACAATACAAAAATGGACTTAAATAAATTCACAACTAAATCGCAAGAAGCTATTCAGCAAGCACAGAATTTAGCTGAATCCAACGGAAACCAAAGCATCGAAACGGGTCACCTACTAAAAGGTATCTTTTTGGTGGATCAAGAAGTCACACCTTATTTATTGGGAAAATTAACAGTAAATCCGAAGATTGTTGAGGTCACGGTCGATCGAATCATTGAGTCATATCCGAAAGTTTCGGGAGGGCAAATTTACCTATCCCAAACTTGTAACCGCGTATTGCAATATGCCTTGAGCGAACTTAAAAACTTCGGCGATGATTACGTTTCCCTTGAACTTTTAGTATATGCTTTATTGGATGCAACCGATAGTGTTGGAAAACTTTTGAAAGATAATAAAATCAGTAAATCAACCTTAAAAGACGCCATTATGGACTTGAGAAAAGGTCAAAAAGTTACTTCTGCAGGTCAAGAAGGAACCTATAAATCATTAGAAAAATACGCTAAAAATCTGAACGATTTGGCTTCAGCTGGAAAATTAGATCCAGTGATTGGGCGCGACGATGAAATCAGAAGAGTACTGCAAATTTTAACGCGTAGAACGAAAAACAACCCGATTTTAATTGGTGAACCGGGCGTTGGAAAAACAGCAATCGCCGAAGGCCTCGCACACCGAATCGTGGACGGCGACGTTCCCGAAAACTTAAAAACGAAAATCGTTTATTCCTTGGATATGGGCGCTTTGATTGCTGGTGCGAAATACAAAGGAGAATTTGAAGAGCGCTTGAAATCGGTGGTTAAAGAAGTCATTGCTGCGGAAGGAGAAATCATTTTATTCATCGACGAAATTCATACCTTGGTTGGTGCAGGAGGTGGAGGAGAAGGTGCAATGGATGCTGCGAATATTTTGAAACCTGCTTTAGCTCGTGGCGAATTAAGAGCAGTGGGGGCAACGACTTTGAACGAATACCAAAAGTATTTCGAGAAAGATAAAGCCTTGGTGCGTCGTTTTCAAACGGTTTTAGTGGACGAACCAACAACAGAAGACGCGATTTCCATTTTACGTGGAATCAAAGATAAATATGAGAATCACCATAAAGTTATCATCAAAGATGCAGCGATTATTGCCGCAGTGGAATTATCACAACGTTACATCACTGACCGTCATTTGCCAGATAAAGCGATTGACTTAATCGACGAAGCGGCTTCAAAATTGCGTATGGAAATCAATTCAAAACCAGAAGAATTGGACGAAATCGAACGCAAAATTATGCAGTTGGAAATCGAACGTGCTGCCTTGAAACGCGAAAACGACGACAAAAAATTGGTGAACGTGGAACGTGATTTGGCTAATTTGACCGAGCAACGCAACGCTTTTCAATCGAAATGGCAAGCTGAAAGAGACGTCGTGGATGGCATTCAACGCGCAAAAGAAGAAATTGAAAGCCTGAAATTTGAAGCAGAACAAGCGGAGAAAGCTGGAGATTATGGTAAAGTGGCTGAAATTCGCTACGGAAAAACGAAGGAAGTTGAACAGAATTTGGAAGCATTAAAAGAAAAACTCGCTGCAATGCAAGTGAATTCTAAAATGATCAAAGAAGAAGTAGATGCGGAAGAAATTGCAGATGTCGTTTCAAAATGGACTGGAATTCCAGTCAACAAAATGATTGAAAGCGAGGTTTCTAAATTACTGAAATTAGAAGACGAATTGGGTAAACGTGTCGTTGGACAAGAGGAAGCAATTATGGCTTTATCAGATGCGGTGAGAAGAAGTCGCGCTGGATTGCAAGACGCTCGCAAACCAATTGGTTCGTTCATTTTCTTGGGAACAACGGGAGTTGGTAAAACAGAATTAGCGAAAGCACTTGCGGAATACCTGTTCAACGATGAAAACGCTATGACGCGAATCGATATGAGTGAATACCAAGAGAAACATTCCGTAAGTCGTCTGGTGGGAGCGCCTCCGGGATATGTTGGTTACGATGAAGGTGGACAGTTGACAGAAGCTGTGCGCAGAAAACCGTATTCAATAGTATTGTTGGACGAAATAGAAAAAGCGCATCCAGATGTCTTCAATGTCTTACTTCAAGTCTTAGACGACGGGCGTTTGACAGATAACAAAGGACGAATGGTGAATTTCAAAAATACGATTATCATTATGACTTCGAATATGGGTTCAAGCATCATTCATGAGCGTTTTGAAAATGCGAAACCTGCTGAATTAGAGAAAGTAACTGAGAAAGCAAAATTTGAAGTGATGGAATTATTGCGCCAAACGATTCGCCCTGAGTTTTTGAACCGTATTGATGAAACTATTATGTTTATGCCCTTGACAAAAGACAATGTGCGCGAAATCGTTCAGATTCAACTCGAAGGTTTGAAGCACTTATTGGCAGAAAAAGAAATGTCGTTGTATGTTTCCAAAGATGCTTTCGATCACATAGCAGAAGTGGGTTACGATCCATACTTCGGTGCACGACCTGTGAAACGAGTAATTCAAAAACAAGTGTTAAATGAACTTTCAAAAGCGCTGTTAAGCGGAACTATCGACAAAGCTTCTCGTATTGTAATGGATGTTTTTGATGGCAAGATTGTCTTCAGAAAACCAATAATGGCAGAAGAGGAAGTATAAGGTTTCCCTCCTTGAGGAGGGATTAAGGTCTGACGACTCTGACGAGTATCAGACTCCGTCAGAGGAGGTGACAACTTATCAAATAAATTAAAGAAGCGAGGCTCGTAATGACTTCGCTTTTTTTTTATTTGGGACAAAAAAGTGTTACTTTACCTCAATCTATTTAAAGAATCCAATAACTTTTTATCGCGTTTGATTCCCAATTGTGCTAAAAAACTAAATGGAAAACCTAAAACGAATAATAAAAATCCAAAACCTAGCTCTCTTTTTGTTGGTTCATCCGTTAAAGTACGACCACCGATAACAGCAAAAACGATAACAGCAATCAATAGAATAAAATAAATAAAGAAGATTCCTCTTGCTAATCTAAATTGACGATTTAGGTTTTTGTAACCCATTAAAGTGATGAAAATAAATAAGATAAAGCTGATTATTGTTATGAAAAAAGGTATAGAACTAGCAGCTTCTAACGAACCATTTTTTTCTCCAACTTTCCCTATTTGAATTCCATAAACACTAAAAACGTAAATCGTTTTCTCACTAACAAATCTAAATAATTCTATTCCACTTAGTAAAATAGCAAGTAAAATCATTGTTATGGCGTAGTATAAAGTTTGAACGCGTTGTATCATTTTAATTTTTTTACAAATGTATTGACTTATTTCTAAGATGAAAATCTAAAATTGTAATTGCTGCCATCGCTTCTACAATTGGAACTGCCCTCGGCACCACACACGCATCATGACGACCTTTACCGGCAACTGTAACAGCTTCTCCATCAGCATTGATTGACAGTTGATCTTGCATTAAGGTTGCAACTGGTTTAAATGCCACTCGAAAATTAATTGGCATTCCATTCGAAATTCCGCCTTGAATTCCGCCAGAATAATTGGTTTTCGTACTTCCATCAGCATTAAAAAGATCATTGTGTTGAGATCCTCGCATCGCTATTGTGTCAAAACCACTACCAATTTCAAAACCTTTTACTGCATTTATAGACAACATCGCTTTTCCCATTTCGGCATGTAATTTATCGAATACAGGTTCTCCTAAACCAATTGGAACATGTTCAATTACGCATCGAATTGCTCCTCCAATTGTATCTCCATCTTTGCGAATTTCACGAACAAGATTTTCCATTTGGGTGGCAATTTTCTCATCTGGACAGCGGACCAAATTTGACTCAATAATCTCTTGTTTAAAGAATTCAGTAGACTGAAAACGAATTTCTCCAATTTGATCAACATAGGTTGAAAATCGAATTCCTAATGAAGCAAGCATATCTTTTGCTATTGCACCTGCAACTACACGGCAAGCAGTTTCGCGTGCACTACTTCTTCCTCCTCCTTTAAAATCACGAACACCAAATTTCTTATGATAAGTAAAATCAGCATGTGAAGGTCGAAAAGTATGTTCTAAATGCTTGTAATCCGTTGATTTTTGATTCTCATTTTGAATAATAAATCCTATGGGAGCGCCCGTTGTTTTTCCTTCAAAAATACCTGAAAGAAATTGAACGGTATCGTTTTCCTTTCGTTGCGTCACAATAGCCGACTGACCCGGTTTTCTTCTATCAAGTTCTTTTTGAATCGCATCTAAATCCAATTCAAAATTAGCAGGAACACCATCAATCATACCACCAATAGCTTCACCATGCGATTCACCAAAAGTGCTTAATTTGAAAATTGTTCCAAAACTTGAACCAGCCATAATTAAAGATTAGAGTGTAAAATTAACAGCATTGCTAAAATAAATAACAAAGGTTGAGGAATTATATGCGAATGTTTAGAAGTAAGCATTATTTCCTTTAAAATCTGCTTTAATTGAAAACATTCAAATCAATAAAATTTAATAGTTTACTCAAACAAATAAACGCATTTGTAACCAATAACAATCATTAGCGATTTTTTTTGGTCTTGAATTTCTTGGTTTTAGCTTCGCTGCTACTTCGTGGTGATTCTTTTTCATCAAGGAAAAAGAATGGCAAAATAAAACTAAGCGCAAAAAAAAAGCCCCATTTAGGAGCTTAATTTTTTCAGAGAATCTTAACGCTTGTGCATTGGTTCGTCAGAAACAGTCAATTTCTTTCTTCCTTTGCTACGACGCGCAGCTAAAACGCGACGACCATTCTTAGTAGCCATTCTACTTCGGAAGCCGTGCTTGTTTCTTCTCTTTCTTACCGATGGTTGAAACGTTCTTTTCATGATTATTTCTTGTAAATGTTATCAAAATTAGGAGTGCAAAGATAATATATTTTTCTATATATCAAATTCTTTCAACAAAATTATTTAAAAAATCAATTTCGAAGATAAACCCATTATTTTTGCACTAAAATAAATTGTAAAATGCTTAAACCCAAAAATAAAAAAGAAGATAAAGTAAAACTAACGAAAGAAAGCTATTCGAAAGCAATTGGGATTTTTCGTTATTTAAAACCTTACGGATTTATTTATTTCATTGGTTGGATTTTCCTTGTGCTTTCTACTTCTGCAGGGCTTGTTTTCCCATATTTATTAGGGAAGTTACTGGGAACTGCGAATGTTTCAAGTATGCAAGACTCAGTAGAAATAATTAGCACCAACAACATTAATAATGTTGCGTTTACACTTTTTGTACTATTTGGATTTCAAGCACTTTTCTCCTTCGTTCGTGTAGTGATTTTTAATAATGTCACAGAAAATTCACTTCGAGATTTAAGAAATGATGCCTTCGATAAATTGGTTTTTATGCCTATGGATTTCTTTAATCGCAATAAAGTTGGTGAATTAACGAGTCGTTTATCTTCAGATATTAGTCAAATTCAAGAAACTTTACGCACTACAATTGCTGAATTTTTCAGACAAATAATTATTGTAGTTGGTGGTATTTTCTTTTTGCTTTTTATTTCTTGGAAATTGTCCTTAATTATGTTGGCAACCGTTCCTGTAATGGTAATTATCGCTGTGTTTTTTGGTCGTTATATACGTCGATTGAGTAAAGAAGCGCAAGATTTTACAGCAGAATCAAATTCAATTGTAGAAGAAGCTTTAACTGGTATTACAAACGTGAAGGCTTTTACAAACGAGTATTTTGCTCTTTCAAGGTTTAAAAATTCAACGCAAAAAACACGCGATTTAAATGTAAAAAGTGGTGTTTGGCGCGGACTTTTCGTTTCTTTTATCATCTTTTGTTTATTTGGTGCAATTGTTTTCATTATTTGGCAAGGAATGTTGATGACCCAAGGCAACAACCCTGAATTATCGAGCGAAGGTTTCTACCAATTTGTGTTGTTTACAATTATGATGGGCGCATCTGTTGGTTCTTTACCTGATTTGTATGCAAGTATTCAAAAGTCGATTGGTGCAACAGAAAATTTAATGAATATCATCAACGAAAAGACTGAAAAAGTTGAAAATACGGGAACAAGTAAATCACAAATTCAAGGAGAAATTGAATTTAAAAACGTAAGTTTTGCTTATCCGCAACGTAAAGACATGACTATTCTTAAGAATGTAAGTTTTGGAGTAGAAAGAAATAAAACTTTAGCTTTAGTTGGTCCAAGCGGTTCAGGAAAATCGACTATTTCTAACTTGATTTTGAATTTTTACCATGCCAACTCAGGTGAAATTAGAATTGATAATCAATTAATTACTGATTACGATTTGAATTTCTTGCGTCAACACATGGCAATTGTACCGCAAGAAGTAATTTTATTTTCTGGTTCCATTTTAGAAAATATCCGATTTGGAAAACCAGAAGCGAGTGAAGAAGAAGTTATCGAAGCCGCGAAAAAAGCTAATGCTTGGGAGTTCATAGTTTCTTTTCCTGAACAATTGCAAACAGAAGTTGGTGACCGTGGAATTCAATTATCTGGTGGACAAAAACAACGTATTGCCATTGCACGAGCGATATTGAAAAATCCTCAAATTCTAATTTTAGATGAAGCGACCTCAGCATTAGACTCTGAGTCAGAACGTTTAGTGCAAGATGCTTTAGATAAACTAATGAAAGGAAGAACTTCAGTTGTTATTGCGCACCGTTTGTCAACAATCAGAAATGCTGATAATATTCTCGTTTTACAACACGGCGATATCCTTGAATCAGGAACGCATCAAGAATTAATTGAGAAAAAAGGATTGTACGCAGATTTAGTAGCGTTACAAACGATGGAAGGGTAGGGAAAAAAAAATAATTTGAAAATGAATTAATTTGAAAATGGTACCCTCCTTAATCTTCCCTCAAGGGAGGAGACAGAATCTTTGGAGAGCTTTAAACAATTGAAAAAGAAACTATTCTCAACTAAAAACAAGATTTTTATCCGAATAGAGATTAGAGTTTTCTCCTTTGAAGGAGGACTGAGGAGGATGACTTTTAATTATTCTAACTTTCCATTAAAATCCTAATTTTTAGTTCTTAACTTTTTCGATATCAATAAAAAAATCTGGATACGACTTTTTTACACAATTAATATCATTCAACTCTACAGGAATATCACTTAAACAAGTTGCAATTGTTGCGGCCATTGCGATTCGATGATCATTAAATGTTTCAATCGTATTAATTGGAGAAATCATTCCAGTTCCTTGAATTGAAATTGAATTATTTCCAACTTCAAACGCTGTTGAAAACGATTTTAACATTACTGAAATTGCCTCTAATCTATTTGACTCTTTATTTAGTAAGCGATTAGTTCCGATAATTATTGATTTTCCTTTTGCGGCGCAAGCTAAAACAGTTAAAATCGGAAATAAATCAGGTGCATCAGTTAAGTCAATTTTAAATGGTCTTTTTATTTCACTTTCTTGTACATGAATAATTTCTCTACCTTCAATTGAATTGTCAATCCTAATAATTGCGCCAAATTCTTGAAGAACTGAAAGAATCAATGCATCCGCTTGTTTTGATTTAGAGTTGAGACCAATCAATTTAACACTTCCAGAAATTGCAGCTCCAACTAAATGGTTTGCAGCACCGCTCCAGTCTCCTTCAATTGTATAAGAATTTATTTGATAAATCTGATTTCCTTCAATTGTTAGTTTAGTATCAAAATCTGTTGAAATTGGTATTCCAAAGTCAGACATAATTTCACATGTCATCTCTAAATAAGGGCGACTTGTAATATTGGCTAGTTTGACAGTTGAGGAATTATCAAGTAAAGGCAAACTGATCAAAAGTCCACTGATGACTTGCGAACCATCACTTGCATCAATAACCAAATTTTGATTGCTGATTTGACCTTTGATTAATAGTGGTAACCTGTAATTTTGATGGGTAACTGATAAACCTAATTGCTCTAAGATATCAATTAACTGTTTTTGAGAACGATTTAATATTGAACCTTCACCACTTAAATAAACCGTTGAGGAGAACAAGGTTGAAACAATTCCTAACATTCGCAAGGCTAAACCAGATTCTCCAACGTTTAAGCTTACTGATTCCAGTTGTTTTCTAGATGGTGAAATAACCTTAAGTCCTTCCTCTAAACCTATTATTTCTGCTCCTAATTGACGAATACAATTCTGAATGGCAAGAACATCCTTTGATTGATCTGAATTGTAAATAATCGTTTCATCCGTTGCTAAAAGACTAAGTATAAAAGCTCTTTGTGCGTAGCTTTTGGAACTATTAACTTTCAGTCGACCCTCGTATTTAAATGGAGAAATTGTTTTATTCATTATTCATTTCAGAAAGAATTTCAGCTTGAATTCGAATAGATTCTTGATGAATTAATCGAAATAAATCATTTGAAAATTGAGGAGAAAGGTCTGCATTTTTTGCTCTTTCTAAGTTTTTTCGCAGCGATTCTTCCCATTGACTATTTTGAAGAATTGCAATATTATGTTGTTTTTTATAACTTCCAATTAAACTTGAAACATCCATTCTTTCTCTTAAAATCCGAATAATTTCTTCGTCTTTTGAAGTTAATTGTGATCTTAATTGTATTATTTCTTCTTCTTCAATTTCTTGTCTCCCTCTAACTTTTAAGGAATTTAAAAGCGTTGAAAGCTCAGTTGGAGTAATTTGTTGTTTGGCATCTGTCCAAGCATCTTTTGGCGAACAATGGGTCTCAATCATTATACCGTCGTATCTCAAGTCAAATGCTCTTTGCGCGATTTCTAACAATAAATAATCTCTTCCTCCGATATGTGATGGGTCGCAAATTAATGGAATCGTTGGTAATTCTTGCTTTAAATCAATTGGAATTTGCCAGTTCGGATTATTTCTATAAAGTGTTTTTTCATAAACAGAAAATCCTCTGTGAATAGCAGAGATCTCTTTAATACCAGCTTTTTCAACTCTTTCAATTGCTCCAATCCAAAGTTTTAAATCAGGATTAGTTGGGTTTTTTACCATGACAGGAATATGAACCCCCTGTAATGCATCGGCAATCTCTTGAACGGTAAATGGGTTAGCCGTTGAACGAGCACCAATCCAAATCATATCAAATCCTGCTTTTAGAACGGCTTCAACGTGTTCTGCTTTGGCAACCTCGGTAGAAATTTTTAATCCAAATTGACTTTTAACTTCTTGTAACCAAGGAATAGCAGCATTGCCAACACCTTCAAACTCTCCCGGACGTGTACGAGGTTTCCAGATTCCAGCTCGGTAATAATCAAGGGGTAGTGTGCTCAAACCTTCAGCAGTTTTTAAAACTTGTTCTCTTGTTTCAGCGCTACACGGACCAGCAATAAGTGTTGAAGGTTTCATTTAGTTTTTATGAAGAACAAGTTTAAAAAGCTTATGTTCGCAATTTACTTAGCGTAATTTACAGAACGTTTTTCTCGTATTACAGTTACTTTAACTTGACCAGGGTATGTCATTTCAGTTTGGATACGTTGAGAAATCGTAAATGATAATTCTTCAGAGCGTTGATCGCTTACTTTTTCAGCTTCTACCAAAACACGTAACTCTCTACCAGCTTGAATTGCGTAAGCACTTTGAACACCATCGTAGGATAACGCTAAGTTTTCTAATTCTTTGATACGTTTGATGTAAGCTTCAACGATTTCACGACGAGCACCAGGGCGCGCTCCTGAAATAGCATCACAAACTTGAACGATTGGAGAAATTAAAGTTGT
This sequence comes from Chitinophaga pinensis, assembly GCA_945863605.1. Lineage (GTDB taxonomy): Bacteria > Bacteroidota > Bacteroidia > Flavobacteriales_D > Crocinitomicaceae > UBA952. Next base: position 11,845 of record CAMAZP010000027.1, read on the forward strand.
CATTTCAATCTCATCATGATGCGCACCAATTGCATTGAGAACATCTCCTTTTTCACCAAATTTCTCAGCTATTTTCATACCTAAGATTGCATGAGGTAATTCTGGCTCTTCATCTGGAACTTTACCTATATCGTGTAATAAACCTGCTCTTTTAGCCAATTTAACATTCAAACCAAGTTCAGCGGCCATTATCGCACAAAGGTTAGCTACTTCGCGGCTATGTTGTAATAAGTTTTGTCCATAAGAAGAACGATATTTCATACGTCCAATCATTCGCATTAACTCTGGATGTAAACCATGAATTCCTAGGTCAATACAAGTTCTTTTACCTGTTTCTGCAATTTCTTCCTCTAGTTGTTTTTTTGTTTTAGCAACTACCTCTTCAATTCGAGCAGGGTGTATACGACCATCCGATACTAATTGATGAAGTGACAAACGCGCGATTTCTCGTCTAACTGGATCAAAACAAGAAAGTATAATAGCTTCAGGAGTATCATCCACAATGATTTCAACACCTGTTGCTGCCTCTAGTGCTCTGATATTTCTTCCTTCACGACCAATTATTCTGCCTTTTACCTCATCTGATTCGATGTTGAATACTGACACTGCATTTTCAATTGCTTGTTCAGTTGCAACTCGTTGAATGGATTGAATTACAATTTTTCTTGCCTCTTTATTTGCATTTAATTTTGCCTCTTCTGTAATTTCCTTTATGGTTGCCATTGCGCCAGTTCTTGCTTCATCTTTTAATGCTTCCATTAATTGTCTTTTGGCATCTTCAGCTGATAAACCACTAATTTTAGATAGTTCCGCAACTTGTTTTTGTTGCATTTTATCCAGTTCTTGGATACGAATATCAAGTGTGTTTTGTTTAGTTTCAAATTCAGATTGAACTTTCTCGATATCTTTTTCTTTTCGACTTATTTCCTCTAATTTTTGAGTAAGTGTTTTTTCTTTAGCTCTCAAACGATCTTCATTTGACTGCATTTTACGCTCACGTTCTTTTGACAGTGATTCGTGTTCTTCTTTTAATTTCAAGAATTTCTCTTTTGCTTGAAGAATACGTTCTTTTTTTATATTTTCAGCCTCTAACTCCGCATCTTTTACAATTTTCTGACTTTTGTTTTTTAATGCGATTTGCTGAATAAAAAAAGTAGCTGTACCGCCCCCAACCAATCCAACTAGTAATCCAATAATAATTTCCATAGTGTAACAACTTTTTATATTTATAAAAAAAACCAGTTGTTAAAGGATGAATGTAAGATTAATTGAGTGCATCTATTTCCTGAGAAAGTGCTTCTAAGGAAGTTTCAATAGATGTATAATCAGTCGGAATCGTCAAATGTTCTATTTTGCTTTGTGCCACATTTCGTGAAACTAATTGCAAAGCAGACATAGCAAGCAAATCCTGAGTATCTTTAACGGCATAGCTTTTACTCAACAATTCAATTGACTTGTTGATGTCATCAGCGGCTTTCAATACTTTTTCTCGCTCTGTTTCCAGAATATTTAGAGGATAAGTTCTTCCCGCGATGGTAATTTTCAATGAAATTTTACTCATTTCTATTGCTTAAGCTGATTGATACAATATTCAATTTCTCGTACAAGTTCATCAATTTCCTTATCTCGTTTACCTAAAACTTGAACAGGAACTTCAACAACCTTATTTTGAGCCAAATGCAATGCCGAACGCAATGTTTCAACCTCGGTTTCTAATGAAAAAACTTGATTTGTTTTTTCAAGATTAGAAGCTTTTAGCTGTTGAATTTCATTTTCCAAATCAGAATTATTTTTTCGCTCTTTCAAAAGTTCTCCATGAATGGATTTTACTTTTGAGAGGATAATATCAATACTATTTTGAATGTTTTCGGTCATTTTTGTTGACTTTTTACAAAGTTAACATTGTTAAGTTTACAAGCAATAGTTTTCATAATGTATTTTGCAACTTTTTGAAGATAACTTTGTGTATGTTTAAGCTTCACCTTTTATATCTTTTTGCACTATTTACTTATTCAGCTAAATCCCAGCTTGTTTTTTGTGAAAATAGTCTTCATCCCCCTTTAGCAATCCCACTCGAATTGAGTGCAACCTTTGGCGACATTCGTTCGAATCATTTTCATATGGGTTTGGATTTTCGCACTAATGGGAGGGAGGGTATACCAATTCATGCAATTGATGACGGATTCATTTCGCGCATCAGAATTTCTCCCAGTGGTTATGGCAAGGTTATTTATGTCGATCACCCAAACGGTACAACTTCAGTCTATGCCCATTGTTCTTTTTTCTCGAAATCAATTATTGATTTTATACTACCAATTCAGAAAAAACAATTTTTAAATGAATTGGATTTAAGTTTTACAAAGAATCAATTAAAAGTTAAAAAGGGAGCGCTTTTGGCTTTCTCTGGTAATAGCGGAAATTCAACTGGTCCACATTTACATTTTGAAATTCGAGATACAAAAACTGAAATTGCAATGAATCCTTTAAAATGTGGATTTGCTGTTAAAGATACTTTAGCTCCAATAATTACAGCATTCAAATTATATGCTATTGATGAAAATGGCTATGTAATTCCTGGGAAATCAAAGTTGATGAAAGTTGAAAAATCTAAAAAAGGGGTAATTAATCAAAATCAGTTAATTATTCTACCAAACGATTTTTTTTCGACTAATGCACGATTAGCCATAGCGGTAAGTGGTTTTGATCCAATTGGAAAAACAGGAAGTTCATTTGGTTTATATGAAAATTTACTTTTAAATATGGAGGATACTGTTTTTCAATCGAAAGTAAATCGAATTTCTTTTGATGATTCTCGCTATGTCAATAATCATATCGATTACAATGAATACAAACTGAATAACAAGAAATTACATAAGCTCTTCAAAAATAAACACAATCCTTTGGAATTCTATGAATTGGAAGAATTAGGAGCGATTCAGCTGAAAATCAAAGACACGACTCAAATAAAAATTGTATTAAAAGACGTCAATCGAAATACTTTTGAATATAGTTTTAAAGTTTTAATCAATGGTGAAAATCCAATTCAGACAAACTCTTTTTTTAATCGAAAAGATTTCTTTGTACCAGATTCTAGTTATGTTTTCTCAGGTTCAAAGATTAAATTTGAAGTTCCGTCTTACACTTTTTACGAACCGACAAAAAAGCTTGTTAGTCTTGAGAAAATGATTCTTGGTGAACCCTCTGTACCAATTCAAAAACCGATAAAAGTAAGTATGAAACCTATGACTAATTTCCCGTTAGATAAACAATATATTAATGTTAATTCAAAAGGAAATCATGCCTTATCTACAAGTTTGAAAGAGGGGAATTTGTATGCAGAATCTAAATATTTAGGTACTTTTTCAGTAAAAATAGACACCATTTCTCCGAGCGTTATGACTTCTAATTTTAAAGAAAGTGACACTCTAATTACAAAAGAAAAACTGACTTGGAAAATTTCTGATGCGCAAACAGGAATTAAGGAATATCATCTTCTTATTGAAGGTGTTTGGCATCCAATAGAATTTGACTTAAAGAATAATTTATTGATATTCAGACGAAATCCTTTTATTCGATCAGAGCAAAACTTGGAATTGATGGTGACGGATTTTTGTGGAAATTCAACTTATTGGTGTTCGATTTTGTGTTTTAGTGAATATAAATGAGATCTATTATTTTTATGGCTAAAATTTAATTTACATCACATTAAAACTATTTATTATGTTTGAATAAGTTTAATTTAATAAACAATCGAACTTTTGTATTGACTATATTTACAACGAATTTAAGGTAAATGGAAAAATTTGATTTGATTGTCATTGGTGGTGGTCCCTCGGGGTATGCTGCAGCAATGAGGGGAATAGATTTTGGTAAACGCGTTTGTTTAATCGAACTAGATAAGGTAGGGGGTGCAGGCGTTTATAATGGTGCACTTTCATCAAAGACTCTATGGGAACTTTCAAATCGTGTTGCAGATGTCAACGATATGATTGTATCTAAAGGAAGAACAAAATTTGAACTTTCTTGGGAAGATGTAAAGAAAAATTTAGCGGAAGCGATTTTTGAACGAAAATTTCAATATTCAGCACATATCAAATTATTGCAAACTGAAACTATGCACAAACTTCTTCATTATGAACGAGGTCAAGGTTATTTATTATCAAAAAATGAAGTAAGAATTACTCACGAAGGTGAAGAAAAAATAATTTGGAGTGAAAATATAATAATAGCAACTGGAAGTCGACCAAGAAGAATGCCAGAGTTTGATGTGGATGAAAAAGTGATTCTTACCAGTAATGGAATTGACAATATTGATGATTATCCCAAAAGTTTAGTAATAGTTGGTGCTGGTGTTATTGGTTGTGAATACGCAACTATTTTTTCAAATTTTGGTCGCACAAAAGTCTATCTTATTGATCGTCAAGAACGTATTTTACCATTTGAAGATGCTGATATTTCGCGCTTGATTTCGACTAATTTAACAGATAAAGGTGTGGTAATACATTCCAATGCGAAATTAGAACGACTGGAAAAAATCGACGGTGAAGTGGAATATGAATTATCTTACCCTGATGGTAGCAGAGAAGTAATTCGCGTTGAGAAAGCACTTTTGTCAATTGGCCGTCAGCCTAATATTGAAAATTTAGGTTTAGAAAATGCGGGTGTTTCTATGTCTAAACGTGGAGTACATATTGGTGATGAGGATACGCGTACAAATGTTCCAAATATTTATGCTGTTGGTGATGTTTCAGGTCGAATTGCATTGGTCAATATGGGTGAAATCGAAGCGCGACATGCAGTTGAAAAAGCATTTGGAAATAAACCAGAATTATTGAATTACGATAACATATGTACAATCATGTTCTTGAATCCTGAGGTGGCGTCAGTTGGATTTAATGAGCAACAATGTGTTGAGCAAAACATTCCAATTAAAGTGGTTAAAATTGATTATTCCTTGATTACTCGTGCGATTGCGATGCGTAAAACACAAGGTTTTTTCAAAATCATTGTAACAAATGACAGCGAAATGCGAATATTGGGAATGCGTGTAGTAGGTGCTCATGCTTCAACGGCAATTCAAGCGGTAGGATTATTGATAAAACTTAATATGCCAATTGAAGTACTTTCTGAGTTGATTCATCCGCATCCATCTATCGTTGAAGGAATCCAAGAATGTGTTCGCATGTTGTTGAATCGTTCTATTTTTAAATCATCTGTTTTCAAGGATAAATTAGCATGCTATTCACTTGTTGATGGCGTAAAAACACCGTTGGAGCGTTTGTAAACATAAGCTTAAATTATTTGTTTAAATAATATGCAATTATTTTTAAATTCTGAGCACCAAAAAGCATATCAACTTTTGAAAAATCAATCCTTTCAAGAGGCACTAGTACTTTTCGATAATTTAGTTTATCTTTTTCCAGAAGAGGCAAATTTATACAGCGACAGAGGCGTTCTTCATATTCATCTAAAAAATAAACTAGAAGCGCTTTCCGATTTTGATAAAGCGGTTGAATTAGATAAAAATTATGGTTATCGCTATGCAGCTCGTGCTTATGCGAAAGATTTTTTCGGAGATACAGAGGCAGCTTTATTGGATTATGAAGTAGCAGTTAAGTTGGATCCTGAAGATGCGATTTCAATTAATAACTTAGGACTTTTACAAGAAAAATTGGGTTATCAGAAGAAAGCGAAAGAAAACTTTCAACGTGCTGATCGTTTAGCTAAAATGAATGAAGCATATGCTGAATTGATGGAAACAGAGCAACCCTCTGAGCTTTTAAATAAACAAGCAGAACCAATCTATACGAATGAAGAAAGTTCAACTAAAAAAAGTATTAGTTCTGAATTTGCGAAAATTTTCAGTTCAAGAAAACAGTTTTTAGATTTTTTAAAATTTGTTAAAAAAGGCGGAAAAATAGAATGAGTGAATTTCGATTTCCTGCTTATAGAAAGTTATCCAATAATAAATCCTTTTACCGTATTGACGATGAAAGAACCTTCTTTGAAATTCAAGTTATTGGCAATAAATATTTTCTGATTCAAACAGAAGCTAAGCAATATCCTGAAATCATTCGTATAACCGATATGTTGTCATTTTCTGAACCGTTTTTAGAAAGTACAGTTGAGGAATTCCATCTCTACTACATCAAAAGTTTTGGTAAATAATCGATGGTAAGATTATTTATAGTAAAATCATAATAAATGTCATACGATTTTTAATACTTGAAAGTACATCTAATTAACCTAGATTCTGATATTCAGTTCGATAATTTTTTTTTTTAGATTATTTTATTTACATTTTTTTGATTTTTATTAAAAAAACAGCATCTTTGACACTCTAAAACTATGCTATGAACTCAGATCAAAACGAAATATATTCTAAAGTTGTGCGAGCAGGGAAGCGAACTTACTTTTTCGATATCAAATCAACTAAAGGAAACGATTTGTACATCACGCTTACAGAGAGTAAAAAAACATATTCAGATGAAGGTGGAGATGGTAACTATCAGAAACACAAGATATTTCTTTACAAAGAAGATTTTGAAAAATTCAAAGAAGGTTTAGACGATGTGCTAAATAAAATAGATGAATTAAAAAATGACAATAAAATATAAAAAAAGTTTGCTTTTATTAGTTAAATAATACTATATTTGCACTCTCAAAAAATAAGGGGGTTTAGCTCAGCTGGTTCAGAGCATCTGCCTTACAAGCAGAGGGTCGGCGGTTCGAACCCGTCAACCCCCACACAAGTACCACAAAGCCTTTCAGAAGATTTCTCGAAAGGCTTTTTTATTTCTGGTTTAAACATGGTTTAAACAATTTGAAAAAAATAATCAAATTGAAAATAAAACAACTTGAGCTTTAAACAAATTGAAAGTTGATTTTTCAGAGAAATAATACCACAATAAAAATTAGATTTTTAGCAAAACCTATAAATTGAGTTGTCATTCAATCATTTTTTGATTTTATTGTGTTAAAAATAGTAGTTACTTTGAACCTGTTTTTTTACAAATAATTCTTGCCGTTTTCATCATAAAACCCATTAGGTGTTTACCCCTAATTTGGTAGGGGTAAACATTGAAGTTTCTCCGAAAATTACCTAAAATGAAAATAAAGAATTACTTTCATTGTGTAATTTGTTCTTTAGGTTATTTCGTTAGGTTAATTGATTTTGATTAAAGATGTATAATTTAAATTATTGATTATCAATTTTTTAAATTATATTTTTTAAGTAAAGTATGTCCATTTTTATTGAAATTTAAGTGATAAGAAAAGCACCATTTTTTTTACAAAATTCCCTAATCAAAACTCATGAATCCGAGTACTGATATACGATACAACAGTTTTGTTTCTGTTTGCGCCCCTATAAGAAACACTGCAGACTATAGCCCATTTGGGATACAGCTCGATGGAAGGACGCTTTCTTATGTTCCGCCAGCACCTGCTCCGCCGAGTGTGACCGTTGTTTACCAACACAAATTTGACGACAACCCGAGTACGCATCCATACACCACTGCTCCAAACCAACTTAATACGAAATTGACGAACGTAAGCTGGACAAACTCGCAAAGTTCATGGACAAATTTCGCAGGGTACACAGGCAAGGCAATTGCAACCAACTCTGCAACGCCTGACACCACTAGACTTTACTTGAACTTGACGGTGAACAGTGGTTTTATGTTGGATGTTAAAAGTTACTGTTTTTACCACCGCTCCAGCACAACGGGCTACACGAATTACCAACTTTTGGTGAACGGTATGTTAGTTGGTTCTGGTAGTATTTTTGTCTCAAGCGGCTCAACGCTTCAAAGTACAGGAACCATCAACGTTGCGAACGCAGTTGCAGGCTTGACAGGTTCTGTAACCGTTACCCTGAAACTTTTTGGTGGCTCAAACGGCAACAATGCGACATTCCGTCTCGATGATTTCACCCTGAATGGATATACGCAGGAGGTGCAGGTTTATGCGGAGAGTTACCGCTATGGATTTCAAAACCAAGAAAAGGATGATGAGGTAAAAGGAACTGGGAATTCTCTAAATTATGAATATAGAATGCATGATCCACGGGTTGGAAGATTCTTTGTTGTCGATCCGTTAGAAAGTAAGTATCCTTGGAATAGTTCGTATGCATTTAGCGAGAATGTTGTTGTTAATAGTAGAGAATTAGAGGGTTTAGAGAGATACTATTGTTTTAATTCAGCTTATTTATCAGCAAAAGCTTTAACAGCGATAAATACATTGTCCTATGATAAATTAATCCTTTACATGAACGAACAAATTAGAAGCACTTTTAAAGATGAAAAGTGCTTAAATTATTCAAAAAAGAAACTAGGAAGTGAGTTTAACAGCTCCGCAGGCTTTGACCCATCTGGATTTGCAAGTTCTGAATTTGATAATAAACCTGTTGTTGCAAATTCAACATGGCTTGAATGTAAAGCGGATTATTTCTATGTGAGATTGGTTTTTGAAACTGAAAATGGAGATTGGGAAACACGATTGGCTAAAGTAACTAACTATCAAGGAAGAATAAATAAATTAAGTAAAAAAATTGACCAAGCAAAAGACAAAATAGAAAGACTAAAAAAATCCAATATTCAATTGCAACAATCTAATGATATTGTAAATGAAACTGAATTTTCGCCTGATGCTCCTCAATTTACTGTTGAAAGAAGACAATCTCGTATTTATATCGAAGATGGAGGCCAACCTGGCGAAGATGCTTTCAAAATTGGTCAGTTTTTTAATATGGTAGTTCGAGCTTACCAAATAAAAGAAAATAATGATGAGATAAAAAAAGCAGAAAATTTAGTTAATAAAATGCAAAAAAGCAAGGAAAGTTATGAATCAAAACCAAAAATTGAATATGTTGACTAAGATGAAAAGAACCAACCAAATTGAGAATATTTTAATGGTAATAATATGTTGGCAAGCTTTAAATGTATTTACAGATTCCTTTTTGCTGTTATTTAAGTATACATTGTTAAATCTTAGTACAAATATTAAATTAGTTTTTACAGCTAATATATTTTTAAAACTAATTTTTGTTTTTTTATCGATTTATATTGTACAAATTTTTATTTACACAGATAGTAAGTCAAAAATTATTAAATTCTCAATTTTATCATTTTATATTTCTTCATTACTTTTAAGTTATTATGTATATGAAATTCTGTTATATTTTTTCAATAATAAAACTGTTACTTTCCAAAACAACCTATACAATGGTTTTTTAAGTGAAAATATAACGATTAGCTTTCTAAATTTATACTTAGAAACAATTTTTATCATAGTGTTAGTTGTTTATTTTTTATTAATGAATAAAAAAGAAAATTGTCAGGAAATATAACTTAAATCAAACCCTTCGATGTATCGAAAGAGTTTGATAAAACAACCACTTTAAAACAAAAAGAAAGCTCCGCAGATTCGGGGCTTTCTTTTTGTTTTAAAGTGGTTGTTTTGTTCGTTAAAGTGTCGGGTTAGGTGGTTACACTGCTACCCCACAAAAACCTTTAAAATAAAATCTCCGATGTGTCGAATTTCTATTGAAAATAAGATGTTTACAGGCATTAATATAGGAGTTATTATCTCAATTTTAGAAATCTAAAAACGCTGATTAATAAGAGTAGAAGTTTTGCCAACTTTCCGATCAAACTTAATTATTATTTTAAAATCCATGGAATATAGAATAAATCAACTTAATTTTGATGAAATTACTAAGCTTATGAAAACCTCCAAAACCAATGATATAAATACTGAAAAGAAAAGTATCATTCCTGTTAAAGAAGTTCGAATTTCAAAGTCGAAATTGATTCAAAAATTATCACATGAGGTAAACAAACGAGCAACAGAACGTATGCTCAAGGATTTAATTTTAGGAAAATGATTGCTATTACTGATAGCAATATTATTTTTAGTGCATTAATTAATCCTAAAGGAAAGGTAGGACAGGTTTTTAGAGAAAAAAGTAATTTACAATTTATCGCACCAAGATACATTATCGAAGAAATCGAAAATCATTTTGACAAAATTTTGTTGTATTCCAATATTGAAAAGCAAGATTTAAAAAAGGAATTGAATTTTATCTTGAGCAGAATAAAAATTGTTGAAACACATGAAATTCCTAAAAAATACATCTTTGAAGCTGTTCAAATAGTTTCCGATATTGATATTTATGACGTTTTCTTTGTAGCGCTTAATCGCTATAAAAAACACAAGATTTGGACATCAGATAAAAAACTCATTAATGGGTTGAAAAACAAAGGTTTTGATATTTGTATAACCACAGATCAAATAAGATTAAAATTGTACAAAAAGTAGCTTTCAAACACTTTAAACTGTTGTGTGTGTTACTTTTTAATTTCAAATCCACCCAAAAATCAATAGATACCCTTACAAAAAAGTGAATTTTATCTTTTACTTTTATTGCCGGCGATGATATCAAATTTGATGTTGAGAAGTAAGAATCATAATATAAAATCATATCGGCATTATACCTTTCGAAAACTTGTAAGGTTTTTGGTGTTTTTGATAGTATAACTTAAAATTTAGAACATTTTTTAACCATAAATAACCACTTTTTTGAATCTTCAAAAACAATCCTATTATTCAGTTTCAAGCAGCCGCGCCCCTATAAGAAACACTGTAGACTATAGCCCGTTTGGGGTACAGCTCGATGGAAGGACGCTTTCTTACGTTCCGCCAGCACCAGCACCACCGAGTGTGACGGTTGTTTACCAACATAAATTTGACGACAACCCGAGCACGCACCCATACACCACTGCTCCAAACCAACTTAATACGAAATTGACGAACGTAAGCTGGACAAACTCGCAAAGTTCGTGGACAAATTTTGCAGGGTTCACAAGTAAGGCAATTGCCACCAATTCTGCAACGCCCGACACAACCCGACTTTACTTGAACTTGACGGTGAACAGCGGTTTTATGTTGGATGTTAAAAGTTACAGTTTTTACCACCGCTCCAGCACAACGGGCTACACGAATTACCAGCTTTTAGTAAACGGAATCTTAGTGGGTTCTGGAAGTATTTTTGTCTCAAGTGGCTCAACCCTTCAAAGCACAGGTACCATAAATGTTGCCAACGCAGTTGCAGGTTTGACAGGTTCTGTAACCGTTACCCTGAAACTTTTTGGTGGCTCAAACGGCAACAATGCAACGTTCCGTCTCGATGAATTCACCCTGAATGGATATACGCAGGAGGTGCAGGTTTATGCGGAGAGTTACCGCCGAGGTTTTAACGGAATGGAAGGCGATAACGAGTTCAAAGGACAAGGAAACAGTTATACAACTGAATTTAGACAATATGATGTACGATTAGGGAGATGGCTTTCAATTGACCCAATGGTTAAAAAATATCCTTCATTTTCATCTTACTCTGCTTTTAACAATAATCCAATTTATTTTATAGACCCAAAAGGTTTAGAAGGCGAAGATCCTAAATCATCTAAAAAAGAAAAAGGTGCTGGAAATAAAGAATTAAAACTTCCACAAGATGCTGTGTTGAAAGGAAGATTTGTTGACAAAGACGATAATGGGGTTATCAATCATGGTAAAAAAATATTGAATGCAAAACCTGGTGATGTAGACAGATTTAGTGTAGGTGATAAAGATTATGTTGCAAATTTCGACAGTAAAGGAAAATTCAATGGATATGTTGATAAAGCTGGGGAGATGTATACATTTAAAGAAAATAAAGTTAAACAAGATTTAACTTTAAATATTGTTAGTTCTTCAACTGGAGTAAGTGTTGGAGGCTTAGGAGGAGAATTAGATGCTGTTGGATGGCAGTATTATGGTATCAATTCAACTACTGGAAAAGGGTGGGATGAAGGTTCACAATCTTTAAAAATGCACGATTTTTCGATACTAAATTCTGGCGGAGTTGGAACTTCGCTCGATTTAATCCCAAAAGAAAGTATTGAGGTCTTGGCAATTGGTGGAGGTGATTTACACTTAAAAAAAGAATATTTAAATAAACACCCAACAACATCTTTACTAAAACTATTAAACAATAAAAATATAACAACGATTTATGGTGGATGTGGTTATAAGGTCACATATCTTGAAATTTGGGATGATAAAGAAATGGAAATTATTGCAACTGGTACTATTCATTCCTTTGCATTATGTTTACCAGGAGCTGGAGCAAGGCAAGGTAAGACAAGTTTGTATAAATAACATTTAAAAATAAATATTCAAAATATGAGTTTACTTTTTCCTGTTTCAACACTTAATTTAACTTCAGATAAAAATAATTTACAAACATTTACAATAATAAAAGAGTTTACAAATGGAGTTGTAAAAACCGAAATAGAATCAATATTTGGAATTTTAAATGCTAATTATTCAGGAGAAATTGATTATGATAAAATTATAATTACACGTTCAACAGGAATTTCATTTAGACTTCCAATTTACCCATCTGCAACAGTAACAATTGATGAGAAAAACAACAAATCTGAGATTAACATTTCTATTTGTCTTTCTATTTATTGGAAAATACTTTTTTATTTTACTTATATTTTGCTTTTAACATTTACAATTATCAAGATTTTTCAAGGTCAATCTATTCAAGAAATAATGTTTATTGTAATAAGAATTTGTGGTTCTTTTATTTTATTAATTTCATTGGTTTATTATTATCATTATTCTGAAACCAAAAATTTTAAGTTTATATTTGAATCAAGGCTAAATAAATGAACACAAACAATTCAGGTTGCTTGTACCACGACAATCTCAACAAAACAAATCTTTAACAACCTCAAAGAAAGCTCCGCAAGTTCGGGGCTTTCTTTGAGGTTTAAAGGGGTTGGTTTTGTTCGTTAAAGTGTCGGGTTAGGTGGTTCACTGCTACCCTACAAAAACCTTTAAAATAAGATCTCCGATGAATCTAAAAAAACAAACTTTTTCAACCCTAAAATAACCACTTTTTTGAACCTTCAAAAACAATCATATTATTCAGTTTCAAGCAGCCGCGCCCCTATAAGAAACACTGCAGACTATAGCCCATTTGGGATACAGCTCGATGGAAGAACGCTTTCTTACGTGCCACCAGCTCCTGCTCCGCCGAGTGTGACGATTGTTTACCAACATAAATTTGACGACAACCCAATCACGCACCCTTACACCACTGCTCCAAACCAACTTAATACGAAGTTGACGAACGTAAACTGGTTAAATTCTCAAAGTTCGTGGACAAATTTTGCAGGGTTCACAGGCAAGGCAATTGCAACCAATTCTGCAACGCCCGACACCACCAGACTTTACTTGAATTTGTCGGTGAACAGCGGTTTTATGTTGGATGTTAAAAGCTACAGTTTTTACCACCGCTCCAGCACAACTGGCTACACGAATTACCAACTTTTGGTGAACGGTATTTTAGTTGGTTCGGGAAGCATTTTTGTGTCAAGCGGCTCAACGCTCCAAAGCACAGGCACCATCAACGTCGCTAACGCAGTTGCAGGCTTGACAGGTTCTGTAACCGTTACCTTGAAACTTTTTGGTGGCTCAAATGGCAACAATGCTACTTTCCGCTTAGATGATTTCACGCTGAATGGTTACACGCAGGAAGTGCAGGTTTATGCGGAGAGTTATCGCCGAGGTTTTAATGGAATGGAGAAGGATAATGAAATTAAAGGTGGTGGGAATAGTTATGATTTTGGGGCAAGAATGTATGACGCTAGGGTTGGGAGATGGTTGAGTGTGGATGCCTTGGCTTCAAAATACCCATCTATTTCACCCTATACCTATGCGTTAAACTCTCCCATTTTATCAAAAGATATAGGTGGTGATAGTGTATTGTTTTATTCAGAATCAGGTGATTACCTTGGTTATTCTCATGATAATCAAAGATATAAAGGGAAAAATTTATTAGTCGTTATTTCAGACAAAGACGTTCAAACATTTGATAAAGAATATAAAAGAAAAAGAAGTGAAGCTTATAAGAATAAAAACAAACTATCTTCTAATCAACGAGAACAACATATTGCAGGTTTAGAAGCTATGGGAACAAGTTATGATGTAAATGACTTTTTTGATTTTTATGAAGATCATAAAAATCAAAAAAGAAATGGGCATGAAGTTGAATTTGCTGCCCAAATGGATATTGATAGGAAAAACTCATTAGATAAGGGCGGCTCATTTGTTGTAGATGAAAGTACATGGCGTACAGATTATTCTACAGACAACGTAGAATTTCCAACTAGAAAACCTGGTATAGATCAAGATTTTCACACACATGTTTCTGATAATCCATACATGAGTTCTTCGCCTTCATCTACAGATAAAGGCAGAGTTTCAAATATTTCTGGTAGAAAAAGTGTAATAGTTTCTGGAAACACTTTTACCGTATATCAAGCTGACAAACAAGGAACAAGTTATGTTCAAAGTTCAAAAAAAGTTCAAATAACTAAAAGTGATTTTAAAAATGCTCAATAAAATTTACAGTATATATTATTTAATGTCAATTTCGTTTTTGGCTTTGGAGTCATGCGAAAATAATGATAATAAACTTTATCCAAATATTCATTTTTACGATAGTTATGGGTATGAAAGAAATACACCTTTCAACTATATTGCTTTTAAAAATGATCACATTTATATCATTAGAGAAAGTTATTCATTTTTTGAGGAATCAGTAATAGAAATACCAATAAAAAAAGATATAATAAACAAAACAAAAAAAATAACCAATATATGTTATTATAAATTTGACATAAACACTTTCAATGATGAATATGAAAAACGACGACATATGAATCTTTCAAAAAGTTCAATTGAATTGAGAAGTGTTATTCAGTACATTTTTGAATACAGGTTAAATTCAATTCCAGATTTTGAAGGTTTAGATGTTTTTAATGAACAGGAATTTGAAAATTACAGACAAAATGATTGTTTAATGTACGCTATTTATTCTCCAAATTCAAAAAAAACATATTGTATTAAATCAAATCAAAAATTTTCTCTAAAAGAGAAAAAAATTTTAAATTGGTTAAAATTTGTCACCAAAATTTCATTTGTAGATGCTATGTATTACGATAGATTAATTGGTATATATAACGATGATGATTTTTCTAAATATCCTAAACAAACGGATTACATTATTTCAAGTAAATATTGGGAAAAAAGTAGTCTTCCAACTCCCTCTAAAAACTTAAAATAAATCTTTGATACATCAAAGGTCTATTAAAAATGAGATAGTCTTAACATAAACCAATCTGAAATATTTTCAAAGAAAGCTCCGCAGGTTCGGGGCTTTCTATTTTGTTTTAAAGTGGTTGTCTTTGTTCGATAATGAATCGGATTAAGTTATTACACTGCTACTCCTACAAAAACCTTTAAAATAAGATCTCCGATATATTAAATAACTATTTAAAAATGAAGTTTTTACGATATTTTTTTTGATTTAAAATATTGAAATAATAAATAATCTTGACCTTATTTTTTATAAGATTTCACTTTTTCAAATACTTTATCCGATTCTTTATCAATCACGTTTTGCGCCATTTGTACGTAGCGATAAAACTCACGGCTATTGGCAGCGTGTCCTGAAATCTTACGGACAATATGTTCAGGCATCCCTAGGTTTAACATCGTAGTAATGGCTGTTTTTCGCATCGTATGAGAGGTTATGTGGTCTGATAATTTGAAATGCGTTTTATTTTTTACATTTTGATAAATGACAATTTGTTTTCCTCTTCGTTCTCGAATTTTCACCATTTCAAAGTTATCAGGAATTAATGTAGCCATAATTTTTAGTTGTCTATTGAACCATTGTGCAGTTATATTTGGCAACAAGCGACTGTCTTTTTTTGATATTTATTAATAATATCCACAGCAAAATCAGGGAGTTTCATGCTGGTGTAAGTATTGGTTTTTTGAGATTTAACTTTCAAATAATGAACCCCTTGCATAATTACTAAATTTTTAAAATTCAAACTTAGAAGATCAGAAATTCGCAAAGCAACAGCGCAACCAAAAACAAATACGTCTCTTATTTGAACTAAGTTTTTTTCGACCAATTGTTGATTAAATTGCTCGTCATAAATGATGAAATTGAGTTGTTCGACTGACAAGGCAATAATTGGAATTTCCTCTTTTGGTGGGTAAAAAGATTTGTGATAGTTGCCAACAGAAATATGTCTTTCTTGTATCAAATAGTTGAAAAAAGCCTTTAAAGAATTAATTAACAAACCTACGTAATTGTCAAAATATTTCTTTTTGATAAAGAGGAAATTTGTAAATTGTAGATAGAATTTTTTGTAGTACCTTTTTGCCACAGGTTTTTGATTATAAGACAGATTGTCATCAATGTATAGTTTCAAATCAAAATTTACATTATCGCAAAAATCTTTCAATTGCAATTTCAAATAATGATAATGTAAGATGGAAGCAGGTTGAATACGTTGTCCATTTTTTTTGGTTCTTCTGCCAGTTTTTGAATCGTTTATAAAATCCTCCAAAAGTTGAAAAAACTGTTCCTTATTGAGGGTTTTATCCTTTTTGGTAATATTAATTTTCTTTGCCATCGATGTTGTTTTAGAATTACAATGGGAATTACTAAATTTCAAGATTTGAGGTTACATTTTGAGAATATTTATTGTTTTAATACACCTAAAAATTGAATATGATTTTACATTGATTTTCAACCTTTTTACTGTTTATAGTTTCTTGAAGTTAAAAATCGACCTAAACAACAGAGATCTTACAACTATTCAATTTAATACATATTTAACTGAACTCGCAAAAAAAAAACCAAATAAAGGATTTAGATAAAAACCTAATAGCGTAATTAATTCTTGAAACGTACCATCTAATCCAACACTTTAACGAACAAAACAAACGCTTTAAAACAAAAAGAAAGCCCCGAACCTGCGGAGCTTTCCTTGAAATAGTTAAAGATTTAGTTTGCTAAAACTCTTTTGATAGTTCGAAAGTCTTATTTTAAGTTAAGCGTGGGAGCAACAAAGAAACCTAAAAATAACCTAGTTCTATATAACTTCTAATTATTGGACCACAAAATAAACATAGAATAGAAAAAATGAAATAAAAGAGAGCAAAAAGAATATTTATTCTTTTTATTTTTAAACTTACTATTATAATTTTCGCCTTTTTCTTGTATCCGTATTTGTAAACTATAATCACAAAAATCACTAGAAAAATCAACATCATTTCAATTGTTTCTAGAGGATTTATTTTTAGTGTAACCAATATAATATTCAACAAAGTCAAAATAATTATTGCTGTTGATGCACTAACTGCAAACAAGGCAGTTGCAATTGGTGTACCATCTTTTAAAAGGTTGTTATAAAAAAGATGATAAGAGTAAATTAAAATATCAAACATAATTAACTATTCAAAGTATTTTGTATCGTCATTTCCTATCCATTTTGAAGGGCCATAATGCTTCCCTAATTCCCAACCAATTCCCCAACCTAGACCATAAACACCACCGAAAGTTGTTATTGTATTTGAACCCATTTCTGTTGAATAATCAAACCCACTAATTTTGTTATCACTATAGTTATTTGTTAGTGCAAAAGCATTCCAAAGTCCAATTCCATAACCCGTTAACTTAAAGCCTGTATTAACTCGACTTACTAACTTAGTACTTACTTGAGTTGGGGATATATTTCGTAAAATTGGGGTTAACTTTATATTATAAGCTAAACTACTTTTAAAAGTGCTAGAGTTAGCAATTGTTGAGACTGCTAATTGAGTAAAACCATTTGTTTGATCAATGCTAGTTGGAACAGTTTCTACTTTTTTTGATTCTTTATTACCTCCAATTTCAAATATTGGCAATGGACTACCTGTTAAGCCATTAATATTCGAAGTTGATGCTTTTGAAACAGCTTTTTTGGGAGTTTCAAGATTTGAATATGCATGAGCAACAACTTTATCAATTGCATTTTTCATCGGATTACTATCTTTATTATTTCCTGAATTAGAACTTGTTTTGCTTCCTTTCTTTTTTGGGTCATCTCCATCTCCTGGACCACCTGCAGCATCACCTTGTGGGTCAACTAAACAAATCGGATTATTATCCATAGCACAATAAGGACTCTGCCAAGGAAATTTATCCATCAAAGGGTCAAGTAAAAGCCATCTTCCCAATCGTGCATCATATTGTCTAAATTCCGTTGTGTAGCTATTTCCTTGTCCTTTAAACTCAGAATCGCCCTCCATTCCATTAAATCCATAGCGATAACCCTCCGCATAAACCTGCACCTCCTGCGTGTATCCATTCAGCGTGAAATCATCTAAGCGGAACGTTGCATTGTTGCCGTTTGAGCCACCAAAAAGTTTAAGCGTAACGGTTACAGAACCTGTCAAACCTGCAACTGCATTCGCAACGTTGATGGTGCCAGTACTTTGGAGCGTTGAGCCGCTTGAGACAAAAATACTACCAGAACCAACTAAGATTCCGTTTACTAAAAGCTGGTAATTCGTGTAGCCTGTTGTGCTGGAGCGGTGGTAAAAACTGTAACTTTTAACATCCAACATAAAACCGCTGTTCACCGTCAAGTTCAAGTAAAGTCTGGTCGTGTCAGGCGTTGCAGAATTGGTTGCAATTGCCTTTCCTGTGAACCCTGCAAAATTTGTCCACGAACTTTGAGAATTTGTCCAACTCACGTTCGTCAATTTCGTATTAAGTTGGTTTGGAGCAGTAGTATAAGGGTGCGTGCTCGGGTTGTCGTCAAATTTGTGTTGGTAAACAACGGTCACACTCGGCGGTGCTGGTGCTGGAGGAACATAAGAAAGCGTCCTTCCATCGAGCTGTATCCCAAATGGGCTATAGTCTGCAGTGTTTCTTATAGGGGCGCGGCTGCTTGAAACTGAATAATATGATTGTTTTTGAAGGTTCAAAAAAGTGGCTTTAAAAGTTCGTTTTTCATTCTAGGTATTATATTTGCTGTTTATGAGAGTAGCTCATTTCTAGAATGGAAATATAAATGTACTAACTTTTTCTATCATTTTTTTTAGCTTTTCGAACATACATTAACTTCCATTTAGTACCATTTAGTAATTCAATTTCTGATACTCTTAACTTTTTAATAGTAATGTATTTAACCCAATTATTAGAATCTATTTTTTCAAATCTATCATTAATTTTAAAGCGAATTTCTTGATTTTTTTTGGTATTGGAAATTTGTTTTAATTTAAGTTTAATATTGAATTCTAAAGAAAAAATACTTAACTCAGCTTTTTTTAAATAAGGATAAAAAATAAATGTAAACCCTATTTCATTCGAAAATCCGACTTCGCTGTTGTATAAAATTGTAAAATGAGGGTTGCAAGTTGGATTAGTAATTGGATTTAAGTATTCTTCATTTGAAATACTTTCAATTTTTGGGTAGTAAAATAATGTATCTTCTCCATTAGAATAAACAAGTTCTTTATAAAAATAATTTAAATTATACGGAATATTTTTAAAATTAAAACTTTCACACTTTTTGTTTTCACAAGAACTAATCAAACCCAAAACTAGAACAAACAAATACTTCATAACTGTTATTTAATTTTAAATCATGACTTTAATAAAGATGATCCCTCTCATTTTGACATAAAAAAGTAATTTACTTAAACCTTTTGCATCTTTTTTTCTAAAGGTTAGAGTTTTAGTTTTGACGCCAAAATTTTTACTACTTAATTTATTTTTTCTCTTTTATTTCTTTCTCAAGTTTTGGAAGCCAAACATTTATGTTTTTCTCATGCCATCCGTTATGATTACTTTCTATCAAATAACCAATTTTATCTTTTTTCAACTTATCGTTATAGAAAATCTTAATATCGTCAAATAATACATGAATACCTCCAACATCAGAATTTTTATCTAAAGACCCATCACCGCCATGTGCTTGCACCCTATCATCATTTGCATTTACAGAGTAAAGTTCAACCTTCTGCTCCCATAAAACAATATCGTGCTCACGTGGAGTATTTAAGGCTGTAATTTTTATTAGTTTTGGCTCAATACCGTGTTTTTCAATAAGAATATTTGTTGCTTCAATTGAGACATTTCCACCATGACTTTGACCAATTAATGAAATAGGTTCGTTCTCAGTTATTTTACCTTCTTTAATTAATTTTTTTCTTGTACTAATTACATGATTTGCAAGATCAACAGCCGCTTTGTGTCTTTCTTCATCCGAATTTGCACCACTCCAATTAAAGGTATTATCAAAGGAAGTATTTCCTAAAACTTGACCTATTCTTTTTATATCCTTTAATAACATTTGTTTTGAATTGACCCCTGAATAACTAAAACCCCAAGCACTTTTAGTACCATGAATCCAAAATGCTTCTTTTCCTTCTAATTCAACACAATCATTAATTCTATTTTCACTAAAAGCATAGGCACTATTCCAAGGGTAATCTCTCATCAACGGATCCACCGCAAAAAATCGCCCAATTCTCGGGTCATGCATTCTGAAAGTGTAATTCACAGAATTTCCAGCGCCTTTGATCTCATCATCCTTTTCTTGGTTTTGGAAACCGTAACGATAACTCTCCGCATAAACCTGCACCTCCTGCGTGTATCCATTCAGCGTGAAATCATCTAAGCGGAACGTTGCATTGTTGCCGTTTGAGCCACCAAAAAGTTTCAGGGTAACGGTTACAGAACCTGTCAAACCTGCAACTGCGTTGCCAACGTTGATGGTGCCAGTGCTTTGGAGCGTTGAGCCGCTTGAGACAAAAATGCTACCAGAACCTACCAACACGCCATTCACCAAAAGTTGGTAATTCGTGTAGCCTGTTGTGCTGGAGCGATGGTAAAAACTGTAGCTTTTAACATCCAACATAAAACCGCTGTTAACCGATAAATTCAAGTAAAGTCTGGTGGTGTCGGGTGTTGCAGAGTTGGTGGCAATTGCCTTACCTGTGAACCCTGCAAAATTTGTCCATGAACTTTGCGAGTTTGTCCAGTTTACGTTCGTCAGTTTTGTATTAAGTTGGTTTGGAGCAGTGGTGTATGGGTGCGTGCTCGGGTTGTCGTCAAATTTGTGTTGGTAGACCACCGTTACACTCGGCGGAGCTGGTGCTGGAGGAACGTAAGCAAGCGTCCTTCCATCGAGCTGTATCCCAAACGGGCTATAGTCTGCAGTGTTTCTTATAGGGGCGCGGAAGCCGTCCACAACTCCGTCATTATTTGAGTCAAAAGCAATCTTAATATCACTAAATACTGTAAGTACATTTCCAAGGTGATTGGAGAACTCATAATACTTAGAACCAAGTACTTGCGTATAATTCTGCGTAATCGTAGCCGTCAACACATTCAACGAATCTTGTTTAGAACCAATTCTTGATGAACCAAAAATATTGCGTTCTTTCAAGTTAAATTGCGCTGTACTGCCTACAACTTCATGGTCATACGTTGAAATTTGGTTGCCCTGCGCATCCAAAATATAGTACGTCGAACGTTCTAATGTTGTTCCTGTGTTGTTAAAAACGTGTTTTGCAATGCGGTGTCCCATGGCATCGTAATCAAATTTGAGCCATTTTGTGGTGCCAGTCATTCGCTGAATTTCCTTCACTTTGCCATCCACACGCCAAACGATCTTGTTAATTTTTTCTGCTTTGTCTTTCACCAAGCGTCCTTCTTCGTCGTACGAATAATTGTTAGTTACATTAATGTTCACAGCAGTTGAATCGTAAGCTCCCATATTATCGATGTCTGTTGCATCCAAGTCTGAAAGCGACAACGGTTCGTAAATATGATACAATCTATTGCGTTGCAGTTTTGTTTTGGTAGTAGGGTCGAGATACTGATATTTGTAATTCATGTCCTCGATTTTCGTACCGCTGCGTTTGTGGCGCACTTGAGTTAAAATATTCCCCATGGCATCGTAATTGAAAGCATTGTAATACGAATTTCCATACGTCGTTGGATTCCAAATAGCGCTTGAAAGACCTGTTTCGTAACTGCGAGACTCTTTTAAACGGTTCAATTGATCGTATTTATAAGCATTCAGCATCGGCATCGACGCTAAAGTTGTAGGGTTCATCAAGCGCGTTTGCATGTAACGAATGTTGCCATTGAATAGCACGGCTTCGCCCTCCTTAGTCACAATAACATTAGGTTTTCTATCTATCAATTCAATACAAATAACACACAAAGAAACAATTTATTTTAAATTATTTGATTATTCAATGTAGTAGTTTTCGCTTTTTCAGGAAGATAATAACTTATTTCACCAAGGATATTAATTAATCTATCGCTTACTCTTCTTCACTTGTTTTTTGACTAAACAATTCTCGTTTCAATTCTAATTCTTGATGAAGTTTATCTTTTAGTAATTGGCGATCTGGAAGTTCAGTTAGGTATTCAGCTACTTTAATTCCCGCTTGTTCGAGTTGTAAGAGTTCTATTTGTTCGTGTCCACCTTCTGCACAAAGTATCAAGCCTAATGGAGTTCCTTCACCTTCTTGTTTTTCATTATTATCCAGCCAACGCAAGTACAATTCCATTTGACCTTTGTAGGATGCTTTGAATTTTCCGAGTTTTAACTCAATGGCAATTAATCTCTTTAATTTTCGATGATAAAACAATAAGTCAAGGTGAAAGTCTTCACCATCAATAATCATTCTTTTTTGTCGTTCTACAAATGTAAATCCAACTCCAAGTTCCAAAATAAAATGTTCTAAAGAATTGATTAGGCTATCTTCTAAACTTTTTTCACTATACATTCCTGTCAATCCCGTGAAATCTAAAAAATAGGGGCTTCTAAAAATTAAGTCTGGAGAAAAATTAGCTCCTGCTCGCATACTTATTAGTTCCTTTTTAATTAATTCATTCGGTTTTACACTAATCATGGTTCTTTCGAATAGCATTCCGTCAATTTTTTCCCGAAAAGTATTTCTACCCCAATTTTCATTCATTGCCATAGTTAGATAAAACTCCCTTTTTACATCGTCTTTTAAAGAAATTAATTCTATGAAATGAGACCAACTTAATTTGGTCGCAGCTTGCGACACAATTTGAAAATCTGGAAAAAGGTCATTAAATTGAATCATTCTTCGAATATTTCGTTCTTGAAATCCACGAATTCCGAATTGTTGTTGTAATTGTGTCGCAAGTTGCGACACAATTTGTTTCCCATAGGCCGCCCGTTCTCCTTTAGGAATTTCACCATTGATGCGCTCTCCAATTTTCCAGTACATTAGTGTGAGTGAACTGTTCGCCATTTGTGCAACATGCATACGCGCTTGTTCAATCACTTTACAAATATCTAAATACAGATCTGAGAAAGATTTTTCTTGTTTCATACCAATTTCATTATTTGTAAATGTATATAATTAAGATTTATATCAATAGTTAATATTTGAGGAATTTAGTTAAATGAACTTATTCATTCGGATTCAAATACTAATTAGAATTTCCACCCTTGTTTTTCGATTACTCAAATAGACGTAAAAAATATAATCAAAATTTAAGCAGTTCGTGGAAATTCGTTTCTCAGGACACTTATCTAATAGAGAGTTTTGCGAGATTAATTTATACTGAAAATTAAAAAAAAATCTAAATTGTTAACTATGAAAACATTACTAATTTATGTTTAACAGCATAAATGGCAACACCAACCATGTTTATAGCATTTACTTTTTTGAAGATTCTGTTGCGGTGTGTATCAATGGTTTTCTTTGAAACGAATAGGATATCTGCAATTTCTTGGCTAGTTTTTTGTTGGCAGATAAGCCGTACAATTTTGATTTCTTGGCCAGAGAGTAATGAATTGTCGAATGATTTAATTAGTACACGATTCCCCAGAGAATCATGACTTCCAAACTCTAATATTTCAAAAAAAGAATGCTTAATAGCATAAAGTACTATACCAATCATATTTCTAGCCTTAATTTTGGAAAGAATTCTCATGCGATTAAATTCAACACCTTTAAGAGTGAGATTTAAAAATTGTGCAATTTCTCGACTAGTTTTTTCTTGACTAATGAGCTGAATTATTTTTATTTCTTGATTGGAAAGAACCGAGGGATTGCAAATAGAAATCAAGATTGTTTTATCAGATTTTGCTTGAGTATTTTCTTTTTGGATATAGTCTTGATTTAAAGAAACATTAACTTCAGAAGTAGCCATAAATATTTAGTCTTAATTATTTGATATAGTTATATGTTTACTATCTAATCTCAAAGATTATAAAATCAACTTAACTTTTTTCAAAATTGTGAATTTATTTTGAAGATGAAATTAAAAAAAAGCAATGAAAGAAAGGTGAAAAGTGTTACTTATCAAAATTGACCGATTAATACGTACCACCCCAGAATCAAGAAATGAAATTTTGGCTTCAGCTTTTCGGAGATATAACATTTGCGAAGAAAGAGGTTCAGGATTCGAAAAAGCTGTTATGGCAATAGAGTTATTTGGATTACCACCTTTAAAGTTTGAAGAAACTGAGAATTCTTTTAAAGTTACAATGTATTCCCCACGAAAATTTGGTGAAATGCTACTAGAATAGCGTATTGAAGCATGTTATCAACACAGTATCATAGAATATTATGGTAGTGGTGGATTCAATAACACATCCATGCGTAAAAGATTTGGAATGCATGATAAACAGGCTGCACAAATTTCGAAACTCATTAAAGATGCAATTGATTCAGGAAAAATAAAGTCAAAAGATCCCGAAAGTGAATCCAAGAAATTTAGTCTCTATGTCCCATATTGGGCATAAGTTTTATTTAATTTAAAAAAGGAAAATGAATTTAACGTTCTGAAAATCAAATAGTTTTTATTTAACTCGAATTCGGAAACAGGCTTTATTTAATTCTTTGAAGGAAAAAAATAATAACTAACTGTAATTCAGTTGTTTTTTATTTAACTCGAATTCGGAAAAAATTTATCGTATTTGTTTTTCAATCGGAAATCTCATTTAATAAACTGTAAAGCAGAGGTTTGTTATTTAACTCGAATTCGGAAAAATACTTATTTGATTAGATTTCGAAAAAGCAAAATTTAAAATATCTTTGCCAACCATGTTTCCTGAAGAAGAACAATTACTGAAACCCATCCTCATTCATTACTTGAATCAGCACATAGATGCTATTTTGTCGGGAGAAATGGAAGCAGTGCGAAACAGACGTAAATCAGAACTTTCAATTGTCTTGATTGAAAATGCAGCTCCATATTTTCAAATATTCATAGAAAAAGAAAACATCAAAGCAAAGTTCCTTATTGAGAATTGCTTGTTGGTGGAAGGTGAGATTTCCTCAGACGATCACAAACGCATCAAAGCATTCTATGCCGATCCAAAATCACAGGTTATATTGAAGAAGGTTTGGCTGAGTAAGTAGAAGGGGGTATTTTTGAAAATATGGAGATTATTTAAGTAAATAATTATCAATTTACTTTGAATTATTTATTTAAATAATTCGGAATTAGATAAAATAATAGGATGAACAATAAGCATCAACCTCTGTAACCACTGGATTTTGTGAAAATGACAATATTGTTTAATTATTAATAAAATAATTGCTTTTATAGGTTTAAGAAAAACAGTGCTTTTTCCTGAATATTCCCGAAAATTCTCGGGATTCTCGGGAATTCTCGGGAAATAGTTAAAAATCCTGAAAAACCCTCAATGTTTTTTTTTGAGTTTAAATTTTTATTCGGGATTTCTCGGGATTATTCGGGAACTCTACAAAAAAGCCAATATTTGATTTCTATACTTTTTTCTAATTTCTTAAGATTTTTTTTCGGGAATTATAGGGATTATTCGGGAATTCTGGATTTCTATAATTATACGTTTGTGTAATTCTTGATTTCGTAGGCGATGTTTCCGAGGGTGTTTTTTTGCACGTCGATTATTATTGGTTTAAGGAAAAGTGTCATTTAGCATAAACGAACGTCTTTTCTGCTCAATCCAAGAAGGCTTGCATCATAGATATTTTGTTTTGTTAGCGTGGCACGGTTCAATGTAAATGAAAGTTTAACAAAGTATGTTGCTATTATCTGTCAATTCACATTAAAGGTGTAACAAGTGTATTTCCAACTAATTTGTGGGTAAAGTACGTTTGCAGTACGTGTTTTCTCAATTTTTACTACACAATTTTCCATCGGAATTTAAACGAACTCCATATCCGATTTGCTACCTGCTGTTAAAGTACGTGTGAGTTTTTTAATCTTCTTATCACCAATTCGCCATTCGATGTTGGAAATTAGCTCTTGTTGTTAGGCAATGAGTTCCTAAGTTGGTTGTATCTGTAGTTGTTTTTATTTTAACTTTCAATATCGTCTGTATTAGAACTTGAAAAAAAAGCATCACTCATGTGCCCCAATCGGTTGGAAGGTGCGATACCTATATTTATTAGGTTTAGGAGATGTTATGATGCATTGTGGTGACGTTTATTTTACGTTGCATGTTATCAAAATCTCCGTTCTTTAATAACCGTAGTAAGTTCAAAAATTATTAGTTGTGGTTATGCTAATCCATGTGTATCATTTATATCGGGTAACATAACACCCTATTTTTCTTGCATTTACTTAAATGGTGAAATTTAATATTCAAATTTTACAATAGCAATTAAATCTAGTTAATGTCTTAATTGAAAATAAAGAAAAGTTATTTCTGCTTCTCCTTTTATTGACCCATTCAAAATTAGATTTCACCGATTTAAATTCACTCTTCCAAGTTCTCAGCGAATGTTACTCCGCATGGCTCATCTTTTCTTATCAAAACTGCAAAAGGTCCAACTTTATACAGCGGTAATTGTTCTTCATTTTCCATCTCACAATCAAAAATATCGAATGCATAACGAAATAATTTTAGGTCATCATAATCAAAAGATACAATATCATCTGTGTTGAGCAGAATTTCTAAAATCCTAATATTACGCGTCAAAAGTTTTTGGCGAATAGAGATATCAGTAGTTTCCTGTTCAGGATCGCTTTGCTTTCCTAAATCATTAGTAATATCAATTTTCACAGGGGATGAATCATCTTTTTGAATTTCCATCCCTTGATTTGTTGTTTTGTCATCTAACACTATGGAGCTTTGTTCACATAAATCTTTGTTTCCATTTTTTTTAGGACAAAAATCCCGTCCAAAATGACTCACAGTGATGTTTTCTAAACAAAAAGGACAAAGTTTAATACGCTCCGCTTTCTGAGCTCTGATAAGTTTCCAAGTATACTTTTCTAGTTTCTCGTTTAGGAGCCTATCGAGCTCATCTTTCAATGGGTTATAAGTCATAATAAATTGTTTTAGTTAATAATTTTAATTGCAAAAAAGAGGAATTCCTTATAGAACTATTTGGTGTATCGACGATTTAAAAATCCACCCTATTCTTTTGAATTGTAGTGTTCATGAACATTTGTAATCTTTCTTTTCTCGATTACTTTTATGTTTTTCGTAAACATAGATGCCTACCACTAACATTCCAACTCCTATAATGATCATTGGTAAAATAAAATCGTTCTTTTGACTTGGTAGGTTGTTTTTCGGTAGTTGGCTCAACGGAACTATGTTAAATTTTTCAAGTACGTTCATTGTTATTTTTTTAGTTTTTTAATAATTATTTCATTTTCACTAATCCAAATCAATTGAAAGGCTCCATAAGTAGGGGATCTTGTTCCGTGTTCATTAATAGTAAACTCATCATAAGAATCCACAGTGAAACCAAGATTTTCTAGTTCAGTCCAAGCAATATCTTTCGAATCCGATTCCCCGAGAACTTTTTCGAGTATTTTAATTTTTCTATTTAATAACGTTTCTTTGATTCCTTCATCAATGTTCCGAAAATCTTTATCCGAAGGTTCGAAAAGTAATTTCAGTGGTGGTCTTTTTGGTCGATCAATCTCGATACCTAATTCTTTCATCTCTTTCACGAGTCTTTTGAAGCGATTTTTGCAAAAATCTTTTTTTCCATTTTTTTCAGGACAATAGAAACGATTCATGTGAAAAACTGTGAAAGTTTCATGGCAATATGGACACACGCGCTTGTACTCGCCGCGTGGGTCTTGAAAATTTTCTGTATTCATGTTGTTTTATTTTTATATTTTTAGTTTGAATTAAGTTGAATGAATTATTACTTAGTAAGCATAAATTACAAATCAGATAATAGATATTCAAAATCTACTTTTTCTTTCTTTTTGCAATTAGATTCTTGTTAAAGTCTATTTCTTCTTCGGATGTTGTTTTACATTTATTTGAACTCATCCATTCCATCAATTCATCTCTTTTGAAACGAAGAAGCTTTGTTCCCTTCGGCTTATTATAAGGAATTTCATTAAGATGACATTTTGTTCGAATTGTCGAAACCGCAAGTCCAGTTATTCTGCTTGCTTCGTCTATGAGAATGTCATTTTTTTCCAGTTTTAATGGAGTTTCTTGCTTATATCGATGATTCTCAAAACGAGAAATCAATTGATTATTTAGGGCTATATATTCACCTACTGTGAGTGTAAAAAGCGGCTTTTCTAAATCGTAGTTCATAATCTTGTTATTTGTTTCGAAATACAAGATTAGACTTTTTTTAACTGAATAATAGAACAACAATAGCTTCATTCCGAGTGTCCTCCGAGTGAAGAATTGTATATTCAGTATGAAATAAAAGAATTTTATAAATAGAAAATGTCTATTCAATTAACCGAGTCTCCGAGTCTCCGAGTATTGTAGATTTTATAGTTTTTCGAGTATGGAATAAAGTTTTGATCTTTTAGTTTCTTTGCCATTAGCGTTCGAAAGTTGACTCACCGAAATCTCCTTGCCATTTTTAGTAAAACATAAACATGTGATTTCCCAAATTCCCTTTTTTATGGGCTCAATTTTATTTAAATCAAATTTCAGAATAGAAACGAACATATTCAATTCTTTAAAAGACCCAATCCAATTAATTCGATTATTTGTATCAATTTCAATACCTGAAAGAATATCCTTTAGTTGTTGAATTTTAGTCGACTCATGAACAAATTCTTTTTTAAGATCTTGCATTATTAAAGGGAGATCGATTACTTTTTTTTCAAAGTAGTCTTGAAAATTGTCAACGTCCTTTAGTTTAAATGATTTTTTAGGGTTATATTTTGTCTCAACCCCTTTATTGTTTCTTCTGGTCTGAGGCTCAATATGTGTATTTTTTTCGATCCACTCTTGTGATGTAAGTATTACATTTGAGGAAATCAGTTCATTATATTGTCGAAGACATAAAGTTAGGAATCTGACGAATTCAGAATGATTGTTTTCAAAATTGGTGAGTAACTGAAAGTTTAAAAAATTATCAATTTCTATAATATTGACATCAAACTTTCTCAGAAATAAAGCGAACCAATAATTAAAGTTTGAATCATTTTTATTGATAATTATAGTTTGGTCTAAGCTATAGTTATTCGTTTTTGTGTCAAAAAAATGAGCGATTTTAAACTGTTTATCAACATTGCCAGTGCTCTGTAAAAATTCATCCATTGCTCGCAAATAAAATTTGCTTGGAGCTTTGTTTTCATATTCTTCGACGCCAAAGTTTGACTCACCTTTTTGTATGATTACCTCTTTTAGTTTTGAAAGAAATTTATGCTCCAAATTTTCATCGTATTTTCCTTGGAAAACAAGATCTTGCTCGTAGTTCCAAATTTCTAATGTACTTATGTCATATTTTAGCGATTCTTCGCTTAAAAATTCATCTTGATTTTCCATGTAACTTATTCTTTTTTAAATTAAATTTTCATTTGCTTCGTCCAAAACATCATTCACAAATGATTGTAAGTAAATACTAGTTGTTTTTTCACTGTCATGTCCCATGCTTTCACTGATAATAGAGGTTCCTATTCCATTTTGCTTCTGAATGCTTGCCCAGCTGTGACGAGCAACATAATGGGTAATACTATGAGTAGCTTTTATCCCAACACTTTTTGCTATCTCTTTTAAATCTTTATTTACTCGCTTATTGATTTTCTTAATGCGATCAATTTTACTTTGAGGAGTCTTATGTATTTCGGGATTCAATATTGGGAAAATATAGTCATCTGAATTTTCATTTCCTATTGAATATAAATCTAATATTGCCTGAGTTCTTGGTTGTATTTTTATGTCGAAGTTTTTACCTGTTTTCGATCGTTTATACATTATTCTGTTGTATAAGATATTTGACCATTTAAGTTGAGCTAAATCTCTAAAATTCATTCCAATATTATAGAAGCTAAAAATGAAATAATTTTTAGAATGCCATTCACTTGAATTGATCTCTGTATCGAAATTAATGATTTTTAGCATTTCTTCTTTGTTGATAGCACGTTTTTGCGTATCGGTATTTAGCTTAGAAATTTTATAGGTATTAAATGCATAATCACTTTGGTTACAATGTTCTTCCTTTATAGCCAAATTTACTATTGCTCGTAAAGTTCGCATATAGACACTTATTGAATTTTCGCTGACCCCCCGTTGTAAAAAATCTTCCTCATATTTTAACAAAAAAGAATAATTTATATCTGAGAACGCTAAATCCTTATTATCGGTAAATTTCTTAAGAGACCTTAATAAGTCCTTTTTAACAGTTGCATCACCAATTCGATTTGTTTTTTCTAGTCTGTCAATTATTTCTTGGCAATATTTAAAGACGGAAATTTTTTCAATTGAGTTTAGAAATTTCTTCTCAATATCATCGACGGTATAGCTTCTATCTTCATTCTCAAAATCGAGAATTATACCATCGAGTTCACTTTTCTTTTTGTGAATGATGTAGTTTGTTTTTTTAAAATTATCGTATCCTTTCAAAAGTAATTTTTGAGTGTCATCCCACAGATTTGGTGTGGTTGAAAATCCCAAATATATATACTTTATTTTTCGATCAACAATCAATCGAATCATAATTGGGTGTTCACCATTTTTTAGTGTTTTAGAGGTGTAGAGTATTATTTTAGATGAGGCCATTTCATTCTGGTTTAAACATGGTTTAAACAAATGTACAAAATATATCAAAACATCACCAATTTATTTTTATTTAAAAAAATACTAAATAACTGATTTTCAGTTATATTAATAAAAAATAAAATCATCAAGAAACATCACGAAACATTTAAAATCTGCCTTACAAGCAGAGGGTCGGCGGTTCGAACCCGTCAACCCCCACACTAATACCACAAAGCCTTTCAGAAGATTTCTCGAAAGGCTTTTTTTTTACATGAAATATTAAAGTATTTTATTGTTAATATTGAAGAAAATCAAAAAAAGTAATGTTAATTTAAATTGATTAAGCTTAGTTTTTCTTATAATCCAAAGCCAATTTCCCCGTCATTTTATAGATTTCTAAAAAAGTATCCAATTTATTGAATTGATTATCATAGTGTTGAATAAGTGTGTTTTGATAAGCATTTTGGAAACTTAGTAATTCAACTGAGCTTAAGGTTCCATTTTCAAAACGTTTTTGAGCCAATTCCCACGCTTTTGTGGCATAGATGAAATTTTGCTCCGAGACATTCACTAATTCTTTTCGGATCTGAAATAAGTCAGAAAGATTTGTTAAGGTTACTGCCAAAGATTTGTATAAACTTTCAGAATTTAATATCGTAATTTCGTCTTGGATTTTAGAAACTTCAACTGCC
>CAMAZP010000028.1 GCA_945863605.1 Chitinophaga pinensis
ACTTACAATTACGATTACTCCAAATGTTACTCCCACGTTTTCTTCGGTAGGTCCATTCTGTTCAGGAGCCACAATTAATGCATTACCGACAACATCGAATGAGGGAATCACAGGAACTTGGTCACCTGTACTTGATAATACAGCGACAACGACATATACATTTACACCGACTGCTGGTCAGTGTGCAACTACCACCACACTTACAATTACGATTACTCCAAATGTTACTCCCACGTTTTCTTCGGTAGGTCCATTCTGTTCAGGAGCCACAATTAATGCATTACCGACAACATCGAATGAGGGAATCACAGGAACTTGGTCACCTGTGCTAGATAATACAGCGACAACAACATATACATTTACACCGACTGCTGGTCAGTGTGCAACTATAGCTCAAACCACTATTATTATAAACAGTACACCAACAGTCAGTGTTACTTGTTCTAATATTTGTATAGGATCTACAACAACTGTATCAGCAACAACATCTCCTGTAGGAGTTTATAGCTTTGTTTGGACTGTACCGAGTGGTCCTAATCCTGGAAATGTAAATAGTTTTGTAACTGGAATAACAGGAACATATTCTGTATTTATTACAGATACCACTACAAATTGTGTAAGTACTATTGATAATTGTACAATTGGAATACAGGCTCAGCCAAGTGTCATATTTTTAAGTCCACCTTAAATAATTAAATTTAGAATTATTATTCGTGTTAGTTGGATATATTCTTCCTTATCTTAGTCTTGATTAAAGAAAGAATAAGGGATAAAAAAATAGATTATCTTTGCCTTATGAAATCAAAATGGTATGGAGAAGATAAGCGTATTGGTATACTAGGTGGTGGACAATTAGGAAGAATGTTACTTCAAGAAGCATTCAATCTTAATATTCATCTGCACTTTTTAGATCCGGATAGAAATGCGCCATGCTCTAAAATTGCACATTCGTTCACAGTAGGTAGCTTTACAGATTATGAAACTGTTTTAGCTTTTGGAAAAGACAAAGATTTAATCAGTGTTGAAATTGAAAATGTAAACATAGCTGCATTAAAAGCACTTGAAGAACAAGGTGTTGCTGTTTTTCCTCAAGCTCACATTTTAGAATTGATTCAAGATAAAGGTTTACAAAAGCAATTTTATGTGGAAAATAACATTCCAACTGCGCCATTTGAACTGATTGAAAATAAAGCAGATTTATTGGCTAAAGTTCAGTATCCGATTGTACACAAATTAAGAAAAGGAGGTTACGATGGAAAAGGCGTTCAAATCTTGAAGAATGAAGCCGATGCACATGAATCTTTTGATACGTCCTCTTTACTAGAAGAAAAAATTCCGTTCGTAAAAGAACTTTCTGTGATCGTTGCTCGCACAGAAAATGGCGAGACAAAAGCTTTTCCCACTGTTGAATGTGAGTTTAGTTCCGAAGCAAATTTGGTAGAATTTCTTTTTGCTCCAGCAGCGATTAGTGATGAATTAGAACAGCAAGCGAAAGATTTGG
Source organism: Chitinophaga pinensis (assembly GCA_945863605.1). GTDB lineage: Bacteria > Bacteroidota > Bacteroidia > Flavobacteriales_D > Crocinitomicaceae > UBA952. The sequence continues at coordinate 1,502 of CAMAZP010000028.1, forward strand.
CGATTTCAGTAATTGAAAAATTAAACATGGTTGGGATTCTTGCTGTGGAAATGTTCCTTGATAAAGAGGGGAATTTATTAGTCAATGAAATTGCGCCAAGACCACATAATAGCGGTCATCACACGATTGAATGCAATGTTACTTCTCAATTCGCTCAGCATTTAAGAGCAATTCTAAACCTTCCACTTGGCGATACTTCCATTACCAAAGCAGGAGCAATGATTAATTTGTTAGGTGAAAAAGGGTTTGAAGGCAAAGCAGTGTATGAAGGATTGGAAGCTGCTTTAGAAATACCTGGCGTTTATCCCCATATTTATGGTAAAGAAATCACAAAACCTTTCCGTAAAATGGGACACGTAACAATAACAGATGCAACAGTTGAAGCAGTAAAACTGAAAGCTAAAAAAGTTCAAAATACAATCAGAGTTATTTGTTAAGGCAGTTTTTTACATTGTGTTTTCTCCAATTATGTAAAATAGCAAGCTTTAAAAGTGTAAAGTAAATTACTCAAAATTTGTAAAGTAAATTAATCAAAATATGTAAAGTATATTATTCTAAATTTGTAAAGTAAAATGTTCTATATTTGTAAAGTAGAATTTTTAATTTTGCATTAAAATGGACAATAAATCAAACTATATCAGTAGATTAACAGACGAAGAACTACTTAGAAAGTTAGACGTATCAGGTGCTTTATTAATTCGTGGTATGAAAGCTTGCGGTAAGACCGTTTCAGCTAAGCAATTTTCGAATAGTATATTACAATTAGATCAAGACGAACAAGTGCCACTTTTAATAGAAACTGCGCCGCAAAGATTATTAATTGGTAAAACTCCACGACTTATCGATGAATGGCAGGAACAACCTAAAATTTGGAATTATATTCGCCACGAAGTTGATAATCGCCAAGACGTTGCACAATTTATTTTAACTGGTTCAGCAAATCCTGAAGAAAACACAAAAATGCACTCCGGTGCAGGTCGTTTTACAATTCTAGATATGCGCACAATGAGTTGGCAAGAATTGGGTTTTTCAACGGGTAAAATGAGTTTAAAGCACTTATTTGAAGGTGCAAAAATTGTTTGTTTTGATGAACCAACTGAACTCGAATTTATTGTAGAACGCTTAATTATTGGTGGTTTTCCAGCTTTGATGAAGAAGAGTTGGAAGCAAGCGAGCGATATGAATCGAGCGTATGTGGATCTACTAGCAGAGGTCGACATGAGTCGTGTTTCATCCATCAAGCGCGACCCACAAAAAGTTCGAAATTTACTACGTTCACTTGCTCGAAATACAGCTAAAATGGTTGAAACAACAACTTTAGCAAGTGATATTCGTGCAAAAGATTTTATGGAAATTTCTCGTCCTTCGATTTACGATTACCTCGATGCACTCGACCGACTAATGATTACAGAAAATCAGCCAGCATGGAATACACATATTCGATCATCTTCCTCTATGCGCAAATCGTCAAAACGCCATTTTTCGGACGTTTCGCTTGCGGTTGCGGCTTTGGGTTTGAATAAAGATGCCTTGTTGAAAGATTTGAAATTTACGGGTTTCTTGTTTGAATCAATGGTAACACATGATTTACGTGTGTATGCACAAGTGAACGATGCCAAAGTGTTCCATTACCACGATTCGAGTGGTTTGGAAGTGGATGCTATTGTCCAAAAAAACAGCGGTGAGTGGTGTGCTTTTGAAATTAAATTAGGTGTAGGTCAAATCGAAGAAGCAGCTGCGAGCTTGAAGAAATTCGCTTCAATCTTAGATAAGGACAGCGTACAAGCGCCAAAATCTCTTAATATAATTACAGGTACAGGTATCAGCTATACAAGAAACGACGGAATCAATGTGATCTCCATGGCAAGCTTGGGTGCGTGATTTTAGCCCAATAGTGCCATCAAATCTTCCTTTGCTAATGATTTCATTGCGTTTTCATCGACTTTGATGAGGTCTTCAACGAGTTCTTTTTTGCCAGCTTGAAGTTGTAGGATTTTGTCTTCGATGGTGTCGGGGCAAATCAAACGAATCGCCATCACGTTCTTTTTCTGTCCGATGCGGTAACAACGGTCGATTGCTTGGTTTTCCACCGCTGGATTCCACCACGGGTCAACGATAAACACGTAATCGGCTTCTGTTAAATTCAAACCAGTACCTCCAGCTTTTAAACTGATTAAAAACACGCGTTTATCTGCGTCATCTTGGAACGATTGTACACGCGCTGATCGGTCTTTCGTTTGTCCAGTCAAGTATTCGTAAGCAATTTCTTTTTCGTCCAGACGCTTGCGAATGAGTTCCAACATGCTCACAAATTGCGAGAAAACCAAGATTTTATGTTCACCGACTTTCTCTTCGATTTGCGCCAACAACTCATCTAATTTACTGGATTCGTTTCCATAAAAAGCTTCGTCGTTCAGTAATTCAGGGGAATTACAAATTTGTCGTAACTTCGTTAAACCTTGCAAAATGTGCATATTTTTGTTGGTCAACTCGTCGTTTTTGTCTGCTTTTTCCAAGAACAATTTGAATTCGTTGCGGTACGTTTCGTAAATGCGTCGCTGATTTTCACCCATCGGACAATGCATCACGATTTCTGTTTTGTCGGGAAGCTCGCTCGCTACTTGTTTTTTCGTTCTACGCAACAAGAATGGACTCAATTTTTGCTGCAATTCTTTCGCTCGTTTGCTGTCCTTGAATTTATCAATCGGAATGGCATAATTGTCTTTGAAATGAGTTTGATTTCCCAGTAAGGATTGATTCGCAAAGGAAAATTGAGCATAAATATCAAAGGTATTGTTCTCGATGGGTGTTCCTGTCAATACAATTTTATTGCGCGATTGCAACAAACGAACGGCTTTGTATCGCTTTGATTCAGGGTTTTTTATCGCTTGTGATTCATCCAAGAAAATGTAATCGAAGTCGATTTTTTTCAAGAAAGTAATGTCGCTTAACATCGTTCCGTAAGTGGTAATGATGATGTCGTATTTGTCAATTTTTTCGTGGTCTTTTTCGCGGTTCAAGCCGTAAATGACGTGGTATTTCAAACTTGGAGCAAATTTATCCAACTCCGCTTGCCAGTTGAAAATCAAAGAAGTAGGCAATACAATTAAATGCGTGCGCTTGCCATTTTTCTCTTTCAAGGACAAAATAAACGAAATAATTTGAATGGTTTTTCCTAATCCCATATCGTCCGCCAAACAACCGCCAAAATTGAATTCATCAAGGAAATGCAACCAGTTCAAGCCGTGTTTTTGGTAATCGCGGAGTTTTGCTTTCAATTTCTTCGGAACGGCAACTGCATCGATGTTGTTGAATTGATTAAATTTCGTTTTGAAAAGTGTCAATTCTTCTTTCACTTCATACGGCAACACTTCATCTTCAAACAAGGAATCAATCACTGTGAAATTGGCTTTTGAACTGCGAAATGCGTTGTCGTGAATTTCTCCTGACCGGAAGAATTTCGAATATTTTTCCAACCATTCATCGGGCAACATTCCTAGTTTTCCATCGCCAAGTTTGATAAATTTTGCTTGGTTGTAAACGGCTTTTTGTATGTCGCGCAATTTCACTTTTTCGGAACCAAACTCTATGTCCACCAAGGTGTCGAACCAATTGATTCCACTGGATATCGAAACGGATGTAGAGATTTTATGAGGACTGTAATTGTTGTTTTTAAGTTCATTAAATCCAAGAATTTCAACTCCTTCTTTGCGCCAAGCTTCAAAGGCATCTAAAAACCAGCAGTCTTCTAAAAAGCGCTGTTTGTGTAGATAGAAAAATTCAAATTCAGTTTCTTGTTCTTCGAAGTGCGGGTGTGTGCTTTTTATTAATTCAATAAATCGAGCTTCTAAAGCGGAATCACGACTTACTTCAAATTGTAAACCTTTGGAATCGAGTGCATACAGACGCATTTTACTGCGCGCAGGAATTTCTCGCTCTGCGTATTTGATTACAGGCGTAATCGTTATAAAGTCCTCGCTGTCTTTCAAATAAACGATTTTTTTCAATTCTTGATCGAAGCCACTTTCCTCTAATTGTTTTTTAGTTGCAGCTTTCAAATACGTGTATTGAATCTCGACTTTCCCTTCCAACCCGTCTAAAATCTTCGTTCTGAAAGCTGAAAATTGCGATTCGTGAATCATCAATTTATTTCCTTTTGTTTTAAAAAACTTCAATAGAACTAAGACTTTCGAGTTCAAAATGGGAATCAATTCGCTGTTTTTTTCTAGGAAGAACTCGTATTTCAATTTGAACCCTGAGAATGCCGTCGCGTTGTTGTCCATAACGATGTAAGGAGAAACGTCATAAAAAGCATCTTTTTGGGAAACTTTCAACAACAAACTCACTTCTTTATTTTTGATGGTAATCGGCACAATTGATTTCGATGTGATGTTGTCTGAAATGCGCGGATTGTGCTGATAAATCGGATAATTTCTTGGGTTTTTCACTACTGCTTTTAATGCCTCCGTAATTTGTTCGGGCGTCAATTTATAGCTGTAATAATCGTTTTTTTCTTCGAAGGACGTTAAGCTTGAAAAAAATTTAATTTCCTCTCCAATTTCGGTTTCAAGTAAAAATTGTTTAGCATCGACTTTTGAAACTGGATTCTTTATTTTTCCATCTTTCGTCAGTTTAGCTGTTTGCAAAGCAATAAAGAAGTGCTCGTTATACGCTTGTTTTCCAACGACTAAGAAAATTTGTTCGTCGAGTAGAGAGGAGGTAGTTTTTAATTGTTTTGGTTGAAAAACGGTTTGCGGAATCAGTGCTTCTAATTTTTGGAGTTCACTTTCATTTATCGCTTGCAAACCTTTAATTTTCGCACTGATTTTCAATTTTGAATCTACGAATGTAACCTCGAAATAATTTTCTAAATCGGGCTCATTTTCCATTCCATAACGTTTCGCAAATTCTTTGAGTTGGTTTATTTTGAAATTGGAGTCAAAATAGATGCGAATACTATCATCATTTTTGAGAATATTGAGCGCATATTCTTGATGCGTACACATTTTACGTTTTTCTGCTTTGCAGTTACAGGAAAGTGTCAACAATGCATCTTGCAAATGAATTTTAATCCGTTGACGTTGATAGAACGTAATCATAACGCTCATTTGCACAAAGTTCTCTTCGATGTGTTCAATGTCGAAATAGCGAAAGAAATCAGTTTGAATGCCACTCGAATGTTGCAAAATGAAACGATCATCAAGCTGGTCAAAGCTAAAATCTTTAATGTAATAATCCGTAGGATGCACTTTTTCTATCGGTTTTGGTAAATCGTTTCCAAAAAGATTTGACTTTTCAAGCGATTCAAGTTCGTAAATTGCTTCGTTTAAAGTTGCCACAGTATGTTTGCAAACTCCAGCAAAATTATAAGGGCAAGAGCATTTTGTTTTTTTAACTGCATCGCCTTTAAATTCTATGGAAATCGAGTAAACTTCTGTTCCAAAAGAAGAGGCAGTAATTTTATCGTCTTCGATTTGAAGGTTTGAAATCTTAACTTCAGTGGCACGTTGTCGCGTTTGAGAAGTGGAATAATTTTTTATGAAGGACTTTATCTCAGCGACTTTCGACATGAAGTTTAAAAAGAGTAAAGATAAGGAAGATATGTCGCACTTTTAGAGGTAGAAAAAAAGAATTGGGATGTGCAGATAATTAATTTTTCATGTTTGAACCTATGGAAAAAGGAAAATGGGGTAGTAGTTAGTTATTTTGAAAACCGTAAATCCTATCACAAACTTCACCCAACTTTTCAGGTAAAGTATCTTTATTCCATGGATGCGAGGCACCAAAAACGTGGTCTGTTGCTTGGATGGTAATGAGTTCTGTTTGTAACCAATTTGCTATTTGTTCGCCTTCTGAAATGGGAACGCTTGTGTCTTGGTCGCCATGAATTACTAAAACAGGAATAGTAATTGATTCACAAGCTTTTTGAATGTTTAATCGTTCTTCGTTGGCTTTGAAATCTTCATAAAGAGAATAATAATTCGGAAGATTTTGTTTTGTTCTTGAGTTAGCAACATAACGCACACCTGATTTTTTCCATTCTTCCAATGCTTCACCTGTTGGAAAGCGAGAAGCAATATCACAAATAGCAGCAAGTGTTACCGTTTTTTGAATGCGTTTGTCTTCGTTGCTTGCTAAAAGTGCAATTCCACCACCACGTGAATGCCCGATGAGATTAATCTTAAACGGAACTTCGATTTTTGTTTCCAGCCAATCCAAGACCAAGATTAAATCGTTTAATTCTTTGGAGTACGTATTTTCGCCAAAAGCTTGTTCGTCAGGGAAATCTATACCATTTTCAATCGTTCCACCGTTGTGAGTAGCGTTGTATTTACAGAAACCAAATCCTTTTTCAGTGAAATAATTTTGCATCAAATTCCAAGCACCCCAATCCTTGAAACCCATGAAACCGTGTACAAAAATGATTAATTCGCCATTAAAATTTACAGGAATTACTAAGTCGATTAAGCTTTTACGATAGTTGGAACCAGTGTAAATCATTGTTTTGGTCTAAAAGAATTTCGTCTTGAAAAGATAGTTATTTAGCGATTCACCATAAAAATCGCATTTACTACCATTAATTTTCCATTTTCCCAGAAGCCTCGAAATAATGGATTATCAACTAGATAAACAACTGAACCTACGCCCATTGGGTGAACACCAGCAGTTAATGCTTCTGATTGTGATTTTTTCACTTTTGAACCAACGAATCCATTTACAGGCAAGGCATCTTTTTTCAACTGAAAAACAGTTCCATCAGCTAACTGAAAAACTTCTGTCGTTAATCGCATCGTGTGATAATCAGAGTAACCAAAGGCTAAAGGATTTGTATTGTCAATCGAACAAGGATAAATCGCTCCAGTAATGGATGAACTTATTTGGTGACGTTCCATATTTCCAAAAGCTACTTTACTTTCTGCTGTGCTGTCATCACTTGTTTTTCGTTTTAAACCAAATGCTTCATTTCCAGCAAAAATCCCTGCAGAACTACCCATCACAATTAGTTTTCCACCATTTTGAATCCAAGTAATTAGTTCTTGATTTTCGCTTAAATTGGAACTTCCTTCAGGGATAAAAAGCACATTCAATTTCTTTAACGCATCCGACAATCTGTCTTCGTAAATTAAATGTAAAGGGTGATTAAACTGCTGTTCAAAGAAATGCCAAATTTCACCAACGCTCAACGATGAATAATTGTCTCCCAATAAAACACCGATTTCTTGTTTCGGAATTGGTTTTACGCTGTAGGCTCCAAAGTCATTACCTGAATCTGCAAAACCAGATTTAACTGCTGTCAGTTCAACTTTTAGTTCTTTTGCTACTTTGCTAACAATTGCTTCTAAATCAATTGATTTATTTTCACCTCTCAACACAATTAATGTTCCCGGCTCATAGCTTTTTCCTTCCATTGAAAAGGCTTTTTCAGAGAAATAAACTTTAACATTTTCGGCTTGTAATTGAGCTAAAACTTGAGCTGATTTTATTGAATTCCAACGGCAAACATAAGCGTAAGAAACTTGCAAAGCTTTAAATTCTGCAATTGTTGGTTTTGCATAATTCTTCCCTGTAACCTTTATTTCAGATGCAAAAGCCTGTAAACCAAATCCGTAAGGAAGTGACCAGGCCGTAATGTCATACGTTAAAGAATCAGAAAGTTTAGTTTGTGGTTCAAATAAAACATTCACTAAAGTTCCTTTTTCTTGATCTGTTGAAACAAGTAAATCACCCGAAATTGTTTTGTAGGATTCAACTTTTCCTGAATTAAAATTCCAACCTTTAACAGCTGTATTCTCAATTGCAGATTCGTAGCGAATTCCATTTTTATCCAATAATTCGAGTAACGATTCTAATTTGTATTGATTTCCGCTTATGACATAACTTTTGTATTTGTAATTTTTCTTTTTGCAGAAATCACGGTATTCTTTTATTAGTTTTTCGCTTTTATTTGAAGCAACCTCAACTGTTGAAATTCCTGTTGTGACATGATGTGAAACACGGTCTAAAAGCGACAAAGTATCACCAACTTGCGTTAAAACTGAAAGTCCAGCGCGTCCACTACCACCTTGCTCATAAGTCATTCCAATTGAACCATTAAACGTTGGGTACGTGTCGCCGTAACTTGGATAAAGCAAGTCGAAAATTTCTTTTGAAAAATACAACCATCCATTTTTGTCGAAATAAGACGCATGATTTTTACCAATTTCTTTTTGGAAATCGCGTTGCCAATTAGTAATTACCTCGTGATAGGGTTCAGCCGCCGGAGGAAAATAGTACGGTTCATTAATTCCTTGTTCGTGGAAATCAACGTGCACGTGAGGCAACCATTGATTGTATTGTTTAACGCGTTGTTGCGATTCAACTTGTGTCATCCACGCCCAATCTCTATTCAAGTCAAATAAGTAGTGGTTCGGACGACCGCTTGGCCAAGGTTCGATGTGTTCAGCAGAAAAAGTGTGGACATCTGGTGTTTTATTTCCGTATTGATTGTAATAGTTTACGTAGCGATCTCTTCCATCGGGATTCAAACAAGGATCCATAATGATAATCGTGTTTTTTAAAAATTCACTGTTTTTGGTCAGTAGTAAAAAAGCGGTTTGCATCGCTGCCTCTGTACCCGAACTTTCATTTCCGTGAACGTTGTAACTCAACCAAACAATGGCAACTTTTTCTGTTTCATCATTTGTTAAGTGCGCTTTACGAATATTTTCAAGGTTGCTTATATTTTCTTCAGTACCGAAATATGCTAAAATTAAATCGCGTTTTTCATACGTTTCTCCGTATTTCCAAACCAACATATTTTTTGAAAACTCTTTTTGTAGTTCGTAGAAATAATCAACTACTTTATCTTGACGAGTAAACTGTTTACCAATTTTATATCCCAAATAGCCTTCTGGCGTGAAATTACTTTGCGCCACAACTATTGTTGAAAGCAACAAAAGTGAGCTAAGAAATAACCTTTTCATTCTTGTTTTTTCTCAAAACTACTCTTTTTTTTGAGGAACGATTCTAGCGAATTCAAAATATTTATGTGTGTAAAGCGTTTAGCATTTATCTTTGCGCTCAATGAAACAGCTTTCTGTCCTATTTTTTCTTTTTCTGTCGTTTACTGCTCTGAGTCAAAATGTACGTGTAGTTGGTATGTGTACAGGAAAAAATGTAAAATCACTGGAAAACGTTCTAGTTGTTACAAAAACAAAACCTGTTCAAAGTACATTCACTGACTCAATCGGACGATATGCCTTTAACTTGAATTTAAACGATACCGTAACTTTTGTCTATTCGATCGATGGTTTACGAGAAACGCAAACAACTATAATCAATCAAGCAGGAAGTCAAGAATTGCCTGTGATTAGTTTTCCAATTTTGCAACAAAGCGAAGTTGTCATTTCTCAAAATAAAATAGATCCATTTGTATTAGAAAAAATGCCGACTGTTGATGCACAGAAAATTACAGGAAGTATCGAACGGACTTTAACTTTAACAACTGCTGCCACTTCAAACAATGAGTTAACCACCAATTACAATGTTCGCGGTGGAAATTACGACGAGAATTTAGTGTATGTGAATGGTTTTTTGGTTTTTCGTCCTTTTCTAACTCGGAGCGGACAACAGGAAGGAATGAGTTTTATTCATTCGGCTTTAGTTGAAGATGTTCGTTTTTCTGCAGGAGGTTTTGATTCACAATACGGTGACCGATTAAGTTCAGTTTTGGATATAACTTACAAAACACCTCAAAAATTTAATGCTTCAGGTTTGGCTTCTTTGCTCGGCGTTGAAGCACACGTGGAACAAGAAGTTAATCATCGCTTTAATTATTTAGTCGGGGCACGTTACCGTTCGAATGGCTACTTACTAAATTCATTACCAACGAAAGGTTCATATAATCCTGTTTTTGCGGATGCTCAAATATTAACCAATTACAACCTCAGCGAAAAATTGGTGCTTTCTTTCCTTGGGCATTATTCTTCAAATAATTTCAGATTTAGTCCAGAAACATCAAAAACCGATTTTGGAACAGCAAATGAAGCTTATTCTTTCCGCATCTACTTTGATGGTACCGAGCAAACACGTTTTCAAACTATGATGGGTGGTTTGTCACTTAAATATCAAGCGACAAAAGACACAAAATTAGATTTTTACGCTTCGGCTTTTAATACAGATGAACGCGAGTATTTTGACATTCAAGGGCAATATTACATTAATGAATTAGAAACTGACCCATCTAAAGAAGAATATGGCGATTCTATTGCTGTTCTCGGCGTTGGAACATTTTTAAACCACGCCCGAAATCGCTTAAATGCAACTATTTTTAGTATTTATCATAACGGGGAACATAATTTCTTTTCTGGTTTTACAAATGATGATAAAACAAAGTTCAAAAGTTCCGTTTTAAAATGGGGTGTACAATTCCAGCAAGACAACTTCAATGATGTGTTGAGCGAATGGAAAATGATTGATTCAGCAGGTTATAGTTTACCTCAAACAGTGAATAATGAAATTGAATTATTTGAAACCATTAAAGGAGAACTTGCCATTAATTCCTACCGTCTTTCAAGTTTTTTACAATTAAATAAAAGTTGGTCGCACACAAAGAAAAACTATTTGGTTGCTGTAGATCAAAAGATAAAAGTTGGCGACAAAAAAATAAAAAAACATTACGAAGAAGTAATCCGTGAGTCTAGTGATAAATTTGCCTTAACGGTCGGACTTCGTAGCGGATACACTGCCATCAATAATGAGTTTTATTTAACTCCACGTGTTTCTGTGAGTTATTTCCCTCGATTGTATATGGTTCGAAATGATCGCGTTGCACGAAGAAACTTATCTTATCGTTTCTCTACTGGATTGTATTATCAACCGCCATTTTACAGAGAATTTAGAACTTTTGATGGGCAATTGAATACCAATGTAAAAGCTCAAAAATCATTTCACGCTGTCGCTGGCACTGATTTCTTTTTCAATATGTGGAACCGTGAGCAACCTTTCAAATTCACAGGAGAGTTATTCTACAAATATTTGTGGGATGTGAATCCTTATGAAATTGAAAACGTTCGCACAAGATATTACGCTGAAAACAATGCTGTTGCTTTCGCTTATGGAATTGACGCTAATATACACGGTGAATTTGTGAAAGGAATTGAGTCTTTTTTCAAATTTGGAGTAATGTCCACTAAAGAAGATATCATTGGCGATTCTTACAAAGAATTTTACAATGCCGCTGGCGAACGAATTATTTTTGGTTTCAGTGAAGACCAAGAAGTAGTTGACAGTGCAACGATTTACCCAGGTTACATTCCTCGACCAACCGATCAATTATTCACGTTTGGGGCGTTGGTTCAAGATCAAATGCCAGGTTTAGAAAATTTTACGGTTCAAATGGGAATGCAATTTGGATCACGTTTACCGTATGGTCCACCTGATTATACACGCTACAAAGACACTTTGCGCATTAAATCATATTTTCGCGTTGACTTAGGAATGTCCTATAATTTGATTGCTACCAAAAAAGAGAAAAAGACGTTTTGGAATAAGAATTTCTCCGAGGCAGTTATCTCACTAGAAATATTTAATGTATTGGGGATCAATAACGTTCTTTCAAAGCAGTGGATTCAGGATGTCGAAGGAAAATATTACTCAATCCCCAATTATTTGACTGCAAGAAGATTTAATTTGAAGTTTATTGTTAGGCTGTAAAATTGATTTTTGATTCTTATTTTTAAAAAGAATTGAATTCAAAGTCATGATTGGGTTGGTATCAATGCTGAATAACTTTTTTAAATAAGTAAATTCTCAATCACCTAACCCTTTTATAACAACAACAATCTCTCCTTTTGGTGGCGTTTTTACGAAATAACTAGTCAATTCTTCTAAGGTACCTCTGTGGTAGGTTTCATAGTATTTAGAGATTTCACGTGCCACACAAACTTCCCTTGTTTTACCAAAAACTTCTTGCATTTGTTCCAAGGTTTTTGCTAAACGATGAGGTGATTCATACAAAACAACTGTTCTTTCTTCTTGGCTGAGAATTTTAAGGCGTGTTTGTTTTCCTTTTTTGTGTGGAAGGAATCCTTCATAAACGAATTTATCACACGGAAAACCACTCGCAACAAGCGCAGGAACAAATGCGGTTGGTCCAGGTAAGCATTCTACTTGGATTGAATTTTGAATCGCTGCTCGAACTAACAAAAAGCCGGGGTCGGAAATTCCAGGAGTACCCGCATCTGAAACAAGCACAACTAATTCTTCACTTTGAATCGCTTCTATGCATTTTTCAAGCATTTTGTGCTCATTGTGGGCGTGAAATGGAATGATTTTCTTCTGAATCCCTAAATGATCCAATAAACGCTTAGTCATACGGGTATCTTCCGCATAAATAAAAGCGGTTTCATTGAAATAACGTATTGTTCTTAGGGTAATGTCTTCCAAATTACCAATTGGTGTTGGAAGTAGTGCGAGTTTTGCCATTTATCGAGTTAATACAACGTATTCATTTAGAAGCGTTTCAAGAAATTTTAAGTGTTCTTTTGGTGTTTGTTCTATACCCATCAATCGTGCACTTTCATTTGCAATTTTTGAAATCAATTCCTCTAAGTTTTTGTTTTTGTAACGTTTTATTTGTTGAATACAATTTTTAATATAAATCATATCTTCGTCTGTAAAACGAACTACTTGAGGATAAGATGGTGTAAAATTTTCATTGGTTTTAATCTTCAACACATCATTTAAGGTATAACTTTGAGAAGATTTAGTTTTCACCACGATTGTTCCTGCTAATGAATCGCCAATGCGTTGATTGTTAATAGTAAGCCCGCAAATAAAAGCATCTATAATATTCAATAATGGTAATAGCATTATTAAGAAATTTGCCGAAATCCAAAGGAAATCACCTCTAAAAAACCAACGAGTCATCACTTCCTTAAATCCAACTCGGTGACCATTTAATTTTAAAACTCGAATTCCAACAACCATTTTTCCAATCGTTTGTCCTCCTGTAATATATTCCATAACAGGTTGATACAAAATCCAAGGAAGTTTCACCAACAATAATGTCATAAATAGCCAAGTTCCGAAATTCGTAAATAAATCATCAGTTTGAATCGACATCATTGCGATGAATAAATAAACGGATAATATGATTGTATCTAATATGTAGGCACCAATTCGCTGAAAAACAGAAGCTGCTTCGAAATCAATCAAAACATATTGAGAAGATTTGAAAGTCAGTTTTACAGTGCTCATGCAAATACGAATTTAACAACTTCTTCAATTTTTCCACAACTAAAAACTTCGATTTCTGATTTTTTAAGCTCTAAGCCTTTTGAATATTTTGAAACTACAATTTGCTTGTATCCCAATTTTTCGGCTTCACTTATGCGCTGTTCGATGCGATTAACAGGACGAATTTCACCTGATAGGCCAATTTCACCAGCAAAGGCAATCGTTTTTGGAATCGCTAAATCAGCATTGGAAGAAAGCACAGAAATTGCAACTGCTAAATCAATTGCTGGATCATCAACTTTGATTCCACCAGCAATATTTAAAAACACATCTTTTGAACTCAATTTAAAACCACAACGTTTTTCCAAAACCGCCAATAGCATATTCAATCGTTTGGCATCAAAGCCTGTTGAAGAACGCTGAGGTGTTCCATAAGCAGCTGAACTCACCAATGCTTGAACTTCGACTAAAAGAGGTCGCATTCCTTCTATCGTGGAAGCAATTGCAATACCACTTAAGTCTTTATCTGTATTAGTAATTAATATCTCTGAAGGATTTTCAACACCGCGAAGTCCTGCACCATGCATTTCATAGATTCCAAGTTCATTTGTAGAACCAAAGCGATTTTTAATAGTCCGCAACAAGCGGTAAATATGATTTCTATCTCCTTCAAATTGCAAAACAACATCCACCATGTGTTCTAGAACTTTTGGTCCAGCTAATGTTCCATCTTTGGTTATGTGACCAATTAGAAAAATCGGAATATTTGTCTGTTTAGCATAGCGCAATAATTGAGCAGTACATTCACGAACTTGAGAAATACTTCCAGGAGAACTTTCGATATGTGATGAAAATAAAGTTTGAATAGAATCAATTATAATTATCTCAGGTTGAATTTCATTCGCGTGAAGTACAATGTTTTGCAGATTTGTTTCGGTTAATAGAAAACAAGTGTCGTTGATTCTTCCGATACGATCAGCACGCATTTTTATTTGACGATCACTTTCCTCTCCTGAAACATAGAGCGTTTTGATTGTGTCTGCAATTGCAAGTTGAAGTAACAAAGTTGATTTACCTATTCCAGGGTCACCTCCTAAAAGAATAATAGAACCAGGAACTAATCCACCACCAAGAACACGGTGCAATTCGGAATCCTTTAAAACCCTGCGTTCTTCTTCTTGTTTAACCACCTCTTGAATAAGTTGAGGTTTCGCGTGTTTCGTTTCATTTGAAAAAGCAACCACATTTTTGGAAGGCTTTTCAATCATTTCTTCAACAAATGTATTCCACTCGCTACAAGAAGGACATTTACCTAGCCATTTCGCTGCTTCATACCCACAGCTTTGACAAAAAAAAGCAGATTTTATTTTTGACATTTTATTCCTTGGCTTTTGAGATTCGGTAACTAAATTTTAATCCAATTCCTGCATTTAACTTAATATTTTTAATTGGAGCCTGATCTCCTACTTGATATTTTTTATCCAAAGCAAATCCCAAATTAGCGGAGAAATCAATAAAAAATCGTTTATCCAAGTAAAAATGATAGCCAATTCCTACACGTGGAATCATACGCTGGTAATATTCTTTGGTGATTAATGTGCCACCATCTTGCGAAAAATTCTTTCTATATAAACGATATTTATACTCTGTAGAGAAGTAAAGGTTTTCACCCAAAGCCATTGGATAGTAACGTAATACCAAGCTTGCACTTGGACCAGGAACCACTTCTCTTGCATTTACAACAATAACTTCTTGTAGCGCATTTTGAATGTAATTATCTGTAAGTAAGCCTAAACCAACTTCAAAACTTGTTTTCTTGGAGAAAGATTGTTCGTAGAGAAAAAGTACTTCACCTACAAAAAGTGGTGCAACACTTAGCTTAGTAGCACTAAAACATTGGGGTTTAGATTTCTTGCTTTGCGCAAATAAAAGAGTTGGTAAGAATATCAAAATAAACACTAAAAATCTGCTCAAATTCAATTCTTTTGAAATATACATTTATCTATTTTTTATAAAATTAAAAAAATAGATAAGGATACCAACGTTAATAAGTTGATATTTTTAATGAAAAATTTTATTTGTAGTTGTAGATTGAAAAACAATTAATATAAATTTGTCGCAAAGAATTCATTCAATAAAAGATATGTCTAAAAGAAGGTCTATAATTAGCTACGATAAACTAACCATTGAACAGAAAAAGCAAATTCTAAAAGAATTTCCAGATGGTTATATTAATCATTTAACTACAATTAAAACACCAACAGGTGAAATACTAGATGCATTAATTTGGGAAACTGATGAAGTTATTTATCTTGTTAAAATCAACAAGATTACTCCTAAAATTAAATCTATACAAGAAGATGAAGACGAGGAGTTTGAAGATGATTTTGATAAAGTTCCAGATTTGAAAGAAGATGATTTGGATGCCGATAGCGAGGAAGAAGATGATTATGAAAAACCAGACGAAGATGATGAAGCTGACGACGAGTAATGAATTAAATTTTTGATTTATTCCCAAAAATATATTCTCAATAACTTAGTTAATTTTGTAAGAATAAAATTTCATTCATGCAAGAAGAACTATTAAAAAAAGAGTTAGCTGCCACAATCAGACTTTATAATTCTAAAGGTTGGTCACCTGCAACTTCAACGAATTATTCTTTTAAAAACGAACTTGATCAAATCTGGGTATCACGTTCAGGTGTAGATAAGAGTCAATTTACAGAGAATGATTTTATTTGGGTAAATGAAAATGGATTACCTCAAGGAGAATTTGCAACATTGAAACCCTCTGCAGAAACGCTGATTCATTCTATTATTTACCATTTATTTCCTGAAACCAAAGTTATTCTTCATAGTCATTCCTTGTATCCTGTTTTATTGTCTACAATATTTAAAAGTGAATTGAAATTTGAAGGTTATGAGGTTCAAAAAGGTTTCGATGGACAAACAACACACGATGAAACTATTAGAATAGCAGTTTTAGAAAATAGTCAGGATATGAATTTTTTCAAAAACGAATTGAATTATGCCAAAGAAGCCATTGATAATCATTGTTTTATGATTAGAAAACACGGAGCCTATGCTTGGGGAAAAAACCTTTTTGAAGCCAAAAGACACTTAGAAACTTTAGATTATCTTTGTGAGTGTGAATGGAATTTAATTAAAAAGTAATGGCAGTTTTATCAATCCCAACAAAAAATTATAGCACTTCTAATCCAAAAGAAATTTTGGAGTTTTTCAATGCAAGAGGTTTGTATTTTGATCAATGGCAATGTGAAGAGGTTTTTGAAGATACAGCATCGCAAGAAGATATCTTACAAGCTTATTCAAAAGATTTATTTCCTTTTATGGAAAACGGTGGTTATCAATCGGCTGATGTGATTTCAATCAATTCATTGACAGAAAATTACGAAGTTATTCGAGCTAAATTTTTAGCTGAACATACACATACAGAGGATGAAATTCGCTTTTTCGTCGATGGACAAGGATTGTTTTGGTTCAATTTAGAAACTGAACCTGTTTTTAACTTATTATGTGAGAAAGGTGATTTGATTAGTGTGCCAGCAGGAACAAAACATTGGTTTGACGCGGGAGAAAGTAACCCTTTTGTGAAAGCAATTCGTATTTTTATCGATACGAACGGTTGGGTACCAAATTACACTGAGTCGGGAATTGAAAATGAATTCAAAGATTTTAAAATTAAAAAATAAGTGGAGCATAAAAAGATAAAATATATCTTAACTGATATTGAGGGAACAACAACTTCAGTATCATTTGTTTACGATATTTTATTTCCGTATTTCAAAGCACACATCAAAGAGATAAATAATTTCTCTCAATTGCAAGAAGTTAAAGAAGCTTTCTCACAAGTGATAGAAATTGTTGCTGATGAAGAAAATGAGCAAATTACTACAAGCGAGGAAGTGCTGAAATATTTGGAAAAATGGAGTAATGAAGACCGAAAAGTAACCCCATTAAAAACCATACAAGGAATTTTATGGAGAAATGGATATAATTCAGGAGAATTGAAAGGTCACGTTTATGACGATGTGCCTCTTGCACTTGAAGATTGGAAAAATAAAGGATTGAAGTTAGGTGTGTTTTCATCAGGTTCAATTGCTGCACAAAAACTAATTTTTGGGAACAGTATTTTCGGTGATTTAAGTGAAAATTTCTTGCATTACTTTGATACAAATACTGGTCAAAAACAAGATGTAAACACCTATATTGAAATCGCTAAAAAAATTAACTTATTGCCATCTAAAATCTTGTTTTTATCAGATATACAACAAGAATTAGAAGCTGCTAATGAAGCAGGATTTCAAACGCTTCAATTAGTGAGACTTGGAACTAAAATTTCATGGAGTAATTACGTTAGCGATTTTTCTGAAATTAATTCAAAAATTGGTTTGTAGATGAAAGAAAAAATACTTTTCAGTAAACCCTATCGCTCAAAAAATGAAGCGAAGTTTATTGAAGAAGTGCTGCTTTCTGGTAAAACGGCAGGTGGTGGAAAATTCACCCAAATTGCACAACAAAAAATTCAAAATTCAATAGGTGGAAATTGCTTGTTAACAAACAGTTGTACAGCTGCATTGGAAATTTCTGCTTTACTATTGAATATTAAAGAAGGTGATGAACTAATTCTTCCTTCCTATACCTTTCCAAGTTCGGCAAATGCATTTCTATTACGAGGTGCAACAATTAAATTTGTGGATAGTCAAGAAAATCACCCGAACATGGATTTGGACCATTTAGAAGAGTTGATTACTACAAAAACAAAAGCGATTATACCAATGTATTACGGCGGTGTTTCCTCAGATTGGCAACGTTTAAAAGCACTTCAAGAAAAATATAATTTTTATATTATTGAAGAAGCAGCTCAAGCTTATGGAGCGAGTTATAAGAGTCAGCCATTAGGTTCATTGGGTGATTTGGCGGTATTTTCTTTTCATGAAACCAAAAATATTTCATGCGGTGAAGGTGGTGCATTAATTGTCAACAAAAAAGAATGGATTGATTCTGCAGAGGTGATTTGGGAAAAAGGAACAAATCGTGCAGCGTTTAATCGTGGTGAAATTGATAAATACGAATGGGTTGCTTTGGGCTCTTCTTACGTGAATTCTGAGTTTAATGCCGCATATTTAGTCGCCCAATTAGAGCAAAGTAAAACTTGGTTAGAGGAGCGAAAAAATCAATGGAATTACTATTTTGAACAACTTTCTTTTTTGAAAGAAAAAGGGATTTTATTGCCACAAATACCAAGTTTTGCCAATCATAATGCTCATATTTTCTACTTAGTTTTAAATTCTACTGAAGAACTTAATGCCTTTAAAAATTATTTATCAGAACAAGGAATTGATGCATTTACGCATTATCGTTGTTTACATAAAAGCAGTTATTTTAAAAATAAATACATCGGAAAGAGATTAGTAAATGCTGAGAAATATGAGGACAGATTAATTAGACTCCCATTACATCAGGGCTTATGTTTGGATAATATAGTTTCAAAAATTAAAAACTTTTTTAATGAATTAAATTAGTTTTTATCTTTTTCTGATGTTGGATTTTCAATTGTTTTTGGATCAACATAAACTTTTAATCGCAATTTCTCTTTTTTCCGCTCTGTATTAGTTTGAAGATAAATTATCCGATCTTGAAAATATGATTTACCATTTGTGTCAAATGAAACACTAATTCTTCCATTTTGTCCAGGTTGCGTTGGTTCATTTGGTAACTCTACTTTAGTACATGAACATTCAACTTCGTACGAATAAAATTCTAATGCTGCATCACCAGTATTTTTAAATTCAAATACATAATTAATGATTTTTCCCTCTTTTGTTTTTGGGAATTTAGCAGTTGAATACTTAGGACTAAAAACCGCCTCTTGACTTATGCCAAGGGCGGTAATTAGACAAAAATTTATCAATAAAAATGTTTTCATTTAGTTATTAGCTGGTGCACCAGAGTTGTTAACAGGTGTAGCAACTTCAGGAGCTGGACCAACTTCACCTTTAATTCTGATTACTTTGTTTGGTTCGTTGATTGCGTTTGAAGTGATTGTAACACTTTTGTTGATTGCACCTGGACGTTTTGTATCGTATTTAACACGAATTGTTCCTTTTGCTCCTGGAGCGATTGGTTCTTTTGGCCATTCAGGAACTGTACAACCACAAGATCCTTTTGCATTAGAAATAATTAAAGGCTCATCACCCGTGTTTTTAAATTCAAACGTACAATATGGTTCACCATCATATTTGATGTTACCGTAATCGTGTGTTTCTTTGTTAAATTCGATTTTAGCACCTTTTTCAATTTGTGCTGATACAGTATTTGCTGTCAAAACGGCAACAAACATTAAAGCTAAAGACAATACTAATTTTTTCATAATTTAAAATTTTATAAAACAAATGTAATTTTCAATGAGCAACTCCTATTATTTTTAACATAATCTTAACAGCTATTGAAAAAAACATGTTGAATTGAAATTGAATGCACATTATTTTTTAAGCCAACCACGTTTAAGAAAGTAAAAGAGCAACCCAAAGGCAATAAAAAATAATACACCAATAACAGTATAATATCCATACCAATATTTCAATTCTGGCATATTTTCGAAATTCATACCATATACTCCGACAATAAATGTAAGAGGAATAAAAATAGAACTAACAATTGTAAGAACTTTCATGATTTCATTCATTCGTTGTCCTTGGGCCGCATAGAATAAATTGGCCATCCCCTCTAAAATTTGTTTGTTGGCATCGATTTCTTCCAAAACGCTTACGCACGAAGACTTCAGATGAGAAAAATATTGATGATTTGATTTTTCAAAAAATATACTTTCACTTGTTTCCAATTGACTAGAAATATCGCGCATAGGAAGTGCTATTTTTCGCAGTTCAATCAATTTTCGTTTCTCTTTTTCAATTTGGTTTAGAATCGATTTATTCTCAGATTTATGCAGTTTTTCTTCTATTTCTTCAATAGTTGTAGAGATATCTTCAATTACTTCGAAGTAGTTATCAATTATTGCTTCAAGCATTCTAAAGAGTAAAAAATCTGAGTTTTTCAATCGTATTTTACCTCTAGCGGTTTCAATTCTATTTCTAACATCTGAAAAGTGATCAGAGGATTTTTCTTGAAATGATATCAAATAATTTTTTCCAACTATAAAACTGATTTGCTCTTGTTCAAGTTGTGTTTCGATTTCATCTGTTGGTAAAGCTGATTTAACACTAAAAAAAACGTATTTTGTGTATTCTTCAACTTTTGGTCTTCTACTTGGATTGTAGATTGTATCAATATTTAATCGATCAATTTGTAGTTTTTTACACAATAATTCAATTTCATCTTTATTCTCTAAACCATTAAAATTTAGCCAAGCAATATGGTCATCATCAATTTCATTTTCAATAAAATCTTGCGAAAAGTAATTAGAGGACTCTTTTTTTATTGAGTAAAAACTATTGTTATATTTATACAATTGACATTGTCCCATTTCAAGTAGTTTTTTTTTGATTAATTAAATTTGATTTTTTACTAATTGCGCAACCATCGCAACTTTCTGTTTTGGTAAAAAATTGTCTCCAATATTTACATATCAAGTAAATGAATGACACTGTTACTAATAAAAATACTATAATGCCTTGAAACATGTTATAAAGTTACTTTTTTCTAATTAAGATAAAATAGTAAATGCGAAAAGTGCACCGAAATAAGCCATAAAACCCATAAAAGCTAATTGAATTAATGGCCACTTCCAAGAATTAGTTTCTCTTCTAACGACCGCTAATGTTGCCATACATTGCATCGCAAATACATAGAATATCATTAAAGAAACGCCCGAAGCTAGCGTGAAAATTGGTTCATTTTTATTATTTTTCTCAGCTTTAAGACGATCTATCATCCTTAAATTTTCCTCACTATCGTCTTGAACTGCATAAATGGTTGCTAGGGATCCGACAAATACTTCTCGTGCTGCAAATGAAGTAATCAATGATATTCCAATTTTCCAGTCATAACCCAAAGGTCTAATTGCAGGCTCAATCGCTTTACCAAAAATCCCAATATAAGATGATTCTAATTTTGCAGAAGCCACTTTTTGGTTTTGTTCTTCTTCTGATAATTGAGTGAAACTAGGATTAGCTCTCACATATTTTTCTGCATTCTCTATTTTTCCAGAAGGACCAAAAGTAGCCAGTGCCCAAAGAATTATTGAAATCGAAAGTATAATTTTCCCAGCATCGATTACAAATATTTTAACCTTTTCCATTACATTGATTCCAACATTGGGCCAACGTGGCATTTTATAGCTTGGTAATTCTAAAAGCAGGAATCCTTTCTCTTTCTTTTTGATGAGGAGATTTAAAATAATTGCAATGAATAAAGCTGAAATCAATCCCAAGAAATACAATCCAAAAAGCACAATCCCCTGTAAATTAAAAATTCCAAGCACAGTTTGTTTGGGTATAACAAGCGCAATTAATAAGGTGTAAACAGGAATTCGAGCGCTACAACTCATCAAAGGCGCAACGAGAATAGTTATTAATCTTTCTTTCCAATCTGCGATAGTACGAGTAGCCATCACACCTGGAATCGCACAAGCTACGCTAGATATAAGTGGAACAATACTTTTTCCATTCAGTCCAAATGGACGCATTAAACGATCCATTATAAATACAACTCGCGATAAGTATCCGCTTTCCTCAAGAATAGAAATAAATAAAAACAACAATGCTATTTGGGGTACAAAAATGATAACACCTCCTATCCCCGGAATGATACCTTGACAAATTAAATCATTGAGTAAGCCTTTTGAAAGTTGATTGGCAACAAAATTCGAAAAATTAGTCGTTTGGACATCAATAAAATCCATCGGGATGCTCGCAAACGAAAAGATAAATTGAAAAATGACGAATAAAACTATCGAAAAAATTAAATATCCAAAAATTGGATGAATTAATATTTTGTCAATTTTTCGTGATAATGTGTCAGTTTTTGTTTTTTCAACGATTTCAATTTCCGCAATTACCTTCTTTAAAAATTGGTAGCGAAATTGCGTCTCTTCCTCTTGTTTCTTTTTATCATCCAGATCACAAAGTTTAAAGTCTTCAACGATTGGATTAGAACCAGCTATCAATTGATGATTTTTTAGTGCTTCAGTTAATCGATCTTTTCCAAGACCAATTCTTGCATTTGTAGTCACAATTGAAATCGATGGAAAATAACTTTGAAGTTTTTCGATGTCTATTTTAATTCCTCTCTTTTGAGTGAGATCCCACATATTTAAAACCAGTAAAATAGGAATTTTAAGGTCGTAAATTTGTGTGAAAAGCAAAAGGTTTCGATCAAGATTAGAGGCATCAACCACAATCATTGCTAAATCTGGAAAATCTGGATGTTTGGGATTGGAAACAACTTTATAAACCACTTCCTCATCTTTTGAGCGAGGATAAATGCTATAAATACCGGGAAAATCAATTAACTGATGTTGTTGATTGTCAATTTGAAAAGAACCACTTTTTTTCTCAACAGTAATTCCTGCAAAGTTTCCAATGTGTTGTCTTAAACCAGTGAGAAGATTAAAAACAGAACTTTTTCCTGTGTTTGGATTTCCAAAAAGTGCAATTTTCATCTTACAAACATACTAAAAAGTTAAAGTGAGTTGGTGTTTTCAACTTCTATTGTTGCTGCTTCTTCTAATCGTAAAGAAAGCACTGATCCATTTAATTCAATAGCAATCGGGTCACCAAATGGAGCTGAAAAAACAACTTCAATCGTTTGTCCATTAATGAATCCAAGTTCAATTAATTTATTTGAAAAAGAAGAATCTAGTATGTTTTTGATTTGGACTTTTTCGCCAAATACCTGCTTTGCCAACGTATTCGATTTCATAGCTCAAATTTAAGCTTAACTGAATGTTAACTTATACCTTTAAAATGGTATTTATATGTTTTTTAAAACGAATCGTGCAGTATGACGGGTTCGCTGTTGTAGTATGATTTCTTTGCCTTTCGTTACTCTATCTATCGTGGCAATGTCGTAGTGTCTAATTGTAACAAGCTCTAAACCTTCATTGTAACGCACTTCATAATTAGTACTAAAAAGATTTAAAATCGTTTCTGGACTAGTTTTTTGGTTATCAACTAAGATTGAAAAACTTAAAGCTGAATTTTGCATTAAATTTATTTTTGCTTTTGATGATGAAAGTTGATTAAAGATATCACTCAAGTTTTCCTCAACAATAAACGAGAAATCTTTAGGTGTAAAAGAATAGAGTGTTTGATCTTTCTTAAAAATAAAGGAAGGAACTAATTCGTCATTGGAAGTCGAACTTTGAATAACTGTTCCTTCAGCTAATGGTTCAACAAAGGATTTTACATACAAGGGGATTCCTTTATTCTGTAATGGCTTTATTGTTTTCGGATGAATCACACTTGCACCGTAATAGGAAAGTTCAATTGCTTCTTTGAATGAAATTTTATCTAGCTTAATAGTATCTTCAAAATATTTTGGGTCGGCGTTTAACATTCCAGGGACGTCTTTCCAAATGGTAACACTTTCTGCATTTCCACAAAATGCAAATATACCAGCAGTGTAATCAGAACCTTCACGTCCGAGTGTTGTAGTAAAACCCTCTGGTGTATGACCTAAAAATCCTTGTGTAACTAAAATGTTTGAGTTTGAGAACTCAGGCAAAAATTTTGTTTTAACAAAAAAATCTGTTTTTGACCAATCTACTTTTCCTTCTTGGTAATTGTTATCTGTTCGAACGATTTGTCTTACATCCACCCAATGCGCTGAAAAACTTTGTTCAGTTAGATATGCAGCTACGATATGCGATGATATTATTTCCCCAAGTGAAACAATTTGATCGTATTCAAAACTTATATTTTCTGAAAATGGTTTGTTAATCTTTTCTTTTAATTCTTCAAAAATGGTTTCAATTAAATTATAAATTGAAAAGTGTTTCTCAGGAAATAAATCAGCCAAAATGGACTCATGAAAAAGTTCTAATTCTTCAATTAGACCCATAAATTCTTTGCGATTTTTGTTTTTTAAGGTCGTTACAATTTCTTCTAGTTTATTAGTGGTTTTACCCATAGCTGATACGACTACTATTAATTTTTCACCTTCAAACAGTGATAAAATGGATGCTACATTCTTTACTGCATCAACATTTTTAATAGACGCTCCACCAAATTTAAAAACTTTCATATTTTAAAATTACATATGTAAAATTAACTAAATGTACTTTATTTTGTTATTTATATCACTTCTTTGGTGTACTAAGTTCACATTCACGTTTTTAAAATTAGCTTATCACTTTAAATTCCTACCTTTGTCGGTAATTATTTTTAATGGCACACAAATCAGGTTTTGTAAATATTGTTGGAAGTCCAAATGTTGGTAAATCGACTCTAATGAATCAATTAGTTGGTGAAAAACTTTCGATTGTCACTTCTAAAGCACAAACAACTCGACACCGAATACTGGGAATAGTAAATGATGAAGACTATCAAATTGTTTTTTCTGATACCCCCGGAGTTGTAAACGCAGCGTATAAATTGCATGAAACGATGATGGATTATGTGAATACGTCCATTAAAGATGCAGATGTTTTGTTGTTTATAACGGATACGAAAGAGAATGAAATGAACCACAAAGAAACATTGGAAAAAATCAAACGATTGAAAGTTCCGGTTTTATGTATCATCAATAAAATTGATTTATCAAATCAAGAAGAATTAACAAAACGAGTGATTTATTGGCAGGAACAATTACCAAATGCACTTATATTTCCAATTTCAGCTTTGCATGGTTTTAGTATCGATCAAGTTTGGAATCGAATCTTAGACTTGATTCCTGAAAGTCCACCTTATTACGACAAGGAATCAATTTCAGATAGGCCCATGCGTTTTTTCGTTTCAGAAATTATTCGTGAAAAAATATTTTTGTTCACAGAGAAAGAGGTGCCTTATAGTTGTCAGGTTGAAATAGAAGAATACATTGAAGAAGGGTTAATGGTTAAAATTCGTGCATTAATTATTGTTGAGCGTGATTCTCAAAAAGGAATTATAATCGGAAAAGGCGGGGAAATGCTTCAACGAATTGGAAAAACAGCACGAGAAGAAATTGAAAAATTCACTGGAGCAAAAGTTTATCTTGAGAACTTTGTGAAAGTTGATAAAGATTGGCGTTCAACAGATGCCAAATTAAAAAAGTACGGATACTAATATCCAAATAAGCGAAAGGATCATCAAATGAGTAACATTTTAGCAATTGTCGGACGCCCAAACGTTGGGAAATCGACATTATTTAACAGATTAACTGAGTCGCGAGATGCGATTGTAAAAGAAGTTAGTGGTGTAACACGCGATAGAATTTATGGAAAAGGGGAATGGAACGGTTATCAATTTTCTGTTATTGATACAGGAGGCTACGCAACTGTAAAAGAAGATATTTTTGAGGGTGAGATACGAAAACAAGTCGAATTAGCAATACAAGAAGCAACTGTTATTGTATTTATGGTGGATGTAATGACAGGTATTGTTGAAATGGATGAGGTTGTGGCTCAATTACTTCGTAAGAGTAAAAAACCAGTGATGATTGTTGCCAATAAAGTAGATAACACTGATAGAGTAGGTTTGTCCTCTGAATTTTATTCTTTTGGCTTAGGAGAAGTTTATGATATGTCTGCAACAAACGGCAGTGGAACAGGTGATTTATTAGATGATGCTGTTAAATACTTTGATAAAAGTGATGAATCAATTCGTGAAGAAGATTATTTACCTCGTTTTGCAATTGTAGGTCGTCCTAACGTTGGAAAATCATCTTTGGTAAATGCTTTTACAGGACAAGAGCGAAATATTGTTACCGATATCTCAGGAACTACTAGAGATTCAATTCACACTCGATATAAAGCATTTGGTTTTGATTTTTTATTAATTGATACTGCAGGTATACGCAAAAAAGCTAAAGTTACTGAGGATATTGAGTATTATTCAGTTTTGCGTTCTGTTCGTACGATTGAAAATGCCGATGTTTGTTTGTTCTTGATTGATGCTGGAGAAGGCTTGCAGAAACAAGATTTGAGCATTTATTATATGATTGAGAAAAATTCTAAAGGAGTAGTTGTTCTTGTCAATAAATGGGATTTGGTAGAGAAAGATCACAATACAATGCTTGAATACGAAAAGAACTTGAGAGAGCAATTGGCACCGTTCAATGATGTTCCGATTATCTTTACTTCCACAATAACTAAACAACGTATTCATAAAGCTTTAGAGACAGCGATGAGAGTTCACGAAAACAGAACTCGTAAAATTGCAACTTCAAAATTGAATGAAATAATGTTGGATATTATCAATGCAACACCTCCACCAGCAATTAAAGGAAAATACATTAAAATAAAATACGTTCAGCAATTACCTACCCATTCACCTGCTTTTGCAATTTTCTGCAACTTACCACAATATGTTCCAGAATCTTACAAGCGATTTTTAGAAAATAGATTGCGTGAACAATTTGATTTTGAGGGTGTTCCAGTGAAGATTTTCTTCAGAAAGAAATAATTAATAATATTATTTCTTTCTTATCTAACTAGGTTTATGTGTCCACTGATTGTTACTTTTTCATCAGTTGCAGTTGGTTTAAATCTAATTTTATAGGTGTATATACCAGCAGGAACTTTTATTCCCTTTTTTGTATAGTTACCTTCCCATTTTTCTTTTGAATCATAGCTTTCCCAAACTAATTCACCCCATCTGTTGTAGATATTTAATTCAAAATTGTATGGATCAAATCCTGATGTAAAAACTGGACCCCATGTTTGATTAAATTCATCTTCATCTGGTGTGAATGTATTTGGAATATAAAATACAGGCGTACTCGTATATGACAATGTAACTACATATGTATTAGAGCAACCTAGTTGAGTAGATGATGTAAGTGTTACATTAAAATTACCATTAACATTTGAATATACATGTGTGTTGTTTATATCAGTTGAAGTTGTGCCGTCCCCAAAATCCCACAAATAGGTATCTCCACCAACAGTGTTATTCGTAAATACAACTTGTTGACTAGAATTTTCAATTATTGTTGGTGAAACAGAGAAAAATACTGAAGGTGCTGTTTCAACGCAAATCATATCTTGTATTGTAGTAGATTGGCTACACCCACTATTATTTGCTGTTAATGTTATATCGTAACAACCTGCATTTGTAAACGTGTAATTTTCATTTGGGTTAGTTCCAAATGATGTGTTATTTAGTGTATAATTATAGGTGAAATTTGGTGTCGCTAATGTTGAAAAAGAGACGTTTAAAGGTGTACAACCTGTATTAACATTTGCTGTGAAAATTGGAGCTGAAATAGGAATAACATTAATAATCATTGAAGCATTTGAGGTACATTCAGCAACAGTTGGTGTAAAATTATAAGTTGTATTTCCAGGTAAATTTGAGTCAATTAATGCAGGTGTCCATGAACCAATAACCCCATTTGAAGATGTGTTTGGAAGTATATCTACTAAATCACCTTGACAGTAAGGGCCTAATTGAACAAAATTTGGTGCACCTTGTGGATTTACAACTACTGTCATTGAATATGGTAAACCACAAGCATTTTGATCTGGTGTAAAAATATAGGTTGTAGTGTTTGGCGTAGTTGTATTGATTACTGCAGGCGACCAAGTCCCTTGAATTGCATTAAGTGATGTTGTTGGTAATAAACCAGGTATATCAGTTGCACAATATGGACCTAAATCGGTAAATGTAGTTTGTGTAGGAGGATTAACAGTCACAGTTGTAGTTGCAGTTACATCACTACATCCATTAATAGAATAAGTAACTGTATAAGTAGTTGTAGTTGTTGGATTTACAGTTATAGAAGCTGTAGTTTGTCCATTTGACCATGAATATGTACCATTCGTTCCAGTTGCCGTGGCAGTCAGTATTGCATTTTGTCCAGCACAAATTGGTGCTGGAGTATTCACGGTAAGAATTGGAGAGTTACAACTAAAACTTCCAACTCCAAGAAATAAACCAGAATCATAACTTTCATCTCCTGCATCAGCAATAACAATCTTAACATGGTATGTAGAACAAGGGATAACACTTAATTGTGCAGTTAATCCATCAGTATAACCATCATATTGAATAACTCCGCTGGTGTTTGTATTATAATATTGTGCATTTGTGTTGGCATTAACATTATCAATACTTACTAATTGACCATTAGGTAACCTAGCAATATTGTAGTTATTGTAATTTCCACCTGCAGGATTAGGTCCAGAAACAAATATACCAACCCCATCATTAAAAGAACCAGTAACGAATTCAGGATATTCTTCTGAACCAAAAACGAAACTTACGTTAAATCCTGCACATCCAGGTTGCATATCAAATTCTAAAACACAATTATCTCTGTTAGGTGGTGGATTTCCTGCTCCTGGCTGTGTTGTTAAGTGAGGATCTGAAAAATCAAAACCAGGAACAGCTGTTGATGATGAACCAATTGTATTCGGTCCATCTGCATTGGCAGCCGAACCAGAAGTCATAACTATTCCTCCATTACTTAATTGTGCACCTCCAGCTTGAAGGTTTCCAGCAAACGTACCACAAGCAGTTTGAGCACAATTTAATGTTGCATTTGTGACAGTTATTCCAGGTGCAACTATATTAGTTGCTAATTGCAATGCTGTACCACCAGGGGTTATTGTTATTTGTGAATTTAAATAATTGAAAATAAAAAATATGTGTAATATTATAAATAACTGCCTGATCATATTTAATTATCTTTATTGATGTTAATTTAGCTTTATTTTAGTTAAATTGTTAAGTTGCAAACCAATTTATTTAATTTTTAAAATTACTTTTTTAATAAATTCTTTTTAAGAAAAAAGAATCATTAAGTAAACATACAAAATAAATAATTAATTTATTATTTATTAACTCAAAATAAATAAGGAGTTTGGTTTAAAATAAATAATGTAAATTATAAAATTTCAAAACTTAAAATTTAATTTTTACTATAACGTTCAAAATAGAGATTGGGTTGCTGTTAATTTTGATCTTTAATTTTTTAAAAAAAAAGAAATATAATTTTTAATTTATCTAAATGACATTAAGGTGGACTTAATAATATTACGCTGGGCTGAGATTGAATACTAATTGTACAATTATC
Source organism: Chitinophaga pinensis (assembly GCA_945863605.1). Taxonomy (GTDB): domain Bacteria; phylum Bacteroidota; class Bacteroidia; order Flavobacteriales_D; family Crocinitomicaceae; genus UBA952. Next base: position 30,917 of record CAMAZP010000028.1, read on the forward strand.
GGGTGGACTTACACAATTTGTAGTAGTATCTGTAATATACACAGAATATACTCCTGTAGCTCCACTTAAAAAACTACTTACGTTGCCTGGATTTGCACCACTTGGTACTGTCCAAACATAGTTATAGTTTCCTGAAGGAGTTGGTGTTGCAAGAACTGTAGTGGTAGCCCCATTACAAATGTTTGAACATGTAAGACTTACTGAAGGAGTAAGATTAACAGTTATCGTAGTTTGAATAGTTGATGCACACTGACCTGCAGTTGGCGAAAATGTATATACCTGAGAGCCTACTGTTGAGGTTGAAATAGTTGGGGGGTTCCAAGTTCCTGAAATAGGAGGGGTATCCATAGAATTTAATAATAATAAACCGGGCGTACTATTAATACAGTATGGACCATTATTTGAAAATGTTGGAATAATATTAGGTACAATATTAATTTGAAATGACTGAGTAGCACCATTACATGAACCATCAAATGGAGTGACATAAATAGTTCCTGAAATAGTGGATGTACCAGTATTAATTCCAACGAATGAAGGAATATCGCCCGATCCATTTGTTGATAAACCAATTGCTGGATTTGTATTAGTCCAACTGTAACTGTTAGCATTTCCTGTAAAGTTTATTGTATTAGTTGATGCCCCTGAACATATTGTTTGTGAATTTGGTAAATTCAAATTAGGATTTGGTGTTATCGTAATTGTAAAACTTTGTGGAATACCAGGGCAGTTTGCATAAATAGGTGAAATTATGACTGTTGAAACGTTATTAGTTGTTCCTGAATTTTGTCCGATAAAAGAATTAATAGCTGAAACTCCTGTTGCAGACAAACCAGTAGAGGTGTTGTTATTCGTCCAGTTAACAATTGCCCCATTTGTACTGATTAAAGGTATTAGTGATGTATTCTGTCCGGTGCAGAATTGTTGATTACCAGGATTATTTACAGTTGCTACTGGATTTACAGTCACATTAACTTGTGAAGATAAACCAATACATCCTAATGCAGATGGTGTAATTGTATAGGTAGCAATGCCAGGTGTATTGCTATTGTTTGTTAAAATTTGATTTATATATAAACTTGAATTTGAACCGATTCCAGAACCATTCCCATTTGTTCCACCACCAACACCTGACATTGCAACTACCCAAGTATAATTAGTGTTTGCAAGTGTACTATTTATATTTAAATCTGTTCCCTGACTGGAACAAATTGTTTGAGGGTTCGGATTAATATTTACTGCTGGTAGAGGATTTACAGTAATATTTCCACTAGAATTTATACTGTTTCCACAAGCATCTGTAATCATTGAATAAATTGTATACGTTCCCGCATTAGTAAAATTATAATTTAAAGAATTGCCACTTCCGATTAATGGATTCATATTACTATTTAAACTCCAACTATAATTGTATGGCGGAACACCATAAGAAGCTTGTGTAGTTGCATTTATACTCCCCCCCTGACAAATTGTTGTATTATTAAGTGATATTGGAATTGAATTAGAATATTCAAGTGTAACTCCAGTGATAGTCATCGTCCATGGTGTAATTGCACCAATACATGAATTACTACATCCAGATTGCGATGACCAACATCGATGAAATCTCATAACAAAATTTAATATTTGTGGATTGCAAGATGGGGCAGGTAGGCATGCACTAATATCATTAAATATGGAAATATTGTTACCCGTACAATCACCTGCACTTGGAACATTACAAAACCAAAAATAATTATTGAGAACCGGGCTTCTACAAGAACCTAATAAAAAAGATACTGCACCTTCATTTCTGTAACAAGAACTTTGTGCTCTGTAACTAAAACTCCATTGTACATTTGTTATTGATGAATTAGCAGGAGTTGGTACGGCTAGGTTGTATGTACAAAAACCATTAAAACACGTTGGATTGTATCCGGACCCTGTAATAGACGCTTGAGCTAATGTGTTAGAGCTTGTTACCACTGGATCAATTATTAAATATGTATCTTCTTTTAAATTTTCAATAATCCATTTCATTGGAACATTGATTCCTATTTTATTTTTTTCAATTACGTATTCAGCAAATTGTGATTTTTCTTTTTCGTATCCTTTTGGATATATCAATGCCATACCAATTTCCAAAATCTTATCGTAGTTTTCATTTTCAATGGATATTTCTCCAATCCCTTTGAGTTTATTTTCAGAATTATTTAAATTCAAAAAAAGAGCTAAATTACTACTGAATGTATCCTCAAATAATAGCGATTCAAATTCTGAAAAATTGTTTTGGCGAATAATAAAATTTGATTTTATTGATCCTCTTGATACATTCAATTCAAGGTCAATTCCATTAAAAATATTGGTAATTAAAATTCCATTTTCACCAATTGTATAATTATTCCAATTTGAGTTAGAAATATGTACTTTTTGATTTTGTTTTATACCAAATAACTCCCATTGATTAAATTGAATATTCCCAAATGGTGTTTTAATAAATGAATTTTTCAAACGCGTATTGATACCTGTCGGGTCAATTTGATTTTCTGCTACGTAAATATGTTGATTAACTTTTCTTAATCTTTCATCAATTGTTAACCAAAAACCATTTTTGTAAAAATTTATTGCGCCATATGATTTTTGTTTGTAAAATTCCGATGGTTTTTTTGTTGAGATAAAATATTTTTCATTAAAAGTTCTCTTAGATAAGTCCTCAACACAGTCTATACAAGGTGAATTATTAGGTAGTATTCCAAATTCAGGATGATTGTAAAAATTTGGTGAATTATATAACTCCCATTTTTCAAATAAAGATGCGGTGGATTGTTCTGTAAAGCTCTCATAATTTGGTGAAACTTTTAACATTTCATTTTGTTGAGCAGAAAGCGAGTAAAAACAAGAGATTAAAATTAATGAAAGTATAAGTTTCATAAATTATATTATGAATAATTTAAAACGTAAATTTTGTATTATTGTTCGTTTTTATTTTTGCTTATTCAATTGATCAACCCTTTTTTGTCGTTGCATTGGGTTTTCTTTAACTTGTTGTTGTTTAAATAGTTGATATTTCGTAGGGATAAATTCTGACGGCCATGAATTATTATTTAAATCAGTATCTGCAGTTTCTAGGAAAGGATCAAGACGAAGTGATTTAATTTCTTTATCAAGGATGAATACTTTTGATACTTTGTCTTCATATTGACGCCATATTTCAGCAGGTATTTTTACTACTTTTTTGGAGTCATCAATAAAAGTAAATTCTATTATTAAAGGCATTGGTAATCCTCCAATATTACTAAAAGAAACTTCATAAAAATGACTATTTGCATTTAACAATTCTAAATCTTTTGAGTCAGTTTTAGCCAAAAATTCTTGATATTCTTTTTTATCTAATGCATCAACAACATATTTATTTTTTCTTGCATTTGCATAAAAATCATCAATACTTTTATCCTTTTCATTAATAGTTTCTTTGATTGAAGACTTGTTTCTTTCATCTCCAATAAAAGTATCTTTTTTAGCATCGATTTCTTTTTTGAATGATTTTTCAGTTTCTGGATTTTGGGTATACAATTGAAACCATTTTACCTCATCAACAGAAATATCAACATTATCAGTACCATAAAACCAACCTCTCCAAAACCAATCTAAATCAACTGCTGAAGCATCCTCCATAGTTCTAAAAAAATCTGCAGGTGTTGGATGTTTAAATTTCCAACGTTCGCAGTAGGTTTTAAAAGCAAAGTCAAATAACTCTCGACCCATAATCGTTTCTCTTAGTATATTCAATGCAGTTGCTGGTTTTCCATAAGCATTGTTTCCAAATTGAAAAATCGATTCAGAATTTGTCATTATCGGAGAAATTGTTTGCTTATCACCACGCATATAGTCTGCAATCATGTAAGCTGGTCCTCTTCGTGAAGGATAACCGCGTTCCCATTCTTGTTCTGTCAAATATTGAACAAATGTATTTAATCCTTCGTCCATCCATGACCATTGGCGTTCATCTGAATTGATAATCATAGGGAAAAAATTATGTCCTACTTCATGGATAATAACACCCCACATTCCATATTTTTCTTGTTCAGAATATGTACCGTCTGCTTCTGGTCTTCCTCCGTTAAAACATATCATTGGATATTCCATGCCAATCCATTTTGAGTGCACTGAAATAGCAACAGGGTAGGGGTAATCCACCGTATATTTTGAATAAGTTTTAATTGTATGCGCTACTAATTTTGTTGAATAACGCTCCCATAAAGGATTTCCTTCTTTCGGATAATACGACATACAAAGAACATTTTTCCCTCCTACTGTTACGTTCTGTGCATCCCAAATAAATTTTCTTGAGCTTGCAAATGCGAAGTCACGAACATTCGATGCCTTAAAGTTCCAAGTTTTCGTTTGTTTTGATTTATTATTTTCAGCTATTTCAGCTTCGGATTGTGTTACGATTAGTACTGGTGAATCAGATTTACGACTTTGATCCAATCTTTTACGTTGTTCAGCTGTTAAAACAGTTGATAAATTTTGACATTCACCTGTTGCTCCAACAATGTGATCAGCAGGAACCGTAATATTCACATCATAATCTCCAAATGGTAAAGTGAATTCGCCACGTCCAAGAAATTGCTTGTTTTGCCAACCTGTAACATCGTTGTAGACACACATTCTAGGAAAGTATTGAGCAATAGTGTACAAGTAATTATTATCTTTTTCAAAATATTCATATCCTGATCTTCCTCCAACTGCCATTCTATCGTTGATATTATACCACCATTTAATTTGAAATGTAATACTTGTGTTTGGTAAAAGTGGTTTGTCTAAATCTATACGCATCATCGTTTTATTGATAAAATAGCGCATTTTTTGTCCATTTGCTGATTTAATTTCTTCAATTTTGAAACCACCATCGTAATAAAAAGTTTTTTTACGGATGTCACCTACAGTTTTGAAGTCTTCCATTTTTTCAACTTCAATTATTTTCGAATCTGAATCAACTGAATAGATATTTTGATCCAATTGAAGCCATAGATATTCTAATTTGTCTGGAGAATTATTAGTATATGTAATTGTTTCAAAACCACTTAATTTTTGAGTTTCGTCATCTATTGTGATGTTCATTTTATAATCGGCCTTTTGCTGATAATAATGATAACCTGGAGCACCTGCAGCGTTTCTGTATTCATTTGGTGTTGGTAGTTCTTGGTCTAATTGCGCAAATTTTTTCTGAGCAAAAATGCTTACTGAAATAAGCTGAAGAAGGCAAAATAAAAGTATTTTTTTCATTTTTCTAGTTTTATAGAATGAGTGTATTGATTCGAAATAAAATTGATTGTTGTTTTCTGACTTCGAAAAATAAACGTGAGTTTATTTTGTTCTTCTGGAAATTCATTCATTAACAAGGAATAAGTAAATAGTATTTCTTCTGATAAATCAATTGGATTTGAACTTAGGTAAAATGTAGTTAATCCGTTTAACTCTATTTCATTTCCTTCCAAATGAAACTCCACATTTCTATTTTGCAAAGTTATTTGAAATCCTTCATTTATTAAAGTAACAATGTTTTTATTAAGCTTGCTATCTTTGAGAGAGGTTTCTAGATTTTTATTTAAAAGATTTTTTTTTCTAAGTACTTGTTCAAAGTCATGAGTAGTAACAGTTATAGAAGATTCAAAGCATCCACAAAAATCATTGTATTCCACTTCAGCGAACGAAAAATAGTAATTGTGGGCAAAAGAAAAATTTCCCAAAACAACTAGAAATGAAATAATAAAGAACCTTTTTATCATGTGCATAGCGAATATAAGCATTTTATCTTTTTAATAATAGCATGTAACTTATAGATTAATTAACTTCGTATTATGAGGTCAAATAATTTGTTAGTTTCTTACACGTTTATTATTATATCTATTTTGTTTTTTTCATGTAAGAAAGAACTAGCTCCTTGTGAATGTGGTCAAAATTTATCTCAACCTTTTGATAAAATAGATCAAGAGTTAGAAGTAAAATGCGAAGAGTACGTTTTAAAATTGAGTCATGAGGAACGTATGATTTGGAATAAAAAGGTGCTTGATTGTACTTCTGATAAATAGAAAAAACCCTGACGAAACAGGGTTTTAATAAACAAACAACAACAAACAAATCCCTTCTATAATAAAATTAACGAAGGAAAATCTTTTCTCCTTTTGGTAGTTGTTCGTCAGGAGAAGAAATTTGATTCTTTCTCATCAGTTTTTTTAGCTTTACTGCTTCTTTTTGCGATATTTCTCTTAAGCTCATCGTTCGTTCAAGTACAATTGTATTTTTAATTCTTGAATAAAATCGTTTTGGTTCTAAGTAAACTATATCTCCTGCTTCCAATATATCTTTTAGTGGGTTGAAATCATTGTAAGCATGAAGTTGACTTAATGTCAAACCGTATCTTTTAGAAATTTGATAAAATGAATCACCTTTTCTTACTTTAATGTAGTCCACTTTATTTTCGTGGGTTTGCTTTGCCAAAACTAAATATGAATTACTTGTACTTATAGGTGAAAAAAATGAGCCATCTAATTTGTAAAGTTCTAATTCTTCGATTAACCTTATTAATTCTTCAGCATATTTTGGATTAGTCGCATATCCAGCTGATTTTAAACCATTTGCCCAGCCTTTATAATCTGAGAGTGATAAAGAGAATAGAGATTCATAACGTTTACGAGTAGTTAAAAATATACTATGGTCAATGTAAGAATCTTCTACTTTAGTATATGAACGAAAACATTCATTTTTAGCATCATCATCAAAATAAACCTTTTCACCTTTCCAATCTGTATGACATTTAATTCCAAAGTGATTATTAGCTGTTTTAGCTAAGGTTGAATTTCCACTTCCAGATTCTAAAATTCCTTGAGCCATTGTAATACTAGCAGGAATTTTATACTGATTCATTTGTTGAATAGCAATTTGTTCATAAAATGATATATATTCTTTTTTGGAGAGATTGCTAGTAGCATTCAAGCAAAAAGAAAAAAATAAACCAAGAATAAATAACCCAATTGCTTTCATAACTTTTTTGTTATGAGGTTTAAAACGCTATTTATTTTATAAAGTTTCGCTTATGAAACTATATTCTAAAATTATTTTCAGCTCAATGATTAAAACCTTAAAGGAATTCAATTATTTTTTCTAATGCAATTCCCCTTGAACCTTTGAGAAGAATTAAATTATCAGTAAAACCTTGAGTTTTTATAAATTCAATTACTTCATGTGTGTCTTTGAATCCTAAAGAATTTTGTTTAAGAAAATGTGCACCAACAGTAAGATATTTTATATCATTTTCATTACAATAATTAATAATTTTTTGATGTTCTGTTTCACTTTCCAAACCTAATTCAAACATGTCACCAAGTATTGCAATTTTTTTTGGATTTTGTATCTCTTTAAAACTTTCTAATGCAACTAGCATACTTGAAGGATTTGCATTGTAGCAGTCAATGATTAATGTATTTTTTTCTGTTTTTTGTACTTGAGATCGGTTATTGGTAGATACGTAATTTGATATGGCTTGATTAATTTTTTCGTTCTCAACTTTGAAGATTGTTCCGAATGTAATTGCAGCCAAAAAATTTAAAAAGTTATATTTACCAACTAAGTTTGTTTGAATTATTGGCGAATTATAATCAGCTGATTTCCATCTTAATTCTACAAAAGGATTTAATTGAATCAATTCACCAATTATTTGATTTTCTGAAAGTTTCCCGTAGGTTATTTTTTCTAATAGAAATGAATTTGCTTTGTTATTTAAAGTTTCATCATCACCATTGATTATTATTTTTCCTTGTTTATTTTTTACAAATGAATACAATTCACTTTTGGTTTCTAAAACACCTTCAAAACTTATGAATCCTTGTAAATGTGCTTTACCAACATTTGTTATTATACCATAATTTGGTTCAGCAATCAAACACAATTCTTCAATATCTTTCGGTTTATTCGCCCCCATTTCAATAATCGCGATTTCATGTTCCTTTGTTAGATTTAATAAAGTTAAAGGAACGCCAATATGATTGTTCAGATTTCCTGAAGTAAATAAGACATTATATTTTGTTGAAAGTACAGTATTAATTAATTCTTTGGTTGTTGTTTTACCATTACTTCCAGTTATTCCAATTAATGGAATTTCAAATTGTTTTCTGTGATAATTTGCTAATTTTTGAAGAAAAAGTAAAGCATTTTTGACAAAGAAAATTGTAGTATGATTTTCAAAATCTTTATTGTCAACTATTGCGTATTTTGCACCTAATTCAATAGCTTTTTCCGCAAAAGTATTTCCATCAAAGTTTTCGCCCTTTAGGGCAATGTATAATGAATTTTGTTTTATTTTCCGAGTATCGGTTGAAACACCTGAAGTTTCATAAAAAAGTTGAAATAAATTTTCCATGAAACAAATTTCAAAAAAAAAGCCCGATTAAATCGAGCTTTTTAGTTTATTTATTTTTTTCCTTTCTTCGAATTGGGTCTTGAACTTCCAACTCGGTCCATTGCACATCTAAATCCGATCATTGCTGAACCTTTGTCCTCATCCAAGAATCTTCTGTTTCCAGGTGATAACCAGTAAGCTCTGTCAGCCCAAGAACCTCCTTTATAAACTCTTGATTTGTCTGAGATTAAAGTTGTAGGCCAACCACTTGAACCACTATTAATAGAATTACCTTCCAAATCTTCATTTTCATATTCACTTTGATACATAACTTGGTTAGAATTTCTTCTTCCTTGGTTGATATCATTTTTACGAGTAGGGTTGTTGTAGAAGATAGAAGATTCCAAATCGCCATCTAAAGCATCTCTATAATCATCTTGACGATAGTTTAAACGACCAGCGTTTTCTTCTACAGTAACGTTTCTCCAACGTTGTTTTCCTTTTGTTTCAGTTAAAAATTCAGTGAGTCCATTTCTTAAAGTTAGTATCCATGTTGTTATTGTAGGATCTAAGTAGTAAGATTGGAATTTAAATTCAAGGTATTCTTTACTGAAAATATGATTTGGATCTCCAGCAACAGCTATACCCATGTATGCAGGTGGAGCTGCCATATTAAATGCTGGCATCATTATATTATCGAGTAAATTGACAGTTGTTGCTCCATCTTTTATATCCACTGGTAGAAGTTTATTAAACAATACTCTTTCTATGTATGCAGATGCTGCAATAGTTCTTCCTTGGTTGTATAAAGCTATAGATGTATCTAATAACATATTTAAAGTATCAAGAAATTCAAATTGAAGTCTTTCTTGATCAGTAAATTTATTTTTATTAGATACGTAGTTAGCACTAGGTGATGTAAATTGATATTTTCTTGGGTCTTGTTTAGAATAAATTCTAGAATTCATTGGATTATTATTAACGATACTGTCATTTTTTGTTGCATTTGCGCCGACAGAAACGTTAGTTTGATAAGCTTTATTTTTATCTTGTTGGTATCCAGTGTTAGCGTATGCTAGGTATTTGATTCTTGCAAATTCATTAACAAATTCCTTCATACCATGCACATCATAGACGTTTTCAGTAGCTTTTACTGGCTTGTCATAAAGTCCATCTGGTACTAATAACTGAGTTTTATAAACGTTTCCACGGAAAGGCATAAACTCTTCAAATACTTCACTAGACATTGGTCGATATACATCCATCACCCATTCAGAAACGTTTCCTGCCATGTGATATAAACCATAATCATTTGGCCAAAAATCGTCAACACGAACGGTAATATCACCACCATCATTTAAATTTCCAGCAACACCCATCATGTCACCTTTACCTCTTACGAAATTTGCTTGGATTGCTCCAGCAAATTGTTGTTCAGCTTGTCTAACATAATGACCATCCCAAGGATAAATTCTTCTATCATTAATGTTCTCAGAATTTGGATCTAAGTTTCCAATTAATCCGAGTGCAGCGAATTCCCATTCAGCTTCAGTAGGAAGGCGATAGTTTGGTAACAAAATACCATCTTCTAACTTTACTGGTCTTGATCCCAATCGTCCACTTTCAACATCCGCCATAACGGGGTCGAAGTTTTCTAACTGATAAGGATCTCTCGGAATTCCACGACCAGTTTTTTTATCTAATGGAATTTTTTTAGTTCCGTTATCTAGTGTATAACCACCTTTTGCTAAACCATTCTCATCAACATTACCAGTTTCTATATTGTATGCACCATTTAAATAGTTTTCAGTACTGAACATATTTTGAGGCGTAGATACCATTTTTTGGAAATCTTTCTGAGGAGCATTAGCAGCACCAACATCACCCATTTCACTTCCACCTCTATATGTATTTAAATGATTTGAATTATCAGAAAAATGCCATTTAATTATACCTTCTCTTACAAGTATTGATTCATTTACTCGGTCTGTTCTCCACTTACAAAAATCATTTGCTTGTAGCCAAGATACACCTACAACAGGATAATCACGGTATGATGGATGACGTAAGTAGTATGTAACATATTTTTCTCTGTAACCTAAGGCTGTTCTCCATGCTAATGTATCTGGTAAACTTTTTTTGTATACATGTGGATAGGTTTTATAATAAACACGTTTCATCCAATACATGTATTCCAACCAGTGTAAATTAGTAACCTCTGTTCTGTCAAGGTAAAAAGATGCAACTGTAACCCTTGCGGCTCTTGCATTCCAATCATACATAACATCTTGTTCTGTACGACCCATTGTGAAAGTTCCACCTTCGATCATTACTAATCCAGGACCAGTTTCTTGTTCCCTAGCTTCGAATTTTTCGAAACCACCATTTTCATAGTTGTTGTACTCCCAACCAGTTGAAGAAGATGTTTCTTTGGCACAAGATGAAATTAGCACCAATCCAATTAGTGTAAATCCAAATAAATTTAACTTAGTTATTTTCATAATATGATGTCTAGATGTAGAAAATAAATTCAAAAACATTAAAAAGTTACAAACTATTTATAATTTAAAAAGAAGGACATGAGATTTTTCTGAAATTCTTAGCTTTCTTTTTACATTTTAGGTTAAGTCCCATAGATACTTCATGTGAACCACCTGAAACTCCATTTCCTAATTTTGAAACGGTTAAGTCATAGCTGTAACCTATCTTAAATTTCTCAGTTGTAATTCCAAAACACAAAATGAATGCATCTCTGTTTCTATACCAAGCCCCAACAGTGAAATTTCCGTATTTAACATAAGTACCAATACTTAATTCTTGAAAACCATTTTGATATTGGTAAATAATATTAGGCATAATACTAGTTGTACT
>CAMAZP010000029.1 GCA_945863605.1 Chitinophaga pinensis
GAAACTCCACCAGGATTCCAAGTGTAAACGCCGCCAAGTGGCAATACGCTCGCAGTCAATGTTATCGAATCTCCTAAACACAAACTATCCAACGAAGAAGCCAAATTCAATATACTTGGAATCGGATTTACTACGATTTGAATTGTGTCGCGATCAACTGTGGTACAACCATTTACCGAAACCGTCAAAATGTACTCATAGGTTCCAACCGTTGTTAAGGTATCCGTAATACTTTGAGTAGTTTCAGTTGTAGTACTCCATTGATAATTATAACCCGAAGCAGTGGCAGATAGAGTTATCTCGTCTCCCAAACAAATTGAAGTATCACTTGCCACAATGTTCGCCTGTGGATTTTGAATAACGGTAATTACTAAACTATCTGTATTGCTGAAACAGTTATCATCTGAAACGAAGATTACTCCGTAGTTGGTTGTTTGCTGAGGAGAAACGCTAACAACATTGGTATCTAAAGAAGAATCGTGCGTCCAAATGTATGTTCCAGAAATTGGTGGACTTACTTGTGCTGAAAGTACCGAAACTGTACTTGCACAAACAGAGAAATCACTCTCATTAATTTGCAGTGTTGGTTTAGGATTTACAGTAACATTGACTATTGCCGTATCGCTGCAATCATTCACTTCATAAATCACCGTATATTGGTGAGAAGGTGTTGCTAAATTTGGGATAGCGATGCTCGAACCAGTTCCGATTGCGTTATTCAGGTTACTTGCCAGATACCACGTAAAAATTCCATTTGGAATGTTGGCCGTTGCGCTCAAATAGGCCGTATCTCCTTCACATATCGCTACTGCTGGGGCGGTAATTTGTGGATAGTTATAAACCCAAATATCTGCTGCTGCTGAGTTTAGACATCCTTGTGCGTCTGTATATGTTAGCGTGTACGTGTAATTCGTGTCAACCGTATTCCCAACTGTATTTAGTCCTGAAATGGTAATGTTGGCCGTTGAAAAATTACCTGGAGTCCAAGCGTATGTTCCTCCTGACGAACTTGGTGTAATTACTGACGTTATCGTTCCCGTTCCGCCTGTACAAATGGTGTCTCCTAGTAAAACGATTTGAGGCAAAGCCAAAGATGTTACCGTTACGCTATCAGTAGCGATACATCCTTCCAAGTTGTAGTTTACTGTATAAACAAATGAACCAACCACATTACTATCCACTTGCACTGCTAAGTTTCCGGTCGTTGTTAGGTTTGGGTCATTCCACGAATAACTTCCTCCACTTGGATTTCCAACTGCTTGAAAATTAGCAATTCCTCCCGCACAGATACTTTGACTATCGGATCCATTAAACGATAAGGTTGGAGAAGAATTGACTGTTAACTGCACCTCATCTTGATTTTCACATCCTACCGAACTAGAACCTGTAACGGTGTACATGAAATTCCCAACCGTATTCGCATTAAACAGAACGCCATTCGAAATACCATTTGACCAAACCAATGTTTGAGCCCCCGTTGCGTTCAAGACCACATTGTCTCCGACACAAACAACCAAAGAATCTCCCGCATCAACATTCGGCAAAGGATTAATGGTAAATGAAATCGTGTTTGATTGCCCAATACAAGCGTTTGAAACTGCCACCACATCATAAATCAAGGTGTAAGCAGTATCCAAATCGTTAACCAGCTCCATGATTGGTATTTGACCCGTTCCAATGGAATCAACATAACCAGAAATATCAGAAGGAACGTTCGTGTTCGTTAAAAACCATGTAAAGTTTGATAAATTCGGACTCGTTGAGCTAAAGCTTGTGGCAACGGTTGAATCTCCGCTACAAACCGTTTGATTCGCTGATAAAATCAAATCCGGAACAGGATTTACATTGATGGTGTAGGTAATGGTATTTCCCGGACAATTTTCAATGCTTACACTCGCGGTAATAGTTACTGTTTGGGATGTAGTTGATGTATTTACAATTTGTAATGAATCGATATCACCCGAGCCATTTTGTGGACTAACTGATAACAATCCTGAACTGGTAGTTGCATTCCATGTTAAATTAGCTCCCGGAACATCGATGTTCCAATTAATTGCATTAATCGCACTTCCCGAACAAATGGTTTGACTATTCGGCGTTACGGAAACAGTCGGCGTTGGGTAAATGCTTGCAACAAAAGAGGTCGTGTCTCCAATACAACCAGATGCAGTTGCGTAAACGGAAATCGTTCCTTCAATAGCTTGACTCGTGGTGTTTGCAGGCGCTGTCCAACTTGGTATGTTTCCGGTTCCTGATGATGGCGTTAATCCAATACCCTGTGTAGAATGAAACCAATTTATCGTTGAGCCAACAATACTTGCATTGAAATTAATCGGATCAAATGGTGTTCCTGCACACGCAAAAACAGAATCAACTGAAGCAACTGTTGGAACTGGTTTAACGACTACAATTGCCGTATCTAAAACTGTACATGCACCAACCGTATATTCAACAGCGTAACTTGTCGTAACCGAAGGATTCGGAAAAATTTGAGTCGTATTTGCCGATTGATACGACCAAAAATAAGTCCCATTTGTAGGTGAAGTTGTCGCTAGAATACTTGCTGCTTCTCCCGGACAAATGGTATCGTTATTTACCGTTAAGGCTGGAGGAAGATTAACTGTAATAGTAGTTGTATCTGTTGACGAACAACCGTTTAAATTATATGAAATGACGTAGGAAGTATTCGCTACTGGACTCTCAGTTATGCTTGCAGTATTGTCTGAACCAACATTATTCCACGTAAAAAGCCCATTTTCTTGTCCTGGATTTGGTATGGCAGTGAGAACTACGCTATCACCTAAACAAATAATTGAGGTTGGTGTATTTATGGTAACAACGGGTGTCGGCGTAATTGTTAAATTAGCCGTATCTAAAGCTGTGCAACCGTCTTTTACATAACTTACTGGAACGGCAAATGAAGAAAGTTGATTAGTGACAATAAAGGTAGCACCTCCTTGACTTGATGCTGACTCCCAAGTATACGTTCCTCCTGCCGGTAATCCTGTTGCTGTGAAAACAGTATCAACTCCCGAACAAACGGAAATGTCAGTGATGGTTAAGCTCGGTGCTGGATTTACAGTAACGGTAATACTTGCTGTGTCGAAACAATTATTTTTCTCGTAAACTACTTGAATTAATGAAGTTAATGCAGTATCCAGTACAATTGTGGCGCTTGTTTCACCTGTACTCCATTGAAAAATGCCATTTCCAATTGTTGAAGAAGCTGTAAGAATGATGCTCTCGTTGGAACAAATGGTCAAATCTGCATCCGGACTTGTGATGGTAACAGTTGGGATACTATCAACATATATGATTCCTGAGGCATTTAATGTACATCCCGTTGGAGCATGCGTGTAGGTAACTGTGTAGGTTGTTGTTCCGTTAGGTGATGCTGAAATTTGTTGTCCACTGGCAGATGGCGTTCCTGCGTTCCAAAGATAGGTTCCAGGTTGCGCGGGAGTTGTGGTAGTGGAAAGCAATCCTTGTTGCCCTTGACAAATGGAATCGTTATTTACTGTTAGTACCGGCAAATCATAATATACCACCAAGCTCGTATCGTAGTTGATACAATTATTGACCGTGTAACTTACGATGTAAAACGAACTATCCGAAGGATTTGCAATGTTGTATAATGCATTACTCGGCCCACCGTTCAACCATTGATAGGTGCCTCCGATTGGCGTTCCAACTGCGGTTAATGTTGCTTGTGTGGCATCTGGACAAATAGAATCTGCAAAAACTTGAACACTTGGAATGGGCTTAACAAAAATTCGGTAAACGTATTCAGGACCTTGACAGCCATTTACAGTTGGAATTACTGTAATTGCAATGGTATCGAGATTTGTTCCATTGTTAATGACATTGGTGTACAAACCTGTATTTCCTGTTCCGTCCTCAGGAAAACCCGATGTACTTCCTGAAATATCAGCGGTCCACTCGTAAGTTGTTCCAGGGACATCAGAAGTCCAAACAACTGGCAAGATCGTATCTCCTGAACAAATCGAATATTCCGCCACGGAATCAACTTCCGGAATGGGGTATATGTTAACTAAAAACTTATCAGGTAGACCTGGACAACCATTATAAAAAGGAGTTACTTCAATCTCAGCAAACATAATGGTATCGCTTGGATTTGCGCCTGCGATAAGATTTGGACCGATATTTCCAGTACCATTGGCGCCAATGCCAACATTAATATTATCATTTACCCACGTAAAATTTTGCGAAAATGGAACACTCACAAAATTGATAAATGGTATCGTATCGCCTGAACACACATTTACATCTGGGGTTGGGGTCATTTGAGGCAATGGCTGAACGGTAATTATCGTATCGTTTATCGTGCCATTACAACCATTCGTGGTAGCAAAAACGGAATAGGTTAAGGTTCTTGGAACCGTATCATTGTTCGTGACGATAATGCTCAATTCGTCATTGGGATAGGTAATCGTTCCTGAAAGTGCCGAGTTGAATGTTAAACCCGTTGTATTGGTAATATCCCAAGTGTAATTGGTGGCCTCAGGTGCTAAACTGGATTGATGTTCCACTTGAAGCGTGTCTGGGGAACAGAGGGTGATATTGGCGGTTAGCACTACACTCGGCAACGGCTTAATGGTTACTAAAATTGTATCTTTATCTGCCTCACATGGACCTATCGGATTATCGGTAGTTAATATAAATTGAACCGATCCATTTTGAATATCTAATTGAGTAGGAATATACGCAGAAGATAAATTTGAAGGGGTCAAAAGTGTTCCTGTGCCAGTCGTTGTCCATTCTGCTGAAGTTGCAGAACCACTAACTTGACCACTTAACTGGATGTTTTGACCAGCACAAATTGACGTATCAGGACCAGCATTGGCAATGGGTTTGTTGGCAATATTTATGGTTATTGTTTCAGAAACAACCGGACATGGTGCTGTTGGAGCAGCGGATGTTAAAGTCAATTCAATGGCGCCCGTAGTTCCAGGTGGCGGTGTGTAAATAGAATTGAGAGTAGTTTCATTCGGATTGAACGTGCCAAATAGAATATTGGATGACCAAGTACCAGTAGTTGCTCCGCCAGTTATAGTACCACTTAAATTAATTGGTCCGGCTTCACAACTATTTGAAACTGCGTTCGCATCAAGATTAACGTTTAGATTCACTGTAATATTTTCATTATCAGTGCTACCTCCACAGCTATTGTTGATAGTTATTGAATATGGTTTTACTCCTGACTGATTGAATGATACGCTTGGATTCTGTTGATTGGTGGTTGTTGGATTTGCAGTGTTTCCAAAATTCCAATTGTAAGTCAAACCACTTTGGTCATAGCACGAATTTACCGTAAATGTTGGAGTAAAGCTTGAAGTGATACAAATAGGATCAGGTGTATTGAGTGTTATTTGTGGAACATCTCTGACTACAATAGTATCAGAAAATGTTTTAACGGCACAACTTGCTCCTGCTAAACTTGGACTCAAGGAAGTTGAAAGGGTAACCACATAAATTCCGGCTTCATTGAACTGAAAACTAGGGTTTGAGCTTGTTGCTGAACTTCCATTTGCAAAACTCCAATCAAATGATCCGCAGTTTTCAGGATTGGAGTAATTAACAGTCCAATTATAGGCATTTGAATAACCTCCACAAGTTGGAGTTGAACTTTGATTTGATGTATTTACAATTAGTGGGGCACATCCCGCAGAAACATTTGGGTTGAAAGATGCAACTACTCCTGGCATGACACAGATAGTGTCTGTAATTGACTTACTTCCGCACTTATTTCCGGTATTAAGTTTTATAACATAATTACCGGCTATTGTAAAGTTAAGTTGCAACTGATCAGAACCATTTGTCCAGTCTAGATAATTATTAAATCCATTTGAAGAGCCGAGAGATCCAATAAGTACTGAAAAACCATTGTTAGGAATTATTTCCCAATATCTTCCATATGTAGAATCACAGCCGAAGTCTGTGTCCACATTTTCGCCAGAAAAAGAAGTGTTTGTCAGAACAACATTTGAATTAACGCAAATTGTATTTTCTGGATTTGTTGTAAATGAAGGTTGGGTTTCAGTTGAAATACTCATTGGTCCAACTGAAACAATTGTTCCCGTTGGGCTACATCCATTAATTCCATTAACTAAAATATTGAATGTATTATTAAACTGTTGGGTATTATAAATTGTAGTATTTCCGCAAGATGAAACATTAAAAACATGGGTCGTTGGGGTAGGAATATCACTAAAAGTATTGTAATATTCAGTGGGTGAACCATCATTATATATAATTTGATATGTCGTTCCAGGTATAGGATTAGACTGAGCATTTAAAAAATAGGAATAGTTAGAACCCAGACATGTTGAAGTAGCATTCCCAGCTATTCCCAATGAGGGAGGGCCATTTCCAACAAAAATTAGGTAAGTAGTTGTTGCAGTGCATCCATTAGGATAAGTAACTGTATATGTCAATGTTTTTTCTCCTTGACTTCCATATAAATGTGAAACGCTTGAAGTTGTAAAGGATTCAATTTGTCCATCTCCCCAATCTATTGTTTGACTCGTTCCGGATGGATATTGCGAAAAATTTGATACTGAAAATTGAAAATTACCCAATGAAACTCCATTCCCGCAACGTCTAAATAAAGTCAATCCATTATATGTTGTTGTAGAAAATCCTTGCGACGAATTACTAGTCAAATTCAACGATGCCTGAGGACCGACACTTGTTCCAACAACTACTGTTTTAACCAATGAATCATTATTGATCTTTAATTTTACAGAATAAGTTCCAGCTGTTGGATATACCACACTTACAGAACTCGTAGAGGATGATGTATTTGGAGACCCCCCATTAAAAGTCCACAAAGTAGTTGCATTATTTGGAATGTTGGAACTTGTGTTCGTAAAAACAATAGCTTGGTTTAAACAAATGGAAATAGTATTGTTCGACGCAGGCGGATTAGATGTAAAATCCACAACTAAATTCTGCCCCCACACCCCTACCTTGCTCACTATCAGAAACATAGCAAGCAAAAAAGCAACACGTAAAAAGAATTTGTGCGTAAAAGTGTGCAAAAAACCCAAAATTAGAGTGCAAATTTACGAAAACGATTGATATAAACCTTGTTAATAGTTTGTATTATAACGAATTTGGTTGGCTGTGAACATAAATTCAAACAAGCTCACATTAAGAAAACTAAATCAATTGAATAACCTAAATTATAATGTCTATTTATGGATCAAACTATCGTTCTGATACATACTAATAAATTTGTGTTAAATTCTAACAAAAGACTTAACTCTTCGCGTTCCACCAACATTCACCTCAAAATAGTAAATTCCTTTGGATAAAAGTGAAATATCAACATTAGAAACATCTTTACCATTCTCTTCGAGTGAAATTGTTTTAACAATGCTTCCTTTTAGGTCATAAATCTTTAAAGTTTGTCCTTCAGAAAGATCTTTTAAATAAATATACACCGTAGCATCTGAGTTTGGATTCGGGAATAAAACGAAATCCTCCAACTCCGAATTGGTATTTTCTAGGTTTTCAAATACCAACGTAATTGCTGCTGCATTTTTCCATCCTAACAGTTTTAATACTTGATAATCTCTTTCAAACACAATACTATCACCAAACTGATTGGAATTAAGATAAACCGTATTCTCATCTGTAACGACTTTTACTAAGAAATTCTCAGGGAGGTTAGGATGATCCAAAATCCAAGAAACAGAATAATCACTTTGGTTGTTACTTAATTCCAAAGTTTCACCCCATATTTCATAAAGAGAATCTGACATGGCTTCGGTTTTTTGAACGTGCATTAGTGTATTATTGACTAAATCAATACTAACATTTCCACCTAAGTAGTGTCCGCGAGCATATTGGTTTGTTACTAATGTATCGATTAAATCGATGCTGGACTTTTCAGGTTCTAATGTTAAAATAGTGTCACTGTAGATATTATACCTCAGCGGTGCATAACCAAATGCATGAAAAGTTATATCATAAGAACTAACAGGTAAGGAAAGAACACCTTCAGATTTACCAGATTGAAACAAATCCCCGTCCACATATACATCATATCCTGCTTTATTCTGGGCAAAAAAGAGAATATTTAGCTTTTCTTCAGCTTGATTTATATTTAACCATCTATCCGAGATGAGAACCGTATCATGATCATTGTAAACCATAAATTCAAAGTAATTCATTCCATCTTGAAGATCTATGTTTTGAATACTATCCAAATGTGTGAATGCTGGTGTCAGAAAATCTCCCTCTATTGCAATTTTGTAGCCCGTAAAGTTTTTACCTGTGATTTTTAAAGACGCATTGTTCACATTACTCTGTGGAAGGTGTTCTACTCTGAAAATAATACTTGGTTTTGTCTCCAACATTGGGATCAACATTTTCTCGTTGAGCATTCGATTAGTAACTTGAAACTGTAATGGAAGGTATCCTGTACGTTCAATGCGCATGGAATCTCCAGAAATTGGCGTAAACTCTTGAAGAATATTTGCAGTTCCATTTCCACTTGTTGATTCAAGATGTAACCAGTCGTCATCGTTTTTATAGAAGATTTTACTACCATTTACCGGAGAGGCTATTGTTTGAATGAAAATCTGAGATAAATTACCACCTGCTATATTTATATTTCCTTGTGGATTTGTTGGAACAGCTGAATTTGCCACCTTAAAATAGTAATTGTCACTCAAAACAGTTTTGGGTGCTGACGAGGGAATCGAGGTGCCAGCAAAATAAGTAGAACCATTGTTAAAGTAAATATTTTCTACAGTCCATTTATAAGTAGCACCAGGTACTAACGAAGGAAATCCCTGCCCATTAAACTGATTTCCATCGATTTCAACAGGATCACCTACTTGCTGATAACAACTTCCAACCAAACGGTAAACTCTAACCTTATAACCTTTAATATTATTATGTTTCGCCCAAGTAAAAGTAGGGGTGGTAGTCACAATCGTAGGAATGGAATTGTTTGCTCCAGGAGAAATAATTTCTGGTTTTGCTCGCACCCATCCTCGTGTAGTTGGGTAATTAGAAGAAGTAGCCTTCCATTTTCCGTTGATGAATTTTAATGATAAATTGTAACTTAAATGTTGAGAAATATTACTTCCCCAATTTTCTTGGAATATTTTTAATGTATAATTCTGAGTATTTTGACTAAAAGTAGGAGTGAAATTATGAACTAACGCTACATGCCCCGCAGAGTTTGGATCAGCACGCATAAACGTAATTATATCGTCAGGTTTAGGAGCGGAATTAGTAAGATTATTTACTAGTTGTCTAAATCCTTTTCGGTTACCTTGTACATATACATTAAAATAATCCTTTCCATTTCCTCCGCTGCAATTTATGAGGTACTTGGTTTTGTAATATCTTGAGGGTAATTCTACACATTGCCAACCTTGAATCCAATTACTCTCACTTGGAATAGTTGTACTAAATTTGTTGTATGCTCCGTTCTCACATCCTCCATTTTTATATATGGGAACATTACTAACGGCTCCAATCTTGGTACCAAATAATGCCACACCTGAAGGATGAGAACACGTAGGCTGAATAACAACAGGAACAGGACTAGTTTTGAAAATTCGTTTAAAACAACTGATAGGTAAACCACTTGAATTGTAAGCAGTTACAGACCACTTATATTTACTATTATAGGAAAGCGTATTTGACATCTGTAGCTTTGCATTTACAGAAGTGGTAGGTTGGTTTACTGTGTTGGTGAAATTTCCGTTTATCACTACTGGGATAACATAATCACCATTACTATTTGCCTTGGTAACAATGACTTGGTAATATGCAATACCAAGGCCTTCTTCGTGCTGCCATTCAAAAGTTGTCATTACATCTACCCATTCCGAATTATGCTTTGGATTGGAATTAACCTTCAAAGAATTACATGAGTTACAGTTTTCCAATGTTGGTAATAAAGCAGAACCCGTTAAGTAAATAACAAATGGGTTTTCATTAGCATCATTGTTCGAGATCGTTAGATTACAACTTTCATTTCCAATTTGTGTTGGTGTAAATCGTATGGTTACATTAACGGATTGATTAGGTGCAAGCAAAGATGGTAAGGTTCCAATTAATGAGAATAGAGGATTGCTGAATTGAATATTCGTTAAGTTTAAATTGGCTGAACCTATGTTTTTGATTTGTAATACCAAACTTGAAAATTGTCCAATAGATGTAGCATTAAAATTCAAGGTGGATTGACTTACAATGTTAACCGTAGCTTGTAAAATTTGAATTTCAGGTTGTAGCAAAACAGGAACTGTAACATTGACACGGACAACTATTAAAAAGGCTGGATCACTAGCGTCATTTGAATTCACAACGATATTAAAAGTTTTGAAACCTGAACCAACAGGGTTTAAGGTTACAGCAATGAATTGTGATTCATTTGAAACCATTTGGTTATTGTAATTTGGATTGACTATACCATTCGTGCATGTTATTGAACTTATAAGTAAATTAGCCTGTCCACTATTTTTCAATTCAAAAAGAAAAGGATAAGGAGTGCCCGAGGGTATGTTTACCGGTAAATCCAAATTGGCGCCATTCGTGAG
Organism: Chitinophaga pinensis; assembly: GCA_945863605.1. Classification (GTDB taxonomy): domain Bacteria; phylum Bacteroidota; class Bacteroidia; order Flavobacteriales_D; family Crocinitomicaceae; genus UBA952. Next base: position 10,584 of record CAMAZP010000029.1, read on the forward strand.
AGGATTGTTACTGTACAAACACCTAATATCAGGTACCGCACCATTAATGGCATTGTAATTAAAGTTAATTACAAATTGTGGATGATTGAGGTCATTTGAATAAATAGAAAGCACATTGACTTTTGCACCGATAGTAATAGGTTGAAATTTCACCTGAAATGTAACAGAACCACTAATTGGAACAGATAAAATATTCGAGTTTAGAAGGATGGCTTCACCACCCGAAAGTTGAATTGCTGAAATAAGTAGGTTTTGATTCCCTGTATTTTGAAGGGTAATGTTTTTTATGACACTTGACTGAATGGGGATGTTAGGGAGAGTATGAGTAGCTGGGTTATTTTCTTGAGTACCCTCATACAAAACATTTAAATTTGGAATAGTTGGTATATTGACATTTAAATGCAAAAAAATCACTGAATCACAACCTATAATGTTTTGTTGAATAGAAGTATATGTACCAGCTGCATTAATCAACTGTCCATTCCACATATAAGGTAATGCATTACTTTGTAAAGTAATACTTTGGTGAACAGTGTCTGTTTGTAGTGTGATAACATTAATATCAGCTGTGCTATCACAACCCGTTACTACCGATGAAGTAGTAATTGAATAAGCTCCCATTTGAAAGATAGATATACCATTCCATAAAATTGGATAATCATTTTCGCAAACTGTTAAACTTTGCGAGCTACTCATTGTGGGGTAAACATTGACCGAATAATTCACTACGGAATCACACCCGTTTTGAGTAGGGTTATGAAATATGTAGTTTCCAGCAGAATTAATTTGTTGACCAGCATAAATAAAAGGAAAATCTTCTTGACAGACCATTACGTTTACCGTGTTTTGAAGACCAGTCTGAACAGTAAAAAATAAAGTTGCAACAGAATCACATCCATTTGTTGCTGTTAATGTTGCTTCGTAGGTGCCTGTAGATGTAAGCATCTGCCCATTCCAATTAAAAGGTGTTCCAGTCGAACAATAATTTACGGTTGATTGAGTACTATCAATCAAGATTGAGGAAAGGGTCAATATAGTTAGGGAATCTTGTCCGTTTGTACCAGTAAGAATTTCACTGTAATTTCCTGAATTTGAATATGTATTTCCTTGATAGAAGTATGGAAATTGGTTCTCGCAAGCTGATAACTGAACGTTAACTGGTGCAATTCCAATTCCTTGGATTTGTATGACATAAGGAGAAGACGGATCGTTGGATTGCGCAATTAAAGTTGCTGTTTGAAGTCCTACTACCGAAGGTGTGAATTGATACACATACCAAGAGCCTGAACCTGGCGCTAAAGTAAAATTTCCCGAATTTTGGGAAGAAAAAGCTCCGTTACTAAAAGAGATACCAGAAAGAATTAAATTGTCAACACCGGTATTTTGTATGTAAATAGAATCCAAAACGGAAAGACCAACATAAGTAGATGGAACGTTGATGGTACCATTTTCAGGAACAGCATTATTTTGATGTTGAACAAGTAAATTCGCAGTTAAACCAGAACCTGTAAGGTTAACAAGGTAAGTTGCTTCATTCCAGTCATTGGAAACAATTTGCAGTTGATCTGTTAATGGACCACTAACTAGGGGATTGAAATCAACAGTTAGAAAAACTGTATCGTTTGGTGCTACAACATTAGAAATAGAGTTCATAATGTTCCAATGTGTTCCATTTTGAAGAGATAAAGAACTTAAATTCAAATTAGCTGTACCTTGGTTAGAAATTTGAATAGTTCTGCTTATTGGAGAGCCATAACCTGTTGTACCATAAGAAACAGTACCATTCATTGCGATGTTTAAATTGTTTCTAGAGACTGTGATATCTGGTATGACAGGACAGTAGGAAATTCTCTTTATTAAAATACCATTAGGTCCGGATAAACTCAGCGAACTAATTTCTTTTTGTGTAAACCTAATTTTTCGAAAAGGGGTTGTCGCTGTAATGGTTAACCTACCGTCATCTACATTGCCAGAATACGCTCTAATTGTTTTATTAGTATTAACAAAATAGGTTCCTGAAACAGTTCCCGAGGGTACGCCGGGTTCATAAACATAAGTAACCCCACTTGTTAGTAGTTGTCCACTTGAAAGTTTTGGATAAATCCGTTGAATTTGTTCCTCACCATCTGAATTATTATTGATTGCTCCGAAATCTAGTGTAACACCTAAAACATTGCTGGTGAAAGTAATTTCGATAACTACAGAATCCAAATTTACGTTATTGTCTTTACCAACCCAAACAGAAGAACTTCCATATGGATAAAGATTGGGGCCATTTCCAGCAGTTTTAGCAATGAAAACATTGTAAGGCATATTATAAACACCTGCTGCATAAGTGTAAGAGGAAACATTACTGGTAATATCACCCAATTGAGAATTTGTAAGGGTTGAAATGCTTGTACCACATGTTAATTGTGCATAAGCTTTATTCACAAACAAAAGACAGGTGAAAATTGAAAAGGCAAGTATTGTTTTCATTTATGTTATCTATAAAAAACAATATTAATTTCTTTTTTTAAGTAAAAGATTACCCCAATATTAATTATCAATTAAAAACTTTTAGTACTTGGTTATTTTTAAAAAAAGTTCTGAAATGCATCGAATTATTTTTTTTAAAAAAAATTTATAAATGTTTAAACAAATATAAACCTTGAGAAAAAAAAACAAAAAAGCCTTTCAAGAAATCTCCTGAAAGGCTTTGTGGTATTTAAGTGATCCCGTTTGGATTCGAACCAAAGACCTACTGCTTAGAAGGCAGTTGCTCTATCCAGCTGAGCTACGGGACCAATTATTTTACTGCATAGTGGCAGTTTCTTTTGTCAAAATAATTCGACATTCAACTAGATTAATCAAAAAAGGGGGATGAAAGATCATCCCCCTTGTCGGGGCGGCAGGATTCGAACCTGCGACCTCCTGGTCCCAAACCAGGCGCGATGACCGGACTACGCTACGCCCCGAGTAATCATCAAGTTGTTTCAAATCTTTTTGAACGTTTTTCAAAAAGCGAGTGCAAAAGTAATTATTTTATTCTTATTAGCAAGAATAAAATTTTTATAATCTAATTCGTTGCGGAGGGAGCGGGATTACCTTCGGTGTTCTTCGCTTCGCTACGGGACGAACCCTGCGGTTTCTCATCCAGCTACTCCTGTACTTCGTTGCGGAGGGAGCGGGATTACCTTCGGTGCTCTTCGCTACGCTACGGGACGAACCCTGCGGTTTCTCATCCAGCTACTCCTTTACTTCGTTGCGGAGGGAGCGGGATTCGAACCCGCGGTACAGTTACCCGTACGTCAGTTTAGCAAACTGGTGGTTTCAGCCACTCACCCATCCCTCCTTCAATTATTGAACGGACGGCAAAAGTATAAATTAAATTTGTTAATTATTGATTTTTAAAAAAAAATTAAGCTGAATAGTCAAAATTTCCTTTCTCTCCTCTGATCGAAACTTTCTTACCTTTTCCAGACTCAACTCGACCAATGATTTTTGCTTCTATTCCATAGCTTTCAGAGATTTGAATGATACTTGAAGCAATATACTCATTCACATACAATTCCATACGATGTCCCATATTAAAAACCTTATACATTTCTTCCCAAGTTGTTCCTGACTCATTTTGAATCATCTCAAAAAGTGGTGGTATTGGAAATAAATTATCTTTTATGATGTGTAACTCATTTATAAAATGTAAAACTTTAGTTTGTGCACCTCCCGAGCAATGAACCATTCCATGAATCTCGTTTCGATGATTTTCGAGAATTTTTTTTATTACCGGTGCATATGTTCGGGTTGGCGATAAAACCAATTTACCTGCATCTACAGGAGAACCTGCTAATGAATCCAACAATTTTTTTGTACCACTATAAACTAGGTCAATAGGTATATCGGGATCAAAACTTTCTGGAAATTCTGTTGCCAAAGTTTTTGAAAACACATCGTGACGAGCGCTTGTTAAACCATTACTTCCCATCCCTCCATTATATTCTTTTTCATACGTTGCCTGACCATATGATGCTAAACCAACAATCACATCTCCAGACTGAATTCGGTCATTTGAAATAACATCCGTTTTTTTCATTCGACAAATAACAGTAGAATCAACGATTATAGTTCGAACTAAATCACCAACATCAGCCGTTTCACCACCTGTTGAATAAATTTCAATTCCATACGAACGTAGTTCAGCTAGTAATTCTTCTGTTCCATTTATGATTGTCGATAAAACTTCACCTGGAATCAAATTTTTATTTCGCCCAATTGTTGAAGAAAGAAGTATGGGTCCTGTAGCTCCAACACATAATAAATCATCAATATTCATAATTAAGGCGTCTTGTGCTATACCTTTCCAAACTGACAAATCACCTGTTTTTTTCCAGTACATATATGCTAGAGAAGATTTTGTGCCCGCTCCATCAGCATGCATAACTATGCAATAATTTTCATCACCTGTCAAATAATCTGGGACAATTTTACAAAAAGCTTTAGGGAATAATCCTTTATCAATATTCTGAATAGCATTGTGTACATCTTCTTTTCCAGCTGATACACCTCGGGATTGGTAGCGTTTATCTGACATAAATAAATTTGAAGGACAAAGTTAGAAATTTGAGCTATCTTCTGAGTTTTGTGCCTCTAATTCTTTTAAAATTTTCTGAACATCGCCTTCTGTTGCTGTGAGTTTACTTTTACAAGTTCGAATTAATTCTGTTGCTCGCTTTACTTTCTGTGCTAATTCATCCACATTAATTTGCCCATCTTCCATATCGGATACGATATCTTTTAATTCTTCAAAAGCATCCGTGTAGTTAATTTCGCTCATGTTTTAATTTTATTTAAAGTTAATTAGTTTTTTAATAGTCATCATTCCAATTGAAATTCTTTTCCATATTTAAATTTTCAGTTTGTATCTTTGATTTAAATATGGTAGAAAACTATTACACAAATAAAATCGTTTGGATTACAGGTGCATCCTCAGGGATTGGAAAAGAAACGGCAATCCAACTAGCATCAAAAGGTGCAAAACTTGTGCTTTCAGCAAGAAATAGTTCTGAATTGGAAATTTTAAGAAAAAGTTTAAAAAATTCAACGTTTCACCTTGTGCTTCCTTTAGATTTAGAAAAATCAGCCAATTTTGATGAATTAACCTCCCTTGTTATTGAGAAATTTGGAAGGATTGATATTTTGGTCAATAATGGAGGAATCAGTCAACGTGCTACGGCTTTTGAAACTACGATGGAAGTAAATCGCAAAATAATGGAAATTAATTTTTTCGGAAATATCGCTTTAGCTAAGTCTGTTTTACCTTACATGCAGGCTCAAAAAAGTGGTCAATTCCTAATAATTAGTAGTATTTCCGGTAAATTTGGTTTCTTTTTACGTTCTGCTTATTGCGCTTCAAAACATGCTTTACATGGTTATTACGATAGTTTATCATTGGAGGAAGAACAAAATGGGATTAAAGTTACAATGGTGTGTCCTGGGAAAATTAACACACCAATTTCAACAAATGCAATTGGTGGTCATGGTGAAAACCATGGTTTAATGGACCATAATCAAGCCACAGGAATGCCTGTTAGTGAATGTGTTAAAAAAATGTTAGTTGGGCTTCAAAAACAAAAACGCGAATTATTGATTGGAAATAAAGAAATTCTCGCAGTGAAAATTAAGCGATTTTTTCCAAATTTATTTTGGAAAATAATTAAAAAACAAGCTGCTACTTAATTTCAAAAAAAAAGAGGCTCTAAACAGAACCTCTTAATTAAAAAAACATTCTATTTATATTGCAGCAATTTTGTCAGACATATATTCACCTGCTTTTAATTTTCCAACAATTTTAGAAAAACAATCAATTGTATATTCAACGTCTTCTAGCGTATGAACTGCTGTTGGAATAATTCTTAATATAATCATTCCTTTTGGTACAACTGGGTAGACAACCATCGAGCAGAAAACGTTGTAATTCTCTCTTAAATCGTAAATCAAATTAGTAGACTCAGGAATAGAACCATTTAAATAAACAGGAGTTACACAAGAATCTGTAACACCAATTTCAAATCCTGCATTTTTCAATCCAGTTTGAAGCGCATTGGTGATTTTCCATAGATTTTCTTTCAATTCCGGATGATTGCGCATTAATTCTAAACGTTTTAAAGCACCTTTAACAAGCGGAAGAGGCAAAGCTTTTGCAAAAATCTGTGATCGCATGTTGTAACGTAAATATTCCACAACTTGCTCATCACTTGAAATAAACCCACCAATCAAAGCAAATGATTTTGCAAATGTACCAAAGTAGACATCAATCTGATCTTGAACTCCTTGTTCTTGTCCTGCTCCTCCACCCTTTGCACCTAAAGTGCCAATACCATGCGCGTCATCAACAAGTAATCTAAAATTATATTTCTGCTTTAATTCAACGATTTCTTTTAATTTTCCTTGGTCACCACGCATACCAAAAACACCTTCAGTAATAACTAAAATAGCACCTCCTGTTTCTTCAGCTAATTTAGTTGCGCGTTGCAATTGTTTGTCACAATCTTCAACATCGTTGTGTTTAAAAACGAATCTTTTACCCATGTGCAAACGAACACCATCAATAATACAAGCGTGAGATTCTGCATCATAAACAATTACATCATGTCTATCAACCAAACAGTCAATAGCTGAAAGAATTGCTTGATATCCGAAATTACACAAGATAGTCGATTCTTTTTCAACGAATGCCGACAATTCATTCTCTAATTGTTCGTGATAATTAGAATTCCCACTCATCATTCTTGCTCCCATTGGGGCAGCAAAGCCAAATTCTGCAGCTGCTTCAGTATCTGCTTTTCGAACTTCGGGGTGATTTGCTAGCCCTAAATAATTATTAAGAGACCAATTTAATTTCTTTTTACCTCTAAAAAACATATGAGGCCCTATGTCTCCCTCTAATTTTGGAAAGGTGAAGTATCCATGTGATTCCTTAGCGTGTTGACCAATTGGCCCTCTGTTCGCCTTTATTTTTTCAAAAATATCTGCCATAATAAAAAGTAAATTTCATTACAAAAGTAAAGTATATTCTATTTATGAAATTTACTTTAATAAATTTTTATTAACTGTTATTTGAGTATTATAATTGTACTTTTGCAAAAAAAATAGTTGAGTAATGTTCTCAACTAAACTAACATTAATGTTTACACTTTTTATTACAAGTTGTATTTCGCTTTTCTCATTGATAAATCCATTGAGTGCTATACCCGTTTTTATTTCATTAACATCAGGTTATTCTGACTCTTATTTGCGACAAACAATCAGAAAAACAGCAATATATATTTTTATAATTTGTGTTGTTTCCTTTTTTTTGGGAAATTATATCCTTGAATTTTTTGGAATTTCGATTCATGCATTGAAACTTGCAGGTGGAATCGTAATCTCTAGATCTGGATTTTTATTGTTAAACTCTCAACATAAAAATGACATAAAAGGTGAATTAAAAAAGGAATCAATGGTTAAAGAAGATATTTCTTTTAGTCCTTTGGCCATGCCTCTTTTAGCAGGGCCTGGCTCAATTTCATTATTAATTAATTTATCGCTCACAACAAATACATTCTATGAAAAGACAATTTTAGTGATTGCAATCTTAGCAGTTAGCTTAGTAATATTCTTTATTTTTTATCTAGCTCCAAAAATTTTAAAGTATTTAGGACAAGCTGGGATTCGCTCCATGTCAAAAATCATGGGATTTATTGTTCTTTCTCTTGGAATTCAGATGATTGTAGACAGTTTAAATATACTCCTTAAGTTATAAAAGTGATTTATATAAAATTTCCAAAACACATTAACATTTATAATAAAATACATAATAGATTCATATATTGTTAATCACAACATGACATAAATTAAAACTCAAAAATTAATCTAATATCATTTCTATTATTTACTTTTGAACTGGATTTGATTTAATCACTTACTAAATTTTAATTATTATGAGTAGAGAACATAGTAAAAGAAGCACTATGGCGCTTACAATAGCAATTCTTGCTTTGGTATTTTCTTTCATTAATTTATTTTTGCTGACTAGCAATCCATAATTTTTCTTTCAAAAACATTGCAGTTGGATTCTCATGAATTTTAACTAGATGTTCTGGTGTACCTGCAAATTGGATATTTCCTCCATTTTCTCCACCAACCGGACCAATATCAATAATATAGTCAGCACATTTAATAACTTCTGTGTTGTGTTCAATCACAACGACTGAATGACCTTGATCTATCAATGCGTTAAAAGCAATTAACAATTTATCAATGTCATAAAAATGCAAACCAGTTGTTGGCTCATCAAAAATAAAAAGTGTTGAAGGAGCATTAACTCCTTTAGATAAAAATGAGGCTAACTTAATACGTTGCGCTTCTCCTCCTGACATTGTGCTGGAAGATTGACCAACTTTCAAATAGCCTAAACCTACATCAACAAGTGGCTGAATTTTATCGACAATTTTTTGATCTAATTTGTCTTTTCCTTCTTTGAAAAATTGAAGTGCATCTTCTAAACTCGTTTCTAGTAAATCAAAAATCGTTTTTCCTCGGTATTCAACTTCTAATGTTTCTGATTTGTAACGTTTTCCTTTACATGTATCACAATTCAAATGAACATCGGCCATAAATTGCATTCCAACGGTAATTGTTCCTTCACCCTCGCACATTTCACAGCGTCCACCTTCTACATTAAAACTAAAAAATCCTGGTTTGTAGCCTCTCGCTTTCGCAATAGATTGACGCGAATAAAGTTCTCGTACATCGTCAAAAGCTTTTACATACGTAATCGGATTACTTCGTGAAGATTTTCCAATTGGATTTTGATCGATGAATTCAACGTTTTTAATTTGTTTTAAATCTCCGCTAATTCCATCCATTTTTCCAATTAAATCGCTACTCAAACCTAATTCTTTTCGAACAGCTGGGTATAAAATAGAACGAATCAAAGTCGATTTTCCTGAGCCTGAAACGCCAGTGATACAAACTAAACTATTCAGAGGTATGGAAACAGTTATGTTTTTTAAATTGTGTTGACGAGCTCCTTCAATTGTGATTTTATTGTTTGATTTTCTGCGTTTTGATGGTACCGCAATGAATCTTTTACCAGTTAAATATTCAGCAGTTAAACTATTGGTTGCACTTGTTAATTGTGAAAAGTCTCCTTGAAAAACAACTTCGCCACCAAAAATTCCAGCTTTCGGGCCAATATCGATAATTTCGTCCGCTGCCTTCATCACTTCTTCTTCGTGTTCGACAATAATTACCGTGTTTCCTAACGATTTTAAACGTTGTAAAACACTAATCAATCGTTCGGTATCTTTCGGATGCAAACCAATGGAAGGTTCATCTAAAACATACACCGAACCCACCAAGCTACTTCCCAAAGAAGTCGCCAAGTTAATACGTTGAGATTCGCCACCGGAAAGGGAATTTGCTGCGCGATTCAAGGTCAAATAACCCAAACCAACATCTTTTAAAAAGCCAAGTCGCTGTTGAATCTCTGGTAAAATACGTTTCGAAACTGTTCGGTCAAATTCATTCAATTCTAAATCGGAGAAAAATGAATATGCGTCTTCCACGGAAAGCAGAACCACATCTTGAATCGATAATCCATTGATTTTAACGTTGGCTGCATCTCCTCGTAATCGTGTTCCATGACATTCGGGACAAAACGTTTTACCACGATAGCGTGACAACATCACACGGTATTGAATTTTATAAGTTTGTGTTTCTAAAAATTTAAAGAAACTAGTCAATCCTTCAAAGTGTTGATTTCCAGTCCAAAGAAGCTGTAATTGTTCTTTCGTTAATTCTTTAATTGGACGATGAATTGGAAAGTCAAATTTCTTTGCATTAAAAGTTAACGCTTTCAAATATTCACCCATCGAATCGCCCTTCCAAGGAGCAATTGCTCCCTCGTAAACGCTCAAGTTTCGATTTGGAAAAACAAGTTCTTCGTCAATTCCAAGTACCATTCCGTAACCTTCACACGTTTTACATGCTCCAAAAGGATTGTTGAAAGCAAAGAAATGGACATTAGGTTCTTGAAATTCAATACCATCCAACTCAAAGCGATTGTTAAACCATTCGATATTATTTTCATGAAGAATTCCACAATTTCCTTTCCCTTCTGTGAAAGCGATGGATACTGAATCCGATGTGCGTGAAAAATTGTCCTCGTCTGAGAAATTGGTAGTAATTCTATCGACCACTAAATACAATTCCTTGGAGTGGTTCAATTCCTTTAGATCTTCAATCAAATAGAATTGCTCGTCGTAATAAACACGTGTAAAACCTTGTTTGTAAATAACATCCAGTTTTTTCAAGTCGCAATCAATTGGACAAAGCACAGCTATCTTACTATTTTCAGGTAAAGCTTTCAAATAATTGATAACGTCGGTAGTTGTATGTTTTTTGACTTCCCCACCGCTTTTGGGTGAATAGGTTTTACCGATTCGAGCGAATAATAATTTTAAGTAATCGTAAATTTCTGTGGTTGTACCGACAGTAGAACGTGGATTATTGGTAATTACTTTTTGTTGAATAGCAATAGATGGCGCAATTCCTTTGATGTAATCGGCTTCGGGTTTATTTAGTTTTCCTAAAAACTGACGCGCATACGAAGACATACTTTCAATAAAGCGTCGCTGTCCCTCAGCATAAACAGTATCAAAAGCCAAGCTCGATTTTCCAGAACCAGAAACACCGGTAATCACCACTAATTTTCCGTGAGGAATATTAACACTTAGATTTTTTAAATTGTGGACACGTGCCCGTTTGATTTCTATAAAATTATTCATCGTAACAAAATTAACAGTTGAACAGGAATGGAGTTCAAATTATTTGCAAAAGAATTTATCCTTATTTTTGGTAAAATCTATTTATGTTAAAAGACACGCGCGCACCTCATTTTTTGGAAGCAATTTTTCCTATAATTGTTTTGATTGGCCTACTTGCATTGAATGTAGTTCTATATAAAGACAACGCCACTTATGGTCCGAATCAAATTGCTTTAATTGTGGCTGCTGTTTGTGCTGCTATTGTTGGCGTACGTTTGGGATATAAATGGGAACACATTCAAAAAGGGATGATAAAAAGTATCAATTCTGCTATGTCTGCTGTTTTGATTTTATTGGTAATTGGTGCTTTGAGTGGAACTTGGATGATTTCAGGTGTGGTTCCAACAATGATTTATTACGGGTTAAAAATAATGCATCCAAGTTACTTTTTAGTGGCAGCAGTTATCATAAGTGCTATTGTTTCGCTCGCAACGGGAAGTTCTTGGAGCACAGTTGCAACGGTTGGTGTAGCGCTTTTAGGTATTGGTTCAGTGATGGGTATAAATGAAGGAATGATTGCTGGAGCGATAATTTCTGGAGCTTATTTCGGAGATAAAATGTCTCCACTTTCTGACACCACCAACTTAGCACCAGCGATGGCAGGAACGGATTTGTTTACACATATTAGGTATATGATTTTAACAACTGCTCCAACTTTATTGGTTACATTAATCATTTTTGGAGTAATTGGTTTGACCTTATCAACGGATAACAACACAGCAGGTGTAAACGAATTATTGAAAGCAATGGAAAGTAAATTCAATATTTCTCCCTTCTTATTTTTAGTTCCCGTTTCTGTTTTTGTTTTAATCTATTTCAAAGTGGATGCTTTGCCTGCTTTGTTTGTTGGAACAGTCGTTGGAGGAATTGCTGCTATTATTGCTCAACCTCAAATTATAAAAGAACTTACGGGGATTTCAAACGATTATTTAAAAGCATCTTACACAGCAATCATCAATGCGATGTCAGGGGAAACGGTTATTGTAACCAAAAATGACGCTGTCGATAAATTGTTAACTACCCGTGGAATGAACGGGATGCTCAATACAATTTGGTTGATAGTTTGTGCAATGTGTTTTGGTGGAGCAATGGAAGTTTCTGGTTTATTGAAAAAAATTACTTCAACGGTTATTCGAAAAGTAGAAACAACGGGAAGTTTAATCGCTACAACAGCAGCATCTTGCGTATTTTTCAATGCAACGGCCTCCGATCAATATTTAGCAATCGTAGTGCCTGGACGAATGTTTGCAAAAGAATTTAGAGATAGGGGTTTGAAGCCAGAAAACTTAAGTAGAACATTGGAAGACTCTGGAACAGTAACTTCTGTTTTATTCCCTTGGAATACTTGCGGAGCTGCACAAGCATCGGTACTTCACGTTGCGACTGGAACTTATTGGATGTATTGTTTTTTCAATATTTTAAGTCCAATCACAACGATTATTTACGGTTATTTCAATATTAAAATTCGCAAATTTACACCTGAAGAATTGCTTGCTTTAAAAGAAGCTGAGAATGCCGAGTAAACCTATATTTTAACTATAATTTTGATTAAAAACAATCTCACACAAACTTAAAACTCAAACTTAAAGTTAAAAACAGGCATAATTCCAAACATTAAAGCACTTCGAACTTCTTTCGTATAAGGGTCGAAGAAATAGCGATTGATGTTAAGTCGATTCGTAACATTTTGAATTTCAACGGCAATGCTAAAAGCCCATTTCTCATAATTAAAACGAATATTCGCTGAAATATCAGTTCTGAAATAACTAGGAACGTGTTCACTGAAAGCTCTGTCATTATAGAGAATTTCATAGCCCGCATTAATGGAAGCTTGTTCGTTTATTGGTGTGTAGCGATTTCCTCCGCGCCAAGTAATTCGAGTATTTGCACCAATACTATTCTTTTTGTTTCTTCCAAACTTAAATTCATAACCTCCAAGCGCATTAAGCATATAGTTTCCATTGAAACGTGTACTGCGCCAAATTCCATCACCCATCGTGTATTCCGATTGAAACAAAGAGCCAGTAAATAGGAAAAAGTAGTTTTTAGAAAAGAATTTTTCAACCGTAATTTCGACGCCATAATTTCTTCCAAAACCATTGTTTGCAAAAGTGGTGCGAGAGATTCCTGCACTAAAATTTAGAATACTTTCAACGCTTCCATTACTTGTGTCAACAGGAACATTGAAAAGATATTGATAGTAAATTTCAGATTTTAATCGCATATTTTCGCCAAAATTCCAATCGTAACCTGCAACTGCGTGAAAAGATTTTGTAAGACCAAGATTGAAATTGGGTTGCGTGTAACTAATACTGTCACTATAATTTCGAGCCAAATAAACGGAAATAGGTTCAATTCGACTATGCAATCCTGCTCCTAAACTTACACTTTGTTTGGGTTGAAAACGCCACTGAAATCCAACTCGAGGTTCGATTGTTGTTTGTTTATTCAGCAAGAAATAGCTGCTATGAAATCCAGAGTTGAGGTCGATTTTGTCTGAAATTTTAAATTTCCATTGTGCATATCCTTGAATCAATCCAGTATTTCCGTTTTCATCGACAAAAGTACCAGATGCACCACTTGATAAATCAAGACCTTTGGATAGTACAGAGTAGAAGTATTGACTGTAAATTCCTCCTATTCGCAAAATATTTCTACTATTGAATTTATGATTTAGAAAGGTATTAATACGTGCTGTTTTGTAGGTAAATTGTTCTTGATAAGCTGTTTGTAATGCATAATCGTTGTTCAAAGAATCTAAACGATAGCGCAAGTCATCACCCGAAAGTGCCGCAACCGTTTTCATATATGATTTTTGATTCTTAAATAAATAAGTGTGCGTTATTCCTGTTGCACCAAGTAATTGATAGTTGTTATCTTGATATCGATCTGATCTTCTATCCCAAGTTGTTGAATCTTTAACCGCTAATTCTCCAGCCGTTGAAAGTCCTCCTAATCCGAAAAGAGTGAAATTCCCCGCTTTTTTAGTTGGGAAGTAAAAATTATAACTCAAATCTTGAAATTGCGGGACAAGTGCATTTTCCACAATTGGTAAGCCTATTGCATTTAACATAATTAAGGTTGAATAACGATAATTGATTAGATAAGAGCCAGCGTATTTTTTACTGAATGGGCCTTCTAACGAACTTTGCATTCCTAAAATTCCAACTTGAAACGAATATTCTCTTTTTTGGTAATTTCCTTTTCTGAATTTAATATCAAATACGCCTGAAAGCGCATTGCCGAATTCGGATGGAAATGCTCCTGTGTAAAAATCGGATGAACCTAAAATTTGGCTACTTAGAATACTAATTCCACCTCCAGAACCGCCTTCGCCATTGCTAAAATGATTGGGACTTGGAATTTCAATTCCTTCCACTCGCCATAACATTCCTCTTGCTGAATTGCCACGAACGATTATTTCGTTACTCGCATCGTTACTCGTGTTTACACCCGCAAATGAAACTGCCATTCGTGCCGGATCATTAAAACTTGCTGCATAGCGTTGTGTTTCTTCCACGTTAAAGGAACGCACACTTACAGTTGCCATTTCGTTTTGCGGTTTGTTTTTTGAATTTGCTTTAACAGTAACGGTTTCTAAATTCTTAATGCTTTCGCTTAACTCAATGTTGAGAATTAATTCTTTGCCACTCACCACCTGCACTTGTTGAAGTTTTGAATCTTCGTAACCAATGTAAGTAATTTTAAAATCGTATCGACCAATCGGAACTTTTTCAAGTGTAAAAAAACCATCCAAATCACTTGTGGTTCCTTGAGTTGGTGTTAGATTTAGAATGACAATCTTTGCTCCAAAAATGGGCGCTTTGGTATCTTCGTCAACAACACGTCCTTTAACCGTTTGGGTGAAAGTTTGAGCAAAAAAAGCGCTTGAATTAAACAGAAGAAAAACGAAAGCAATTAGTTGCCATATTCTTATTCTAATTTCTTTGGCTTTGAATTGCATTTAAGAGTAGTTTATTGTTTCTCAAAAATAGCAACTTAAGTTTGAATTGGTAAATTAATTGAATCTTAACCTTCATTCTTAAAGGGTGAATAAATAGCCTAAAACAAGATTAGAATATTAACCAAGAGCAAACGAAAGCGAAATTAATCGGCCTTGAATTTCATGGTTTTAGCTACTGAACTGAAACTGGTAAATTTTAAGGATTTCTGTAAGAAGATCCGCCAAAATCCAGTTTCAGAAAGGAGTTAAAATTGTTCGTTACGAGTTGTAAGTAAAAACAGAATAATTAATTGCGAACAAAATGAAATTTAGAGCCTTGATTTTTGGTTCTTTTGATCAAGCAAAAGAACGGTAAAAGTAATTTAAATGTAAGCATGGTTATACCAATAATTGCAAGTTAACAGTTTCCTAATATCAAAAATTCTATTTCCGTGCTTTCATCACCACATAAGGGATCAACAACTCTTCCAAAGAAATACCTCCATGTTGGAAGGTGTCGCTGTAATAATTCACGAAATGGTTGTAATTATTGGGATACACGAAGAAATCTTGTTCGCGGGCAAAAACAAACTCAGCTGACATTTTTATTTTTGGCAAAAATGCTTCTTGTGGATTTCGAACCACGAAAACATCTTTGGCATTGTAATTCAATCCTCGTCCAGCTTTGTAGCGAAGATTAGTATTCGTATTGCGCTCGCCTACTATTTTCACAGGATTTTTCACGCGAATTGTTCCGTGATCGGTCGTAATTACTAATCGCATTCCAGTATCTGCAATTTTTTTAATGATTTCAAGTAAAGGGGAATGTTCCAACCAAGAAACAGTTATCGAACGATAAGCAGCTTCGTTTTCAGCCAATTCTCGAATAACTTCCATCTCTGTACGAGCGTGAGAAAGCATATCAACAAAATTGTATACAATAAAATTCACGTCGTTATCCTTAATTGTATTGAAATTATCGCCTAATTTTTTTCCTGCCTCAACGTTCGTGATTTTATGATACGACCATTTTACATTCTTGCCTAAACGCTTCAAATTTGCTTCTAAAAAGTCTTTCTCGTGCATGTTTTTACCGCCTTCATCTTCTTCATTTTTCCATAAATTAGGGAAACGTCTTTCAATTTCAGAGGGCAATAAACCTGCAAAAAAGGCATTTCGAGCGTAATGAGTCGCTGATGGTAAAATAGAGTAAATGATTTCCTCTTCTTCTTTTACAAAGTATTTTGTAAAAATTGGCTCTACCATTTTCCATTGGTCAAAGCGCAAATTATCGATAACTAAAACTGCTAGTTGCTCCTTGCCAATTTTCGGTGCGATTTTATCTTTAATCAAGGAATGAATCATCTGCGGCGAATCTTCCGTTCCATTCATCCAATCCAAATAATTGTCTTCAATGAAATCTGCAAACAAGTGATTCGCTTCTTTTTTCTGCATTTCCAAGATTTCACGCATCCCAGAATCTTCAATTTTATCTAATTCTAATTCCCAAAAAACCAATTTTGCATACAAATCGCTCCATTCTTGTGCATCTAATCGGCCATTTAGCAACATTCCCAACTGGCGAAATTCTTGTTGATAATTGGAATTCGTTTTTTGTGAAACTAATTTGCTGTGGTCCAAATTCTTTTTGATGCTCAATAAAATCTGATTTGGATTCACAGGTTTGATTAAGTAATCGGCGATTTTGCTACCGATTGCTTCTTCCATTATGTATTCTTCCTCACTTTTTGTAATCATCACCACTGGAACCAATGGATTGATTTCCTTTATTTTAGCTAATGCTTCTAAGCCGGAAATTCCAGGCATATTTTCATCTAGAAAAATGATGTCGTAGGATTTTTCTTGAACTTTATCGATAGCGTCCATTCCGTTTGTAACGGGGTCAACACTGTAACCTTTTGATTCTAAAAATAGAATATGAGGTTTCAACAACTCAATTTCATCGTCCGCCCAAAGAATTTTACCCTGCATTTGTCTTATTTTTAATAGTTTTGAATAGAAATTTAAAGTTAAGCACTTGCGACCTAGTTTAAACCAAAATAACAAGAAGAAAATAATAAACGACCCAGTTTATGGTTTTATTTCGATTCCCGACGAATTTATTTTTGATGTCATCGAACATCCTTACATGCAACGTCTTCGTAGAATTATGCAATTGGGACTTAGTCATTTGGTTTATCCAGGTGCAATTCACACGCGTTTTCACCATGTTTTAGGTGCAATGCATTTGATGACGCAAGCAGTTGCAACGATTCGACGCAAAGGTCATGAAATCACACTTGAAGAAGAACGAGCGGTTAATTTAGCGATTTTATTGCACGATATTGGTCACGGACCTTTCAGTCATGCGTTGGAATACGATATTGTTTGTGGAGTTAGCCATGAAAAGATTTCTGGTTATTTCATTGAGCGTATCAGTAAAGAATTCGGCGAAGATTTAAGTCGTGCGCTTTTGATTTTTAACAATACGTATTCTAAACCGTTTCTACATCAATTGGTTTCCAGTCAATTAGATATGGATCGCTTGGATTATTTGAATCGCGATAGCTTTTATTCAGGTGTAAGCGAAGGCATAATTGGTTCCGATCGTTTGATTGAAATGATTAATGTCCACGAAGGAAATTTGGTTTTGGAAGAAAAAGGAATCTATTCCATCGAAAAATTTATCGTTGCTCGACGTTTGATGTATTGGCAAGTTTATCTTCACAAAACAGTTGTTGTTGCTGAAAACATGTTAATTCATGCCTTGAGAAGAGCAAAACAATTAACTAAAAGTGGTCATTCAGTTTTCGCAAGTTCAGCTTTAAAATACTTCTTAGAAAATGATGTAACGCAAGAAGATTTTGAAGAAAACCCAAAAGTTTTAGATTGCTTTGCGCAATTAGACGATTACGATATTTTAGGCGCAATCAAAGAATGGCAAAATGATTCGGATAAGATTTTAGCGCATTTATCTAAAGCAATTGTCAACCGAAATTTATTCAAAATAGAAATTTCAAAAGAGCCATTTACGCAAGCTAGAATCGATTTCGAGAAAGAATTTGCTCGCTCACTTTATGATTTAGAAGGCAATGAAGTCGATTATTTTGTCTATTCAGATGTGTTGACCAACAAAGCTTACAATCAAGACAAGCAAAATATCAATATGCTGATGAAAAACGGCGACATCATTGACTTGACAAAAGCATCTGATAATTTGAATATTTCCGCTTTAGCTCAGCCTGTTGAGAAATATTTCTTGTGTTTTCCGATTAAGCGGTAGGGATTTTTTAGTTAAGATATTTGTTCCGTTTAATTTTTAACTTTACTTTTTAAAAAGTTAGCATATTCTTTAAGGAATTCATTTTGTTCCCGTAACTCCTACATTTCATATTCAATTGATTACCCCTTTTGTGTAGGTAATTCTCAATCGTTTCAACAATTTATTCATTTTCCATACTGACATCTCAAACCCATTTAATTCCATGAATTTTATATATTCTGTTTCGAATACATATTTTGGGTATTTTGATTAATAGTAGGAAAGAGTTTTGTTTTTATTTTAAATTGCTACCTTTGGTTTAGGATGTTGACACAACAAAATATTTTGAATTTTTTAAGCGAAAATAAATTGTTTTTGCGTGAGCAATTTCATATTGAAAAAATTGGCATTTTTGGTTCCTTCGCTCGTAATGAACAGAATCCTGATAGTGATATTGATATCTTAATAGAAATTGAAAATAATGTTTCAAATGTTTACGATTTGAAATGGAATTTACGTGAGTTTCTAAAAAGTCAGTTTCAACGTGATGTAGATATTTGTAATTCTAAACACATCAAACCATACGCCAAAGATTATATTCTTAAAGATGCCATTTATGTCTGAAAATAATAAACTTGCATTATTGGCTATGCAAGAGTCTATTGATAAAATTCTACGATTCACCTCTGATTTAACCAATACGATTATAGAGTATTAGTAATCGTACCCGCAAAGTACTCGAATATTAAAAATCAATAATTTATTCGAAGTGAGAGCTATTTGGTGAATATTAGCGAACAATCTTCGGCCTTGAATTTCTTGGTTTTAGCTACTAAACTGAAACTGTTAATTTTTAAAATTTCTGTTCCGTCAGCTGACGGATTAAAAAATTTCAGTTTCAGAAAGGAGTTAAAATTGTTCGCTACGAGTTGTAAATATATGAATAACAATAATTTGCGAACAAAAATAAATTCAGAGCCTTGATTTTTTGATTCTTTTTCATCAAGGAAAAAGAATGGCAAAATGAAAATATTAGCTCAATTTGGAGTTTTCACTCGAATTATGATTTTAATTATTGGTAGAATGGAAGAGCTCACTCCTATTTATCTTTATGAAAAGCCTCAGTTTATTGATTTTTAAAAGGATTTTTATATCAATCTTTATTCGTCTTTCTGTTTACCTTTTAAAAAGTTAGCATATTCTTTAAGAAATTCATTTTGCTCTCGAACTTCTTGTAATTCCGATTCAATAGCTTTGTAGGTTTTACTCAAAGGTTTAAAAAAATCAAATTCCAAAACATCAGATATTTTAGTTAGCAAACCTGTATCAATCGTTTTTCTTGTGAATATGGAATAAACGTTCTCGCGTGATTTATTGATGCGTTTTGCAAATTCAGTTACTGTTATGCCTTTCGTTTCAAGAACCAATTTCACTTGCTGCCCAATATGAATTTCTTCCATTTGGTAAAATTCTTAAAAGCTATGTATATTAAGTTAATAAAAACGTTTTAATAATTACACATTAACGTTTGAATTATTTAACACTTTAAGTATATTTGTAACCTAAATTTTTACATAAAATGCTCAAAGTCAAGTTGTATTTAACTTTTACGCTCCTAACACTTTCTCTTTCCGCTCAGTCTTTTGACCGAAAAGTATTCGCTAGCGCAGGGCGTGATGCCAATAATGGTTTAACAGGTTTGTCGCAAAGATTCATGACCTACACAATTGGGGAACCTATTATTTATCGGGGATCGAATTCAATTTATTCAATTAACAATGGATTCATTCAACCTATTGGAATCACTTCCACTGTTCAACCACGTTTCTATCAATCGGTTTTAGCAAACGGAGATATTGCTGTCTTCCCTAATCCTTTTGGGACCTATATTACATTAAACACTTCTGAACAGCAAGAAGAAGCAATACGCGTGCAACTTATAGATATTAATGGAAAACTCATTCTTCAAGAAGAAATTCTTCCTAATCAGCATCGATTAGAAATTCCATCACATTGCGCTCCAGGTACTTACTTATTGAATTGCTACACCTTATCGGGACAGTTCATCCAACAAACGCGCTTAATTAAAATGGACATTTAATCCGTTATCTAAATAAAAATAAAATCAAAACCCAAAATCACATGAAATTTCTATTCATTTTTCTCAGCCTTTTTGTATCCACCTTGCTTTTCTCACAAGCACCAGAAGGCATCAACTATCAAGCAGTAATGCGCAACAGCAGTGGTAATTTAGTAACTAATTCAACAGTGGCTATTCGTGTGCAAATCCGACAAGGAAGCGCGACAGGAACAGCGGTTTACCAAGAACGTCAAAGCATTATTAGTTCCAGTCAAGGGTTAATCAACATGGTTATCGGAGCAGGAACACCACAAGTTGGAACCTTCAACAACATCAACTGGGCAGTAGGGCCATTTTTTGTAAATCTTGCTGTTGACTTTTCAAACGGTGTAAATTACCAAGATTTTGGAACACAACAATTGATGAGCGTTCCTTATGCATTATATGCTAAAAAATCGGGCGCACAATTGAACCAATGGGGCTATGGTAATACAGTTCCCGTAAACTCGTTAGGTGTTTTGGGTGATTTTTATTTGGATGTAGTTACCGGAAATGTGTATTACAAAAACAGCGCAACAACTTGGGTTTTAACAGGAAACATTAAAGGGCCGGTTGGTCCATCTGGAGCGATAGGAGCAACAGGTCCGCAAGGAGCACAAGGAGCTCAAGGAATTCAAGGTGCGCCAGGAGCGCAAGGAACTCAAGGAGTTACAGGTGTAAATGGAAGCAATGGACAAAATACCTTAGTTAAAACCACCACCGAAACTGCAGGTGCAAATTGCACAACAGGAGGAATAAAAATCGAATATGGTTTGGATGCCAACAGCAACGGAACATTGGACGCAAACGAAATCAATGCTTCCTTAACGAAATACGTTTGTAATGGAGCAGTGGGAGCAACAGGACAACAAGGTCCACAAGGAATTCAAGGTTTAACAGGTGCTCAGGGAATACAAGGTGTTGCTGGAACGAACGGAACAAACGGAGCTGATGGTAAAAACACCTTAGCGAAAACCACAACCGAAGCGGCTGGAACAAATTGTACAACTGGTGGCGTAAAAATCGAATATGGTTTAGATGCCAACAACAACGGAACATTGGATGTAAGCGAAATCAACGCTACATTAACGAGATATGTGTGTAATGGAGCAGTTGGAGCTACCGGAGCACAAGGAATACAAGGTTTAACTGGTGCTCAGGGAATCCAAGGCGTTGCAGGAGCAACTGGAGCAACTGGACTACAAGGACCAATTGGTTTAACAGGACCTACTGGTGCACAAGGAATTCAAGGAATTCAAGGAGCGACTGGAGCAGCTGGAACAAATGGTACTAACGGAACAAACGGTGCTGATGGAAAGAACACTTTAGCTAAAACCACCACCGAAGCCGCAGGTGCAAATTGTACAACTGGCGGAGTGAAAATCGAATATGGTTTAGATGCCAACAACAACGGAACATTAGATATAAGTGAAGTAAATGCTACATTGACAAAGTATGTGTGCAACGGAGCCGTTGGTGCCACTGGTGCACAAGGAATTCAAGGTTTAACAGGTGCTCAGGGAATACAAGGAGTTGTAGGTTCAACTGGTGCGGCTGGTAAAAATACGCTTGCCAAAACCACAACCGAAGCAGCTGGAGCAAATTGTACAACTGGCGGCGTAAAAATTGAATACGGTTTAGATGCCAACAGCAACGGAACATTAGACATCAGTGAAATAAATGCTGCTTTAACGAAATATGTTTGTAACGGAGCGTTAGGTGCAACTGGTGCACAAGGAGCTCAGGGAATTCAAGGCGTTGCTGGAACAAATGGTGCTCAAGGAATCCAAGGTGTTGCAGGTGCAGCAGGAACGAACGGAACTGACGGAAAAAACACCTTAGCGAAAACCACAACCGAAGCGGCTGGAGCAAATTGTACAACTGGCGGAGTGAAAATCGAATACGGACTTGATGCGAATAACAACGGAACATTAGACCTAAGTGAAATCAATGCTTCTTTAACAAAATACGTGTGTAACGGAGCAGTTGGGGCTACTGGTGCAACTGGTGCTCAAGGACCACAAGGAATTCAAGGAGTTGCTGGACCTACGGGAGCAACAGGGGCTCAAGGACCTATTGGATTAACTGGACCTGCAGGTGCCACTGGAACTCAAGGTGCACAAGGCCCAGCTGGAACAAATGGTACTAACGGAACAAACGGTGCTGATGGACAAAACACCTTAGTAAAAACTACAACAGAGGCAGCAGGAGCAAATTGCACAACTGGTGGAGTTAAAATCGAATACGGTTTAGATGCCAACAACAACGGAACATTAGATGTAAGTGAAGTAAATGCTTCTTTGACCAAATACGTTTGTAATGGAGCCGTGGGTGCAACGGGAGCACAAGGACCAATTGGTCTTACTGGACCTACTGGTGCAACAGGCGCGCAAGGTATTCAAGGTATTGCTGGACCTACGGGAGCAACAGGGGCTCAAGGACCTATTGGATTAACTGGACCTGCAGGTGCTACTGGAGCTCAAGGTGCACAAGGCCCAACTGGAACAAATGGTACTAACGGAACAAACGGTGCTGACGGTAAAAATACTTTGGTAAAGACAACCACTGAAGCAGCCGGAGCAAATTGTATAACAGGAGGAATAAAAATCGAATATGGACTTGATGCGAATAGCAATGGAGTTTTAGATGTAAGTGAAATCAATGCATCTTTGACAAAATACATTTGTAATGGTGCGGTTGGTGCCACGGGAGCACAAGGTATTCAGGGAATCCAAGGAGTTGCAGGAACCCAGGGTGCCGCAGGCGCCAATGGTACAAATGGGTTGAATGCACTAATCAAAACTACCACAGAACCTGCAGGCGCAAATTGCACCAACGGTGGAACTAAAATTGAAACCGGTTTGGATGCAAATGGAAATGGAGTTTTGGATGTAGGGGAGGTGAATGCGAGTCAGACGCAGTATGTATGTAATGGGTTGAGTGGAACGAATACGGGAAATAATGGGAGTTATTCAGGAAGTTCGATCATTTCCAATGACACAATTTCTCCCTTGATGAAATATATTGGAAATGGACAAGAGGGGGCATTTGATTGCAGTTCATTTTCTGGAGTTCTAAGTGGAGAACATTTTTATACTAATTTCAAAGTACCCGCTAACTGCACACTTCAAATAGGTAAAGCTCAAACAACGATTATTCACGTTCGAGATACTTGCTTCATTAATGGTGTCATTGATGGTAATGGAGGCCTTGTTTCCGCGTATAGTGAGACAAGAGATTGGATTGGTGCTGCTGGTGGGTGCTCCATAATATGCACTTGCGGGGGTCAAACCTGTGGATATGGTGATTTTAGTTGGACTTATTCACCAGAACCACTTAATCAATTGCTTGGTTATGGTCATACAAAAACTGTTAGTAAATGGAGTGGCGATAATATGACTTTAAATAATATTCGTGTAGCTTCTTTCCTTGGTTTAAAAATTAATGGTTATTCATCACTTTTCTCTGTTTGTGGACCATTTAGTTCAACCCAAACGGCTCAAGGAGGCTCAGGATTAATTATTATTTGCAAAAACTTAGTTTTCAATGGTCAAATTAATTTAAATGGTTCTTCTGGAGGAGGAAATGGCGCAGGTGGTGCAGGTGGAGGGTCTTTAATTATTTCCACAGATAACAGTATCCAAAACTTAGGAGTGGTATCTAATCTTGGTGGAACTGCTGGATGCGGTGGCACAGGTTCAGGAGGGAAAGGAGTTTTTTATTTCATCAATTTTTAACAACATGATAAGATACGCAAGAACTTATGGTTCAAGATTATTTCCTGAAAAAACAGAGAAGGCTTGGCAATTTCCAACTGGGCCCTCTGCTGACACATTTGGGGTTCCTGTTCCCGATGGCAACAAAACATTTGGATTAGAAGAATTTAATTTCAATAAAATATTAAGAGAATTAAAATTGGCATATGTGCCTTGTTTTGGAAATGCAAGATTTTACCCAAGACCAACCATTAAAGAGTTAAATCTGATTTATAAGATTGCAGGGAGAGATCACTTTCATTATGCAACCATGCACAACGTTACTCCAATTCTCGATAATGAAATTTGTGATGTTAGAAAAATATTAAAGCCTAATTTAAATGAAATATATTTCAATCGTGATGCCCATGATTTTTTTAAGAATGATTTTGAAAACTTTCAAAATCAAATCCATTTTATGTTTAATCAAAATTCAATCGCAGCCAATCAAATCAATGCTTCATTTTTGGTCAATTTGAGATATGAAGAACTCACGATTTTCAAAGAGCCTGTAAACCTTGATGTTTACCCAGGTCGAGTTGGTCAATGGAAAGTCAATGTAATTAGGAAATAAGAAACGGGAAACTATGCGCCGTCCATACAGAAAACACTTCGTTCTAATCAACAACAAATACAACCCAGTCAAAAATTGGTATCGGGATAATTCTCACCATTTTGAAAAACAAAAAGGTGTTCCAACATCCGAACAAATAGGAACGGTTTTGAAAAGTTTAGGTTTTGAAAGAATAGAGTCAGAAACAGAAGTAATTTATAGGAAATGAAAGACAATTATGTTGAACATCCTTGGTTAAAGGATTATCCCATATTACCTAAGCATAAACATTTAATAATAGGAACTCATCCTCCAATGCCATATTCTGGTTGTATGCCTTTTTACTATGGGAATATGAATGAATTTTGGAGATTATTGGAAGAAACATATAATGAAAAATTATATTTCAATTCCAATGGAACTCCAGATTTGGATAAAATTCTGTTGTGGTTAGAATCTAAGAATCTTGCTATCACGGATATGGTTCATTACACACTAAAGGATAATAAATTCAGTACCGATCAAGAAATGATAATTGAAAAGGGTATTAGTCAATTAAATCAATCCTTAAGAACATGGCTTGAAAATAGCAATATCGAAACAATCTTTTTTACAAGTTTTTCTGAGGGTAAAAGTGCATATGCGCTTTTTAAAAAATGGTATAAATCAAACTTTGGTAAATCATTAAAAAACGGGAAACAAATTATTGATTCGGGAAATGATTACTCAATTGAAATCAATGGAAGAGGAATAAGGTTAATTATGCTTTATTCTCCTTCGCCAATGGCAAGATTAGGAATTTCAAAGTCTTCTCCCTTTCTAAAATGGAAAGGGAGTAAAAAACAAGAAAAAGGAATGATTGACGAATTTAGAGTCAATTGGTATCGAACATTTTTTAAAAGTATTATAGATAAAATCTAATCAAATGAAAAAACAATTATCTGCCGTAATGCATTCACTACAATTTCTCACCTTTGGAGCATTGCTGTTTATCAGCTCAATGAGTTGGGGGCAAGGTTCTATCGTATTTAGTCCTTCAAATCCTTCGGTTTGTAGTGGTGAGAGTATTTTAATCTCAGCTCAATTCGTTTCAACCCCACCACCTGCATTGAATTTTCCGTATACAAAACTTACTGGTACAGAAATTTATGTTTCAACTACAGGTAGTAATACAACAGGAAACGGGTCTTTGGCAAATCCATATTTGACTATTCAGCACGCAATAAGCAATGCAGTTAATGGTCAAATAGTCACAATTCTACCCGGAACATACACAGGGACGGGCAATGTCAATATTTCGACTCAAGGAAAGCAAATAACCGTTCAAAGTGATCAAGGACCAATAACTACAATAATTGATTGTGCGCTAAACGGGAGAGGATTTTTAATAAATCAAGGTGAAACTATGTCAACAGTAATTAAAGGGTTGAGCATAATAAACGGAAAAAATAATGCTGCCCCCTTACTTTATGGAAGCGGTATTTTTGTGGAGGACAATTCTGGAGTAAAAATCGTGGATTGTTTTTTTATTAATAACCAAGAAGGCTGTATTCAACTTGGTGACACTGAGGTTTCAGGACCACAAAGTGGTATTGAAAATTGTTCATTTATCGGGAATTTTAAAAGCTGCATTATTGCTTCTAAAAAATCATTTTACACCGAGTCATGCTTTTTCTATTCCAATACTACATCAAATAATGAATTTTTATTAGCAAATGGTCACGTTGCTGATCCTTCTCAATATTATCAAAATTGCATATTTAAATGTAATAATGGTTTCGGGATAGTTGCACTTGGTCATGGTAAAACCCTAAATAATTCATTGTTTATTGATAATTCAACAGTAGCTGGAACAGTTTATGTGGGAACAAATTGGTCAGGGACAAACACCGTAAATCATTGCACATTTTACAATAACTCATGTAACTATTTCAATGCTGGTTCGGGTGATCATACAGGTCAAGTTCTTTCTTCAATATTCTATCCTGGTGCAGCTCGCAATCATGTTTCTGGTTATCAAACATCAATACCTTTTTCAAATTCTTTAGGAGATGGTATCACTGGAAACGGAAACATTCAAGGTAATCCTTTATTTATTGACCCATCAACTTATAATTTTAATTTAGCGGCTGGTTCACCATCTATTGGAACTGGTGCAAGTGGTTCTAACATGGGCGCTAATATGAGTTTATTTCCAGCTTGGATGTTTAATTTTTTAGAGCATTATTCTGGAAGTTTTGATAACATATTATGGGAAAACGGACAAACTTCTGATACTATTTCTCTTTCAATTAATCAAAGCCAATATGTTTCTGTTCAATTTAGTAATTGTGGAACAACAATTACAGATAGTGTTTGGGTAGAAGTCAACAATTTACCATCTATTAATGCAGGTAATGATACAACAGCTTGTTTAGGAAGCGATTTCACATTATCTGCTACTGGGGGCGTTGATTATATTTGGTCGAATAATATCCAAAACGGTATTCCATTTCAATTGAATTCGGCAAGTTGGTTTCATGTAACCGGAACTGACGCAAATGGCTGCTCGGAAACTGACAGCATCTACGTTTCTGTAATTGATCCAACTATCACTGCACAAGAAACAGCATTTTGTTTGGGAGATAGTACAAACCTATCTGTTGAAACGGCAGGCAACACCTGTAGCTCATATCCGCCCAATTTACAAGATGGCCTAGTTGGCTGGTGGACATTTTGCGGTAATGCTTACGATGAAAGTGGAAATGGCCATCCAGGAATTATCAATGGTGCAACTTTAACAGATGATAGGTTTGGGACAGCCAATAGAGGGTATCAATTTGATGGAGTTAATGATTTTATAAAAGTAAATAACATCTATGACTATAGTAATAAAACGATTAATACGTGGTTTAATGCCGCTGAAATTTACAAGTCAGGAAACTCAGCCTATCAAATTTTTGATATTGATGCACAATCTTTAAGTTATGGAAGAACAAGTGCTCAAATTGAAAGTGGGATTCTCTACGTAACAGGAGGAGGCGAACTAGTATCATATGCTATTCCCATTGACTCAAATCAATGGTACATGTTAACAATGACAAGAACTCCGACAGTCATTAAGTATTATTTAAATGGGTCATATTTAGGCGAGGTACCATCAGGAATATCAACTAGCACAACGAATGATAATCCCAATCTTTTAATTGGAGTTGATAGAGCGGAAACGGTGCAATTTTTTAAAGGTAAAATAGATGAGGTTGGTATTTGGAATCGCGATTTGTCTGCACAAGAGATCGAACAACTGTTTTATCATGGGAATCTAAATACTTGGTGGTCAGACGGCACAACCAACCAAAGCAGCATCCAAGGTCAACCAACCCAAACAACAACCTACAGCGTTACGGTTTCAGATGGAGTTGGAATATGTACAGATAGCATTCTTATTCAAGTTAACAATCCACAAGTAAATGCAGGAGTAGATTTGGCCATTTGTGCGGGAGATTCTGCCACGCTTACCGCGACAGGAGCAGACACCTATGCTTGGAATAATGGAGTTGTAAATGGTCAAGCTTTTATACCAACTAATGAAGGATATTACACCGTTGTTGGAACAGATACATTGGGTTGTTCAAATACCGTTTCTGTATTTTTAGATGTATTGCAACCAACAACAAGTATAATTTCACCAACAAGTTGTAATTCATATATGGCGCCTGATAATTCACTTTACACTAATTCAGGACAATATATCGCAATCATTCCAAATGCAGCGGGTTGTGATAGTACGATAACTATTAATTTAACGGTAAATAATTCAACAACGGGAACGGATACGAAAACAGCTTGTGATTCTTACACCTGGATCGATGGAAACACCTACGCGGAAAGCACTAATTCGGCAACTTTTACCTTGCAAAACGTAAGTGGATGTGATTCAGTAGTTACATTGAATTTGACTATAAACAAGTTGCAAACACTTAATGGCGGCGAAGACCAATCAGTTTGTAAAGGAGAAAATGTAATTCTTACGGCTTCTGGCGCAGAAACATACAGCTGGAACAGTGGTGTTTCAGATGGTATTGCATTTAGTCCCTCTCTTGGCTCAACAACTTATACAGTTACAGGTACTGACGGGAATGGTTGTACAGATTCGGATGAGGTAATCGTAACATCCGAGTATTGTTTTGAAATTCCAGGAGCGCTTTCGCCGAATTCCGACATCAACAACGATACATGGGAAATTACAGGTTTACAAAACTATCCAAATGCTCTAATTTCAGTTTTTGATCGATGGGGACAAAAAGTGTACGAAGGAACAAGTACATCCGCACCATGGGATGGAAAATACAAGGAGAAAGACCTTCCATCCGCTGATTATTATTATATAATCGAATTAGGGAATGGTGACAATTACAACGGAGTAGTAACGCTAAAACGATAAGAACATGAAAAAGATAGGATTAATACTCGTTGCTATTGCTGTTAACTTTTCGCTTTCTGCGCAACAGCTTTCCATGTATAGCCAATATTATTGGAATGATTTTGTGATCAATCCGGCATTTACAGGAATTAAAAACACACCACGCGTTCAATTGGGTTACCGAAATCAATGGAGTGGATTCAAAGGCGCTCCAAAAACCTACACGATTGGTGGTCATACTAGTTTGAAAAACAACAACATGGGAATTGGAGGAATGATTTTTTCAGATGACCAAGGCGGCGCTATTCAGCAAAATGGCGTCATGTTGAATTACTCTTACAATTTGAAAATAGACAAGCAATCTGGAATCAGTTTCGGTATAGCAGGAATTCTCAATCAATATGGATACAATGGTTCGGATATTCAAAACATCAATCCAGATGCGACACTTCAAACCAATGTAAGACAGCTTGTTCCAGATTTAAATTTCGGAGTAGTTTACCACTTGAAAAACAAATTATACATAGGTTTAGCTTCCAGTCAATTGATTCAAAGCAGATTAAAAAAATTAAATCAGTTCAGCACTTCACAAAATCAGTTGATTCGCCATTACAACCTGTCCGCTTCTTATTTGACGAAAATTAATTCTACCTTGACAGCGGAGCCTTATGCTATGATGCGAACAACATTCATCAAAGCACCACAATTTGAATTAGGAGCTAAAGTGACTTATAATGATTTTGTTTTTGGTGGATTAAGTTACAGAAGTAAAGATGCAGTGATTGGATTAATCGGAATTAATTATAAGAATTTTATGTTGGCATATAGCTATGATTTTACTTTGTCAAGCATTCGGAATTATTCAAGTGGTTCACACGAAGTTTTGTTGGCGTACCAATTCAATAAAAAATCGAAGTCACCAGAGGTAGTGATTGAACAACCCACACAACCAAAAGATTCAGATGGTGATGGGGTAATTGATTCGGAAGATTTATGTCCAGATAAAGCAGGAACAAAAGAAGGAAGAGGTTGTCCTGATTCGGATGGCGATGGTGTTTCAGATAATGAAGATTTATGTCCGAATGTAAAAGGCTTAAAAGAATACAAGGGATGCCCCGATACGGATGGCGATGGTGTTTTTGATGATTTGGACGAGTGTCCGAAAGTTGTTGGTCTTAAAGAAAACAAAGGATGTCCATGGCCAGATACTGTTAACGATGGATTGTCCGATAACAA
>CAMAZP010000030.1 GCA_945863605.1 Chitinophaga pinensis
CTTAACCTACGTTAATTAATCGAAATAAATGTTTTTCTCAACTTTGTGCCACATTTATTGTTTAACCTAAAAATAAAAAATATGAAAAAATTAATTATCTCCTTATCAGTAGCATTTGCTTTGGTATCATTTGTAGTATTAGAAGCAGGAAGTTGGTCATTAGACGCAGGTCATTCTCGCTTAGGTTTCACAGTCAAACACATGGGTGTTTCTGAAACAGTTGGCCAATTCGACAAATTTGACGTTAAAATTACAACACCTAACGCAGATTTTTCAGGTGCAACAATCGAATTATCAGCTGAAACAAAAACAATTAACACTTACTTATCAATGCGTGATGATCATTTACGTTCTGCAGATTTTTTTGATGTTGAAAAATACCCGTCAATTACTTTTAAAAGTATATCTGTTAAAAAAGCAAAAGGAAACAAATACGTTATCACTGGTAATTTCACAATGCATGGTGTAACAAAAACTATTGTTTTAGCTGGTATACATTCAGGAACTACAAAAAATAAAGCAGGTAATGATTTGGCAGGATTGAAGATTACAGGAATGGTTAAAAGATCAGAATTTGGAGTTGGAGCATCAATGCCAAATTCAGTTGTAGCTGATGAAGTATATTTGAATGCTGATTTAGAAGTGATTAAAAACTAATATTTAACATACCTAGTTATGAAAGTATTTAAAATAGTTATTTTAACAGTCCTTATTTTTACTTCTGTAAAATTCAAAGCGCAGAATTGGAAGATTTCTGAAAATTACACTATCGCCTTTTCAAACAAAGATGTAAGTGGTGTTTTTAAAGAAATGTCTGGAAGTATAATTTTTGATGCGACTAAACTTTCAAGTTCAAAATTTGACTTA
Source organism: Chitinophaga pinensis (assembly GCA_945863605.1). GTDB lineage: Bacteria > Bacteroidota > Bacteroidia > Flavobacteriales_D > Crocinitomicaceae > UBA952. The sequence continues at coordinate 868 of CAMAZP010000030.1, forward strand.
AAAATTAAAGTTGAGTCAATTAGTACAGGTAACGGAATTCAAAACAAACACGCAAAAGGCGACGAATGGTTTAATGCAGAAAAATATCCAAACATTGAGTTTATTTCTTCAAAAATAGAAAAAACAGATGCTGGTTATAAAGCTGTTGGAAAACTAGAAATTCATGGTGTTAAAAAAGACTATTCAATACCATTTACATTTACTAAAAAGGGAAATAAAGCTACTTTTGTTGCTAAATTCAGTGTGGATAGAACTGATTTTGGGGTAGGTAAAAAAGGTAATGATGTTGCCGAAAATCTAAAAATCGTAGCGACAATACCAGCTTCATTTATAAAATAAAAATATGATATTTAAATACATTTTTCTTGCACTTATTTCTGGAGCTTTAGCTGGATTTGGCTGTTATTTATACGCCTCAGTTTATCAAGAATTAACAGTAATTGATTACAGCGGATTTATTCCACCGAGTGCCATGTTTATTTCGTGCTTCGTAGGTTGTATTTTAGCTTCTGCTGGACATGCTCTTTTAGTGAAATTAATGCCAAAAATTGGTGATATTATCTTTGGATTTTTATTTGCTATCATAAGTTTTGTAAGTATACTTGGTGTTTTTAAAGCAACCTTACCTGACAACGATGATGAAAGTTATTATTATCTAATTTATGGATTTGCAATTCCAATGCATTTCTTCCCAATCGTTGTTTGGAACACAATTAAACCAATTTTCATTCGAAAATAATAAGTATAAATTTCAAATCTAAGACTGTCTCAAAAGGGCAGTCTTTTTGTTTTTAAAAAAAAATGCTTAAATTTCCTAAAAATCACAACGTTTTCTGATTTTATCCGTTAACCTACAAGGAATTGTGAGAAACTTTTTATCCAAAATATTATTGCTTTTGGGATTGGCATTTGCCTCTCCTGCTTTGACACAGCTTACTACAAGCACTGGTCAAAGTCCTTTGGCTCTAGTAGAAAACGTATTATTAGGACCAGGTGTAATTGTTTCTAATATTATGTATAATGGTAGTCCTTCAGCAATTGGTTCTTTTTCGGGTACAAACACAAATCTTGGAATTGATCAAGGAATTGTTTTAACTACAGGTACAGTTATCAATAATGGAAGTGGTCCGCAAGGACCAAATAATCAAGCTGGATGTGGAATGGATAATAATACGGGAGGTTCTACGATATTATCCAATTTAATCGGAGGTACACAAACATTCAATGCGGCCATTTTGGAATTTGATTTTATTCCATTTTCTGATACTGTTAGATTTAGATATGTATTTGGATCTGACGAATATCCAGAGTTTGCACCACCAAATAACTCAAGCTATAACGATGTGTTTGGTTTTTTCATTTCAGGTCCTGGAATTGTAGGTATGCAAAATATAGCCCAACTTCCAACAAATGGTAGCATTGTTTCTATTAATAATGTAAACAGCATCACCAATTCTCAGTTTTATAATTTTAATGGGGATGGTAACAGCTCGCCATACAACAATAATCCCTTCTACATTCAATACGATGGCTTTACTGATGTACTTGAAGCAGTTTCACGTGTACAATGTGGACAAACCTACCACTTAGTAATTGCTGTAGCTGATGTTGGAGACGGACAATGGGATTCAGGTATTTTTTTGGAAGCAAATAGTTTATCTTCGGAAACTCCAATAAGTGTTTCTCATTCAATAAATCAACAATATTATACAAATCCGGATTGGATGGCTGAAGGATGTGTTTCTGCAACTGTAACATTAACAAGAGGAGCAAATTTGCAGACTTCATTGACAATTCCTATAGTTATATCAGGTACTGCAACAAACGGTCTTGATTACACTACAATTCCTAACTCAGTTACTTTCAATCCAGGACAAGCAACGACCACTTTAACTTTAGATGCAATTTATGATAATCTAGCTGAAGGACAAGAAACAATTAATCTCGCTTTTCAAATATCAGACCCATGTGGAAATATTACCCCTATTGGTGTAAATTTATTTTTGATGGATGTCGATTCGTTGCAAGTAAATATCTCAAACCCATCTGTATCATGTCCGGGAGAAAATATTCAATTAAATGCAACTGTTACAGGAGGAATAAGTCCCTACACTTATTTATGGAATACAAGTGCAACCACTTCTGGAATTAGCATTGCACCAAATGCTTCTGGGAATTATTCAATAATTGTAAATGATGCTTGCATCGGAACAAATATTTATGATACTTCTTTTGTTCAAGTTCCGGTTTATACTCCTTTAGTTTTATCTCCTATCCCAGATATCACCGAACTTTGCCCTTTTATTTCTCATGTATTTACAGCATCAGTTTCTGGAGGAACTGGTAACTATACATACGCTTGGCGCAATGTAGCAGGAACACTTTTAAGTTCAACAAATTCATTAACCGTAATGCCAGAGTCAACAAGCTCCTATTTCTTAACTATATATGATAATTGTGGAGCTAGTATTTCAGATACTATTCTATACACAATAACAGCTCCTCCACTTTTTGTTACTGTAAACCCACCAATGGAAATTTGTCCTGGTGATAGTACCATGCTCTATGCAACTGCTTCGGGTGGAGTAGGAAATTACACTTATTTATGGACTCATAATGGAGCAACCACAACTGCTACGTGGGTTCGTGCGTATTTTTCAGGTTATTACGAAGTAAAAGTTTCAGATGGCTGCAATACTTTTACCGTTTCTGGTTTCGCACCGGTAACTGTAGTACGTCCTATTGCTGATTTCAATATATTAAGTCAAACGTTGTATGAAGATTTACCTATATCATTTCAAAATACTTCTGTTAATGCCGTTGATTATCAATGGCTTTTCAGTGACGGCGGTTCTTCAGCAGAAATGCATGCTAACCATACTTTTGATACTGCTGGTGTCTATTACATTACTTTGATTGCTGAAGATGCTAAAGGTTGTAAAGATTCTATTACAAAGCAAATCGTTATTAAAGAAGAATTATATATTTATATTCCAAATACATTTATTCCTGATGATGATAGATTTAATAATTTCTTCTTGGGAAGTTTTGTCGGTGTGGCTTGGATAAAACTAGAAGTTTTTAACCGTTGGGGACAATCGGTTTATTATACGGAAGATATGAATTTCCGATGGGACGGAAGATACAAAGGTAAAAAAGTACAAGATGGAACTTACGTTTGGAAGTTAATCTACAAGCCCAATCGGGAAATAGAGCAGTTGATGACGGGACACGTGAATGTGTTGCGTTAGTTATTTACTTCAAACTTTCCAAATAAGCAGGATTTACTTCCATTCCTAATTCTTTAGCTTTTAAAGCATATTCAAGTGCTTTTTTTGTATCACCAATTGATTTGTAAGAAACGGAAGCATTGAACCATGCATACATATAGTTTGGATTTAATTTAATAGATTGATTCAAATCTTCTAATGCAATTGAATGATTTCCTAAATTGACATTTGCAGTTCCGCGGTAGAAATAACCGTCGTAACTTGCTGAATATAATTTTATTAACTTACTTGAATAAATGAGTGTTTCCTTAAAATTACTGCTATTCACCAATTCAGAACAGAGATTTGATAATGCCATTTGATTTTTAGGTTGAATCGTTAATGCTTTCTTAAAATCTTTAATTGCATTGACACGCTGTCCCATTTTAGTAAAAGTAATTCCACGGTTGACATATACATCGAAAGTGCTAGAGTCGCGCTCCAAAGCCATTTTGTACATATCAATCGACTCTTGAAACTTCCCCTCTTGCGCATACATATTTCCCATATTACTATAAACCAATGGATCTTTCACCCGTGCGCTTACTAAAATGTCGTAGTCTTTAAAAGCTAAATCCATTCTCCCGTTTTCTCGATAATAGTTTCCTCGATTTTTATGCGCTACTTCCACTCCAGTTGTTCTAACAAATACTTTATTTCCTACTTGTTCGATTACAAATGGATATTGCTCAATCACATTCGACCACAAGGTTTCTGAGTTGGTCCAAATAGCTACTTGTTTATAATTTTGAACGAAAAGGAACAAACAATAGATAGTAAGAATCGCTGGAATTACAAACTTATTTTTAAATTTTTCATGATAATTAAAGGCAAATACCAAAAGCATAAAACTTCCGCCGATGTATGGAATATAGGCATATCTATCCGCCATAATCGCCGAACCAACAGAGATAAACTGTAGAACCAAAGCAATCATTAATACGAAAAAGCCCATCCCGAAAAGGTAAATTTTAAGATTGGATTTTTGTTTTTTATAAAAATAAACAAGTGGCGTAAGAACAAGTAAAAGCACAATAAATGGCGCAAGAACATAAATTAGTGGCAAGGCTTTGTCTTCTCCAAAGGTTGGATATGGATAAAAAGCGGAGAGATTTGTTGGCACGAAAAACTTAAGCCAATACATCATAAACCCGTAAGAGGCAAACATAATGCGTTCAAACAAAGTAAAGACTTCAAATTCTGCAATTGCACCTGCCGACTGAATTTTAACTGCATTTAAACCAAACCAAACCGAAAGTGCCAAAAATGGTATTTTTTCTAAAATTATAGTTAGCACGAACTTTCTTTTGTACAAGAAATCTACTAAAAGGAAAACAAGCGGAAGCGGCACTGCCATTGCTTTACTTAAACATGAAGCAATAAACAACACAAAAGCAATAAGTAACCAAGCAATTTTTTGACGGTCGATGTACCTTATATAACTAAGTAAAGAAAGCAAAAAGAAAAAGGTATAGAGCACATCTTTCCGTTCAGAAATCCAGGCCACACTCTCTACGTGCATCGGATGAATTCCAAAAATAAGTGCGCCGAAACCAGCAATATAAAGCGAACTTTTACTCCATTTGAAAAGCAGAAAGAAAACTAAAAAAGTGTTTAAAAGATGAAGAAATAGGTTCGTTTTGAAATAGGGCTGAATGTCTAATTCTGCACTGGAATAATTATATGCCAAACTCAACATCGTCAACGGGTGATAATTTAACATCACTTGAGTAGTTGGCTCAAAAAGTAGTTTTAAACTATCTGCATTGCTTGTTTTCACCAAAGGTTGATTGACAACATAGCCTAAATCATCCCAATTAGTGAACTCTTTTTCAGGAGAGATTCCAGGTAAATAAGCAATAATAGTTATGGAAATAATTCCTAAAATGATAAGCCATTTCAAGCGGGAAGTTGAATCTTTTGAAGCTAAATCTATTTTAGCTTGCTCGTTATGTTTTTGTTTACCCTTTAACTTTATTGACTTTGTTGCCATTTTTAATCATTGGAAATAATTTCAAATAATTCGTTTAGGTTTGGTGAAATAATAACTTCTATTCGGCGATTTTTTGCTTTATCTGTCGTGCTTACAGGGAAAAACTCTCCGCGACCAGCTGCTAAAATTTGACTTGGAATCATATTTGAGTTTGCCAATAAAATTTCGACAACAGATGTAGCACGTAAAACAGAAAGTTCCCAGTTGTTTTTAGGTGAAGTTGGACTGCTTAGTTTATCAGTATCTGTGTGACCTTCCACCACAATTTCTAAATCTTTCTCTGTTTCAAGTGCTTTTCCAAGTTCAATTAAGGCATTTTTCCCTTCTGGTTCAACGAAAGTACTACCCGATTTGAACAATAATTTTGCTTCTAAACTCACGTAGATTTTTCCGTTTTTCTGAATTACTGTTAGCCCTTTATTTTCAAAACCAACTAAAGCATTTGCCACTTTCGCTTTTAATAACTGAACAGTTGCGTCTTTCTTACGAATGGCTTCTTCCAATTCATTCACGCGTTTCTCACGTTCTTTTAATAAAGCTTCTTTGGTTTTTAATTCTTGGTCTAATTTCAGGAGTGCATTCTCTTTCGATTGAAGTTCCTTATTTTTCGCTTCCAATTCAGATTGCAAAGTTGCAGTCTCTTTAGCACTCAAATTTTTAAGTTTTTCAAAAGATTTCTCAAGCGATTCATGTTGCTCTAACAATTGATTGTAATCGCGTTTTAAAAAACGCAATGTATTTCCTAATGTGGTTGTATCTTGTTTTAGTTTTGAAACATCTTTACTTGTGATTTCATATTTTGATCCCAAATCCTTTGACGCAGCCTCAAAGGCATCGCTACTTTTCCTGTATTTCTCTAATTCTTCAGTACACGTTTTTTCTCTTGCAACAAGTTCTTTATATTTTTTAGAGGGAACGCAGGCACTCACTATTGCTATTAAAACAACTGCTTGAATAGTAACGTTTAAAATTTTCATAGTTTCTGTATTTATTACAAAATTGAAAAAGTTTGGATAACTTATTTAAACTTTCCACTATACTTTTAAACATTTAAAATTTCATAAATTTGGTAATCACTTCTATTTAGTTATTTGTTTAACGAAGTTCAAAACAAAAAAAATAGAAGCATTATACCTTATTTTGAATCTAAAAGATTTTCACAGGAATGTTTTTATTTTTTTTAAAGTTAAATGCATTCAACTGATAACATTCGATCAAGTATCATTGAAAAAATTCGTTTATCAATTTCTTTCTTATTTATACAATAGAACTTATACTCTGAGTTAGTTAACAATCCCGTTATTTGACCTATAAGCTGGTATTTTACTTCTGATTTTGATAGTACCCCCTTGATTTTAAATCGTTTTATTTCCGCGGAAGTTTCATCTTTTAATAATTTTCCAATTAAGAGATTGTTTTCGATTAAAATTTCTAACAACATATGTTGAAGTTTCAGAATTGGTCTCAAAACTTCATTTTGAAATTTTTCAATTTCGTTTGTAGTTACTTTATCTGTATAAATAATTGGTCGAAGGTTTGTAAATAGCGATTCGTTTCTCATAATTTACAAAACATATAGGAATCGATTCTGTTCTGTAATTTTAGATTGACACGTAATAAAAATAACTAATTATCATTAACCTCAGTTCGATTGTAAAATTGAAATTACCTGCGGTGCTGCTTGCGTTGTTAGATTGATATAAAAATCTTTTATAAGGCTTTTATCGAAAATTTAACTTCGTTGCTGTTTTGCGGTAGCAGGTAAAATTGAGAAGAAACAACGCTGTAATATTTAAGTAGCAATATGAATTATTTCATTTATCCATGCATTTCCAGTTTTTTGACTAAAAGCCCTTAAGTTTTTATCTAAAATTGATTTCACTTGATTTTCAGCAAAAAGATACGCCGTGGCTGATTCAATTGCAATACGCGCATACGTTTCGTTGAGGTGTTTTTCTCGGATGCGAGCTATAGGGTAGGTTTCTACTTCAAAAATATCTTTATACGAATTAACGGTTAATTGTAAAATCAGTTCGGCTATAGAATCTATTTTGCCATTTAATGCTACGTATGTTTGATAAATTGCTGTTTTAAATTCGTTAAGATTCAACGCGTTTTTCAGACTTTTTGTGTATGCCAATGCTTTAATTATACGAGCTAAAATCCAACTTTTTTCGTAAGCAGTGTATTCAGGCAATAGGCTCAAAACTTCACCGATATATTTATCCATTTTATTATTGAAATTAGTATTGGATAATTCTACTAAAATCTTTAATTCATACAAACGTGAAATTTGATGAAAATGCAATTTATCCATCTGAAGTGATTCAAAGCGAATAAAATTTACATCTTTATGTTTTACATTTTGATTTAAATAAATCTTCTTTGTGTTGACAAAACAAGTATGAAACAGCGTACTTTCGATTTCTTTTTTAGTTGTTGCATAATATTTTGTTAGGGCATTGGAATAATAATTCCCCGGGTCATCTTCATCCACAAAAGCTTCAAAAAAAAGATGTCTTCCATTTTCAATTTCTATAAGTGCCTTAAGAAAATCATCTTTCTCCGCGTGCTGTCGAACGGCATTTCCTAAAAACATGGTCATGTCGTTTTTTTCAGTAGCACATTTAAATTCGAAACTATCCAATAAAATTTGAACGTTCTTCCAGTCATTAGAATGAATGGCAAGTTCGAGTGCAGTAAATGAAAAATCACCTATTGACATTCCTCGTTCATTAAATAACGAATCAGCTTTTGATTTATCAATTTCATTACAGAAAAAAGCAAAACTTTCGGATCCCAAATAGTCTGACAATAAATTCAAGGTAGAAGTGTAAGGTCGATGATTTTCTTTCATCAAACCAAAAAAACGAGCCAATGTATGCGCTGAAACTGTTATTTTTTCCTTTGCTAATAGTGCAGAAAAAACCCGACAGTCATGGAATTGAAGAATTCGAAAACCAATTTTACCTTCTAGTTTTCTTTTAAATTGTCCGATGTAATATGATTCTGTCCCTTGAAACATGTGCAAATTAACCGCTTTAAAATTAACATAAAATACTCAAAGCTAGAAGATGCAATGAGATGCAATGGTAAATCAAATTCGAATAAATAAAAATTAGTCAATTTTGGAACAATAACAAAAAATATTATAATATGGCACAATTAAGTATAAGTGGTAGATTAACTGTAAAAGGTTTAAAATCACAATTTTCCAAAACATTTGGTCTGGAGTTAAGAGTTTATAAAGGATCTAAATTTGCTGATGAAAGCGCAACACTTGCAAGTCTGAGTGCTAAAAAAGTGGAAGATTTTGAATGTAAAGCCAACATGCTTGTTGGAAACTTTGAAACCAAGTTCACAGGAGCCACAGGACTTAAAATACAAGTTGCAACATTACCGAATGCCAGAACTGAACCAGGTGTTTTAGTAAATGACAAATTTACACTTTCTGAAGCAAGCACCAAGTTTAAACCTCTTTAAAATATTCCATCATGAAATTAGAAGCAAAATCCCCACTTGCAACTTTAGGGAAATTCATGGTTGATTTTAACGATGTATTTCCAACTTTATTCCTTCGTTTTTACAAAAGTGCAGATTTCGATAAAGGAAATAGATTTCCCCACACCACTAAACTTAAGGAATTAACTACTCTTCCAATTTCTATGGAATTTACCCCAAAAGATACTGTAAGTAAAGTTTTAGAAAAATTGCAAAAAGGCTTATCGGTAAAAAATATTGAAATAGTATATTATCCGAAGGATGCTTCTAGTGCATACCGTCTTGGTGATAGCAAAAAGTTACTTACAATCGATGAAATTAATAAAATGAGTCATAAAGAAGGTTGGTTGACTCAAAAGGAATTGAAGAAGCATAACCTATCTTAATTCGTTATCTTGTTTGGGTTTAAAAATAAATTTGGGTTTAGTTTCTCTTGGAAAAGACTTTTAGGTATTTCTGGATTTAGGAATAGTATTGCCAGAAAAACAGGAATTCCAACGACCAAAGGAGGATTGGAAAGAAAGATAGGAAGAAGCATTCTTACGGGCTTTTTTAAAATTTTTCATTAATAGGAAATAATATGTTTTTTGTGTGGAAAAATATTTAGAATTCTTAAAAAACAATTATACCGAATGGATTTATAATGGTGAATGTCAATCAGCAATAAAGTTAAATCAAACAATTGGAGAGGTTTATTTTGATACAGCCAATCCTCATTTTTTTACAGGGAATTTGAATGCGAAGATAGTAATGGTTCAGCTTAACCCAAAACGTGAAAAAAAAGATTTTTCCCAAAAGGCTATGGCATCTCATGATTACTATTTAGATTTTTATTCAAATTATGGCAGGTACATCTATGGTGAGGATTCAAAAAGAGAATTCAAGTCAAAATTTGATCAAAAGTTAATTCGATTCTTGAGGCCTTTGGAGCTAATTGATCTGAATTCAATCGATGTATTTAAAAATCTAGAAAATGTAGTTGACAAAAAGCTACAAATCGAGTTAATTCCATTTGGATCTTCAAATTTTGATTACCTAAAAATTCCGAAATTTGAATTAGATAAATATATTGAACTGATTTTAAGTTTAATTACTGCAGTAGAAAGAGGCTGCGTGATTTTTGGTGGTAGAGTTTTTTCTCAAATTCTTTCTCCTTTTATTGTTCACAAGGAATTACATCGCTTTAAACTTAAAAAAATCAATGGTGAATTGACCAAAAATGAATATGAAATAGAAAAGCTATCTCTTTCTTATGAAGGGAAATCAATTAATGTATTCGTTGCTCCACATTTTGCAATTCAAGGTATGCCTGTTGAGGCTTATGGTAGAAAATTAAAAGAATTAATGAGCTATTAAACTCAACATATTTGGTAGAATTTAACTTAGTTTTATATGTCAAAAGCCATTTATAAAAAATTAAAAAACGGAAAGGAGGGAACTATCTTCAAGTCAGATAACATAGTTGAAACGAATTGTATCTTGTGTAACAAGTTAATTTTAGAAAACGAACTGGTTTTCCAAGCTGATGGTTTACACGATTGTTGTTCGTTGGAGCATGCAGTTGAGTATCTCAATGATAATCTTGATTCATTAATTTGGCAATGGCCTTTATAAATTTTCGACTAAATACTTTAAACATGAAGAAAGTGAATAAATCTTTTATATCAATCCTGTTTGTTTTATATTGTTTTGCAATCGTTTGTTGGAATGCGACAAAAACAGATCTTCCTGATCCATTATTTCAAAAGGTGAAAATACTTTCTTTAGAAAAAGGAAATTACTATTCATCTTGGTTTGAAACAAGCGGGCCGTTTAATCAAAAAATATTGGTTGACCACAAAGATATTGGAGGTTTGTATTGTAATTCAAAACTAAAAGGATTTAATCAAATTGTTGCTGGAAAAGATTTATTACTTAAAATAGAATGTTTGGAGGCAACTTCTTGGTGGGATTTCTTCACCTTTGGTCGAAATTTCAATTATCGTTTGGTTTCGATCCTGCCACAAAAGAATTCTTCTATTGAAGAAGATTCCTTAATTTTTACAACTAATTTTTGGATTGCGAGTTCTGTTTTAAGTGTGATTGCATTTTTTCTGATTGCAGGTTTATTTATAAAAAAGAAATGATTTTTTTGGTTACTCAATTACCCCCGCTGCAAAAGCCTCAATTTTCTTTCAATTGGGGCTTTTTTATTCTCAAAACTATCAGAAACAAAAATTCAATATATCTTAGATAATTGTTATTTTTAACATCTAATTCAGATATAATGTATATTGAGTTTAAAATTCAGTTTGATAAAAGACCTTTAATTTCACTCGTTGAGATTCAAAAAGCCTTTCCAAAATTGGATAAACGAAGGCTAACGGAATGGAATAAAAAAGGATACATCGAGAATGTCAAACGTGGATTTTATCGTTTTAGTGATCAACCGATTAATCAAGGAACAGTCTATTTCATTGCCAACAAAATTTACCACCCTTCCTATATTTCCTTGGAAAGCGCATTAACTTATTATCAAATAATTCCAGAGGCTGTTTTCAGTGTTACTTCTATTTCGAGTCTAAATACAACTAAATTAAATTCTTCGGTTGGAACCCTAACATATAATCATTTGAAGGAAAATTTGTTTTTTGGTTATGAATTAATTGAACTAAACGGACTAACAATAGCATTTGCAAGCCCTGAAAAAGCAATTCTTGATTATTTATACCTTCATTCCAATTTGATTAGTATTGAAGATTTTGAAGGATTAAGATGGAACAAACAAACTATAAAATCATTTGATATTCAACGATTTTCTGATTATCTTCAATTGTTCAATTCAAATAGCGTCTCAAGGCGCTTTCAACTTCTATTAAAATATATACATGCTTGAGTTAAAAGAAATTAAAAGATTTTACGATGTATCCTTGCATCCACAGGAACGATTTTTATTAAAAGAATACCTTCAATATAAAATCCTTGAAATTGTATTTTCTAGTAAGTACGCCTCAAAATTGGTATTTATTGGCGGTACATGTTTGCGAATTGTTCATCAAAACCAACGATTTTCTGAAGATTTAGATTTTGACAACTTTAATTTGACAGCCGAAGAATTTAACGATTTGGGACTGTTAATTAAAAACCAATTAGAATTACAAGGGTATGAAGTAGAAATAAAAAATGTAATAAAAGCCGCTTTTCATTGCCATGTTCGTTTTCCTGGTTTGTTGTTGCAATCAGGTTTGTCGGGGTATCAAGAAGAAAAAATACTCATTCAACTAGATACAGAAGCACAAGGCTATAATTTCAAAGCAGAACAACAGTTTTTAAATAAATTTGATGTTTTCACCTCCATATTTGTTGCTCCTTTGTCCTTGTTACTTTCACAAAAATTCTATGCTGTGTTAAATCGTAAACGAAACAAAGGCCGTGATTTTTTTGACATTGTTTACCTAATGAGTTTAAATGTGAAACCTGATTTTGCATTTTTAGAACAAAAACAAGGGATCACCAACGGAACACAATTAAAGTCAACTATTTTGGAGCATTGTCAGAAATTGGATATGAATGATATGGCGAATGATGTCGCACCTTTTCTTTTCAATGCAAATGACGTAAAGAAAATCCAACACTTCGAAGCATTTTTAATTCATGAAAATTTGTAGCAGTTGTTAATACTCGTTTTATATATTCTTCTCGTACTATCATTTGTCTTTTTTCAAAAGAAAGATTTTCAAAATCCAGTTTTTCGTTCAGGTAAAAAAGTAGCTTGGTGGATTTCTGGTTTGTCATTATATATGTATTATCTGTCCGTAGATCAAGGTCAATTACTAACGGGAATCATTGCTGAACATGGCATGCAAGGCATGTGGATGGTTTGGGCTGGATGGCTAGGCGCTTTTGTTGTTCCACTTGTCTTTGCACCGCTCTGGCAAAAAATGGATTTCATCACCGACAATCAATTTCTTGTCTTCCGATTTCCAGGGAAAAGTGGACGCATTCTTCATCTTTTTCGCGCCATATATGTAGGAGGTTTGGTTGTTGCATTGTCGCTGTGCTTTCATTTACTTGGTTTTGCAAGGGTGCTTCAACTATATTTAGCTATCGAACCCAGTACAGCCATCCTTATCACAGGAAGTATTTTGTGTGTTTTTGCGCTGAAAAACGTATTCGATTTAAAGTTGAAAATGGATGCGTTTCATGCTATTGTTTACTTTGTCAGTTTAATCGTAATCCTATTTTCACTTTGGAAGGCAGGTAACGGTTGGGATGGCATTTTTACTTTCTTCGAGAAACAACCCGAAAAGCGACAGCTACTCCCCTCAACAGAGAATTCAAGTGCTTGGTTTTCACTGGTCGTTTTTCTCGGGATTCAATGGTGGAGCTGTTATTTATTTGACGGTGGAGGTCCTGAAATGGCTCGTTTTACAGCAGTGAAGGGAAACAAACACGCTGTTTGGACTGGACTTTTACCAATTGCTATCTCTTTCCTTTTGAGTTTTATCGTTCTAGCACAGATTTTTATCGTTCTTGGATTGCCTCATCAAAATTCCAACCCTGAAATTCAATATGTCGAACAAATTTTTAATACCATTCCGAGCGCGCTAAAAAGCTTAGTATTATTGGGTTTTTTCGGTATGTTCATTACAACTGCTGAATCGATGATGAATTGGGGAGCCTCTTTTTTAACCATAGATGCATACAAAGCGTATGTTAATCCCGCTGCTTCGGAGAAAAAGATTCGATTAGTTTCATTTGGATCGATGGTTTTTCTGTCATTACTTTCTTTGATATTTGCCTTACAAATTGATAATCTACAAAACCTAGTCAAACTCACCTTTTCAATCGCTGCCGGAGTTGCACCAGTTTATATTCTCCGTTGGATTTGGTTCCGCATCAATGCTTGGTCGCAATTAAGCGCCATGTTGAGTTCGGCTATCTTCACATTGATTTATCCAACTATTCACGATTTTACCCCTTTAAAAACCTATCCAATGGCTGAATCGCGCGTTTTGGTAGTTACGCTTTTAACGACTTTGGTTTGGGTATTGGTCACTTTCCTCACAACCAATCAAAGCGCTGAGGTTCGTTTGAAAATGCTGCCGATTTTGGGAAGTAGAATTTCTTTCCTAAAACGATTTGCTTTAGCTATTAGTTTGGGGATTTTATTTTTGGGAATAGTAGCTTTCAGTTGGAGAATTATTTTGAATTCTTAATTTTATCATAACTCACTAAAAATGCATTCAACATTCTATCTAGAACAAATAAAACAATTTCAAGCTCCTTCGACGGAAGATTTTATTCGCTTATTTATAAATCAACACAGTTGGTACAAACATCTTTCCGATGAGCGAGATGGTACGTTCTTTTTTTATCTTTTGCCAACAATAACTGCAAATGAAAACAAAGCGATTATCTCTTATGTTTGGAGTAATAGTCTGTCCAAATCATGGGGTGAAAATTACGATAGTGAAAAAGAAAGAGACGAGGCAATGCTAGGTAATTTGATGTCGGAGCATTCCATTCCAAAAGAAATACTTGAAATTGGAAAATTCAAGCTTTCAAGGTTCATACACGGTTCATATTCAAATGCAACAGACTATTTTTTTGAAAGTCCAGTAAAGAAATCATTTGCTGAGTTACATCAAGAAATTATCAAAGATCTTCGTAAGCATTTGAATGAGTTGGTTGAGAGGTGTTTTGAAAATAATCATTTATCCCCCATATAATCTACAAAGTCCCAATCTGCATCAATGCACTTTTTTATTCATGGAATCGGTTCATTGATTAATAAATTTACTAATCTCTTCAAAACTAAATCCCCGCGAAGCTAAATAACGCAAGATTTTTTGTTTTTTGTTCCAAGGATCTTTCTCAGATTTAAGTTCAAGGGATTTTTTCTCATAAAGCGATTCAAGAGCGTTTGAGTAATCCAAATCATCAATAGATTCAAGAGCAGATTTAATAATTGCAGCTTCAACGTGTTTTTGAATTAAACCGGCTTTAATTTTTTGTTTACCCCAACGTTTAATGCGTAATTTACCTTGACAATAAGCTTCAGCAAACCGTTCTTCGTTCCAAAATTTATTGGTTTTTAAAGTCGAAATAATGAATTTTTTTTCATTATCCGATAAATCGAATTCTTCTAACTTATTTTTGATTTCAAACAAACAGCGTTCTTGGTAAGCACAAAAAGCTTCCAATTTTCGAGTTATGCTTGCTAAATCTGACAAAGCAATAGATTAAAGTACGATTTCTTCGTTGTTTTTATTTACAAACGAATATTCTAACAAATGATTGGCAGCAATTCCTCGAACAGGCACCCATTTTTTATATTTCAAAAACCATTTAATTTGTTTAGAAATCAATCCCCTTTTAAAGAAAGCCTCCAAGTAAGGATGAACTAATAAAGCAACGTCTTTTTCTCTACGGTCTTCTAGCAAGAAATGTAAATTCGATTCGATTTCATCAGAGAATAAAATACTTGCTTGAATTTCCCCACTACCATTACAAGTAGGACACATTTCTGTGGTTTTGATATCTGTTTCTGGACGAACTCGTTGACGAGTAATTTCTATTACACCAAACTTTGATGGAGGAAGAATATTGTGTTTTGCACGGTCCGATTTCATTAACTCCTTGAGTTTTTCGTAGAGTATTCTGTTGTTTTCCTTATCGTGCATATCGATGAAATCCACACAAATGATTCCCCCCATATCTCGTAATTGTAAAACACGAGCAATTTCTTCTGCTGCTTCTGAATTGGTAGCTAATGCATTTGATTCTTGTCCGTCAGCGCCTTTGCGATTTCCGCTATTTACATCAATAACATGCATTGCTTCGGTATGTTCGATAATCAAATAACCACCGCTAGCCATTGGAACTTTCTTTCCGAATAGCGTTTTTATTTGTTTGTTAATTCCGAATTTCTCGAAAATATCTAGTTTTCCGTCGTAGAATTTTAGGATTTTTTCTTTACCTGGAGCAATTGAACCAATGAATTCCTTCATTTCGTCCAACAATTTCCCATCGTTTACATAAATGTTGGTGAAATCGGCATTCAATAAATCTCTTAAAATGGAAGTTGTAGTATTAAGTTCACCCAATACACGTTTTGGAGGTTGTGCCCCTTTCATATTGGCGTGCATTGTTTTCCATTTATCCATCAAATTATTAAGGTCAGCTTCTAATTCAGCTGTTGATTTGTGCTCAGCAACTGTACGAATTATCACACCAAATTTTTTGGGTTTAATGCGTTCCATTAAATCTTTCAATCGATCTTTTTCTTCGACATCTTTGATTTTTTGACTAACAGAAATTTTATCAGAAAAAGGAACTAACACCAAGTATCTTCCTGCTAGCGTAATTTCAGAACAAAGACGAGGTCCTTTTGTAGAAATTGGTTCTTTCGCAACTTGTACCAAAATAGGTTGAGAAGAAGAAACAATATCACTTATTTTTCCTTCTTTCTCAATTTCTTTTTCAGACTTAAAGTACATTAAATCTGAGGCATTTTGTTTCCCGTGCAACGTGTCTTTAACAAATTTGCTTAATGAATTAAATTGAGATCCGAGATCGAGGTAGTGTAAAAAGGCATCCTTTTCATAACCAACATCAACAAATGCAGCATTTAGACTTGGGACAATTCTTCGAACACGTCCTAGGTATATATCTCCTACTGCAAATTCAGAGTTTCCTCTCTCTTCGTGCAATTCAATTAACTTTCCATCACGCAACAATGCAAGCCATACACCGTTTGAACGGGCATCGACAACTAATTCTAGATTCACAATGTGGTTTTTAGTTAAATAATGAAAGCTCAATGAAACATCACTGAGCTTCCTTTTTCATTTACATTGGAAGACTATTTTTTCTTCTTGTGACGGTTTTTTCTTAGACGTTTCTTACGCTTGTGCGTAGCCATTTTATGTCTTTTTCTTTTTTTACCACTTGGCATAATGCTTTGTATTAATTATTATAAAGATGATTGATTCTAAACAAAAACACTCCCTTCTTTGAAAAAGGGAGTGCAAAGGTAATAAAATTTTATAAAAAATTTAATTGCTCAAATTATTTAACGATAACTTTATTTTTTACTTCCTCTACAAATGTTTTTGATGGTTTGAAAGAGGGGATATTATGAGCAGGAATAATGATCGTAGTGTTCTCTGAAATGTTTCTTCCTGTTTTTTGTGCTCTTTCTTTCACTATAAAACTTCCAAAACCTCTTAAGTAAACATTTTGACCTTTTGTCAAAGATTCTTTAATGGCGTTCATGAATGCTTCTACAGCTCTTAGAGCTTCTGCTCTTTCTAATCCAGTTTCATCTGCAATTCCTGCAACTATGTCTGCTTTTGTCATTTTAATTAGAGATTAATAGTTATTAATTATTCTTGTGTTTGCGGGCACAAAAGTACCTCTTAGTTCGTTTAAATTATTAATTTTCAAAAAAAAAATCATAAAATAATTTATAAATGTCTCAATTTCAAGGTTTAATAACTCACTGGTACCATCAAAACAAGCGCGATTTACCCTGGAGAATTACTAATAATCCCTATGTTATCTGGTTGAGTGAGATTATTTTACAACAAACTAGGGTAGAACAAGGATTACCTTATTTTCAAAAATTTCAGCAACATTATCCAAATATAAATGAACTTGCCTCAGCTGATGAACAGGATATACTAAACGATTGGCAAGGACTCGGTTACTACAGTCGAGCGAGAAATTTACACAAAACGGCTAAAGAGGTTGTGGAGATTTACAAGGGTGTGTTTCCTTCAACATACAATGAATTATTAAAACTCACAGGAATTGGACCCTATACTGCAGCTGCAATTGCTTCATTCGCATTCGGTGAGGCTAAAGCGGTAGTTGATGGAAATGTCTACCGGGTGTTGAGTCGCGTTTTTGACATTGAAGAAGCAATCGATTCCACACAAGGAAAAAAAACCTTTGAATTATTGGCAAATGAATTGATTGATAAGAAAAATCCTGCCATTTATAACCAAGCAATAATGGAGTTTGGAGCGCTACAATGTGTTCCTGTAAATCCTAATTGTAACGCTTGCCCACTACAGTTTCAGTGTTTGGCCTATCAAAACAAAACGATTACCGAGCGACCAGTAAAATCAAAGAAAACTAAAGTTAGATCACGTTATTTTGTTTATTTAATTGAATTTACAGCGAATAAAACTATACGTATTGAAAAACGAAAAGAAAAAGGAATTTGGCAACATTTATATCAATTTCCATTGATTGAATTTGATTCAATTGAAGAAAAAAGAGCTTATTTAAATGGTTTAAAATCTGATTTTATATCAAAAGAGTATAAACATATTTTGTCTCATCAACAGCTTTTTGCCAGTTTTGCAATTGTTAATCAGCGAAATGAAACCTCAGAAAGTCAATTAGAAATAGCACTTTCTGAATTATCTAATTACCCTATTCCACGATTAATTGATAAATTTTTGGAAGATCACGTTGATCGAATTAATGAGCTTTTAGTATTTTAATGTGTTTTGGAATTTAGTAATTTAGTAATATGCTTTTTTTTAAACTCTTACCTATTGTGAACTTATCATCAAAAATTAATATTTAAAAAATAAAACTCCTATTTTCGCATTGTAAAAACTTAGATTTATGAATAAAACAATAGTATTTTTAATTTTTATTTTTTTTTCTACTCAATACGCTATTTCTCAAACACCAACGCAAACCGTGCGCGGAAAAGTGTATGATAGCGAAACCAATTTCCCGTTAGTTGGTGTTAAATTGGAGATTAAAATTCTAAATAGTGAACCTTTCCGTTCGATTTCAAATCCTGATGGTGAATTTGAGATTAAAAAAGTACCTGTCGGAAAACATCAAATAACCGCATCCTATTCCTTATATGAAAGTAAAACAGTGACTATAGAAGTGAATTCTGGTCGTGAAATGGTTATCAATATTCCTTTGACAGAGGCGATTTCAACGCAAGAAGAAGTTACAGTTTCTGCCCGTAAAAAAGGGGATGTAATCAATGAAATGGCTGTTATTTCTGCGCAACAATTCAGTGTGGAAGAAACAAATCGTTATCCAGGTTCACGAATGGATCCTGCGCGCATGGCTTCCAATTTTGCTGGTGTTCAAGGTGCCGACGATTCCAGAAATGACATTGTAATACGTGGAAACTCACCTCTTGGAGTTGTTTGGCGTGTGGAAGGTATCGACATTCCTAATCCTTCGCATTTCGCTATTTCTGGTAGTACAGGAGGACCTGTTTCGGTTTTGAATAATAAAATTTTGAGCAATTCCGATTTCTTCATGAGTGCCTTCCCAGCAGAATATGGAAACAGTACTTCTGGAATATTTGATTTAAAATTGCGAAATGGTAATAAAAATCAACATGAATTTACAGGACAATTTGGTTTTTTAGGCACCGAACTTTTAGCCGAAGGTCCGATGAGTAAGAACGGAAAATCAAGTTATTTGGTGATGGGAAGATATTCTACCCTTTCCTTATTTCAGCAATTGGGAATACAAATCGGAACAGATGCCGTTCCTGTTTATGGTGATGGTGCTTTTAAGTTCAATTGGCAATTAAAAAAAGGCGGACAACTTTCTGCTTTTGGAATTGGAGGGAAAAGTAATATTTCTATTATGATTTCAGAGCAAACTGAATATTCAAAAGAATTTTACGGTGAAGGCGACCGCGATCAGTATTTTGGAACTTCGATGTTTGTAACGGGATTAAACTATAAAAAAGCATTGAATGAAAAAACATTTATTGCATCAACTTTAGCATATTCAATAGAAGAACAACATTCATTACACAACTATTTACAACGAAGTTTAGATACTAACACAACAACAAATGCAGTTTCAATTCGAGTTGATTCTATTTACCAATTGATGTCGTATATATTTTCAATTAATAAATTGTCTGGTTATTTCAGTGTCAATCATAAATTCAATAAACAACATTTAATCAAAGCAGGAATTAATGTGGATGGATTTTATATGAATCAATTAGATTCTGCATTAAAGAACGTTTTAGTTCCAAATGATTTTGCTGTTCGCTGGGATTACAAAGGATACTCCGCATTAGTACAACCTTTTGTTCAATGGAAATGGCGCGCAAATGACAACATAGATATCACTGCTGGTATCCATTCTCAATATTTCTCAATGTCAAATAGTATAAGTATTGCCGAGCCTCGCTTGGGATTAAAATACCGAATGAATGGCAATCAATCTATTTTTATGGGTGCTGGAATGCATAGCCAAATTCAACCACTTTACACTTACACTTACCACCTGACTGCTAACGATGGTTCGAAAATCTACCACAATAAAAATATGGATTTTATGCGAAGTTTACACACTGGTATTGGTTATGAAAAATCGATTGCTAAAGCTGGTCTGAATATCCGTACAGAAGCCTATTATCAATATTTATATGATGTTCCGGTAACGATTGCGCCATCTTCTTTTTCAATGATTAATATGGGAGGTGGTTTTGCTCGAATTTTTCCAGATTCATTGCAAAATACAGGAACAGGTTTGAATTATGGTTTAGAATTGACCGTTCAAAAATACTTTGACAAATCGTTCTTTTTCTTGTTTTCAGGAACGCTCTACGATTCAAAATATACAGGTAGCGATGGTGTTTTAAGAAATACTTCTTACAACGGGAAATATGTTGCTAATTTACTAATCGGTAAAGAATTCAAATTGGGAGCTAAACATGTTCTTGGGATTGGAGGAAAAGTTACCGTAGCAGGTGGAAGAAGATATGGTTTGGTAAATATTGCCGCAACAGAAGAGTTAAAAGAAATCATCTTTTTGGATTCGTTATTCAATGATTTACAATTTCAAGATTATTTCCGAATGGATTTGAAAATTAGTTGGAGAATGAACGCTGCAAAAGCAACACACGAAATAGGTTTGGATTTAGTAAACATCTTCAACACAAGAAATCTATTAAGTTTAGCTTATGCGCCAAGCCTTGATCCAAATGAGGTTGCACAAGCAGGTTATCAGCCGACAGCACAAAAAACACAATTAGGTTTCTTGCCAATTTTCTATTATAAAATTGATTTCAAGATTTCCAAAAAGGAATAATTACTTTGAAACAAACCGACATTGGTATTTTAATCTATCGTAAAAACTATTCTGAAAGTAGTTTGATTTTGACATTTTTCACGGAAAAGGAAGGTCTAGCAACCTTTATATTTAAAGGAGCTAAGAAAAAACAAAAGGCCGTTTTCGCATTGGGAATTTATGAAATTACCTTTTTTAAAAGACCAGAAAGTGAGATGGGAATAATCAATTCCTTGGATAATGCAGTTCCATTAAATGACTTCTACAGCAATCCTCAAAAAATCATTCTTGGCTTTTTTATTGCCGACATTTTGAAACAAACCATAAAAATGGAGGAGGCCGATCCTTCGCTATTTGAATTTTTGAAAAATCAGATTTTAATATTAGAATCTGCGCAAGATTGTTTTAATTTCCCACTTCATTTTCTGGCGGGTTTAACCAGAGAATTAGGCTATTCACCACTATTTGAATCAGATAACCCGATTAGTTTTGACATCAAAAAAGGAGAGTTTTCAGATTTCAAATCCATTAACTCGATTGGCATTGAAGGTGAAGTTGTCCACTTACTTGGAAGCTTATTTCAAAATGAATTAAAAACCAATTATTCCAACGAAACAACTCGAAAAGCTCTTTACATTCTGTTGGAATACTTAACTATTCATACACCAAAATTCAATGTTGCCAAATCAATGGAAGTGATTCGAGACACTTTGTACGTTTGAAAAATTGATTCAAGTTGTTATGTTGAATTAGTTGTTTATGGTTATTTAACAGGCTACTTTTAACTTTTTCGAATCGTTTTATTGTTTAGTTGTATTCCCATTATAATCACCATCGAACACATTGCCCAAATCGGAACGGCAGCTTTGTCAGTGTCGAGAAAGTTATTCAAAAAGGCGTGAACAAAATAAGTTGTTGTAGCTGCAATCATTCCCATTAGTAGTACTCTGTTTTTAGTTTCAGAAAGGGGTAATTTATTGTAAAGCGTAATCATCGAAAAGAAAATTGCTACAACAATTCCAAGTAAACTTATTAATCCAAATATTCCCATTTCTGCAAGAGCACCAAGATATTCACTGTGGGCATTGCCCATATCACCAAAATTGGTTGAAATGATTGTTAAGTTTTCTGGTTCTTGAAAAGGTGCGTATTCAAAAGCGTAGGTTCCAGGACCATATCCAAAAATTGGACGTTGCTCAAACATGGCAATGGCGCAACTCCAACGATTAATACGTTCCAAATTAGATGCGTCAGTTGTTACATTTGTTGCGCTTTGTAGGCGCTCATCAAAGGATTCGGTGGTATGTTCGTATTTATTTCGACCTAATTCCATTTGAATTTGATCCCATTTGAAAAAGATTACAATCAATGCAACTAGGCCAATTCCTGCCACTATTTTAAAATTAATTCGATAGTAAACTACCAAGCAAACTATTGCAGCACAAATAATACTCAACCAAGCTGCTCTTGTATAGGAGTAATACAAACCAACAAGGACAATAATTATTAATAAGATTAAAACAGCTTGCGTCAAAGGACTATGTTTCTCAGCAAAATAGATTGCAATTACAAGTGGGAGAACCAGTGCTACAATTGCACCGTAAATTGTGTGATCTTTAAAAAGTGGCCACATAACCCAATGTCCTTCTTTTTCACCGAAACCATAAAAACTATGATGAATTAGCGAATATACAATAGCAATACAAGTTGCAATTATAAATAACCACAAAAATTGCATTCTATTTTTTTCTTTTTGGAAGAAGTGAGTGCCAAAAATTAATATTGGTACAATAAACCAAAGGCGTGCTAGCAAAAATTTAAATGAAACCAGCTGATGGCTACTTGTAATTGCTGTTATTATGATAATTAAAATGTAAAATAGAACTGCATGTATAATTGGGTTTCTCCAAATTTCTTTCTTTAAGAAAGGACTTTGAATTTCCATTGCGACAAGTAATAACATCATTCCAAAGAGCAAAGGTTCAGTAGGAAGGAAAAGACCAAAACTTTGTGTGAATTCTTCAATATTTACGGAAAGTGGGGTAAGAAAAGCTAGCGAAATAAATACTTTTTCCGTTTGATATATTGCAAAATAAACTAACAATAATCCTATTGGGAATAATGTCAATAATGAAGTGTCTTGCCAAATGAAAACAGCAAAAATTGCTGCTAAAACAATCGCTAAAACGTAAGGAGTAGTTGCATTTGCAATCGAACGCACTATGCTTTCAATTTAAGTTCTTGAAATCTTT
Organism: Chitinophaga pinensis; assembly: GCA_945863605.1. Lineage (GTDB taxonomy): Bacteria > Bacteroidota > Bacteroidia > Flavobacteriales_D > Crocinitomicaceae > UBA952. Next base: position 23,949 of record CAMAZP010000030.1, read on the forward strand.
GTCTAATTAAAAGAAAGAATACCGAAAATATGAATCCTCCGATAGTTGCAACAAGCACGATAATCATTCTTTTCGGTTTTTCTTTTCGATCGGCAACAACTGCTTTTTCAACAACAAATTTATGATTGAAAGCTGCATTTGCATCAGATTCAGCTTGTTCGTAAGAAACTCTGAATTCTTCTATTTTCACAATGAGTTCATTTCTTGTATGTTCAAGCGCATTATATTGTGAACCTAATTTTGTATTGATTGCGATTCTCTCTTTAATTTGTTCTTTTTCATTAGCATTGTTAGCATCTACAAGTGCTTGAAATAAGTTAGAACGAAAATCGTTTGATACTACTCCTAAGTTATTTAGGCTGTCTAATAAAAAAAGTATAGAGTCCTTTTGCTGTACTAATTGTTTTAACTTTCGCTTATTCACTTCAAACGCAGGTATAGTTCGTTCTCTGATCATTTCATTTTTTACAGTATCGATTAAATCAACGATTTCATTAGCCATTTTAGCTGCTAATTCAGGATCTTTATCCAATACATCAATTTGAATAGAACCAAAACGTGTGCGAGTAAATGAAAAATAACTATTGTATGCTTTTATTAACTTATAGTTTTTGTTAACATCATCTTTTGAAATTTCATAGTGATTAAGCAAATTATATTTACTTACGACTTTATCTCGAATACGAGAGGATTGAAGTATTTGAACTAATTGTTCTGCTTGTTCTTCTTCACCAAAATCCATAGCAGCAGCTTTTACATTTCGTTGTTCTGAAAATGAAACATTACTTGAAGCAGCAGGAAAGACGATAGCTGTTGAAAGATATAACGGAGTCAACAACAAAGAAATTATTACTGCAACAACAAAGGAAACAGATGTAATTATAATTATAGGCTTACGTTCTTCCCAAATGAATTGAACTAAATTATTGCGTTCTTTGTCTAAGTTTAAATCCTTTTTTTCCATATAAATTTTGCCCCGCGAAGATAATATTTTTATTAGCGATATGAATTAAAACTTAAAAATCAGCAATTTATTTGATTCATTCGTTTTTTAATAAAAGTGACTTTAAGTTTTTTAATTGAATAAACGAAAGTAAAAACAGCAAAAGTGTACCAGTTAAAATTTGAATAAGTAAAACAAAATCATTTTTTTTAAATAGATATCGAACAATTAGGAGGGAGCTGATTAACAGAAAATAACGTAATACTAACATCCAATTTATTTTTATCTTGAATAATCGAATGCAATATACAAACTGAAAGAACGATATAAATGTTTGAGTAATGAAAGCTGTAAATGCAGCACCTGCAGCTCCATACAAAGGGATTAAAAAATAATTTATCAAGACGTTTATCAGTATTCCAATGAATGAGCTGCTATTTAAAAATCGCAAGTTACCATTAGCTGTTAATAAAGTACCGAAAATAAAATTCAAACAAATGGAAAGAAAACTTAACATCAACCATTGAAATGCAGGTACGGATTCTGAAGCGTGATCATATACTAAGTTTAATAGATAATAACCATTTGTAATTGCTACAAAAACAATTAAAATAGATCCTCCCATTAATAAATTGCCAGCATTACTTAATAATTCAATGATTGATTCTCTTGATTCTTTCAGTTGTTTTGAAAACATAGGAAACAATAAACTAGCGAAAATCATTCCGAACATAAATAGAGCATCTAATAATCTGAATCCTTGCGCATAAATACCAGATTCATAAGCACCATTTGGGTGTATACGTTCTAGCATTACTCCGTCTATTCGTGTATAAAGCAACATTAAAACAATCAATAATGCATAAGGTATACTCTTCTTAATGATAGAATAACTAAATGATAAATTCCATGTGAAAAAGGGTCTTTCGATATGTTTTAATAGTAATAACAAAGCAACAAACAACGTTAACCCGTAGCAGAGCATTTGCACCCATACGAATAGCTCAATGGAAATTTTGAAACCTAATTGAGGAATAAAAAGAATAGCACCTCCAAAAAAAATAAGTAAAGTTCTGTCTAAAACAGAAATTAAAGCATCGTATTTGAAGAAGTGAAATCCAGAGAAATGACTTCTACAATAGGCAGTTGTCATTACTAAAAATTGATTGATACTCATTAAACCAAGAAGATAAATCTGATTCTTGTCATAGCCAACAAATACAGCTAATATTAATGCGGATAGAATATATAACCCAAATAATAGGAATCGAAAACTAATTATTTTACCAAAATACGTTTTAGCTTCTTCTGGATTTTGAGCAATACATTTAACCGTGTAGTTATTGATACCAAAATCTAACAACATATTTAAAATAACAGAAAAGTTGAGTAAAGAAAAATACAATCCATATTCAGCAGCTCCAACTCTATTTTGAATAGTTGCATCAATTCCAAAAAGTGATAATGGTTTAATCAATAAATTGAGGAAAATCATTAATACTAAGTTGGAAAAGAAAACGCGTTGCATTACAGAGTTTAGGCTTTTACAATAAGTTTGAATCCAACACCATGTATATTCATGATTTCAATATTGTCATCTTCTTTAAGTAGCTTTCGTAGTTTAGCAATATAAACGTCCATACTTCTGCCATTGAAATAGTTATCGTCACCCCAAACTGCACGTAAAGTAGCTTGACGATCTAGAATTTCATTTTTATTTTTTACCAAAAGTTGAAGTAATTGATTTTCCTTAGTAGTTAATTTTTTTGTCCCGTCAAGTAAGTGAAGAATGCTTAACTCTGGTTCGTATTTTATTTTTCCAACAAAAATTGATTCATTTACATTTTTCGTTTCAGGTGTTGAACGTCTCATAATTGCATGAATGCGCGCTAATAATTCCTCCATTGAAAATGGCTTAGTCATGTAATCGTCCGCACCGATATCAAATCCCTGTAATTTATCCTCTTTTAGTGCTTTTGCTGTCAAGAAAAGTATTGGAATTTGTTTGTCTAATTCTCTAATCTCTTTTGCTAATGTAAATCCATCCATTTCTGGCATCATCACATCAAAAATCAAAAAATCAAATTGTGTTTTGTTACCATTATATTTTTCATAAGCAGCCTTTCCTGTTCGTGCAAGTGTAACTGAAAAGCCTTTACTTTGTATGTAAGAAAATAATAACTGCCCCAGATTTTCATCATCTTCTGCAAGTAAAATATTTATTTTTTTTTCCATTTTTGTTTTGTATTAAATGTTACTGTGAAAGTAGTTCCCTCACCAAATTGACTTTTTACATTTATATCCCATCCATATTCCTCACAAATAGATTTCACATAACTTAATCCCAGTCCAAATCCTTTTACATTGTGAATATTTCCTGTAGGAACTCTATACAGTTTATCAAATATCTTTGGTAAATGTTCTTTTTTTATTCCAATTCCTTTGTCAATAACGCTCAATTGTAATCCTTTAGTATTTTGTTCTAAAAATAGTTTTATTTGAAGCGTCTCTTTACTGTATTTTATGGCATTTTCAATAAGGTTAGCAATCAAATTTGTAACATGCATTTTGTCAGCTACTAAAATAAATTCATTACCAATAAATTCAGTTGATATAGTACCATTTAACCCTTGAATTCGAAACTTTGCATTTTCAACAAGTCCAACAATCAATTCCTCAAGATCTAAATCTATATCATTGTGTTGAATTTCACCTTTATTGATTACAGCGCTGTAGAGAATACTTTCTACTAACAACTCCAATCGTTTATTTTCTTGGTTAATCATTTTAACGAAAGGAGATATCGATAATTTACTGTTTTCATCTACCATATCTGAATCACCTAATGCTTCACAAGCTAAAGAAATTGTAGAAATAGGTGTTTTAAATTCGTGAGTCATATTTGAAATAAAATCTGATTTAAGTTCAGAAAGTTTACGTTGTTCTAATATTGTCCTAAACATGAAAACCAATGCAATAATGATGATAACAACTAGTAAAATTGTAACAAAAAATGATGCTTTCATTTCTCTTATTATAAATGCATTTTGATTTGGAAAATATAAATGCAAGTATAAATCTTCATCAAGTATATTGCTTGGAAATAAATTTATTCTGCCACATTTAGTTGAATCTAGGTTGTTTTTAAAAGTTGAAGGTGCAACATCAAAATTTATTATTCTTCCAAATTCATTCGTGATCATAAATGCGTATTTCTGTGGTAAATCCTCTTTTTCAAGCTCTATTCTAATGATAGAATCAAGGAAAATTGCATCTATTCTTCGCTGTGGTGTTTCATACATATTATCTCTAAATGCTTGAATCATCATTTCATTAACAAATTTTGCTTTCTTAAAAATATGTTGAAGCACCTTTTGATTTAATTGAATAGCTATTGCAGATGAATCTTTGTGACCTATGTGTCCAGATTTTCCTTGAAATAAATCACGCATTTCACGAACATCGCGCGCTATTACTTTTTGCTCAGAGCGTACTCCTGATATAGAATCAAATGCATCTCCTTTGATTACAAGGTAATTCTCCATCTTTCCATTTACCATAATTTGTGTGTCTTGAATGGAAATGGATTCTTGAATAGGCATTAAATTTTTAAATTCTTGTTTTAATGCGTCTTTGTACTGTCCACTGAAATCCTTATTAATGATATTCATGTAGCGCTTGTAATCTTCTGCTTTTTCATGTCTAAAAGCTATTTTATCAAGACAGTTATTAAGATTTTGACGAAATTGGATGTTTTTTCGTTCGTATAATTGAATCATCTGAAAAGTTTGTATGATTAACAAACTTAACACTGATATTATTAATAAAACGGAAGCAATACTTAAGCGAATTTTTTTCATAGTATTAGCACGAATCTAAAGAATAATAAAGGATGATATTAAATACCTTAACCTTTTTTAACATGAATTGTTTGTTCTAATCTTGAATGTTATTCTTTCGAATTATCAATGATACATTGCATTAGTATGAAATATTGAAAACCTTAGTCATTCTTCCAATCCAAACCTCTCGATTTTGTATACGGAATTGGAACCGTTGCTAATTTCGCTTCCAAAGCTTCCATGCGTTGAATCATTTCGTTTAGTTTATCTCTCAAAGCAGCATATTCTTCTTCAGCAATTGCTTTGTTGGCTTTATGCGTATTGGAAACTCCTACAGTGTTCTCATACAATTGATATTCAACCATATTCAAGCGATCGCTCAAACTTGGCGAAGTTTCAAATTCGTGTTTTGAACGAAGACGGTCTCCCCAAAGTAAAAGCGAACATTCATCATAGCTAATTTTCAAGGCTTTCACTTCTTTCAAAAGAATTAAATCTGCATTTGGATAATTGATAATAGCATCTTGAAGTAAGCTCAAAATTTCATTGGTTTCACGCAAAACGCGACCAACACCACTTACTTTTCTATTCAATTCTGCCACTTCACTTCTGAAGGCTGTAAGTTCTGCTGGGTTTTTAGCTAACAAAGTTTGATTGTTTAAACCTTTTACAACGAATTGTTGCTTTTCGACTAACGTTTCAACTGCATCATTTTTCACTAAACTTACCGATAAGCTATAATTTCCTGGTGTAACCAAAAATCCATTTCCGCCACTATTAATTGGGTTTGTTGAATTTGTTCTCAAGTTCCAGTTAAGTTTATTGATACCATTCGAAGCTTTCGAAGACATTCGTTTAATTTCTTTTCCGTTTGCATCGAAAATCAACCAAATCAATTGAGCAGCTTGATCTTGTTCTTCTTTTCTTAATTCATCAAAACTTGGGTAAGTCACATCTTTTTTGTCTTTTTCCAATGCTTTTTCTTTGTCTTGACGTAATTCTTTCAAGGTTTTAAATTCATCTTTTAAATGCAAATAGAACGTTGCACCAAATTCTGGATTTTTCGCTGACCACATATTATGTCCTTGAAATCCTGTTCCTTCCAAGCCAAGTGGATCAGCTGGAACGTATAATAAAGCTGGTTTTATTGAAAACAAATGCGCTTTCTTATCTAAGTTTTCTTTTTTCAATTCACGTAAAGGTGCATAATTGTCAAGCACATAAAAACCACGACCAAAAGTGGCTGCAACTAAATCATTTTCTAGCTTTTGAATGTCTAAGTCGTAAACCGCAATTGTTGGTAAACCTGCTAATTTTGTCCAGTTTGTTCCACCATCATTTGAGAAAAACGCACCAAATTCAGTTCCTACAAATAATAAATTTGGATCAACATGATCTTGCTTGATACAGTAAACATTTCCGCGCGTTGGTAAATTTCCAACGATTGAAGTCCACGTTTTTCCTTTATCAGATGATTTCAACAAATAAGGTTTAAAGTCACCTTGACGCTGTGAATTAAAGGCAGCGAAAACTACATTTTCATCGTGAATAGACGCTGTTAACATATTTACACGTGTGTTGGCTGGTACAGTTGGAAAAACACCAAGTTTACTCCAGTTTTGACCGTCGTTTTCAGAAACTTGAATCAATCCATCATCTGTCCCAACGTATAATAAACCTTTTTTCTTAGGTGATTCATCTAAAGCCACAATGTTGCCATAAATGGTTGTTGAAGCGTTTTTCATCACCGCATCAATTGTCCAAACTTGACCCATAACTTTGTCTTTGTTACGATCAATTTGTTGGGTTAAATCAGGGGAAATTGTTTGCCAATCATCACCACGATTTGAAGATTTGAATAGTTTATTGGCTGCAAAGTACAAAGTTGAAGCATCGTGAGAAGAGACTATTAATGGAGCGTCCCAATTCCAACGGTAGGCAGCTTCACCTTTTCCTGGCATTGGCTGAATTGGAACTTTTTCTCCAGAAACTTTGTCGTAGCGTACCAACCAACCATATTGTGCTTGTGCATAGGCAATGTTTGGATTCGACCAATCTGTTGCTGATTCAAAACCATCTCCTCCATTTGTGATGAACCAATCTGAGTTTAAAATTCCTGCCGCATTATTAGTCGCAGCTGGTCCACCCATACTGTTGTTGTCTTGTGTTCCACCGTAAATGTTGTAGAAAGGAGAAGCGTTATCAGTTGTTACTTTGTAAAATTGAATGATTGGTAAATTAGCGTAGTAAAACCACTCTTTTGCGTGAGAATACGTTTCGTAAACGCCACCATCACAACCAACTAACCAATGGTCGGTATTGCTTGGGTCAATCCAAATACAATGATTATCAACGTGTTTGTTTGATTCTCCGGTTTGTTTGAACGTTTTTCCTCCATCCTCGCTATGGTGCAAATAAGTGTCCATTGCGAAGATTTTATTTTTGTCATTTGGGTCGCAAATTAGTTCTTGATAGTAGTTTCCGCTTGTGTTGAAATCGCCTTGTTTAGACCAATTTTCACCTTTATTCGTAGAGAGGTACAAACCACCTTTTCCATATCTTCCTTCAACGATTGCATAAACATAATTTTCATCAACTGGTGAAACAGCGATTCCAATTCTTCCCATATCCGATTTCGGTAATCCAGCAGCAATTTCTTTCCAAGTTTTACCGCCATCTGTTGATTTATAAAGTGTTGATTCTGGTCCTCCACCGATATAAGTAGCTTCAGTTCTTCTACGTTGATGAGATGAAGCGTATAGAATTTCAGGATTCGTTGGGTCGATTGCGATTTCAGCAATTCCAGTTTCGTCTGAAACAAAAAGCGTACGTTCCCAAGTTTTACCACCATCAATCGTTTTATAAACGCCGCGTTCACCTCCTGCACTCCAAACTGGACCATAAGCTGCTAACCAAACGATGTTTTCATTTGTTGGATGAATGATAATGTTACCAATGTGCTCGCTTAATTTTAAGCCCATATTAGAAAAAGATTTCCCACCATCTAAGGATTTGTAAACGCCATCGCCATAAGCGACAGATCGTTGATTATTGTTTTCTCCAGTTCCAACCCAAACGGTGTTAGGATTTGATGGCGCTAGTTCAACACAAGCAATGGAATAGGAACCATAATTATCAAAAATTGGAGAAAAAGTAATTCCGTGATTGGCTGTAAACCAAACACCGCCAGAAGCTGCGGCAACATACCACATATCTTTATTTTTCGGATGCACTGCAATATCTGCAACGCGACCTGAAGTTAAAGCTGGACCAACCATTCGAAAAGATAGACTTGAAATCTTTCCTGCATCAAAAAGTGGTTTTGGAGTTGTTGGTGTAGTTGTAGTTTTAGTTGTTTTTTGTGCTGTTGCCAATGATGAAACAAGGACAGCAAAAAGGAATATTTTTCTCATTTTAAAAATAATTGGAATGATAAAACTAGTGTTTCAGTTAATATAAACTTTCAATATTAAAAGAAAAAATCGGTATTTATTAACTTCACAAATGATATTAATAAATTTTATATTCCAATTTATTAATGAAGTTGTTTTATCTTTTAAAAGAAATATTTATAAATCATTAAAAAATGTATGAATTCCATTGATTCCGTGAATATGAGTTAATAAAATTTAATTCTTTAAATTTGGCATGGTATAAATTTGATTTAATACATATTAAAATTTCACTTATGAAAATTAACTTTATTTTTATTTTACTTCTAGTGAGTTGCAATTCTGATAATTTTACTAAAAATGATGGCAAATTGGTTTCAACTGTCGTTGCTAATGAAGAAAATGAGGCTGAATTGAAAAATGAACTTACTGAAGTTGAAAAAGAAGAGAAGGAACGTCTAGAAAAAGAAGCAAGTAATATTACATCCATGAGCTTCGATAAAATGGAATACGATTTTGGCAAGGTAAAAGTTGATACAGATAATAAAACCGTTTTCTATGTTACCAATACAGGAAAAAAACCTTTGATTATTGAAGGAGTTTCTGCAAGTTGTGGATGTACAACACCAACAAAACCAGAACAAGCAATTCAACCTGGTAAGAGAGATAAAATTGAAGTTGTTTTTCATCCAAAACCAGGACAGTTGAAGGAGCAAAGTAAAACGGTTACAGTTACTGCAAATACAGATCCTAAAATGGTTGTTTTAAACGTAAAAGCTTTCGTTGAAGAAAAATAGAATAAAATGAAAATACACGTATTAAACACTGGATTTTTTAAATTAGATGGAGGAGCTATGTTTGGCGTCGTTCCAAAATCAATTTGGCAGAAAACAAATCCTGCAGATGAAAACAATATGTGTTCGTGGGCAATGCGTTCTCTTTTAATCGAAGATGGAAACCGTTTAATTTTGATTGATGCTGGAATTGGAGATAAACAAAGCGAAAAATTCTTCTCTCATTATTACATGTACGGAAACGATTCATTACATGGAAATTTAGAAAAACTGGGTTTTCATGCCAATGATATAACTGACGTTTTCCTTACGCATTTACATTTTGATCACTGTGGTGGCGCAATAGTCTGGAACGAATCAAAAGACGGTTATCGTCCTGCGTTTCCAAATGCAACTTACTGGAGCACTGAACAACATTGGAAATGGGCAACTGAACCCAATCCACGCGAAAAAGCTTCCTTTTTAGCAGAAAATATTTTGCCTATTCAAGAAAGCGGACAACTCAAATTCATTGAAAGAACTGGAGATTTCACTAAAAATGCTTTTCCAAATATCGATGTGCTATTTGTTGATGGTCACACGGAAAGTATGATGATTCCTCACATTGAATATCAAGGAAAAACACTTGTGTTTATGGCGGATTTGTTACCAAGTAGTGGTCATATTCCTTTGCCGTATGTGATGGGTTACGATACACGACCTTTGATTACAATGACAGAAAAAAAGAACTTTTTGAACAAAGCAAGTGCTGAGAATTATGTCTTATTCCTGGAACATGATAGTGTAAATGAATGTTGTACCTTAATTCAAACTGAAAAAGGTGTTCGCTTGAATGAGAAATTTAGTTTTAACGAATTATTTACTTGATGAAAACACCCACAGAAATTGTTCAACTTATGATGGATAACGATGCTTTTAGTCATTGGTTGGGAATCGACGTTGAATTAATAGAAATCGGTAAATGTTCCTTAAAATGTAAAATAACTTCTGAAATGTTAAATGGATTTCTAATTGCTCATGGAGGAATTTCTTATGCTTTAGCAGATTCAAGCTTAGCATTCGCTGCAAATTCTCATGGTCAACATTGCGTTTCAGTAGAAACTTCAATTTCACACCTTGGTAAAGTTTTATTAGGAGACGAACTCACTAGTATAGCAAAAGAAATTTATCGTGGGAAAAAAACGGGTGTTTACGAAGTAGATGTTTTTAATCAAAATCAACGCTTAATAGCCCATTTTAAAGGAACTGTTTTTGTTGGAGACAAAGAATGGTAAAAGCAAATATTTTCTGTTCTATCAATTTTAGTTAAGATAGACAATTTTATATAAATTAAATAAAATGAAACAAACGTTACTTTCATGTATTATCTTTTTTTCTTCTTTTGTTTTCTGTCAAACTGATTCTAGTTTTATTCGAAAAGTATATAATGAAGCATTATTGCGCGGAAAATCTCATGAAGATTTAAGACAGTTATGTAAAGATATTGGTTCACGTCTATCAGGTTCAGCGGAAGCTCAAATGGCAGTAGAATGGAGCGAGAAAAAAATGCGCGAATACGCTTTCGACACGGTTTATTTGCAAGAAATCAAAGTGCCACATTGGGAACGCGGTACTAAAGAAAGTGCTTGGATACGAACGAGAACGGGTAAATTAATAAAGTTACATTTACTGGCGCTTGGCGGTTCGATTGGTACCGATGGTTTGTTGCAAGGCGAAGTTGTTGAATTTAAAACAATTGATGATTTAAAGAAAGCAACTGAAAATCAAGTAAAAGGAAAGATTGTCTTTTTGAATCAAGAAATGGATGCTGCACAAATTCAAACTTTTAATGCTTATGGTGCGTGTTATGCTATTCGAGGAAATGGTGCGGTTGAAGCAGGGAAATTGGGTGCAAAAGCTGTTGTGATTCGTTCACTAGGTTTGCCTTTGGACGATCACCCACATACTGGTTCAATGCATTATGAAGTAAACATTGCACGAATTCCAGCAGGTGCTTTGGCAACAAAAGATGCTCAGTTACTCTCCGAAGAATTGAAAAAAGGTTCAGTTGAATTGGTGTTAGAAATGGATTGTCGTGTTTTTCCAGATGCTACTTCTTATAATGTAATAGGTGAATTGATAGGATCAAAATTACCAAATGAAATCATCACTTTTGGTGGACATTTGGATTCTTGGGACACTGGGGAAGGAGCACACGATGATGGTGCAGGTGTCATTCATTGTCTAGAAGCATTACGTATTTTGAAAACAATGAACTACAAGCCAATTCATACGTTGAGAGTGGTGTTTTTTATGAATGAAGAAAATGGAAATATGGGAGGAAAAACTTATGCAACTTGGGTAAAAGAAAAAGGGGAGAAGCACATTGCAGCCCTTGAAAGTGATCGTGGTGGATTTGCACCAAGAGGTTTTACCTGTGATGGAAGTGTTAAACAAGTGGAATTTTTGAAAACGTTTGCCCCAAATTTCAAAGAGTATGATTTACATATTTTTGAAAAGGGTTATGGAGGAGTTGACATAGGACCATTAAAAGATTCTTTCCCTGGGATTCCTTGTTTTGGTTTTGTCCCCGATTCGCAACGCTATTTTGATTTTCATCATGCACCAAGTGATGTATTTGAAAGCGTAAACAAAAGAGAGTTAGAACTCGGCGCTGCTGGAATTGCAAGTTTTTTGTATTTGTTGGATAGGGGAATTTAGATTGCGGATGTATAGATTACAAAATACAAATTTCAGATTACAAATTGTGAATTTTTTATC
>CAMAZP010000031.1 GCA_945863605.1 Chitinophaga pinensis
GTAATTCCAAAACACAAAATGAATGCATCTCTGTTTCTATACCAAGCCCCAACAGTGAAATTTCCGTATTTAACATAAGTACCAATACTTAATTCTTGAAAACCATTTTGATATTGGTAAATAATATTAGGCATAATACTAGTTGTACTTGCATATCTACCTTTAGATCCAATGGCAATATCAGCGCCTGCGTGACCTGTAAATCGCATTGGAAGTCTAGATTGACCAAGTATCATCGATTCATCTGGACGATTTAAATGATGAACAGCCCCCCCAAAATAAAATCCTTTACCAAATCCAACAAATCCTGCAGATGCATCAAAGAAGCCTCTTCTTCCATTTCCTCTAGGTACATCTCCAGTTTGGTAAATGAAACCTCTTCTAGCATCAATCATGTCACCAAATGTCAATTTATCCCAATCTAAAAACTTTTGAAAATAAGCAGCTCTTGCACCAATCATTAAAGAAAATTTTCGATTAACTTTTAAATTGTAAGAATAAACTCCACCAATCATAGATGTTTGTATCGTACCTTGTCCTTGTTGATCGTGCAAAGCAATTATTCCAATACCACCCGAAATATTTTTTGCATAAGTATCATAAGCGGCGCTGTATGTGACATAGTTACCTGTAAGTTGAGGCCATTCATTTCTGTAATTTAAAACAACTCTTGGACAACCAGTTGACCCTGCTAAAGCTGGATTTAAATAGACTGGATTTGAGTAGAACTGAGTAAAAGTTGGGTCTTGAGCATAAGTAATAAAACTTTTACTAAGAATCATTAAACTAAAAATTAAAAGGCTATTTTTCATTGTTTATAGTGTTATATATCTTCGTGCTTTTCTACTTGTAATTGTATTTAATCTTAATGTCAATTGATGCGTTAACTGATCATTTTTAAATTTATTGATTGGAGCAAAAGTAGTCTGACCAAATAATGAAAAACGATTTGTTGTTAAACCTACTAATGCAGTCAGAGATTTAGTATTTCCATAGGAAGCACCAATCATTAAACTACCTAACTTCATACTAAATCCAGTGTAAAAATATTTGTTTTGATTTTTAAACTGTGAGTAAATATAGGGTGAAAATACAATTTTTTCATTTCTTGAAAAATATTGTGTACCACAAATTAAACTTGTTGTAGAACTTGCTCTGTTCGTTGAAATACTATCAATATTGGTATAAATGTTATCAAAGTGTTTTAATAAATTAGTTGATTGAATTCCAATATAAAATAAGCTAGTATTTAAAGTTAGACCTGCATCTAAATCTCTGTATAATAATCTGTTACCTATTACTTTATTTTCATCGAAATTAAATACTTGATTTATCCCTGTTTCAAACTCAACTTGTGAGTTATTAATCATTTTGGATTGGTCTAATAACTTATTACCCATTTTGAATCGAATAGCAGGATCTATTGTTATGTTTCTACTTATGGCGATTTTTGGTGAGAACAATAATGCAACATCCCAATGTTGAATTACGCCATTTCCGTAATAGTCGTAATTTGATTGAATGCCAAAAGCTGATTTTGAAGCTCTAGAATATATGTCAAAGCTAAATTGTTGACTCATTTTTTGTTGAGATTCATTTCCTAGCCAACGCGCTTTTGAAACTGAATAAAAACGCGCTTTTGAAGTTGCACCAATATTACTAAACAACACATCAACGTCTGACAATTCAGGAAGGGCATAAGTATGATCTGGAATGTTTGAAAATGCAATATCTTTGCTTAATATTTTTTCGATTTTGCTTAATAATTTTGGTGTTTTTAATGATACTCCATTGATGTTTGAAAATTCAATATCCTCGTTTGTCAATAATTTTTGATCTCTTACTTGGTAGCCGTCTAAAATGAATGAATTCAATTGGTTAGTTTTTAATTTGCTATTTTCCAATTGAGAATTAAGATAGAGGTTTTGATTGGTAATAAAATTTAAATCAGAAGTAGATTGATTTGAATTATTGACGAAAATAATTGCTGTATCCACATTTACTTGATTTTTTAAAATGTCTAATTCCGACAGTTGACTTATGTTACTTTCAAATAAATTAGGTGGAATTAACTGTTGGTTAGTTCCGTTTAAACTTTCTACATCATTTACCCCAAATTCAAAATTTTGTTTTTTATTGTTAATTGATGCTTTATTATTAGATGTATTTGATGTTGCCGCAGATAAATTAGATGAAGAATTGATGAATTTCTTTATAACTGTACTTGATTGAGTCAGTTGATTTCTATTGTTTGATATTATTTGATTGTAGTTCAATAGTAGAACAGTTATTACCAATAAAGCTGAAAATGATGTAAAAATGTAAGGGAGTATATGAGGGGTTTTATATGCCTTTTCTTTTTGTGGGTAACTTATTTCTTCAACGAATACAGAAGCCATTTTCCAAGCATCAAGATCAACCTCTAAATCCGGATTGTCTAATACAAAATTTTCTAATAATATTTGTTGCTCTGAGGAAAGATTTCCCTCAGTGTAGTCAAACATCCAACGATCAATATTTTCTTTAGTAGGAATATTCATGCGAGTTCGTTCATTCCTTTTAACTGTTTTTTTAATTTCAATCGAGCTCTAAAAAGATATACCTTAACTTGAGAAGGGGATAAATCTAGGATTTCTCCAATTTCTTCGTAGGCATAACCTTCTAAATCTCGTAATAGGATGATACTTTTTTGAATTGGAGGTAGTATCCCAACAATGTGATCAATCACTTGCTTAGATTCAAAGTGAAAGTTGGCTTGTTCATACCGTTCAGGAAGCTTTTCATTGCTCATTGAACTAATTCTAGCTCGTTTGTGAATGTAATTAATCATTGCATTGTGAGCACAAGTAAACAACCAAGCTTTCGCTTTTTCCTTTTCAATTTTATCCCTATTAATCCAAAGTTTTTCTAATACGTCTTGTACGATATCTTTAGCTGCTTCCTTATCTTTTAGGAAGTTTACAGAAAATCTAAACAACGAGTCGCTTATTTTTTCTACACAGATATTGTAGTCTTGACGATTCAAATTAAACTTTGGTTTACAGTTAAAACAAATTGAACGCTGATAAAGTTACAGTAACTTTAATTTAGTATGATAAAATTAATACTTTTTGAATACAGACAATGTCTAAATGAAAATTCGATGGGTTTTGTTGAAAATTTATATACAAAACTAACTTTACAACACCATATTAATAATCTTCCCAGGAACGATAATGTACTTTTTAGGTGTTTTCCCTTCCAACCATTTGATTGTGTCAGGATTCGCCATTACTTGCTCTTGAATTTGTTCGATACTTAAATCCAAGGATAAATTCAACACAAATCGCATTTTTCCATTGAAAGAAACTGGGTAATTGTAAGCTGATTCTATCAAATGTTCTTCGTTAAATGCTGGATAAGTTGCGTCAATTAAAGTTCCTGCTTCATAACCCAATTTTGACCAAATTTCTTCAGTAACGTGAGGTGCATACGGTGCCATCAAAATCGTCAATTGTTCCAATATGTGGCGATTGTTGCATTTTTGGTCTGTCAATTCATTCACACAAATCATAAAGCTGGAAACGCCTGTATTGAATGAAAAACGATCCAAATCGTCGCGCAATTTCTTGATGGTTTTGTGCAATGTTTTTAACGCATCTTTCGATGGTTCTGCTACGCTCACTTCAAAATTTCCGTTCAAGTGGAATAAGCGCCAGTATTTTTTCAAGAAACCATGAACACCAGTAATTCCTTTGGTATCCCAAGGTTTGCTTTGCTCCAATGGTCCCAAAAACATTTCGTACATACGCAGGGTATCCGCTCCGAATTTTTCTACTAATTCGTCTGGTGTTTGAACGTTGTATTTGGATTTAGACATTTTTTCTACTTCACTTCCACAGATGTAATCGCCGTTTTCTTCACATATGAATTCTGAATTTGCAAATTCAGGACGCCAATTTTTGAATGCTTCGATGTCTAATTTATCATTATCAACCATTGAAATATCAACGTGAATAGGATTAGTTTCGTAGTTTGACTTTAATCCGTTGGAAACTAATTTATTTTCACCTTGAACGCGATAAACAAAACTACTTCTCCCCAAAATCATCCCTTGATTGATCATTTTCTGGAAGGGTTCTTCAAACGGAATATAGCCCTGGTCGAACAAGAATTTTGTCCAGAAACGTGCGTATAACAAATGTCCAGTTGCGTGTTCCGAACCGCCGATGTATAAATCCACGTTTTTCCAATAATCCACTTTTTCTTTGCTCACGAATTCGTTTTCGTTTTTCGGATCCATGTAGCGCAAGAAATACCACGAACTTCCAGCCCATCCTGGCATTGTGTTGAATTCCATTCGGTCGCCTTCGGCATAATTCCAAGCTGATTTTTCTGCACGTGCCAAAGGTGGTTCGCCGTCTTCAGTTGGCAAGTATTTGTCCACTTCGGGCAATTCAATCGGCAAATGATGGTCGTCTACTAAGTAGGGCAATTCTTCTTTGTAATAAACTGGGAACGGCTCGCCCCAATAACGCTGACGGGAGAAAACCGCATCGCGCAAACGATAATTTGTTTTTCCTTTCCCTATTCCTTTTATTTCGATGCTTTCAATCGCTTTTTTCATTGCCGTTTTGCAATCTAAGCCATTCAAGAAATCAGAATTGGCAATAACCGCATCTTTTTCAGCATAAGCTGCTTCGGAAATATCGGTGTCAGCGAAAATATTTTTTATTGGTAGATCGAAGTGCTTTGCAAAATCCCAGTCGCGTTGGTCGCCACAAGGAACCGCCATCACAGCTCCTGTTCCGTAGGACGCCAATACATAATCGCCAATCCAAATCGGAATTTCTTCGCCAGTAAAAGGATGAATGGCATAAGCACCTGTAAACGCTCCTGAAATATTTTTAACGTCTGATTGTCTGTCGCGCTCTGATTTCAAAGATGCTACTTTAATGTACGATTCGATTTCAGGTCGTTGATCTTCTGTTGTTATCGCTTGAACTAAATCCAACTCCGGCGCCAAAACCATAAACGAAACTCCGAAAATGGTGTCAGGGCGGGTGGTGAAAACATCGATTGCAGATTTATCGATTGCAGATTGCAGATTGGAATATTGCAAATTAGAATCAATTTCCAATTTGGAATCTGCAATCTGCAATTTGTAATTTGCAATCTCAAACCTCACGCTACACCCTTGCGACTTCCCGATCCAGTTTCGTTGTTGTTCTTTGATGGAATCCGTCCAGTCAACCGTTTCAAGACCTTGTAATAAACGTTCTGCGTAGGCTTTGATTCGCATCGACCATTGGCGCATTAATTTTTGTACAACTGGATGTCCACCACGTTCAGAAACACCGTTTACAACCTCATCGTTTGCCAAAACAGTTCCTAAAGCAGGACACCAATTTACCCAGCTATCTGCCAAGTAAGCCATTCTGTATTCTTGTAAAATCGTTTCCTTTTCTATGGTTGAAAAAGCATTCCATTCTTCTGCCGTGAAAATCGTTTCGCAGTCGGAACAAGCATTAACGTTGGCATTTCCTTCTCTTTCAAATGTAGTTACCAATTTAGAAATGCGTTCTGCTTTATTCGTTGAATTATCGTAGTAACAATCAAATAATTGTTTAAAAATCCACTGTGTCCATTTGTAATATTCTGGTGAAGATGTGCGTACTTCACGCGACCAATCGTAGCAAAAACCGATTTTATCAAGTTGCGTGCGGTAACGAGCAATATTTTCTTCTGTTGTGATTGCTGGATGTTGCCCCGTTTGAATCGCATATTGTTCTGCTGGTAAACCAAATGAATCGTAGCCCATTGGATGCAACACATTGAAACCTTGCAAACGTTTGTAGCGGGAATAAATATCCGAAGCGATGTAACCTAGTGGGTGACCAACGTGTAAACCTGCACCAGAGGGATAAGGAAACATGTCTAAGACATAAAATTTTTCTTTGTTCTGATCTTCAGTGATTTTATACGTTTGGTTTTCTTTCCAGAATTTTTGCCACTTCTCTTCTATCGATTGAAAATTATATTCCATTTGCTTATTTATTGGGTGCGAAGATAGGAATAATGTGAAAAAGGCGGATATTTCAATTTCTTGAAAAGAAATTATATATTGTCTTTTTAACGGTATTTAAAGTGATAAACAGAAATTAATTAGATATTATTTTTTATGAAATTATTCCACAAAAC
The DNA here is from genome assembly GCA_945863605.1 of Chitinophaga pinensis. Classification (GTDB taxonomy): domain Bacteria; phylum Bacteroidota; class Bacteroidia; order Flavobacteriales_D; family Crocinitomicaceae; genus UBA952. The sequence continues at coordinate 6,181 of CAMAZP010000031.1, forward strand.
TGCTTGATCTTTACTTAGTACTCGTGGCATTTTATTTTGTCCTCCTGTTTTTCCTAACGATGCAAGAAAATTGTAAAATAAAGTTGGTTCAATAAAATGAACTTTTGGAGATTTTAAATTATATTTTCTGACATAAGCATAGTCATCGTTTAAATTAGAAAGTTTATTGTCAATGAAATTCATTACTTCTTCAGCATTAACCTCTTTATTTGTGCCTAAAAACCAAGAATGTCTTTGTTCTTCTTCATCTGCAAAAATTGTAAATTCGTCAATATGAACAGATAATTCCTCACTCAATGAAATTAATGCTTGATTTATATTGTCCAGAGAAAGATGCTCACCACACAAACTTAAAAATTGTTTTATTCTCCCTGTAATTATTAGTTCATGCTCTTTTATGTCTAAAAAACGAACTAAATCTCCTATGAGATATCTCCATAATCCAGCATTTGTTGAGATTACTAAAGCATAGTCAACTCCTTCTTTAACTTGGCTTATTGTCAAAGCATCATTATTATCAATTAATTTACCATTTTCATCAAAATAATCAGAGTTAAATGGGATGAATTCGTAAAAAATTCCACAGTTTAGTAATAATTTCATGCCTTTTTTAGAAGGAGAGGTTTGGTAAGCAAAATAACCTTCGGACGCAAGGTAAGTATCTAAAAGTTTTATTTTTTTTGTTCCTAATTTTTCAAATCTATTGATGTAAGGAGCCATAAAAACACCACCATGAACGTAAACATTAAGATTGGGCCAAATTTCATGAATTGATTCTAGCTTATAGTGTTCTTTTATTTTTTCAATTAATAGAATACACCAACTTGGAATTCCAGCTATTATTCCAATATTCCACAATGGTGCTTTTTGTATAATTGCATCTAATTTTTCATCCCATGTTTTTATGTCAGTTATTCTTTTTCCGGGTTGTGTAAATGGTGTTGCAACTAGTGAGGTATGTTTTCTTAATATACCACTTAAGTCGCCTTCAATATGTTTACCAACCTTGTTAAGTTTAGTTGAACCTCCAACGGTTAAAATACTGCTTCCATAAAAAGATTCAGGTAAATCTAATTCATGTAAAACAGACAGTTGTCTTAAACTTATTTTTTGAAAAGAACGAATCATCTCAGGTGTAATCGGAATTCTTTTACTTGGTGAACCTGTAGTTCCAGAAGAAAGTGCAAAATATTTTATTTTACCTTTCCATGTATTGTTTTCAGCTCCATTTATGGTATCTTCTAACCAAGATTTATAGAAAGTATCATAATCAGTTATTGGTATATTTTTTTGGAAATATGTAACTGAATCTACTCTTGATAAAATATTATGAAAAGAGTGAACAAAACCAAATTTAGTGTTTTTAGCACTTTCGAGAAGTGATTTTAACGTTTCTATTTGATGTTTGTATTCAACTCCTTTTTTGGCATTTCTGGTGTAACTATATTTGGTTGTTTTTTTTATTAATTTTCCTATTATTGCCATTGATAAATAATTTTAAATAGTTATCCTAAGTTCAAAGTTAAAAAGAAATTAAAGGAAAAAAATGTAATTACTTTACTACTTTATTATAAATTTGTAAAAAAGATATTTTATGAACGCTAAAACCTTTATTGTTCCTCACGATTTTACCTCTGCAGCTGATATTGCTCTTGAACATGCTATAATAATTGCTAAACCATTAGAAGCAACCATTCAACTTTTACATGTTGTCTCCAAAGAATCTCAAATTCCAGAATCATTAAGTAGATTACATTCTATCGTCGAAAAGCATAATATTCATGGAATAAATATAATCCCAAATGTTAGAGTTGGAAATATATTTGAAGATATAGGTGGATTTTCAGCCGAGCATATGGCAGAATTAATAATTATGGGAACGCATGGAGCGCATGGATGGCAACATATTACCGGAAGTAACGCATTAAAAGTTGTTACCAAATCTCATGTTCCTTTTATTATTGTTCAAGATAAGGAAAAGAAAATAAAACAATCAGGCTTTGACCTTATTGTTGTACCTATGGATCTTCATAAAGAGACAAAACAGAAGCTCGCATTAGTAGCTAATCTTGCTCAATATTTCAATTCTGAAGTTCATGTTGTAACACCTGATGAATCGGATGAATATCTTAGAAATCAAGTTGTTTCAAACATTACTTTTTCTCAAAAATTCTTTCAGGAAAGAGGTATAAATGTTAAATCCTCAATCATACCCAGTAGTGGATTTGATAAGGAAGTTGTTAAATATGCAACAAGCGTGGATGCTGATTTAATTGCGATTATGAATTTAAGTAATTCAGGTTTGTTTACTTTCTTCACTAATAATTACGAGCAATATATTATTACAAATGATGCTTTAATACCTACATTAATATTAAACCCAATTGAGACTATGTCTGATTCTGAAATGAGTAGTATTTTTACTATGTAACAATAAAAAAAATAATTCAGCCCGTCATATGACGGGCTTTTTTTTTAGAAATAATAATTAAAATGTCAAAACTAATTACACTTCAAGAATTTATTTTAAAAAATGAAGCTGATTATTCATTCGCAACAGGTGAGTTATCCCGTTTGCTTAGTGATATCGCAGTTGCTTCTAAGATTGTTTCAAGAGATATTCGCAAAGCTGGTTTGGTTGATCATATTATTGGTGCTCAAGGTGGACAAAATATACAAGGTGAAGAACAACAAAAATTAGATGTAATTGCAGATATTACTTTTATTAAAGCATTCGAGCAAGGTGGAGAGGTATGTGGAATTGCATCTGAGGAAAATGAAAATTTTGTTGCTTTTAAAAGTGAAAAATCAAAAAATGGAAAGTATGTAGTCCTTTTTGATCCTTTAGATGGTTCAAGTAATATCGATGTAAATGTTTCAATAGGAACTATTTTTTCAATTTATAAAAGACTATCTCCAATTGGCAATGAAGCAACAATAGAAGATATGTTACAACCAGGTACTGAGCAGATTGTTGCAGGTTATGTTCTATATGGTTCCTCAACAATGCTTGTTTATACTACCGGAAATGGAGTTAATGGTTTCACTTTAGATCCCTCAATTGGGGAGTTTTGTTTATCTCATCCTGATATGAAGATGCCAGAAATTGGTCGATTATATGCAATGAATGAAGGTAATATTTTTGAATGTGAAAAAGGATTAAGTGACTATATCAAATATTGTCAAAGTAGAGAAAATCAAACAGGCATGCCTTATTCAGGAAGATATATTGGTTCTTTAGTAGCCGATTTCCATAGAAATTTAATAAAAGGAGGCATTTATATTTATCCAGATGTACTTTCAGCTCCTGAGGGAAAGTTAAGGTTGCTTTATGAATGTAATCCATTAGCATTCATTGCAGAACAAGCTGGAGGTTTAGCATCAACTGGAAGAAAAAGAATTTTAGATATAAAACCAGAACGTTTACATCAACGAGTTCCTTATTATGTGGGTTCAAAACTAATGGTGGAAAAAGTAATGCAATTTATTGAGGCAACTGAAAATAAGTAAATCATCAAATTTTTAATTATCAATAAATGAATTTTATATTTAATTGTATAAATGTATTTGCATTCTTGGGTTGGTTGCTCCTGTTTGTTGCACCCTCATGGAAGAATACTCAATTTATAATTAACAATGGGATTCTTGTCACACTTGCATCTGTTTATTTTGTCTTTGTTGCTAGAGGAATTTCAACTTTTAATTTGCTAGATTTTTCGAGTTTTGATAAAGTGAAAATTTTATTTTCAAATGATTATGCTCTTATTACTGGTTGGATTCATTATTTAATCTTTGACTTATTTGTTGGTTTATACATAGTAAGAAAATCAATTGAAATAGGAATTTCAAGGTGGATTTATAGTCTCATTCTACCTTTTACATTTTTATTCGGACCTATTGGTTTTCTTATTTTTAATTTTGTATCTCTATCTAAATCAAAGTACTAATTTTTCGAAATCTAAACTTTAATTTTTGATAACTCTCTTATTATAGCTTTAAGAAAAAATAATCATTGAATTTATTAATAATTAATGTGTAAAATCTTAATTTTTGCTACTTTTGTATGGGGTAAGTCTTTTACGACCAGCTCCCTCTTAATCCTCCAGGACGGGAACGTAGCAAAGGCATGAGGTTGTAGCGGTGCGATAAGAGTAGCTTACCCTTCTTTTAAAAATTCAATAAATTATAATAGATTACAAAAAAAAGACTGCTGTTTATATCAGCAGTCTCTTTTTTTAATAATAAATCGCCCTTCTAACTTTCGTAACATATTTTGCCAATCTTATAACTTGTTTTGTGTAACCAAATTCATTGTCATACCATGCATACAAAACAACATTTTTACCATCTTTAGAAACGATAGTTGCATTAGAATCGAATACTGAACAACACGTATTTCCTATAATATCACTCGAAACTAACTCTGGGTCAAATGAATAATAAATTTGATTTACTAATTCACCATTCAACGCGGCATCTTTGATTATTGCGTTTACTTCATCAATTGAAGTAGAATTTGTTAATTCAAGACTTAAAATTGCCAATGATCCATTAGGAGTTGGAACACGAACAGCGTTTGCAGTTAATTTATCTTTCAATTCAGGAATTACTTTAGTAACAGCATTTCCAGCACCTGTAGATGTTATAACCATGTTAACAGCAGCTGAGCGACCACGTCTTGGTTTTTTGTGCATGTTATCCAACAAGTTTTGATCGTTGGTGTAAGCATGTACTGTTTCAATATGACCTTTAACAACGCCATATTTATCATTGATAACTTTCAAAATAGGTGAAATAGCATTAGTTGTGCAAGATGCAGCTGAATAAATTGTTTCACTTTCAACATCTAAAGTTTCCTGATTGATACCATAAACAACATTTGGAATTTCTTTTCCTGGTGCAGTTAACAATACTTTTTCAGCGCCTTTTGCTTTAAGGTGTCTTGATAAGGCTTCCCGATTGGTAAAAACGCCGGTGTTATCAATAATCAAAGCATTATTAATACCGTATTCAGTGTAATCAATATCTTCAGGATTTGAAGCATTTATCATTTGAACAATTTGCCCATTAATGATTAAATTTTTATTTTCAAGGTCTTCGATAACTGTTCCTTTAAAAGCTCCATGAACAGAATCATTACGTAGTAATGAAGCTCTCTTTACGATGTCAGCATCTGAGGAACCGCGAGTAACGATTGCACGTAAACGTAATTGTTGACCTTTTCCTGCTTGTTTAATTAACTCGCGAGCTGCTAATCTACCGATACGACCAAAACCATACAATACAACGTCTCTTGGTTCAATTTCCTGTCCATCATTCAAGTTTAAATTACCAATTTTTGTATTTAAGAAAGCTTGTTTTGATTCGTAATTAGAACCTTCAGTTAACCATTCACTTGCTAATTTACCGATGTCTAATTTTGCAGATGTAATTTTCATTTCAAGAATCAACTCGGCCAATTCACTTGTGGTGAAAACATCAATTGGTCGATTTACAACTTTACCTGCATATTCATGTAAATTCAATATTTCAGAGATTGTTACATCTGTTAATTGATTTCTGAATAGAACTAATTCGATACCTTTATCATAGAGCAAAGCCCCAACTTTACTTTGCAGTTTTACTGCTGCTCTTTCACGCTCAATGTGAGATTTGAGCTCTTTTTCATAACCAACTACTGTTTCCATGCTTATTTGATTAATTGATTGAATACAAATATATAAAGCAAAAAAGGCTATCAGTTGCGAACTGATAGCCTTTTTTGAAAAATATTATCCTAGATAGGATTTTAATAATTTATTTCTGGATGTATGACGAAGTCTTCTAATTGCCTTTTCTTTGATTTGACGAACGCGTTCACGAGTCAAATTAAATTTAGCACCAATTTCTTCCAACGTTAAACCGTGATTCATTCCTATTCCAAAAAATAGGCGTATGATTTCTCTTTCCTTGTCTGTTAATGTACTTAATGAACGTTCGATTTCTTTTTGCAAAGATTCTGCCATTAGAACATGGTCTGTTTTAGGTGCATCGTTGTTTGCCATTACATCCATTAATGTTCCACCATCTTCGTTTGTAGTTAGGGGAGCATCCATTGATACATGACGACCTGATACGTTTAAACTTTCTTTAATCTTATCTTCAGGAACTTCTAATGCTTCTGCTAATTCTTCTGCTGAAGGTGGTCTTTCAAATTCTTGTTCTAAACGAGAGAATGCTTTGTTAATTTTGTTTAAAGATCCAACCTGGTTTAGAGGTAAACGAACTATACGAGCTTGTTCAGCTAGTGCTTGCAAGATTGATTGACGAATCCACCATACTGCGTATGATATGAACTTAAAACCTCTTGTTTCATCAAATTTCTGAGCTGCTTTAATCAAACCAAGATTTCCTTCATTAATTAAATCGGGTAGGGTAAGACCCTGATTTTGGTACTGTTTTGCAACAGATACAACAAATCGAAGATTGGCTCTTGTTAATTTCTCCAGGGCACGTTGATCTCCGGCTTTAATCTTTCTTGCTAACTCTACTTCTTCTTCTGCTGTGATTAGTTCTTCACGACCAATATCTTGTAGATATTTATCAAGTGATTGACTTTCGCGATTGGTAATTGATTTGGTAATTTTTAACTGCCTCATTCTAGACTTTATCTCACTGTTAAATTAATACTAATTTCCATTAAGAAATGGTTGGCAAAGTAACGCCAAAAAAAACGATTACTAAAATTTTAGGCCTATTTTTTTTGTTTTTTTTGAAGCTTTTGCGTTTACCAAAAACTATGCCTTATTTACAATTATAAACCAAATCCAACGAAATCTCTCTTACCGCTTTCCGACATCACCTCTAAGAGAATTCCACGATTGATACCATTTAGTTTTGAAGTTAATTGTTCAACGGTTTCGACAGGTTCATTGTTTAATTTTGTTATAATCGTGCCTTCCTTCAGACCAATCGATTTTAGTTTACCTGTACCGATAGAACTAACTTTAACTCCATAAGAAATGTTCAATTCCTTTTTTTCTTTCGTTGTCAATTCAGTAAATGTTGCACCTAATGCAAAATTTTTCTTTATTTCTTCCTTAGTCATTAACGTAGTTTCTCCGTCTTTGTTACGTAACAATAATTCTTTTACAACCTCTTCTCCATCTTTTTTACGAATTGTTAACGAAACTTTATCGCCTGGACGTCTTTTACCAATTTCTTCTTGTAAGCTTGCAACTGAGTTAACTTCTTTATTTCCAATTTTTAGGATAACATCTCCATCTTTTAATCCTGCCTTGTCTGCGCTACCATCTTCAATTACTTTTGCAAGGAAAACTCCTTTGAGATTTGTAAGACTATTTTTTTCTTTGATTTCTTGAGTAATATCTGCAATTTGAACACCTAAGTAACCACGTTGTACAATTCCATAATCAATTAAATCGCGCATTACTTTTTCAACTAAATTTACGGGTACAGCAAATGAATAACCACTATAACTTCCTGTTTGAGAAGCGATTGCAGTATTTATTCCAACTAATTCTCCACGTGTATTTACTAATGCTCCACCACTATTTCCTGGGTTTACAGCTGCATCAGTTTGAATAAATGATTCAATAGGAACAGCGTCTTTATTTGTTCGATCACCCAAAAGATTAATATTTCTTGCCTTTGCAGAAACGATTCCAGCAGTTACAGTTGACGTTAAATTAAAAGGATTTCCAACTGCAAGTACCCATTCACCGATTTTTAAGTCGTCGCTATTTCCAAGCGGAATTGGTTGGAAACCTGAGCCTTCAATTTTTAAAACAGCAATATCTGTAGAGGGGTCTGCTCCGACAATTTTGGCTGAATATTTTGAGTTATCATTTAGTATTACTTCAATTTCACTTGCGTCTTTCACAACGTGATTATTTGTTACAATGTAACCTTCGGATGAAATAATTACACCTGATCCAGCACCAGCACCGAATTGTTTGAACTCTCGACCTCCAGCACCAGGACCATAGAAAAACTCCTGAAAAGGATCACGTTGAAAGGTCGTCTGAACAACTTTTGTCGTAACGTGAACAACTGAATTAATAGTATTTGCTGAAGCTTCTGTAAAATCAACAGAGGTTCCAGCTAGATTATAGCCTACCGGTTGTGCATTATAATAGCGGTTGCCATCAATTACTCTATCAGAAAGTTTGTCAGTTGGTTGATTTAGTACTACAAATGTCGCTAAAGGGAGTGTTCCTCCTAAAATTCCAATTCCGAAAATTTTTAAAAAGCCGAGATAGTTCATAGTGTTTAATATTAAAATTTCTATGCAAGTTTACAATATTATGAGAATTGTTAAAATTTGATCAGCGTTAAAGATTGTTAAGCTATATCCTAAGAAATCATAATTTAAAAATTGATTTTTATTCAAAAACAATAAGAAATTCTTTCTAATTACAAATCCTTCTACCTTTGTCAAAAAAAATATAAATGACTGATTTGAGAAAACATGTTGAGGTTTGTTTTACACCCGGTGAATATCCCTATTATAAAGATGAATTTGAGATTGTAGTTGTAATAGATGTTTTGAGAGCAACTTCTGCTATTTGTGCTGCATTCGACAATGGGATTAAATCCATTATTCCTGTTCCTACAGTTGAAGAAGCGTGGGAATATAAAAAGAAAGGTTATTTGGCTGGAGCTGAACGTAAAGGTCAAATTGTCGAAGGTTTTGATTTCGGTAATTCTCCTTTCTCTTACATGAATGAAGAATTTCGTGGAAAAGATGTGGTGCTTACAACAACCAATGGTACAAAATCATTAGATGTTGCAAAAGATGCTGAAATTGTGGTTGTTGGTTCGTTTCTTAATCTTCAAGTTTTAAGTGAATGGTTAGCACAACAAGATAAAAATGTATTGTGTTTGTGCTCTGGTTGGCAAGATAAATTTAATTTGGAAGATACGATTTGTGCCGGTGCAATCTCTGATTATTTGATTTCAACTGGGAATTTTACTTCGGACGAAGATTCATCAATTGCATCTAAATATTTGTATTTGTCGGCTAAAGATAATTATTTTGGATATTTAAAATCTAGTTCACATAGAAGAAGATTAAAAAACTTAAATTTGAACGATGATATTAAATATTGTTTAACGCCAAATCAGTCTAATTCAATACCAATTTTAAGAAATGGGAAACTTGTCAAATTATAGAAAAATAGTTTTTGTTCTTCCTCTCGTTATCATATATCTTTTGGGAAGCGGAACGAGAAAAACACAAGCTGTTCAATGGGGATTTTTTGGTCACAAACGTATCAATAGAATAGCTGTTTTTACATTACCTCCGGAAATTTTTGGTTTTTACAAAGAACACATTGAATTTTTAACTGATCATTCTGTCGACCCTGACAAACGTCGCTATGCTGTTGAAGGTGAGGCACAATGTCATTATATTGATTTAGACCACTATTACAAACCGGGACAAAATCCGTATGAAATTATGCCCCGTAAATGGAAAGATGCAGTAGAGAAATTTACTGAGGACACGCTACAAGCATATGGAATTGTTCCTTGGCACATCCAAGTAATGAAAAATAAACTTCAACGTGCTTTTGAGTCTAAAAATGTGGATCTAATTTTAAAGTATTCTTCTGAAATTGGACATTATATTGGAGACGCACATGTACCTTTACATACAACCGAAAACTACAATGGACAAATGTCTGGACAGAAAGGAATTCATGGTTTATGGGAAAGTCGTTTGGTGGAAATCAATGCTGAAGATTATGATTATTTTGTTGGTAAAGTTAAATATGTTAAAAATGTTCTTGATTTTGCCTGGGAGGCCGTTGAAGGTTCTCACAATGCACTGGATTCTGTACTGCGCATCGAAAAAGAGCTCACAAAAGTATTCCCCTCCGATAAAAAATATGCGTTTGAGCAACGTGGAAATGTAACAATTTCAACTTATTCAAAAGAATTTTGTGATTTGTATCACAAACGAATGAATGGAATGGTTGAGCGTCGTTTGCGCAGAGCAATAATTGCTGTTGGTTCTATTTGGTATACCGCTTGGGTTGATGCAGGACAACCAGATTTGTCAAAGTTACAAGCTAAACAGCCGACTCCTGAGTTATTACAAGAATTTAAGGAATTAGATGCACATTTTCATAATGATCAACACAAAGGTAGAATTTGTGAATAATTAATTAACATAAAATTATTTAACTTCAATTTGTAAATTGATGGTTAGTTTATTTCGATTTTTTGACCACACGTAAAATAATTTTTATAGTATAGTTGCACTAACTAATTCTTTAGACTCATATTTTATCAATTTCTCATAATTTTTAATCATTTTGCAAGATGACCATCAACGAACTATTCAAAGCGTTTACAGATATTGAATTTCAAGCCAATCGATTGATGAAAATCAGAAATTTCGAAGATGGACATTTACAGCAATTCGATATTCGTTCAGAGGAAGTTCGAGTCGAAGTTTTAAGACTAGATTTGAGCGAGGAGCTCAATGAGGAATTTAATAACTTAGGTCGAATTGATTGTGATTTCATGCCGAAAATCAATTTTGGTCATACGTTCCTTAACATTCTTACTTTTGGACTTTACAAAAAAAGATTCATCGCCAAGGAACGTGAAATCTATTTTTTAGGAGAAATCAATCAACGTAAAAAATTGTTTTTACACACAAAAAATCAACTCAAAGACAATTGATGTATAGTAAATTAGACACTCTATATTGGCAAAGTCGCTACGAAAACAACCAAGCTGGATGGGATTTAGGCGCAGCTTCGCAGCCAATAGTCGAGTACGTAAATCAACTAACCAATAAAGAGTTAAAAATCCTCATTCCAGGTTGTGGAAATGCTCACGAAGCCGAATATTTATTTAAAAACGGTTTTAAAAACGTAAGTGTTATTGACATTGCTTTGGCACCACTTGAAAATTTTAAACATAGAGTACCTGATTTCCCAAATTCTAAGCTTATTAATGGAGATATTTTTGATTTAAATCTACAATTCGATTTAATCATTGAGCAAACACTATTCTGTGCAATTGACCCTACTTTACGTGAGCAATACATTCAAAAAGTCCATCAATTACTTGAACCTGAAGGAAAATTTGTTGGTTTATTATTTAATCGTGAATTTGATGCTGGTCCACCATTTGGAGGAAACAAAGAGGAATACATGACTTATTTTTCACCTTATTTTCAAAGAGTTCAAATGGAAAATTGTCATAATTCGGTATTACAAAGAAGAGGTACAGAATTGTTTTTTATAGCCGAAAAATAAATAAATGAAAAAATGGTTGCTTTTTTTTGCTTTTGGATGTGTTGGAATAACAACTGAAATTTTTTTCACAGCAATCAGTACTGTTGTAGAAAGTATGCTTAACAATGAACCAATTAGCTGGCGATTATTAGGTTTTTCGTACATCTGGATGTTTCCAATTTATGGATTGATTGCATTTTTTGCACCAATAGTCTTTCGGTTTCTTTTAAAATATCCTTTACTACTCAGATTGTTCCTGGCTGCGATTATCATTTTTGTTGTCGAATTTATTTCTGGATTCTTGCTCGATCAGTTAACTGGAAGCTGTCCGTGGGAATACAAATATGGATTTCATATTATGGGTTACATACAACTTGAATATTTACCTGCGTGGATGCTTTTCGTTTTCATAATCGAAAAGATTTACAAGTTTCTTGACAAAGCATTTGAAGTCTAATCTATTCTTTTTTCTCAACGACTTTCAAATCAATTACCCAATTCATTGTAACATTTTATTACTTTTGTTTAAAACATAACACATGGCAAACGAATTATTAAAAGGAAAAAGAGGAATTATTTTTGGAGCGTTAAACGAACAATCAATCGCTTGGAAAGTTGCTGAAAGAGCACATGAAGAAGGAGCTACTTTTGTTCTTACTAATGCTCCAATTGCAATGAGAATGGGAGAAATTAATGTATTGGCTGAAAAAACAGGCAGTAAAGTTATTCCTGCTGATGCAACAAGTTTGGAAGATTTAGAAAACTTGGTGACTCAATCAATGGAAATTTTAGGTGGAAAAATCGACTTCGTTTTACATTCAATTGGAATGTCTCCGAATGTAAGGAAAGGAAAACATTACACTGAAAATAATTATCAGTTCTACAACCAAACGATGGATGTTTCTGCTATTTCTTTGCATAAAACGTTGGCAACACTTTACAAACACGACGCAGTAAGTGATTGGGGTTCGGTAGTTGCCTTAACCTATATAGCTGCTCAACGTATTTTCCCAGATTACAATGACATGGCGGATGCGAAATCCTTATTAGAATCAATCACGCGCTCATTTGGGTATCACTATGGAATTAAAAATAAAGTGCGTGTAAATACCATTTCGCAATCACCAACTCCAACAACTGCTGGACAAGGAGTAAAAGGATTTAAAGAATTTATTAACTTCTCTGAGCAAATGTCACCACTTGGAAATGCGCCTGCTTTAGCTTGTGCTGATTACTGTATTACATTATTCTCAGATTTAACTCGCTATGTAACGATGCAAAACCTTTTCCATGATGGAGGATTTTCAAATACTGGTGTAACTCAACAAGTTATCGATAAATTTGGAGAGTAATTTTTAAAATTACTTTTGTTTTTAATTGAAAAGTGGTAGGTTTTTTTTCTTTGCCGCTTCTGTTTCTTTTGTTCTATCGCAGAAATACTCTTCTCCTTTATAACCAATTCCTAAAAAAGGATTGTCGCGTTTTTTTATGCAACAAACTAACGAAAATTTATAATTTATTACACAAAATGCGTAACGCATTTTGCATAATTTGATTCAATAAAACAAATTTCATTTAAGGATTTTTAGGTTTTGCTGATCTCGGATTATTTAAATTGAAAATTAGTAAGTTAATATTTCGTTCAAGCATTTATGAATTTTTGCGATTTCGGATTTTGAGAGCGTACCAATATGTTGTTTTAAACGCGTTTTGGATAAAGAGCGAACGTGTAAAGTCAATACTTCAGAAGTTACAGTTAAGCCATTTTGTGAAGTAGGAGAGAGGATGAGGTTTCCGTGGTAGTTTTTGAGTTTGGTGGTGAGCGGGCAACATACCACTACATTGGCATATTTATTCAATAAGTTACCGCTAATAATGACCACAGGACGACATCCTGCTTGTTCGCTACCTTCAGTTGGGTTAAGGTTTGTGTACCAAATTTCGCCTTGGTTCATTCTTCGTCTAAATGCGTTAAATACTCCACCATTCCCTCTTCTGCAACGAGCATTGTATCTGTGTCTGCCGCCATTTGTTTATAGGATTTGACATAAGCAGCACGATTCAATTGTTCTAAATAGATACGCAATGCTTTTTCGATGAGTGTATTTTTAGGAACAGACAATTCTTTGGCTTTTTCTGCCAACAATTGCAATAAATCATCTGGAAGCGAACTGGTGAAAGTGGACATATTTTTGATTTATATTTATTTTTTACAAATATAAAATATATTTTCTGAAAAGTTGTAATCAAACTTATATTTACGAAAACTAGAAGATTTTACTTCTTCGAGTTTAATTATTCCTTTTTATTCTTTTGTTATTTTATAAACTCCCATTAAAATTCTTGGTTATTAAATGAAATCAATTCATAAATGACTGATTTTATTTTGGAAGTTCATAAGGTTTATTCCTACCATTCAAAAGCTTTGTCGCTCATCCAATTACCTTGAACCCTTAATGTTTGTTCGATAACGTCGCGAACACAACCTTTTCCGCCATTTATTGGAGATTGATAATTTACAACAGCCTTTATGTCGATTGTAGCGTCTTGTGGACAAGTTGAAACACCAACTAAATTTAAAATAGGCAAATCAGGAATGTCGTCGCCCATGTATAAAACTTCGTCGTTTGTAAAACCATATTTTGCTTGTAAATCTTTATATTTATTCAATTTATGGTGCGTTGCCAAGTGCACTTCTGTAACTCCTAATCCTAAAAGTCTTTCTTTAACTTCTGTTGAATGACCACCCGTTATAATGAAAATTTTGTAATCCATTTTAGAGGCATACTGTAGTGCGTAGCCATCTTTTGCATTCAATGCTCTCACAACTTCGTCTTTCATTAAATATACTAGTCCATCTGTAAGCACTCCGTCCACATCGAACATAAATACTTTAATGTTTTTTAATTTTTCTTTGTAACTAATCATTTTTTGAATACGTTTCGATGATGCTTTGTGAGAGTAATTTATAGATTTCTTTGTTTCGTCCTTCTAATAATGAAAGTTGATTTTCAATAATCAATCGGTCGTTCCTTTTAGCAGGACCTGTTTGTGCCTCGTAGGGACTTACTATTTTCAGTTTTTCATATGTTTCATTTAACAACGGTTGAAAAAGCGACCAATCCAAATTGTTTTTAATTGCTTCTTCATGTGAAACATAAACCAAGTGATTGACAAAATTGTTTAAGAAAACAGCACTTAGGTGTATTTTTTTTCGTTTTTCAGAATCGCAATGTTGAAATTTGAAACCTATTTTTTTACAAATTACTTCTAGTTTTTTTTGAAGGGATTTGGTATTCGCTTCCAACAAAATGGGAATATCTTCCGACTTTAGATTCCTACCTTCTGTAAAAGATTGAAGTGGGTAGAAAACAGCTCTTGTTTTCTGATTTTCAAACTCTTCTAAAGAAATACTACCTGCAGAATAGACCACAAGCAGTTTTGCTGAAAAAGAATCTACAACCTCTATTACGTGTTGGTCTGCAACAGCAACCAATATTAAGTCAGCTTTTACATCTTCGAGTGAATCAAAAAAAGGCGCTTCGACTTTTTCCGCGAGCGCCTTTCCTGTTTCTTTATTTCTACTATAAATTCCAGTTATGATAAATCCTGCTTGGTGAAATATACTGGCAAAACCACTTGCTACTTTACCAGAACCTACAAAGGCAACACTCTTTATTTCACTAGTAGTTCGATTCATTTACCATGACATTGCTTATATTTCTTACCGCTTCCGCAAGGACACAACTCATTTCTTCCAACTTTAGGTTCTGCAATTACAGGTTGACGTTTCTCCTCTTGTGGAAAAGAATTTTCAATCGCTTGCTGATAACCTTGACGTCCTTGAAATTGAGGTGGATTTGTAGAACTTGTATTTCCGTTATTTATTTGCGCCTTATCGTAGTTGCTTTGTTTAGCTTCTTTATTTGTACTTTGCAACTGTTGTTCAATTGGCATATTTAAGTTCATCAACATTTCAACAGCTCCTTCATTCAAACGATTCATCATTGATCGGAATAATTCATAAGATTCAAGTTTATAAACTACTAATGGATCTTTTTGCTCATAAGTTGCATTGTTAACTGCCGTTCGTAAATCGTCCATTTCGCGTAAATGTTCTTTCCACTCATCATCAATTTTAGCTAAGATGATATTTTTCTCGAAGGATTTTGCAATTGCTTTTCCGTTGGATTCATAAGCTTCTTTTAAGTTCACCAATAATTCCATCTCGCGCCTTCCATCTGTCAACGGGAAAACAATATTTTTGAAACGATCTGACATTGTTTCATGTACGTGCTTAATTTGTGGCATTGCTAACTGAGCAATTTTATCGCATTTACGGTTGTATTGTTCAAGCATTGAATTATAAATACTATTCACTAAATCTTCTTTTGATTGAGTTCCATAGGTGGTTTCATCAACTGGAGAATCAATGCCAACAACACGAATCAATTCAATTTCGAATTCGTCGAAAGATAAGTTTCCGTATTGTTTAACCGTTGTATCGCACAATTCAAAGAACATATTATCTACATCAATATCTAAACGATCTCCAAACAAAGCATTTTTTCGTTTTTTGTATATTGCTTTTCGTTGGGCATTCATTACGTCATCGTATTCCAACAAACGTTTACGAACTCCGAAGTTATTTTCTTCCACTTTTTTCTGTGCACGCTCTATAGATTTTGAAACCATTCCAGCGGTAATTACTTCTCCTTCTTTTAATCCCATTCTGTCCATTAATTTTGCAATTCTGTCAGAACCGAATTTACGCATCAAATCGTCTTCTAAAGACACGAAAAAACGAGAAGAACCTGGGTCACCTTGACGACCAGAACGTCCTCTTAACTGTCTGTCTACACGACGAGAATCATGACGTTCAGTACCAATAATTGCAAGACCTCCAGCATCTTTCACATTAGGACCTAGTTTAATATCTGTTCCACGACCAGCCATATTTGTCGCAATTGTAACCGCACCTGCTAGACCTGCATTGGCAATAATTTCCGCTTCTTTTTGGTGGTATTTAGCATTCAATACTTGATGATCGATTTTTTTCATCGACAACATCCTACTCAACAATTCTGAAATCTCAACTGTAGTTGTACCAACTAAAACTGGTCGACCAGCTGCTACAAGCGATTCAATTTCCTGAATTACTGCATTGTATTTTTCACGTGCTGACTTGTACACAAAATCATCTTGGTCTTTTCTTGAAACTGGTTTATTTGTTGGAACAACAACTACATCTAGTTTGTAGATATCCCAGAATTCTTTTGCTTCCGTTTCAGCTGTTCCAGTCATACCTGCTAATTTATGGTACATACGGAAATAGTTTTGTAGCGTAACTGTTGCATACGTTTGAGTTGCAGCTTCAACTTGTACATTTTCTTTAGCTTCAATTGCTTGATGTAATCCATCAGAGTATCTTCTACCATCTAAAATACGGCCGGTTGATTCATCTACGATCTTGACTTTGTTGTCAAGTATTACATATTCAACTTCTTTTTCAAAAAGTGTATAAGCTTTTAATAATTGATTAATGGAATGAATTCGCTCAGATTTGACAGAATAATCACGAACAAGTATGTCTTTTTTTGCTAAAAAGTCATCTTTAGGTAGGTTTAATTTTTGAAGATTTGCGATTTCTGATCCAATATCCGGCATTATATAAAAATCTCTGTTATCAGCTCCAGAAACTAAATCGATACCTTTATTTGTTAACTCAATTGTATTGTTTTTTTCATCAATTACAAAGAATAATTCCACATCAATTTTTTTCATGTGTTTCCCTTGCTCTTGCATGTAGTAATTCTCCGTTTTCTGCAAATGAACGCGAATTCCTGGCTCCGATAAAAACTTAATTAAAGTTCTATTTTTTGGTAAACCTCTGTGTGCTCTTAACAAGGCAATTCCACCTTCATCCAACATACGTTTAGCTTCGTTTTTATCCTCAGGCGGCGTATTAATTACTGTTAGTAATTTCTTTGCTTCACTTAAACATTGTTGAACGTATTGTTTTTGAGCCTCTACAACACGCTCGATACGTGGTTTTAATTCATAAAATTCATGCTCGTCTCCTTTGGGAGTTGGTCCAGAAATAATTAATGGTGTTCTTGCATCATCAATCAATACAGAATCGACCTCATCGACGATTGCAAAATGGTGTTTACGCTGCACTAAATCATCTACATGTCCAGCCATATTATCGCGTAAGTAATCGAAACCAAATTCATTATTTGTTCCGAAAGTAATATCTGCTAAATAAGCTTTTCGTCTTTCTGCAGAATTTGGACGGTGTTTGTCAATACAATCCACAGATAAACCATGAAATTGATAAAGCGGACCCATCCATTCAGAGTCACGTTTTGCTAAGTAATCATTTACTGTAACTATGTGTACTCCTTTTCCAGCCAGTGCATTCAAGTAAACTGGTAATGTTGCCACTAAAGTTTTTCCTTCACCTGTTTGCATTTCAGCGATGTTTCCTTTGTGTAATACTGCACCACCCATCAACTGAACATCATAATGAACCATATTCCAATTGATTTTCGCACCTGCTGCAGACCATTCACTGTGCCAAATTGCTTTGTCGTTTTCGATTGTGATTCCATCTTTTTTTAATGACAAATCACGATCGAAATTTTCAGCATCAACTTCTAATTTTTTGTTATTTGACCAACGGAAAGCCGTTTCTTTAACGACTGCAAAAGCATCAGGTAAAATTGCAGCGAGAGTAGTTTCGATTTGCTCGTCGATAGCTTTTTCAATTTTATCGATTTTATCAAATAGATTTTCTTTCTCTTCAATGGGAGTATTTAGGTCTTCTGCTTTCACTTTCAAACTTATCAACTCGTCTTCAAGTTTTTGTTTTTCAGTTCGAATTCTCGCTTGAAATTCTCTTGTTTTATCTCTAAGGCCTTGGTCTGAAAGTGATTTAACTTTCTCTAATTCAGACAATGTTTGTTCAACATACGGCCAATATAATTTTTTGTCTTTTGCGTTTTTATCGCCAAAAATCTTTTTTAATAGGTCACCAATCATGTAAATGTAAATTTTGCAATAGCCAAAGATAAACAATTAAGTAGTAGTAGGGCTTAGTATTAGACGGTGACTTGTTAATTTTTTGAAATAGCTAAGAAATTGTATTCTAAAATAATTTTAAATCAACCAATTTGATAATAATTAATCTAATTTGAACTTACAGTACTTAATTATGTGGCCTCTAGAAGTGAATAATTTTTCGTAATGAGTTTTGATATGAAAAATAGATTTTGTTTCCTCATCTAAATCTTCAGTAATACTTCCATATAAATCCCAGGTCAATTCTAAGCAATTAAAATTATTTTTCTTAATCTGAAACTCAGTGTATTCAAAAAGAATGTCGCTATCGGTTTTTACGTGTATGATACCACCTGGTTTTAAAATTTTTCGGTAGCGCTCAATAAATAGAGGAGAAGTTAGTCTTTTTCTTGGTTTATTTGGTTGCGGATCGGAGAAAGTTAACCAGATTTCATCCACTTCATTTTCAATAAAAGAATTCGTGATGTAATCGATACGCGTTCGTAAAAAAGCTACATTTTTCATTTCAGACTCAAGTGCTTCTTTTGCACCTATGTAGATTCTGTTTCCTTTTAAATCAACTCCAATAAAGTTTTTTTCTTTGTAATGTTTTCCAAGACCAACAGAGTATTCACCTTTTCCACATCCTAATTCAAGTACAATCGGATTTTCGTTTTGAAACACTTTCTCGCGCCACTTTCCTTTTAATTCAAAATCGTGTTCTCTTTCTGGTTCAAAAACGTTTTCAAAATCTTTAATTGCCGCAAATCGGCGAAGTTTATCTTTTCCCACTCTTTTTTTAAATATTACTTGAACTAATTTCCATGTTTTTTATCACTTGATCTACCATTGATTTTAATATGTTTTGTTGCGCATTTTTAGATTTTAACATAAAATAAGCTCCGTTTATATCCATTTCAAAATAAGCATAATCAAGCATTTCAGCAAATGCTTTTCCTTCTTCTAAATCAAATCCTGACATATCTAAACCATTGAAATTCATAAATCCTGAAATAGGTTTTTTTCCAAAATTTTCACATCCATTTGGTAAGATTAATTTTCCTTTTTTAGCATATTGAGCTGAACTAGAACCAATCAAATTACTTCCTTTCAAATCCAGTTTTGCCATACTTCCTTTCATTGAACTCATTAGCCCTTGAACAAATGAAAGCGCTCCTTTTCCTAAACCTACATTAAAATTAAATTCAGGTTTTAATGCACCCTCTTCTTCCACTTCTCCCATCATTACAAATCCCATTTTTCCAGTCCAAAGTCCAGCTAATCCATCTTCTCCTGCAAAAGCCATTGCCATTTGTGCTTGTCCACCACCAATTTTACTTAATTCACCTAGTGCGTTTGGAGCGAATTTATTGATGAATTCTTGCACTTTTTTCATGTTTAAATCCATTATCATTCCAGCTCTTGGTTTTCCAGAACCTAAATCAGCAAGGATTTTAGAAGCATTATTTCCAAAAAACATCCATTTTTTTAATTCTTCAGAAAGATAGTTTTCAGTTTTCATTTCTACTTTTCCTTTTTCAAACGAAATTATAGATTGCGAATAGCTATCCACAAGAATTTCTTTCAATTCTGTTTCTTTATCATCTTCCATCTTTAATTGTTTCATACTTCCTAAAAAAGAGGCTTCTAGATCAACACCGAAAACGATATCACCTTGTTTCGAAAGAATATCTTTAATTTTATTTTCAGGCGTATCTTCTTTTAAATCCTTTATCGCTTTTTCAATCAGTTTTTTACCGTCTTTCAAACCTCTTTTTGTTACAAAAACTGCTCTTTTATCCGTTACAGCAAAGGCAACATCTCCACTTCCATGAAAATTAAATTCTTTACCTTTTTCCATTGAAAGACCACGTTGCTGAAGGTTTTTTGTTAATTTATCTTTATCCTTAACTTCTGCAAAAGCATAGATTAATCCTGGATTTCCGTTTATATCAACAGTTCCTTCCATTGCAAAATAAACTGGAGTATCAAAGTTTAAAATTGCCTGAATTGTCTTTAATTCTTTGTCAATTAACTTTCCAGCTTTGTCGATATTTTTATAATCAGCTTTGTTTAAAATTTCCTTCACATTTATAGAACCAAAAAGGGCGATTTTTTCGTTGGTTTCTACGAATGCTGCAACATCTTCATTAATTGCTCGGTTTTCATTAGAACTGCATGCCGCCAATAGAAATAAAGCTGACATAGCGAAAAGAATGTGTTTCATAAAGTTATGTTAATTTGCCACGAAATTATAACATATTTTACAGCTTTTAATACTACACATCAAATTCCTTGTTTTAAATTTGTCAAATGCACCACGTTGAACCTTTTTACAATTGGAGAGGATATTATATAGCTTCAGAAGATCCATCGTCTCCTTTTTACGGAAGGGAGTACAGTGAATTTGAGTTTAATAACTCAGTTTACAACTTTTACATCCATCCTCAATGGGATTCAATTGGTTCGCCAACTTTATTCATTAAAATACTCTTTACTGATTATGATAGTGGGTTTGTAATTATCGAATTATTGGGAGAATGGAATGATGCTATTGAAAATGATATTATGATTTTAAAACGTGATATCATTGAACCAGTTATGGAACAAGGAATAAAAAAGTTTATTTTAATTGGTGAAAATGTTTTGAATTTTCATTATTCTGATGATTGTTATTACGAAGAATGGTTTGATGAGGTAGAGGATGGTTGGATTGCAATGGTGAATTTTCACGAACATGTAATTATTGAATTTGAACATGCAAATATTGACCACTATTTTCTGATGGGTGGCGAATTGGAAGAAATCGAATGGCGCACTTATTTGCCTCAACAATTTTATGACAAAGTAGAATCTTTGGTTACAAAACGGCTAAATTAAAATTAAATTCATGTTACTTTGACTTTCACATTAAAATAACACCACTCAAACTATTTTTTCTATAACTTGTTCTTAGCTTTACCGAACTTTAAACGATATGCGCTACATCCTATTTTTATTACTAATTTCAACAAGTAACTTTTTGTTTTCACAGGCAAAAGCAACCATCTCAGGTTACATAAACGACAGTAAAGATGGTGAAGCAATGATAGGAGTTAAAGTAGTTATTCCTTCTTTGAATCAAGGCGCAGTAACAAATACCTATGGTTTTTATTCTTTAACAGTTCCTACAGGAACCTACGATGTAGAATACCGCTCAGGAATTTATCCAGTAGAAATCAAAAAAATTGACTTAACTAAAGATGTTAAACTAAATATTGACTTAGGTTCCAACGTTCAAGATTTAGAAGAAATTGTTGTAAATGCCAAAAAGGGTGAAAACACCAATTCAACAAAAATGGGACAGATTGAGTTGGAAATGGATAAAATCAAAACGTTACCAGCATTTATGGGTGAGGTTGATGTAATCAAAACAATTCAATTACTACCTGGGGTTTCATCTGTTTCTGAAGGAGGACAAGGATTTTATGTGCGTGGGGGAGGTCCAGATCAAAATTTGGTTTTGTTAGACGAAGGTGTTGTTTATAACGCAGCCCATTTATTTGGTTTCTTTTCCGTTTTTAATGCTGATGCAGTAAAAAGTGTTAATCTAATTAAAGGAGGAATGCCTGCAAACTTTGGAGGAAGAATGTCTTCTGTTTTAGAAGTAAATATGAACGAAGGAAATAATAAAGAATTCAAAGCTACGGGAGGTATTGGAGCAATTTCTTCAAGAATCACATTAGAAGGCCCAATTGTGAAAAATAAAGGTTCTTTTGTTATCTCTGCAAGAAGAACATATATTGATTTAATTATGAAAGCTGCAATTCCTGACAGTTCTCCATTTGCAGGCTCAAGTTATTTTTTCTATGATTTCAATGCAAAATTCAATTATAAAATTAGTGACAAAGATAGAATCTTCCTCAGTGGATATTATGGAAAAGATGTTTTTAATTTCTCGGATAGAGATGGTGGATTTAATGCAAAAATGCCTTGGGGAAATGGAATAGCTGCTCTTAGATGGAATCATTTATTTTCTAACAAATTGTTCATGAATGTAACAGGAACCTTTTCTGATTATCAATTTAAGTTTGGTTCACAACAAGATCAATTTCGTTTCGAGCTAGCTTCTGGAGTTAGAGATGTTGGTGCAAAAATGGATTTTTCTTATTTCCCAAATTCAAGACACATTATAAAATGGGGAGCAAATTACATTTTTCACACCTTTACACCAACGAGTGTTTCTGCCCAAACGGATAGTGTAGTTTTTAACACTGGAGCTGCTCAAAAATTATATTCTCATGAATCAGCATTATATGCTTTGGATGAATTTGATTTGAACAAGGCCTTGAAATTTAATGTTGGTTTGCGTTATAGTATGTATCATCATGTTGGAGAATTTACTCGTTTTATAAAAGGTGATGGGATTTCTACACCTGATACAGCAATTCAATATGGAAAAGGTGATTTGATTAAATTTTATCACGGATTAGAGCCTAGAGTTTCTTTGCGTTGGATGTTACCTGACAAAAGTTCAATTAAAGCAGGCTACGCATATAATTATCAGTATGTCCATTTAACTTCTTTAAGCGCTGTTTCTTTGCCTACTGATATTTGGTATCCAACAACTGATCAAGCTAAACCCGAATCAGGATATCAAGTTTCAGTGGGGTATTTCCGCAATTTCATGGATGATATGTTTGAAACATCTGTGGAAGTTTACTACAAAGGAATGAACAACTTAATTGAGTTTAAAGAAGGTGCTTTACCAGGAGATAACGTTAATGACAACACCGATAATCTTTTGGTTTACGGAACAGGTCGCGCTTTTGGAATTGAATTTTACATTAAAAAAGCAGTTGGGAAGTTCACAGGTTGGATTGGATATACACTTTCAAAAACAGATAGAACTTTCCCAGATTTAAATGAAGGGAAAACTTTCGCAGCAAAATATGATAGAAGACATGATTTAAGTATTGTAGGAACTTATAAGTTAAATGAACGCTGGGTTTTTAGCACTTCTTTCGTTTATGCAACAGGAAACACATTGACACTTCCTAGTTCATGGTATGTTCAAGAGCAATCATTGTTATTTAATTATGGAGAAAGAAATTCTACGAGAATGGCTCCTTATCACCGATTAGATATTTCAGCAACTTGGTATGATAAAGCGTACAAAACGAAAACAGATCCAGTAACTGGAAATGAAATTCAAATTAAAAAGAAGTTCAGAAGTAATTGGGCTTTCTCAATCTATAACATTTACAGTAGAGCGAATCCTTTCTTTTTGTATGTCGATAATGATGGTGATTTTCTCAGTGGAGATTTTAAAATCAGTGTTAAACAAGTTTCTTTATTTCCAATCATACCGAGTGTTACTTGGAACTTTGAATTATAAGCTATGAAAAGTATAATTAATTTAATATTGCTTTCAATTGTATTGTTTTCTTGTACCAAAGAGGTTCAAATTGATATACCAGGATATAAAGAAAACTTAGTTATAGATGGAAGTATTGAAACAGGTCAACCACCAATTGTTTTACTTTCAACAACTAACAATATTTATTCACCAACAAATTTAGATGCTTACCTCGAAGGATTTATTTCTGGTGCTACTGTGATTGTTTCTGATGGAACGATTACGGATACTTTAACTGAAATTTGTACTGATGAATTACCAGCCGGCACTGAAGAAATAGCGGCAGCATTTTTTGGAATACCCGTTGAGCAACTCGTACAGCTACATTTATGCGCTTATATTTCTACCAATATTGTTGGAGAGGTTGGTAAGACGTATTCCTTGAAAGTTATTCACGATGGAAAAACCTACACTTCAAGTACTTCCATTTATCCACCAAAATCTTTAGATTCGTTATTTTGGAAGCCACAAGGTACCTCGACAGAATTTGGTTTTTCGTGGGCAATTTTATCCGACAATACAAGTACGACAGATTCCTATAAATGGGAAACTAAATACATTTCAGATTTAACATTCAATAAACCATTCAATCCCTTCTTTAATGACAAATTTTTTAATGGTTTGACTTTTGAATTTGCTTACGATAATCCCATGAGTTACGACGATGAGACATTTCCAGAAGATTTTCGTGGTTATTATAGAGTAGGGGATACAGTTGTTATCAAATTTTCAAAAATTGGTCCTAAAGAATATAACTTCTTCGAAAAGAAATACAATCAACTTTATTCAGGAGGAAATCCGTTTGCAACACCTACTAATATTCCTACAAATATCGTTGGTGGAGCTTTTGGCGTTTGGGTGGGATATTCTCCTACTTATGATACCTTAATATGTAAGTTGTAGCTAATCTTCCAATTCAGTCATTTTGGTTTCCCATTTTTCCATCATCTCACTCAATTTTTCGTTGAGTACATCGTGTTTTTCAAGGATTTCAATATGTGTTTCACCTGTGGAGAAGTCTAAGGTTGAAATTGTATGATTTACTTCAACAAGTTCTTTTTCAATTTTTTCTATTTGTTGCTCAATTTTCTTGAGTTCTTTGGAGATTAAATTCTTTTCGTCGTTCGATTTTGAGTTTTTTTCTTGAACATCAACTTTTTCAACTTTTATATTTTCAGTTTCTTTTTTTCCTTTTTCACTTTTATCAACTTGGTAATCTCCCTTATTTAATTTGTAGTCAAGATATTCATTCAACGTAAAATGGTGAATTTTTAAGTGCTTGTTCTCAATATCCCAGATTCGATTGGTTAAACCATTTAAAAACTCGCGGTCGTGAGAAACAACAATAAACGTTCCTTCATAACTAGTTAAAGCTTGTTTCAAAACATCTTTACTCTGAATATCTAAATGATTTGTTGGTTCATCTAAAATTAAAAAGTTCGAAGGACTCAATAAAAGTTGACAAAGTGCAAGTCGTGTCCTTTCACCACCAGATAAAACGCCTACTTTTTTCTCTGTATCTTCTCCGCTAAATAAAAAGGTTCCAAGAATAGTTCGAAGATCTTTACGAATGTCACCTTTAGCTATATCATCAACAGTTTCAAAAACAGTTTTACTGACATCTAATTTTTCAGCTTGGTCCTGAGCAAAGTAGGCAACATTTACATTGTGACCATATTCTACATTTCCTGTGTAATCAATTACTTTCATAATTGCTTTAAGTAAAGTTGATTTTCCAACTCCATTTGGACCTAAGAGTGCAATCTTTTCCCCACGACCAACAGTGATACCAATATTTCTAAATAAATTTTTCTCACCATAAGATTTATTCAAACCATCTAATTCCAGTACCCATTTCCCTGGTTGAACGCTTAATGGGAAAGTTAAGCGCATTTTTGAAACTGGATTTCGTTCGATTTCTATTCGTTCCGTTTTATCTAATTTTTTTATTAAAGATTGTGCAAAGGCAGCTTTACTACTTTTCGCTCGGAATTTATTTATAAGTTCTTCAGTTTGTTTAATTTCTTTGTCTTGTTGTTTTTTCGCACCCTCTAATCGTTCTAATTCTTCAGCTCGTACTTCTTTATATTTAGAATAGGCATAGGGAAAATCAAAAACTTTACCCATACTAATTTCTAAAGTACGTTTTGTAACATTATCCAAAAACAATCTATCGTGAGATATAATTATAACAGCTCCTTCATATTTTTGTAAATAAGACTCCAACCAACTAATTGAGATAATATCCAAGTGATTCGTAGGTTCATCCAGTAAAATAACATCCGGATTGTTTACAAGAATTTTAGCTAATTCAGCTCTCATTTTCCAACCACCTGAAAACGTATTTAAACTTTGATCAATTTCTTCATCCGTAAAACCAAGCCCTCTTAAAGTAGCGTTGATTTTTTCTTCCCATTGAAACCCTTCAATAACTTGAAATTCGTGATTCAAATCACTGAGCTCATTCAGCATATTTAAGTAATTGTCACTTTCGTAATCTGAGCGTGTAGTTAACTCGAGATTAATATGATCTAGTTTCTCACGAATATAATTGATTCGTACATTTGAAGAATTCAGATATTCAAAAACAGTTTGGGTTGTATCTATAACAATATCTTGTGTCAAATACCCAATTGTACATCCTTTTGGTAAGTGGACAGCACCCTCTGTTGGTTTTATTGCGCCAGAAAGTATTTTAAGTAAAGTAGATTTTCCTGCACCATTTTTACCAACTAATCCAACTTTATCTCCTTTATTTATTTGTAGGTTTATTTGATGAAACAAAAACCCTTGTGGTAGATAATAACCTAACTTCTCTAAATTAATCATTTTGCAAAAATAGTCTTTATAAATTGACTGTTGTCTATCGCTTTAATTTTCACAATATCATAATATTTCACAAAACATTTCGTTTGTACATTTATTATACATATATTTAGATATTATTTGACTAAATTTTGAGAAATGGGAAGACCACCAACACGGCCTGCGAGATTGAAAAACGGATTTTATATAGAAGTAAAATCACAAGGATCAAGTTCTATTCTAATTAGACGCGATACAAGAGAGCAAATGTTAATTGCAGCAGAAGACTATGCAAGAACCAAAAATGTAACTATTAAAGGCGAAATGCTTGATGATAAATGGATAGCTGACTAACTTATGACTTTTAATAAAAAAACACTTAATTACCGTTTCCCTATTTGGTTGACGGTAATTTTTTTTACACTCTTTTCTATTCCCGTATTAGTGTTTTTCGATTTACTGACACTTGCTAAAATCTCTGGTGTGTTTACAGTAGTTTTAACTTCCATTGCACTTAGATTTTGGATGAGCGTTGCAAAACACAAAACAGAGACTATTAGTCGGGTTCCAATTACTAAGAATGATATTTTTGATTTGAAAAGAATATTTCCATACTTCAACCAACTTTCATTAAAAGATCAAATTGAACTACAAGATAGAATAGCTTTAACTTTAGCTAGATTCAGGTTTATTAATGAATTTGGCGAGCATTACTCAAAATTGAATTCTATTCAGATAGCTTTATTTATTGCTTTAACAGATTCTGTCAATTTAAATAACTTCAAAAACTGTGTTATCCTTAACTCAGAAATTAATATTGATACTCTAAAAGATACAAATTCCGTTTATTCATATCCTTTAAAGACACTAATAGATGAAAAACTGTTAGGAAAAATAAGTGTTCTAGAATTATCCCAGCACGAAAAAGTTATAAATCTGGCTTTGTTTTTAAATAAAATCAGTAATTAACCTAGATATTGTAAGAAATTGATTAAAAACACCATCTTCTAACTTTTTGATTTTTAACAATTTATTGTTTAAATCAAAATTAGATTAAAAAAAATCAAAAAAAACAAACCCAAATTAGAAAAGAGTGCATATCTTTGCACCCCGATTGCAACGGCAACATGTTTCACTTATTAAGTTTATTTATTTTCCGTAGATAATAGTTAATTTAATCATTTATTATTATTTCAAAAAAAAATAACATAATTCAGAAAAAGTTTTTAACTTTGCAACCCCAAACAAACGATTTTGGGTTTTTAACATGATTTAGTTGATAATTTTAAGAGATTAAATTTCAACATCATAATAAGTTCTTTGAAGTATTGAGAAATAAGGAAACAGCAAATTTTAGAATTAGAATAAAATGATTCTTGTAGTTTTTGGAAAGAATTCAAAGTTATTTACAACGGAGAGTTTGATCCTGGCTCAGGATGAACGCTAGCGGC
>CAMAZP010000032.1 GCA_945863605.1 Chitinophaga pinensis
GACTTTAGAAAATGAGTTTTATGTAAACGTGATAACTCAAAACATTGACGACTTACACGAACGTGCTGGTTCAACCAATGTATTGCATCTACATGGCAATATTCGTTTCGCAAAATCATCTGGGCCAAAAAAGGAAGATAAGTATTATTCGATTGATGGTTGGGAATTAACACCTAATGATAAATGTCCTGACGGTTTTCGATTCCGACCGCATGTAGTTTGGTTTGGTGAACAAGTTCCAGCTTTAAACGATGCTGCTAAAATTATTCAAGAAGCTGATTTATTAGTTGTGATTGGAACTTCTCTACAAGTTTATCCCGCTGCTGGTTTGGTTCATCTTGCTCCAGATAATTGCAAATGTTATGTTATTGACCCTAATGCTGATGATTTTGAAATTCCTTCAAATTTTGTGAAAATCAAAGCTAACGCAAGTGATGGTATGCGGGAATTGATTAAAAGAATTTTAGACTAATATTTTACTTTTCTTCAGTATAGTAGTCATTTGCTACAAAATAATCTAACATTGCCTCTTTAATCAAATGTTGTTGATCATTGTGGGTAAGTGTAGGTAGTTCTTTTAATAATTTAAAATGTGGCCATTCATCCTCGTCTTTCCCAACGAATTCATAATATCCATATGGTTCCAATAAGGTACAAACCGCAATATGTAATATGTCCGTTTTTTCTTGTTTTGTGAAGTTTCTGTAACCTATTCCTAGTTCATTTACACCAATCAAAAACAGCAAGCCTTGCACATCCATTCCACCACCAAAATCTTTTTCAAGATTTGTTTTTAATTTTTGGAAACGTAATTCTAAGTCATGATCCATAGTGCAAAAATACATTAAAATGACCTTTATAAACTTTTTCATTTTGGCATTTTAAAGACAGATTACTTACTTATGTAATTTTTGTCATCTACAATTTTATTTTTTTGTACTTGATAAGTGATTGTAATTTTAATAACTTTAAAAAAGGGATTAATTGTATCTCAGCGAATTCATAACAAATCATTAATTTTGGAACATATTCAAATTATGACAAAAGCGCAAACGAAATTAAAAATTGGAGAAGCAATTTTGGATCTAAAAAGTGATTCGAAGGTCAAAGTACTTTCTGCTCTAAAAATTTTAGAAACTATAGGTGATAAAACTATTTTATCTACTTTGATTGAGGTACTTTATAAAAAAGATGCACCACTTTCAAAAGCAGTACTTGAATTAATAGCAAATATTCAGGATCAAGAAATAGCTGAGGATTTGGTAGATTTTATTCGCAAAGAAAATGATCCAATTATTCGTCACCAATTATTGACAACAATTTGGAACAGTAAACTTGATTTTAGCGAGTATTTAGCAGAATTTGTTTGCCTTGCATCAGAGGGTGATTTTATGCAAGCTTTAGAATGCCTCACAATTATTGAAAATCTCAGTGGTCCCTTCGAAGAGCATCAGTTGTTGGAAGCGCAACTTTATTTAAAAGATTACGCGGAAGATTTATCCGAAAGAGAACTTAGAAAACATCAAATAATTAGTGAAATTAGCCTTTTCATCAAAGACCAAAACGAGGGCATTGACGCAGATTTACTGCTAGATTAATTTTGAATGGTTAATTTTTAATGTTTAATAAAACAAATTTCAACTTTTCACTTTCAGCTCTCAACTCTCAACTAAAAAAATTATGCTTCTATCCATGACAGGCTTCGGCAAAAGCACCGGAGTTTACGAATCAAAAAAAGTTTCCATCGAAATCCGTTCTTTAAATAGCAAGGGGTTAGATTTAAATGTTAAAATACCGCCTACTTATCGTGAATTAGAAACAGAAATTCGCAAAATAGTTGTAGAATATTTAGATCGTGGTAAAGTAGATTTAGGAATCTATATAGAAAGCGCTGTGAACGGTTCAAACGATTTGATTAACCATGCATTAGCAACAAAATATTACCTTGAATTAAAGACCTTAAACGAGAAATGGGGAGAACAACCTGTTGATTATTTAGCTTTAGTTTTAAAAATGCCAGAGGTTCTAAATCAACAAGCACCTGAACTTTCAGAGGAAGAAAAAGGATTTTTGTTACATTTGTTAATCGAAGCATGTAAAAAATTACAAGATTTCAGAAAAACGGAAGGACAAGCTTTGGAATTGGAATTTACGACTAGAATTGAAGAAATCAGAAGTCTTTTGAATTGTGTGGCAGATTATGAACAAGATAGAATTGTAACTGTTAAAGAACGATTAAGTAAAGCATTAAAAGAGTTAGAGGCAAAATCATTGGATGACAATCGTTTAGAACAAGAAATGATTTTTTATATTGAAAAATTTGATGTTTCAGAAGAAAAAATGCGCTTAGCGAATCATTTAGATTATTTTCTAGAAACAATGGTTATGCCACTTTCAGGTAAAAAGTTAGGTTTTATTGCTCAAGAAATTGGACGTGAAATCAACACATTAGGTAGTAAAAGCAATCATGCAGAAATGCAGAAAATTGTAGTAGAAATGAAAGATAAGCTCGAAAAAATAAAAGAGCAAGTTTTGAATACTTTGTAAAATGGGGGAGAACAGTACCGGAAAATGCATCATCTTTTCGGCGCCCTCAGGTGCAGGGAAAACAACAATTGTACACGCATTATTAAATTCGATGCCTCAGCTTTCTTTTTCAGTTTCTGCTTGTAGTCGAGCTCCACGTGGTGATGAAAAAGATGGGGTAGATTACCATTTTTTATCAGCAGATGAATTCAGAACTAAAATTCAAAATAATGAGTTTGTAGAGTGGGAAGAAGTTTATTCCGACATGTATTATGGGACGCTCAAAAGTGAAATTGAACGAATTTGGTTAGCAGGAAAAACAGTTGTTTTTGATGTGGATGTAATTGGGGGATTGAACTTAAAAAAGAGTTTTAAGGAACAAGCGCTAGCTATATTTATTCAGCCACCAAGTCTTGCTATTTTGGAGGAACGTTTGCGTAATCGAAAAACGGATAGTGAAGAAAAAATACAAATTCGTCTAGCAAAATCAATTCAAGAATTAGAACGAGCTGTTGAATTTGATTTTATCATTGAAAATGATGTATTAATAGAAGCAGTTGAAAAAGCGAAAAATAAAGTAAACGAATTTATCATTCAATGAAGGTAGGATTATATTTTGGGACATTTAATCCCATTCATGTAGGGCATTTGGTGATTGCCAATTTTATGGCAGAATATACCGATTTAGATCAGGTTTGGCTTGTTGTAACACCTCAAAACCCACTTAAAGATAAATCTACTTTATTAGCAGATTTTCATCGTTTAGCATTGGTGAAAGTTGCGATTGATGATAATGTAAAATTGAGAGCTTCTGATATAGAATTTAATCTTCCTAAACCAAGTTATACCATAACTACACTTACTTACTTAAAAGAAAAATATCCAAACGATTCTTTTTCATTGATTATGGGGGAGGATAATTTACGTACCTTCCATAAGTGGTTCAATCACGAGGTAATAATGGAAAGACATAAAATTTATGTCTACCCAAGGGTGTTGACTATGCAAGAAGAATTAGAGGTTATTGAAATGAGCTCAGATCTAATAAATGATTATAAAACACATCAAAACGTTACCTTTTGTGAAGATGCTCCAGTTATGAAAGTATCTTCAAGTTTTATTCGCCAATCAATTGTTGAGGGGAAAGATGTGCGTTACCTACTTACTGAGCCTGTTAGGAGCTATGTTGATGAAATGAATTTTTATAAATAATTTATAATTAATGTTGCACAATATGACCTTTCTTACCCTTTGGAATATCTAAAATCCACGTATAATAACCCACAAAATGACTTTGAAAATAACCCATTTTTCGAATTTGATTTTTGGGGAAATAAATACGATTTTCTTCACTTAAACCCTTAACAGCAACTTGTGGTGCAACACCATCTTGTTGACAAGGTTTATTTTTATTTGGCCCATAAAGTCTTGTTCCGTATTGCCAAACTTCTTGCCACTCACTTTTAATGATTTTTCCAGATGAAGCGTTTTCTGGAGCTAAAATATAACATGCTCCGAATTCTATTTTTCCACGTAATTCCTCAATAATTCCGAGTGAATATGCATATCCCATGCTGTGAGATATAATATATAAAGTATCATTTTTAGATTGATTTGGCAATTCATTTAAAATCTGATTTAGATTTTTACCTGCAATTTTACCACGTTGCTTTCTAAGTTTAAAACCCTCTCGGTTAGCATCAGTTGCCAATAAATCCAAAGTCTTCACTCTCTTGTTGCCAGCTATTTTAGTTTGATAACACGTGTGTTTTTTATCTGATTTACATTGTTGAGGATATATTCCAGAGTTGGCAGTAAAATTAACTAATGAACCATGATTTGAAGTTGAAACAGAATGATGCCCGTCAGCATACCAAACCTCTCCTGGATTGATCCTATTTTGAAAGAGTAAATCTATTCCATTCCACGGTTGCCAGTAGTTATATCGATCATAACTGTATAGATAGTTCTTTGAATTCGGATACTCAACCCCTTTATTTTGTATATCTGTTAAATTTTGTTCCAGTGAATTACTGATTGAAACAGGACGATATCCATTTACAAAAACCAAGATTCTTTTTGCTGGGTCAGGCATTTCAAAACGATTACTCAAATCTACACCTAAATGATTGAAAACGCGTTCATTCACTATTTTCCCTTCATTATCTTTTTCTATGAAAACTAAGTAATGACTTTTCGCACTGTGAACAAACTGTTTCGTTGTAAGTTTTAAGCGATTGCTTGCATTCACAAATTTTGCCTTAAAAACCCCATCTATCTTTACTACATCAAAATACAAAACTTTATCGCGTTTAAAAACATACCAATCTTGGTCGCGACGTTGAAAAATATAACTCGAAACGGTTTTGTTGTATTCTTTGGCAAACAAGTCTTTATTGTTCATTTTTTCAAACAATTTTGTAATTGTTAGTCCTTTGAAGTCCTTTAGATGATGTGTTTTCAATACACTGTTTTGATAGTACCAATCTACCAGCCAAAATGCTGAATATACTAAAGCAATGGAAGAAACCCAAGCTAACCACTTTACACTTCGCAGGGATTGACGTTTGAAAAAACCTTTTTTTTCCGCTAGTCGTTTGTTGACTTTTCGACGAATAATAAATACCAAAATTAGCGCAAACACAATAGTTAAAACATGGATTAAACAGAACGTTTTTCCAAGAAATTTTAAAAGAGGCTTAAATAAAATGTTATCAATTTTGACATATACAAGCTGATAATTGCGCTTAAATGGTCGAATAATTTTACTTGCTGGATTGATACTATCAACTTCAAAATAGCCATCTTTATCTTCTTTCCAAAAATAATAAGCATTTATTCCATTGTCTGTACGAACAAATTCATAATCATCATAAAGAGAAAATACAATTGGGTTTTTTCGTAATTGTAAACATTGTTCCCAATTCAATTCAAATCCCATTTTAGGAAACATCAAATTAGTGGAATCCGCTGACTTTTGTAAACCAAATGATAAACCAATATGATAAGCAATTGATTTTATGAAAGTTGAATCCTTTGTCTTTTTTATAAAAACCATTCCTTTTGTTGGAACAGAGTAGGCGTCTATATCTTGATTGCTAAAACCTTTAATAACGAAAAAATAGATTGCATTTGGGTCTTTGCTTGTAAAATTTTTAAAATAATTATTTCTGAAAATTTTCATTTCACGAGAAAAGCGCATACTGTCTAATGGTGGGTTTAACCACAAATCAGAAGCTAATTCGTTCTCTCTTTTGTATATTGGAAGAACATACGAATTGATATTAATCTTACTCTTTAAGAAAGTAGACTCAATGTTTTTCTGAAATCCTTTATCGAGTTTTACATCAACAGGAATGAAATAAACATTTACATTTTTAAGTTGAAAATTACTTTGATTAAAAAGGATTGAATCCTCAGCCTGTGCGTGGGTTAAAAATGAATTTCGAAGAAAAAATAGTGATAGAAAAAGCAAAAGCGAAAATTGCTTTCTTAGATTAAATATTGTTTTATAAGTGCATAAAGTTTTTCTTCGCCAATAGTTCATCTTCAGATTCTCTGTATTCAGGGTCGTCAACACAACAATCAACAGGACAAACAGCAGCACATTGAGGTTCATCATGGAATCCAACACATTCTGTACATTTTTCATGTGAAATAAAATAAACATCCATATTTACAGGCTCAAAAGGTTGATCTGCTAGAATTTCGTTACCATCTAAAGTAGTAATTATTCCTTTGAGCGATGTTCCATCTGAAAATTTCCATTCTGCACCACCCTCATAAATAGCGTTATTAGGGCACTCTGGTTCACAAGCCCCGCAATTTATACACTCATCAGTAATTGTAATTGCCATTTCTTGAAACTATTATTTTTTTTGCAAATATAAGAATGCTTGGTGGATTGTTTTGTTCATTTGGTAGAAATTTAATGAAGTTTTCATTTGAACCAAAGGATTTATAAGTCAGATATGTTTTAAAAAAAGTAATTCTACTCTATTCATTGGTTTAAGGTCATTTTTGAATAGTACTTTTGCAATGTGAAAAAAGAAGAAATAATCGAAAGTTTCCATCATTTAGGGAATTTGATGCGAATTCATGGTTCGAAATCGCCTTGGCCGGGGTTTAATTGTGGCGTTACTGAAGATGAATTTTTATCCGTTGAATTAGCAATTAAGCGACAAGTGCATTATAACGGTTGGTTTACTGAAGAATCAGTAAGAAATTCATTGCTTAATCTTGGGAATTGGTTAACAAGAGAACAATTAATAAATTGGACATCCTCCTATTCTTTCACAGAAAATCCAAAAGTAGTTGCTGTGATTATGGCAGGAAATATTCCACTTGTTGGTTTTCACGATTTTTTATGTGTCTTAATTTCAGGCAATAAAATCCAATGTAAACTCAGTTCTGACGATAATAAATTACTACCATTGTTGTCCAATTATTTGATTCAATTTTCCACTGAACTCAAAGAATTTATTTCATTTTCGGATCGAAACTTAAGTGCTTTTGATGCAGTTATTGCAACTGGTAGCAATACTAGTTTGGTGAATTTCGAAAGTTATTTTTCCAAATACCCACATTTATTTCGGCATAACCGCACATCGGTTGCCATTTTGGATGGAACTGAAACAAAGGAGGAATTGAAGGCTTTGGGTGAGGATGTATTGAACTACTTTGGAAGAGGATGTCGCAATGTGACGCATTTATTGATACCTGAAAATTACGATTTGAATCGATTTTTTGAGGCAATTGTTGTCTCAGGGGAAGTTGTAAATAACAAAAAATACGGTAATAACTACGATTATAACAAAACGATTCATCTATTGAATTTAGAATCATTTTTAGACAATAATTTCTTGCTTTTAAAAAAAAGTGATAATTTATTTTCACCATTGGCAATGTTGTATTATCATTCATACAAATCGCAAGAAGAAATAACAGCTTACCTTGAAATGCACAAAGATTCGATTCAATGTGTTGTTGGTCATGATTATCTAGCTTTCGGAACGGCTCAATGCCCAAGTTTATCTGATTATGCAGATAATGTAGATACGATGGTGTGGCTAAACAATTTATAATTGTTGTGTTTATAAAACGTATGAAGTAGAGCTTTTATATCTTTATTCAAATTAATTTATTTTATAATGGATTGGATAACCTGATTTTAGCTATCTTTGCAAAATATAATGGCCTTGTGGCGCAACTGAATAGCGCACCTGATTACGGCTCAGGAGGTTTTAGGTTTGAATCCTAACAAGGTCACAAAACAAAACGAGAATGAGAGCGAGAGCGTCATTCTCGTTTTTGTTTTACTTCATTCTCATTCTGTTTTTCGCTCTTAATCTCATTCTGTTTCTCGCTCTTCATTCTCATTCTGTTTCTCGCTCTTCATTCTCATTCTGTTTTTCGCTCATCATTCTCATTCTGTTTCTCGCTCTTAATCTCATTCTGTTTCTCGCTCTTAATTTCGTTCTGTTTCTCGCTCTTAATCAGTGAATTTTTATTGGTTCTCCCCACTCAAAAACCCCTTCCAAAACCTTATAAAAGTTTGTTTTTCGACCATCGAGGTGAAAAAACAAGTTAAAATCTTCATTCTATATAGGTTTGGGCTTTTTTATGGTTGAACCCCACGCAGAAGAACTTTTGATTAAATGAAGTTCTATTCCTTGTATCTTCTGCATTATTTGAAAATTCAAAAGTTAGAACTAGGTATGTTATTCTGATAGAATCCTATATAATTCAAGGTTAATATAATAATGTTTTCCCTCAATTGTTTTTTTCTCTAGAACGCCCATGGTGCAAAGCTCATTCAGGTATTTTCTTGCTGTTTTCTCAGCATATATGCTATGCTCAACCAGTTGGTTAACTTTTGTATAAGGTTGGTTAAATATGAACTCTATCAATTCCTTGGGATTAAGGAATTTACCTTCCTTTTTAATATAGTCTAATATTGCGTCTTTAACCGAAATGATCTCGTTTATTTTATGATACGTAATCTTGGAAGTATGTTCAACTGCATTAAGCATAAATAGAATCCATTCTTCCCAGTTTCCTCTTTGTGAAACTCCTTGAAGTCCCGCGTAATAATCGATTTTGTTATCGAGAATATATTGGCTTAAAAATAGAATTGGAAAATCTAATAACCCTTTAGTTGTCAAATAATGGATATTGAAAACTCTACCTGTTCTGCCATTACCATCACGAAAGGGGTGAATTGCTTCAAATTGAAAATGTGCGATTGCCATTTTAATGAGGTAATCCATGTTATATGATTGGTCATCATTTAAAAAATCTATCAAGTTTGATAATTTCTTTTCTATCACACCTGCTCCTCGAGGTGGCGTGTAAATTACTTTGCCCGCATTTGGTCCAGTGCCACCTTGTTTTATAGATGTTTCAAGAAAGGGAGGCCTTATTTTATCTTTTGTTTGTTTTATTTCTTGAAAAATTTGAAGGAAATAATCTTGATTGAATTGCTGTGTTTTCGAAAGATAATTATACCCTGACCAAAGCGCTTCTCGATATCTCAACACTTCCTTTGAAGCACCATTTGTTTCACTTTGTCCATCACTAAATGCCTTATATAGTTCGTCATCTGTTGTGAAAATATTTTCGATCTCAGATGAGATTTTTGCCTCTTGTAAACTAATTGAATTTATCAGCATCCCTTGATTAGGAATTACAACACTTCTACCTTGAAGTTTCGCTAACGCTGCTTTCGCATCTCCCAGTTTTTTTAATATAGGAATTGAATCAATCAATTCATTTCGGATTGGTAATTCTGGTAAATCATTCCAAGGTTTATTGCGGTCTGGATTTATCTGATAAAGTAACTCGGACATAATTATCTTTTTTGTAAATATACTATTTTAAATTAGTAAACGGTAAAAATTGCAAAATATACAGTATGATTCTTTTTAGACGGTAAAATATTATTTCAAATTAGAACAAACAGTAAAATGTAGCTATTTTACCCTTTGATCCGTTTTTGATGGTAAAGAATGGTCACAGTTCTTTGATGAGTACTTGGTAAATTCTATAAATTCCCAAAATCTCTATAAAACTTTGATTTTTCTTCATTCTCATTCTGTTTCTCGCTCTTCATTCTCATTCTGTTTCTCGCTCTTCATTCTCATTCTGTTTCTCACTCTTAATCTCATTCTGTTTCTCACTCTTAATCTCATTCTGTTTCTCGCTCTTAATTTCATTCTGTTTCTCGCTCTTAATTTCATTCTGTTTCTCGCTCTTCATTCTCATTCTGTTTCTCACCCTTAATCTCATTCTGTTTCTCGCTCTTAATTTCATTCTGTTTCTGAATCTTTTTGTCGGAATCAACCCCTTCCAAATCCCTATAAAAGTTAGATTTTTCGACCTCGGGGTTTACAAAACAAGTTAAAATCTCCATTCTATACAGGTTCGGGTTTTTTTTATGATTGAAACCAAAGCGGAGATCATGCAGGGATATTTGGCCCATCTCAATGATTTTAATATGTTTTGAGAAAAAACTAAAGGTTAGAACTATAAGGTGATAATTAAGTGTTTTTTACGTATAATTCATTTTTTTAAGTGATATTCACCCCTGTTACATAAATTTCACCTATCTTGCACTTAATTAAATTTCACCGATTAGCATGAATATTAAGCGTTTTTCCTTGCAATTAAGTGTTTTTCACGGCAGAACTGTTCCAGAAGATGGTGTTATTGTCGGGTATGGTGCAATTATAGAAGCATATAAATTAGCTGTTCCCATACCTGTGAAATTGACTTTTATAAGCACAAAGAAAAGACAATTTGAGAATAATGAATGGAAAGTATTCCCTTCAAGATACCTTCCGGAGGAAAATCTCTATAAGCAAATCACTTTCGCACTAAAGTATGAAGGAGTTGATCTACTCATTTTTAAAAAATTATTTGAGGTGCTCAAAAAAACAGAGCTAGAAGAAATGATTCAAAAAGAAATACAAGGACAGTTTAGCCGCAGAATTTGGTTCTTGTATGAGTGGTTAATGGAATCTAAATTGAACTTACCAGATCTAAAAACTGGGAATCTTGTTCTCGTAATTGATGAAAAATTACAGTATGCAATTGATGGCGTAAGTTCACCTAGACATAAAGTAATTAATAATCTTCCCGGAAATAAAGATTTTTGCCCTCTAATTCGTAAAACAAAAAAGCTTGAGATGTTTATTGAATCAAATATTCGTCAAGAAAAAAGTAACTACTTGAATAGGGTACATAAGGATATTCTGCAAAGAGCTTCTTCATTTCTCCTTTTAAAAGATTCAAAAGCATCATTTTCAATTGAGGGAGAAAATCCAAGAAATAATCGTGCGGCCCGCTGGGGAAAAACAATTGGTCAGGCGGGTAAAAACGAACTGACAATTGCTGAATTGAATAGCTTGCAACAATTGGTAATAGAAAATGACCGATTTATCAAAATGGGAATAAGGCAGCAGCAAGGATTTATTGGAGATAGGGATCGTGCAACACAAGAACCAATTCCGGATCACATTTCTGCAAAGTTTGAAGATCTAGACACGTTAATGGCAGGATGGATACAAACAAAAAAAATGCTCACGCAATCGAGAATGGAACCCGTATTAGTCGCCGCTAAAATTGCATTTGGTTTTGTTTTTATTCACCCTTTTGTAGATGGAAACGGACGTTTACATCGCTAT
This sequence comes from Chitinophaga pinensis, assembly GCA_945863605.1. Classification (GTDB taxonomy): domain Bacteria; phylum Bacteroidota; class Bacteroidia; order Flavobacteriales_D; family Crocinitomicaceae; genus UBA952. Next base: position 11,211 of record CAMAZP010000032.1, read on the forward strand.
ATCATTCACCATATTTTATCGCAAACAGGTTATACCGAACAAGGTATCATTTTTCCAGTTTCAGCTTCTATCCTAAAACATATTAAGGACTATGCAAAAACATTAGAATCCTATTCATATCCAATTTTGAATTTTATTGATTGGAAACCATCTGAGAATAATAATGTTGAAATTTTAAATGATACCATAGACTATTACCGCTATTTTGATGCAACAGCACAGGCTGAATTTCTATTTTTTTGTGTTAATGATACGTTGGTTAATGTTATTCCTAACGAACTCGAATACTTAATGAAGTTTGACGAATTCAAAAGTTTCTTAGATAATAAATATGAAATGCCTGACAATATGATCTCTCTTTTGATTGGATTTTTGGAACAAGGAAATGGACGGCTTTCTAAACGTGCACGAGGCAATGAATTTAAAGAATTGACAGAGGATGAAATCGTTATAATTGAAGAGCAATTTGCATCGATATTCTCTGAAAATTAAACTATTAAAGTATTATTATACAAAAGATAGTTTAATTTTTTTTACCGTTTGAAGTATTTTTGACAGTATTTTCCCACCCCAAACCCCTATAAAACTTTGATTTTACTTTATTCTCATTCTGTTTCTCGCTCTTCATTCTCATTCTGTTTCTCGCTCTTCATTCTCATTCTGTTTTTCGCTCTCAATCTCATTCTGTTTCTCGCTCTTAATTTCGTTCTATTTCTCGCTCATCATTCTCATTCTGTTTCTCGCTCTTAATTTCGTTCTATTTCTCTCTCTTCATTCTCATTCTGTTTTTCGCTCTTCATTCTCATTCTGTTTCTCGCTCTTAATCTCATTCTGTTTCTCGCTCATCATTCTCATTCTGTTTCTCGCTCTTCAATCTCATTCTGTTTCTCACTCTTAATCTCATTCTGTTTCTCGCTCTTAATTTCATTCTGTTTCACGCTCTTAATTTCGGTTTATTTCCAATTCAAATACTTTAAATGTTTGGTTTTCAACTAATATTATACGTGGCTTCTCCTCTGTGAATGCTAAAAAATTCGGTGTTATAAATAAATATAAAAGGTAGTGCCTTGATTTTCTTTCGATTCAAATGTTATTGTTCCTCCATGATTTTCAACTATTTGTTTGACTACAGATAATCCTATTCCACTTCCAGTAGATTTTGTTGTAAAATGTGGTATAAATATTTTATCCTTTTGCTCCTCAGGGATTCCTTTTCCATTGTCGCTTATTTGAATCTCAACTTTATTTTCTATGTTTTTGGAAATTGTAATTTTTACTTTTCCATCTTTGCGCTCATTCAAAGATTGAATTGCATTTTTTATTAAATTATTAAAAACTTGAATCCATTGATTTTTATCAATAGGTAAAATAATAAATGCTTCTTCTGAATTAAATTCTATCGTATAATTGTCCTCGATTTCAAATAAAGTGATTGTATTTTTTATAATACTCAATAAATCAATTTCTTCTTTCAACGGATCTGGCATTTTTGCAAAATTGGAAAATTCATTAGCAATACTTGTCAGTCCATCAATTTGCTCTATCAAAGAATTTAAAACACGTTCTAAATGTTCTTTTGAATCAATGCTCGACGGATTGTAACTTCTTAGTAAATGCTGGATTCCTAACTTCATAGGAGTTAGAGGGTTTTTAATTTCATGTGCTACTTGTTTTGCCATTTCCCTCCATGCACTTTCACGCTCACTCTTCGCTAATTGCAGTGCAGCATCCTCTAATTCCTCAAGTTTTAAATTATATGCTTTTACAATTGCTCCGATCTCATCATTTCCATTGTAAACAATTTTTTGATTTTCAATTCCAAATTTAAGCATTGTTACTTTTTGACTTAATAAGCGTAATGGAGCTGTTAACCAATTGGAAATCAACAAAGAAATAACTATTGAAAAGACCAATAGCAAGATAAAGACATTGATAATTGCAACTATAAATTGTTGAATCTGAATTTCAAAGTCTCGCTGTTGACCAAAATGTTGCAAATTGATATAACCTAACATTTTTCCTTCACCATTATAAAAAGGTAAATAAGAAGAAATGTAGGAGAGCTTACCAATTTCTTCGCGATTAGAGAAGAAACTTTTATTATTCATCTTTAGTTCATCAAGTGCCTGAGGATTAATCTGTTCAGAAAGTAAACCGATATTAAATATTTTTGGTCTTGAAGAAGCAATTAAATACCCATTTGGATCGTAAATATTTAAATCTGTTACAAACACTTTAGACAATTTCATTAGAATATTTTCCAAGGTATTTCCATTTGTCTCGGGGTCTAAACTTTTGTAATTAGACACTTTACCACGTAATTCCTCTTCAACAGAATGAAGTTTTTCAGTAATTATTCTGTCTGTAAATGTTTGATACTGTTTACCAACAAATATTCCACTTCCTGTGCCAAAAAGAAGCAAAGCTAAAACAACTAAAAGCACAAGAATAAATTGAATTTTAAATGCAAGTGTTAGTGTATTATTTGCAACAAATTTTGTTCCAGTCAATAAATTAATAAATAGAAACAACAAGCCCCAAAAACTAAAAACATAAGAAAATGATGTTACCAATTCCAATAATGTTTTATTTTGACAGGAAAGGATAATAACTGCCTTATTATTTTTTTGAAAGTAGTAGTGATTGTATCCGTCAAAATCGAAGAAGATTCCATTTTTTGAAGGTGAAGGAAAAGCGAGTAAATAAGACGGAAAATTATAATCGCCATAATGTTTAATTAATTTTTTACCAGTATACTTTGCAATAGAATATTTTTCAAGCGATGTAAGAACTTTTGATTTATCTGATAACAAAAGACGTGGAAATCCAATTTCTTCTGGTATTCTTTTAGATTTAAGAGTTGTGAAAAGGGTAGCGTTTTTACCATTTGCATGAACATCAAGGCGAATTATATAATTATAACCTGAAATTGCATCTCGAATAAAATAAATTGAAGAGTCAATTTGTGAAATTTCACCATTTCTATCAATGATTTTTAAAAGTGGTTCAATTACCTCTGTTTCCTTTGTTATTAAAGAGTATCCAGTCGAATCGAAGAGATTAATGCTAATTTCATAGCCTTCCCACATTCCTTTAAAATGCCTTTTTTCTAAAATATCTCCGAAATCTGAACGACTTATGTTATGCTGGTCATTTCGAAGTATAGATAAAATCAATGGATCAGTTTGTAATTTAGATTTAATTTTCCCAAATTCAAGTTCCAAATTTATATCTTGCTCAACTGCCAATTGATTGCCATAAAGGATTCGTGTTTCCTGATCTTTATTGTCATTATGTTGGTTTAAATCAGAAACAAATGAAGTAGAAAACAACCCTAGAATGACTATTTGAAAACCCAGTTTTTGACCAAAATTTTGTTTATTTACAAAGAACAAATTAGTAAATAATATAAATATTGGCAGCAGTAAAGGAACAATATATTCATCATCTAAACTGATTCGATAAATAGCAAAACCAACACCGAAAATAAAGAATACACTCGCAAAAACACCCACTTTTATTTGCTGATTTTTCAACTTAATTACGACTAGTTGAACTAAGTTTTGATAAGCATAAAAGATCACCCCAAATAAAAATAAAATCAAAAAAGAATAGGCATCTAGTTGGAATAAATTTTCTAATTCAAGCGGAATAGTAGAGTTTATAATAACAAGATTTAATGTTTTTAAAACTAACCACCACAAAGTGAAAAGTAGCGGGATTTGTAACCAAATGACTATATCCATTTTTATCCTATGAATAAGCTTCATTAGTGACAATAAACTAAATACACTCAAAATGATATTTATACACAAATCTAAAAAAGAAGGAAACCAATCGTTGTAAGCAAATAAATCAGCGGAAAGAAATGTTGCATTATCAAAAATTGTATTCCAATTGAGTTGATAAAGAAAAATTCTTAATGCGATGAGTCCAATTAAAAAAAATAGTGTTTTAAGCGATGATTTTATACTGCGTACATAAAAGCCATAAACCAAAAGTATTAACCCAATAATTAGTGTTACAATTGTAAGGGAAGAATCAGAATTTACTCTTTTATCATGAATTGGAATGACAGAAAAAATATATTTATTTGATATGTTTTTAATTGGCACCCCTACCATTGGATCTAATGAAATATCAAATTCAGACTTGGTTATTGTTGGGTTGGGACGGTTGACCAAGAATTCATTTTCATAACTGTATTCTTTTTTAATTTCAAAAACAGCACATATACTTTCATCATCAAAAGAAAGTGTTTGACAATAATACCACCCATTTTGAAGGTGCAATAAACCTGTTGAAGGAAATTGAATGCTAACAAATTTTGAAATCGGAAGTTTATTTGAATTCCAGTAAATCAGTGAGTCTCCTTTGTATTTATACACAAAAAAATCACTGGAAAACGTGGGGGTTCTTTTGAGACCAAATTCCTCTTTTTGGCTTTGAATGTATCTTTCTAGCTGTTTTTCTTTTGCATAAAAAGCTTGTTGAAAATCTCGTCGATTGAATGATACAGCTTTATCAAGGTTTACTGACACGAACGAGACAACAAATACAATAAATGAAAACAAAAAATACTTGTACTTCTCAATCAATTGTAGTCCCAAATTCATCAGTGTAAAGATGCTGAAAATTGTAATAAAAGTTCTTCTCGTAATGTATTAAAATCTTCATCCGCCCTATGATCGTTTCTGAAAATAAAATTAGCGTTGGATTTGTATGGCTCAATGTAGTTTTCGTAACAAGGTATTACATGGTTTTCCCACTGATACAAAATGTCAGAACGTTTATAACCCCTTGATTCTTGATCCCTATAAATCCTTCTATCTAATTGGATTTCGTTATCAACATCAACATAAACACTGTATCTCAAAGTGTTAAAAACTGTTTCATAGTGAAATAAAAATAACCCTTCTACAATTATTATTTCACTAGGTTGAATTGTTATAAGTACATTTTTGTCAGGAGGTGAATTAAAAAAGTATTCTTTAACTTCTATGGGTTCTCCTTTGATGAGTTGAATTAAATCAGCCGTTAATTTTTGCTGGTCCAAAGCTGTTGGCAAATCAAAATTTACAATACCATTTTCATCCTTTTGCTGCATTTCAATTGGAAAATAGTAATTATCCATCGTGAAAACAGATGGATTTATTCCTTCAAATGTTTCTGAAAGCCTTTTCAATAGTGTAGTTTTACCTGAACCACTTCCTCCACAAATTCCAATTATAAACGGATTTTTAATCATCAAATTTTTATTACTTACAAAGATACAGATTTGATTACAAGTTATAATAAAAAATACATTTTGTAATCTAACTCAGGTTGTAAAGAACATTTTTTATTAAAACTTGTCTTTATGTAAATGAAAGGCACGAAAAAACAGCATCTACCCTCTAAAATTTGTAAAGTTTGCCAACGTCCTTTTTCATGGCGAAAAAAATGGGAAAAAGAGTGGGAAAATGTAAAGTTTTGTAGTGATAAATGTCGAAAAAATAAAGTACAAGTACAGTGAAAAATTCAACAAAAACCCTTCGACTAATACTTGGCGACCAATTAAATGCAAACCATTCATGGTTGTTGAAGCAAGATGATACTGTGACTTATGTATTAATGGAAATTGCAACAGAAACAAATTATGTTTCTCATCATATTCAAAAGGTAATTGGTTTTTTCGCTGCCATGCGCGAATTTACGGAGTATCTTAAGTCTAAAGGCCATAAAGTCCATTACTTGTCTTTATCAGACACAAATAATCTACAGACTTTTGAAAAAAATCTTTCGTGTATTTTGGAAGAGGGAAATTTTAGCCATTTTGAATACCAAGAACCTGACGAATACAGAGTTGATCTTTGTTTAAAGAATTTTTGCTCAACGATTTCAATCTCTCATTCTGTCGTGACAAGCGAACATTTTCTTAGTGAACGCACTTTTTTAAGCCAATTTTTTGAAGGAAAGAAAACATATCTGATGGAGAGTTTTTACCGTCAAATGCGAAAAAATCACTCGATTTTGATGGAAGGAAAAAATCCCATGGGTGGTAAATGGAACTTTGACGCAGATAACCGCAAAAAAATTCCTGTGAATCATTTCGTAGCTCCTCCATTACTCTTTTCTAATGATACTTCAGCAATAGAATTTGAAATCAAACAAGCGAACGTAAAAACCATAGGAAATGTAGATTCAAAAAAGTTCATTTGGCCTATAAATCGCTCACAATCTTTAACCCTCTTATCCTTTTTTGTAAAGCACTGTTTACCCCTCTTTGGTACCTTTCAAGATGCGATGCAACAAAATCAATGGTCGATTTATCATTCGCGTTTGTCTTTTTCACTGAACACAAAAATGATTTCTCCAAAAGAAGTTATCGATGCAGCAATCGAAGCATGGGAAAATAATCAAAATGAAATTTCACTCAATCAACTTGAAGGTTTTATCAGGCAAATTCTTGGATGGAGGGAATACATGCGCGGGGTTTATTGGGCGAAAATGCCAACCTATGCCAACCTCAATTTTTTTGAAAATAAAAAACCGCTACCAGCGTGGTTCTGGACCGGTAAAACGAAAATGAATTGCCTTTCTCAAGCAATTAATCAGTCGTTGGAGCATGCATATGCACATCACATTCAACGCTTAATGATTACTGGGAATTTTGCATTGCTTGCAGGAATACATCCAGATGAAGTTGACCGCTGGTATTTGGGAATTTATATCGATGCTTTGGAATGGGTAGAAATTACAAATACAAGGGGCATGAGCCAGTTTGCAGATGGCGGAATTGTTGGTTCTAAACCATATGTTAGCTCGGCAAGCTATATCGATAAAATGAGTGATTATTGTAAAAACTGTCACTATAAAAAAGAACTTAAAGTAGGGGAGAAGGCATGCCCATTTAATAGCTTATTTTGGAATTTTTATGACCGAAATGAAGCTAAATTAGCAAGCAATCCTCGTATAGGAATGATGTATAACGTGTGGCAAAAAATGGAACAAACTCAAAAAACAGCACTCCTCAATCAAGCTGAAAATTATCTAATCCAAATCAATGAGCTATGACTAAAAAAGGAATTGTTTGGTTCAAAACCGACTTGCGTCTTCATGATAACGAAACGTTGATACGAGCAATTGAAGAAAACGACGCGATCATACCTGTATATTGCTTTGATACACAAGAATTCAAAATTGTAAACGAAAAAAATCAAAATAATGGTGCTTTTCGACTAAAATTTTTATTTGAAAGTATTACCGATTTGGACCAAAATTTGCGGAAAATTGGTTCTGGACTGATTTTTTTAATGGGAAATCCATTAGTTGAAATACCTAAAATTGCATTCAATTATAACGCTAGAAAAGTCTATGCCAAAAGAGAAGTTGCCATTTTTGAAAAACAACTAGATATTAAAATGGAAGCAGAATTATGGAAACATAAATGCTTTTTTGAACCTTTTAGTACAAGTACATTATATCATGCAACAGATCTCCCTTTTGCTCTTAAAGATATCCCCGATGTTTTTACAACCTTTCGAAAAAGAACCGAAAAAGAAACTAAAATTCGTGATGTATTTGAAAAACCAAAACGGATCGTTTCACCAACAATTCCAGCGTTAAAACTACCAACATTTTTTGAATTAGGATTAACCGAAAATATAAGTGATGAACGTGGCGTACTACCATTTTATGGTGGTGAAAATAAAGCTCTAGAACGTTTAAATTATTATTTATTTGATTCTCATCTAATCAAAAAATACAAAGAAACACGAAACGGTTTATTAGGGGGTGATTATTCTTCGAAGCTTTCACCTTGGTTGGCAAACGGTTGTGTTTCTGCACGAAAAATTTACGCTGAAGTCAAAAAGTTTGAAGCAGAATTTGGGGCTAACGATTCCACTTATTGGCTCATTTTTGAACTTATTTGGAGAGATTATTTTCGTTTCATCTTCAAAAAACACCAACACAAACTATTTACATTTAATGGTATATCAAATCAAAATAAAGCAGTTCCTAAAGTTGATGCTCAAAAAATTGTAAATTGGAAAATGGGAAAAACAGGTGTTGATTTTGTTGATGCAAATATGAATGAGTTGCGTTTGACTGGATTCATGAGTAACCGTGGAAGACAAAATGTAGCCAGTTATTTTATCCATGAACTCAATCAAGATTGGCGTATTGGAGCTCGATATTTTGAAGAACAATTAATCGATTATGACGCGAGTAGTAACTGGGGAAATTGGGCCTACCTCGCAGGTGTTGGAAATGACCCACGAAGCGGAAGACAATTTAATATAGAGAAACAAGCAAAAGAATATGACGCAACCAACGCGTATCAAAATTTGTGGTTAAAAGCTAAAGTTTAATACTATTACAATGACAACTGACGAATATTGCCATTACAGTGATTTACCCGCTCCATCGGCATACATGAATAAAAAAAGAGAACAACAGTCTGAAACACCAATGAATGAAAATGACATAGATCGCATCATTGAAATGGCTTGGGAAGATCGTACTCCTTTTGATGCAATCAAATTGCAATTTGGATTATCGGAGGCAGCTGTTAAAAAACTTATGAAAAAGGAATTGAAATTTTCTAGTTATAAGTTATGGCGAGAAAGGGTCGAAAACTGTAAAACCAAACACGCAAAATCGCGCAACCCAGCTATTGAACGGTTCAAATGTAATCTCCAAAGAGGGATTACACAAAATAAAATATCAAAACGCTGAGCGACAATTTGTGTGTCTGCTTCCTTATTAACCTGATTTCGAAAGTAAAACCGGAATCACCTGCGGTGCTGCTTGTACGGTAAGGTTATCATAAAATCTATTAATCAAGGTGATCACTTGAAGGTTTAACTTCGTTGCTGCTTATAGGGTAGCGGGTTCTATCAATAGGAAACTACGCAGTATGACTGGTTTTTTATCTAAAGCGTTTATTTCTGGCTAACAAAATAAAATTACCTTTCATGCATGGAAATTTCTAAAAATAGTCCCAAAACCGTGCATTTAGAATCAATCTTTTAACATGATAACAAGATGAAATAAATGTTTTGTGTTTTTCAGCAGACCCTAAATAACAATTTAATTCTTAACCCTTTTTTCGATTTATCCTGTTACTACAAACTCGCATTGTAGGTAATTTTTAAAACTAAAGATCGTAACTTATTGTTTATGATCGGTCTAACCGAAAAGCAGCGACGCAGTCAATCCAATTTTATTAATCGAACTCAGGTATAATAGAACTAACAATTAGTAATCAAAATAAGATTGTTTTGTAAAAAGTATTTTGATTTAATTTTTAGTTGTGGCTAAAAAAATTAATATAAAAATATCCTCAGCTATCCGTAAATATCATTTTTCAATATTCGATAGATGTATTTGTATAATAAAAATAACTAAGTGTATTTTCATTTGATAGTATCTTTTTGTTATAAAATAACTTAGTTCATGTTATCATTTTATAAACAACAATAAGAATTTATTTCAAAAAAGGTGTTTGTAAATGAAATTTAACTGAATTAACTATTTTAATAATTAAAAACTGCGGCCAAAATCAAACCATCGAACAAATATCTGTAGATCATTTTTTAAGTCATTTAAACAATTAAGTAGACAAACAGATTTTAACAATAGATTGTCAATAAAAAATATAAAATAAAGGAATTTCCCTTAACTTTTTAATTTAAAACCCTAAAAACGAAACTTAAGAAAACAATGTAATAAATTAGCAAACGAAATTTAATTTTGAATTAATATGCAATTAATAAATAGTATGGAATTACAAAAAAAATCTATTAATAGCTAAAATATAAAATTAATTTCTGATTAACAAATAAATATAAAAAAATGATCAAATCTTTATTCAACAATACAACTAACACAGACACAAGCACAATGAATGCTCTATATACTACTATGCTAACTACAAATCAATCTAATAAATCTCAATTTTTAAACGCTAACCCTACAACTATGAAAAAAAGTTACAATTTATCCGGGAGCTCAACTCCTAACCGACCTAGCTCCTTGAGCAGATCAACTCTGTTTATTAAATCAATGGCTCTCGCCCTCGCACTATTTGTTGTTGGGATTGGGAGTTCTTGGGGGCAGACTTTTTCTATTGTAGGAAATGGTACTACATCTAACACTACAACGAGTTATCCAACCCCTTTTGGTCAATACTACATGGGGAACAAAAATCAATTTTTTATAACAGCGGCACAATTAACGGCTTCTGGTATTACTGCAAATGCGTCTATGTCTTCTATCGGCTTTAATGTAGTAACTGATAATGGAACCACAGTACATACAGGTTTTTCTATTAAAGTATACACTACAACTTCTACGAATCCAATCGGCACAGGTTATGTAACAACGGGATTAGTTGCATCAACTGCAGTTTTAAATTATAATCCAACAACTGGCTGGAATCAAATTAATTTCCAAACACCATTTACTTGGAATGGTACTAGTAACCTAGTCGTGGAAACATGTTTTAATAATACAGGTTACACTACTAACGCAAGTACACAATGGACAACATCAGGTTTAGGTACAGGTACATGGTCAAGATGGTTCCGTGCAGATGCATCTACAGTTTGTAGTAATACAGGGTCTAGTGGGACTTCTACAACAACCCGACCTAACATGCGTTTTGGATGGACACCACCACCAGTAGCTACCTGTCCAACACTAACATCCCCAGCAAATGCTGCCACAGGTGTTTCCTTGGCTCCTACGTTAACTTGGACTGCAGGTGCAAACACAAGTACGTATGATGTATATTTATCTACTAATCAAACAGATGTCAATAATCAGGCAGCAGGTGCACGTGTTTCAACTTCTCAAGCTGGTACGTCTTACAACTCTGCTGCTCTTTCACCGAGCACACTATATTATTGGAGAGTTGTTCCAAAGAATAGTTTCGGAACAGCAGCTGCTGGATGTACTACGCGAAGTTTTACAACAACAGCACCATCACCAACAGTATCGCAATCAGGTGTATTAAGTGCTTTCTCGGCGTGTCAAAACGTTGCCAGCTCACAACAATCTTTTTCAGTTTCAGGTTTATACCTAACAGGTAACTTAGTAGTTACCGCACCAACTGGTTTCAGCGTCTCAACAACCTCTGGCAGTGGTTGGGCATCAAGTGTATCACTAACGCCTGCTGGGGGTACAGTGTCAAGTACATTGATATATGTACGCATGAATGCCTTGGCTTCAAATCCTACCTCAGGTAACATTGTTTGTAGCAGTACGAGTGCATCTTCAGTAAATGCGCCAGTTAGTGGGTCAGTGATTGCTGCACCAACAGTAAACGCTGGTTCAGATTTTAATCTATGTTCTGGTCAAACAGTAGCTTTGAGTGCCAGTACGAATGCAACAGGTCCAACATTATCAGGTACTGCAAATTCGGGAACTGTAACTGTTTCTGGCAACGATAATACTAATCCAACAGCCACATACACATTTACAGGTTTACCTGCTGGGGCGGTTATTAATGGAATCACAGTAAATATTTCATCTGCAGGAGGTGGAAATTGTCCATCATGGTATAGTGTAACTACACGATTGAATGGAGTTCAACAAGGGGTAGCGGGGTGTGCGACTAATACCACATATACCAATTTAAATGGGCAGGCCGCTAACGGATTAGTTGTTGCTGTTACAGGGCAAGATAATGATGTTTACGCAGATCTAATGACCATTACTTATACTGTTTCATTAAATTATACATATGTTGGGGATCCAACTTATGCTTGGACACCATCAACGGGTTTATCAGCAACAAATGTATTGAACCCAACGTGTTCTACAACTTCTACTCAAACTTATACGCTAACTGTGACAGGAGGAAACGGATGTTCAGCTTCTGATCAAGTGGTTGCAACGGTTGCCGGCGGTGCCGTTCCAACAACACCTACTGCCTCTGTATCAGGTGCTTCTACCATCAATGTGGGTGGTACAGCAATTCTTACTTCTACAGCAGGAGCTAATACAGTATGGTATACAACTGCAACAGGAGGTTCTTCAGTTGGTACTGGTGATAATTTCACAACACCTGTGCAATGTACTTCTGGATCTGTTACGTATTATGCAGAAGATAATAATGGTACATGTGCGAGTAACGCTAGAGGTGCTGTTTCATTTACGATTCGCCCAATGGTAGTTTCTAATCCAGCAAATGGTCTTATTTGTCAAGCTGGCGGTTCAGTTACACTAAGTGCTCAGTTATCAGGAAATCCTTCTATCACTTGGTCTCCTAATACAAACTTATCAACTACTTCGGGTTCATCAACAGTTGCAAGTCCAACATCAACAACCGTTTATACAATGAGTGCGACAGTTACAGGATGTGGTTCCGTTTCTGGTACGCAAACAGTTGGGGTGATTGATGCCGTTGCATTTACACCAACGTCTTCTCCTGCATCAGTTTGTGCAGGTAATACAGCAGTGTTGGCTTCTAACTTGGCAAGTGCTGGATTTTCTTATTCTTCTATGACTTTTGCACCATCGACTGCAGTTTCACCTACTGTATTGTGTAATGCATGTGGAGTCGATGATGGAGGTTGGAACAATGTGCCAATTCCTTTTACGTACAATTTCTTCGGAAATAATTATACAACAGTGAATGTTGGTTCGAATGGTGTTCTTCAATTTGGGTCTTCTGCTGGTTTAGGTCAATACACTTATAATTCTGGTAACTTCCCGAACGTTGCATATCCAGCTAACGTAATTGCTGCGGCAGCGGTTGACTTATATTTCACAAGTGGAAGTGTAAGGTATTTTACTGATGGTATTGCTCCAACGAGAAAGTTTATTATAGAGTATTTCAATGTTGCTGGTTTTACAGGTGGGTCTAACACTGTGCAGATAAAATTATGTGAAACTACAGGTATTGTTGAAATTCACGTAACGAATGCAAGTGCATTTGGAGGGTCAGCAAATAAAGTTGTTGGTCTTCAAGATTTGACTCAAACAGTAGGGGCCACAGCATATTCTAATACGGCAACTATAACTAACACAGCATGGAAATTCATCCCAGGTGCAAACTACACATTCCAGTGGGCAACAGCAGGTGCAAATATTGGTGGTGCAACAGCAACAAGCTATACAACACCTGTATTATCTACGCCGGGTACGGTTTCATACAGTGTAGCTGCTACCAATCCAAATACAAATTGTACAACTACACAATCGGTTAATATTACTGTAAATGCACTTCCTGCAGCTCCTGTTTCTGCTGGTAACGTTACAGAATGTGCTAACGGGGCTAACCAAAACTTAGTTGTTTCTGTCGGTAACGGTGAAACTTCAGATTGGTATGCAGCAGCTAGCGCAGGTGCAGTATTAACTTCTCCATCGAATGGTACAGCAACAACAACGTATGTTGTTCCTGCAAGCTCAACAGCAACCTATTATGCAGAAGCAAGAAATACAACTACAGGTTGTGTTAGTAGCTCTAGAACTGGAGTAACATTTACTTCTAAACCAATCCCGACAGCTCCAACAGCTGCTGCAGTAGCTTATTGCCAAGGAGCTTCATCAAGCCCATTAACGGCAAGTGCGCCAGCTGGTGCTAACACACAAAATTGGTACACTGTATCAACTGGTGGTACTGCTTTAGCAGGTGCTCCAACTCCATCTACAACAACAGCAGGAGTAACAACTTATTATGTTGGTGAAACTGGATCAAACGGTTGTGAAAGTAATAGAACTGCGGTTACAGCAACGATCAATGCATCTCCTGCAGCACCTTCTACTTCTAATCCAACACCTTTCTGTCAAAATGATAACGCTACAGCTTTAACCGCTACTGCTGCTGCAAATAATACATTAGTTTGGTATACTGTGCCAACTGGAGGTACTGGTTCTTCAACTGCTATAACGCCTTCAACAGCTGCAGCTGGAACTGTAGATTACTATGTTTCTCAATTAACAGGATCTAACTGTGAGTCGCCTCGTGCTACCATATCAGTAACAGTTAATCCTACTATCACTGCATCAGTAACCAATTCAGCATCATCAACTTCAGCATGTGGTGGTGGATCGATTACTTTCACTGCAACTCCAACTAATGGAGGTTCTCCAGCATATCAGTGGTATTTGAACGGAGCTTCATTAAGTGGTGAAGTAAATTCAACTTATACATTATCTACACCAGCTGATGGTGATAATATTTACGTAGCATTGACTCCTTCTTCACAAACGTGTTTAACGAGTATGGCTGCAACAAACAGTAATACTGTAACTTTAACTAGCTCGGCTTCAACACCATCTGTATCTATTCAAAGTAGTGCATCATCAGCTGTTTGTCCGGGTACTGCAGTAACTTTCTCTGTAAACGCTTCTTCTAATATGGGTGCTAACCCAAGTTATGTATGGAAACTGAATGGAAACCCAATCGGTGGTGCAACAAATGCAACGTATGCTTCAACAAGCTTAGCAGATAATGATCAAATTACATTAGAGATGACTTCTAGTTTGAATGGTCTTTGTGTAACTCAACCTTCTGCAACAAGTTCAGCAATTACGACTAGTGTTAACACTCCAACGTCAATTGCCATTCAACCACAAGCAACATCAGTTTGTTCATCATCTAGTGCAAGCTTCTCAGTTACAGGTGTTGGTACAGGAGTATTGACATACCAATGGAAGAAAAACGGTGTTAATATTACGGGTAACGGAACTGCAACTAGTTCAACTATAAATTTATCAGGTGTAGGAGCTGGTGATGTCGCTGATTATTCAGTAGATGTTAATGCTACTTGTGGAACTGTAAGTTCAGCTACAGCGGCATTAACATTAAATGCAGCAACATCAATAACTGCTCAGCCAACAGCTGTAGTTCAATGTACAGGTACAACAGCAACTTACAGTGTTTCAGGAACAGGTAATGGTGCTATTTCTTACCAATGGAGAAAAGATGGAACTAATATTCCAAATGAAACAAATGCAACTTTAGCAGTTACTAATATTGCAACTGTAAATGCAGGTCAGTATTCAGTTGTTGTAACGGGTGGTTGTGGTGCAGTAACATCAAACAATGCACAATTAACAGTTCAACCTGCTACGAACATCGCTAATCAACCTACTGCATCTACTATTTGTCAAAACAACACGGCTAATTTCTCTGTTTCTGCAACTGGTCAAGGTAACCTAAGTTATCAGTGGAAATTAGATGGAAATGCAATTGGCGGTGCAACAAGTTCATCACTTGCTGTATCAAATGCACAGTTGGTTAATGCTGGTTCATATACAGTTGATGTAACTGGAGCTTGTGGAACAACAGCTTCCAATGCAGCAGTTTTAACAGTAAACCCTGCAACTTCAATTGCTACTCAGCCTGTTGGAACAGCTGGTTGTGAAGGCCAAAACACTACTTTTACAGTAGTAGCTATCGGAACAGGTAACCTATCTTACCAATGGAAATACGGATCAACAAATGTTGGTTCGAATGCTGCATCATTTAATATTCCAAGTACAACAACTGCTGATGATGGAAACTATTCTGTTGTTGTAACTGGTGGATGTGGTAATGCAACATCAAGTACTGTGGCATTAAACGTTTATTTTTCCCCAACAACAAACGCTACTATTTCAACTGCTGATATTACCGATGCAACTTTGTGTGGAAAAAATACAGTTGCCGTTGTAGCCAATAGTCCTGGAGCAGAGTCTGTAGGTAGTTGGTCAGTTGTTGGAGGTGTAGATATCACTACTGCAAATGCTTCGGCATCAAGTACAACATTCACAGCTGGTAATTCTGCTTTGGGTGGAGCTGTTAAGCAATTAGTTTGGTCACATATTAGAACGACTAATGGAAACTCTTGTTACTCAAGAGATACAATTAACGTAGATTTCAAACAACCTTCAACTAATGGTACAACTGCTACATTTACGAACAATTGTGTACTGTGGTGTGGTTTAACAGATGCTAACTGGAGTACTTCTAGTAACTGGTACAAACACACTATTGTCAATGGTCAAGGTAAATGGATACGTTTGACTACAGGTGAGCCAGATGCATCATCGAATGTGTTTAACTTAAACAATTCAAATGATGTTTGTGTTAACACAGCAAATACTGTTTCAATAGGTGCTGGAGAAATATCAAATAATGTTTTCGTTGCACAAAATGCTACACTTAACTTATCAAGTGGAACACTTACTTTAACTGGAAACTTAACAAATAATGGTACTATAAATCCTAGTACTGGTACAGTTACCTTTACAGGGTCTAATATTCAGAAAATTAGAGGTACTGGTATAATTGCTAATTTGAACAATGTAATTATTGATAAGGTTGGAGGATCAGTTATTCTTGAGCAACCAACACAAATTAGCGGTACATTAACAATGACAAAGGGTAATATAATAACAGATGCTACTAACATTTTAGAAATAGGTTCAGGAGTATCAAATCTTGGTTCAATAAATTGGACAGAAGGAAGTGTTGTTGGTCCAATGAAACGATGGTTTGGTTCAAGTACAAATGCTACAGAAGCATCAGGAATCTTCCCAGTAGGTGCGAATTTAGGAGTTAAAGGATTAGTAAACCGCTATGCACAAGTTAATTTTACAAGTGCACCAAGTACTGGAGGTTATATCCTTGCAGAGTACAAAACGGGCTTACCAGGAAATGGATATTCAGGTTTACCATTAAATTACAATAGCAATGGTAATTATCCACAAGCGATTCAAAATGCAGAGGAAGAAGGATACTGGGATATAACACCTTATAGTTCAGCAGGAGTTGCATATGCAGCAATGAATTCGACACCTTATACACTGAAATTAAGATTACAAAATCCATCGACATTAACAACAGGATGGACATCACAAAATGATGGTAATGATTTATACAACGTATCTACAGTTCGATTGATCCGTTCAAAAGGTTCTACAGGACATGCTAGTTGGGAGTTGGCAGGAACGCATGTATCAGCAACAGAAACAGGGAACGGAGATTATTACATTACAACAAGTGGAATAACAGAGTTTAGTTGGTTTAATGGTGGAGGAAACAATCAAAACCCACTTCCAGTAGAATTGCTTTCATTTACAGGTTACTGTGGAGACAACCAAACAATAATCAATTGGAAAACAGCATCAGAGTTCAATTCCTCACATTACACAGTAGAGAAGTCTACAGATGGAGAAAATTGGCGAGTAATCAATACACAAACTGCAGCAGGCAATAGCACAGAAGAACTATCTTATGTGTGTGTAGATGAAAACAGTAGTAATAATGCTTACTATCGTTTAACACAGATTGATTTTGATGGAGCATTAAAAGTTTATGATCCAATATTCGTAGGATGTAATGAGAATGAAAGCTTTATTAAAACGTATCCAAATCCAAGTGATGCATCATTCCAAGTTTTGGTAAATGATAAAAGCTTAATAGGAAACGCTACGATTCAATTGATTGATACGAAAGGA
>CAMAZP010000033.1 GCA_945863605.1 Chitinophaga pinensis
ACATCGGCAATATGTACACCAATTTCCAAATTGCCGTTTTCTAATTTTTTATAAGAAATTGCATCATCAAAATCACGTGCATCAACAGGGTCAATTGTAAAGGTTAAAACTTCTCGAAAGTCTCGTCTTTTAGCGATTTCAGCTTCATCTAATTCAATTGGAATAAACTCTGCTTCATCCAAAACTTGTTGTGGAAAAACAGGATCAATTCCTTGATTGTATAGGATGGACAACATTTCTGTGTCATTTGAACCAGGCATTCCTAAAATAGCAATAATTTCACCATAAGGAGTAGAAGATGATTTTGGCCAAGCAATAATTTTTGCAAGTACTTTTTCACCTTCTTTAGCGCCGTTTAGATTTTCTTTAGCAATTATGATTTCAATTCCACTTTTGGTACTATCAGGAATCAACAAGATGTTTCTTTCTCTGAAATGAAGAGTTCCAACGAATTGAACACGCTCACGTTCTTTAACTTCCACTACAGCTCCTTCATCACGTTTTGGACCTTGTTTGAATACACGAACTTTCACGAGATCGCCATTCATTGCTTGACTTAAATTTTGTGGTGCAATAAAAATATCTTTTTCTCTGCCTTGACAAACGACAAAGCCAGAACCACGTTGGGTAATTTGAATTGTTCCTTCAAAAAAATTGTTAGAATCAACAGCTAACTTAAAAGTGAGATGGTTAATTCGTTTTAATGTTTTTTGCTCAACTAATAAATTTAGTGTGTCGAAAACGAGTTGTCTTGCTGCTGGATCTCTAGCGTCAACAAGAGTTGTAATCTCTTTATGAGTAAGTTCTTGCTCTGGATTTCGCTCAAATACATTAATTATTATGGAGGTTATTGCACTTCTTTTTTTTCCTGACCCACGGTCAAATTTCTTTTTTTTAAACATAATACGAAGTTAGGCAAAGATTATTCCGCCTATAATATTCAATAATAAAAGGTAACGATAAATTAATGTTTGATGATTACTTTTCGTGTGATAGACTTTTGGCCTGGAATATCAAATACCATGAAATACAAACCGCTTTTGTAGTCAGAGGTGTTGATTTTTTTATTTGAATAGATTGTCTCTTTAATAACAGTTGAGCCTAAAGCATCAACCATTTTAAAAGATGCAGATTCAATACCATTCATAGATATTTGAATGAAGTCTGTTGCAGGGTTTGGCACAATTGAAACTGAAACGGGTTCTTTTTGTGTTACATTAGCTGTGAACTGAATCATTAAGTCAACAGAGTCAATATTTTCAGTTCCTTCTACAATATAGTATCTGTAATGAGCGCTTCCACTAACCCAGTCATCTGCATCAATAGTAACTTTAAGTTTAGCGTATTCCCCATCATTTACATCAAACATAACAAAAGTAGAAGCAGGAGAAGTCCATGGGTTTCCATTCATTTGAGTAGAGGAAAAACAGGTTCCACCAAACTCATCAGTTGCGTGACCCCAACATAAAAAGTCTGACCAACCAGCTGGTACACTTACTCTATATCGAGTAATTCTCCATTGTTTCGTTGAACCCGATTCATTATTTATGCGAAAGGGCACATCAAAAGCTTGGTAGCTAGGAGCAACCATATTGTAGCTTTGTCCTGAAATATCTTCTGTCTGGTTGTCGTAATTAATAGTAATTTGTCCGTAAGAGGTTACTAAAAAAAGCGAGAAAAGTATAGTGTATATTTTTTTCATAAATTCAATATTGTTAACAAATATAAAAGAATATAAACAATAATCAAAATTTAACAAAGATTTACAGATGTATTAATTTTTTCTAACTTTGATTTCGGCAAGGTTTTTGAAAATCAGCCAATAAAAAAATAATGCATGAAAAAAGTAAGTTTAGTTATGGCTTTTGGTCTATTAATTTTCTCGAGTTTTTCTCAAGTAGCAGAAGACCATACTCCACTAGTGAAGAAAGTTCCTTCTGTAAAATTGAAGGATATGAATGGGAAATCTGTAAATACAGCTGATTTATTTGAAGGTCCAGTTGTTTTTAGTTTTTGGGCAACTTGGTGTTCTCCTTGTAAAAAAGAATTAAATACAATTCATGAACTTTATGAAACTTGGCAAGAGGAAACGGGAGTTACTTTAGTTGCGGTGTCAATTGATGATGAAAAAACAAAAAGCGCAGTTTCTGTCTATGTAAATGGTAAATCGTGGGATTATGAAGTTTGGATGGATACAAATGGAGATTTCAAAAGAGCCATGGGTGTAAACAATGTTCCGCATACTTTTCTAGTTGATAAAGAAGGTAATATTGTTTATTCACATAACAATTATGCTCCAGGTGACGAAGAAAAATTGTATCAAGAAATCAAAAAATTGACTGGAAAATAAAAAATCATTAATGACAAAATTATTCGTAAGCCTGTTAGTTGTTGCTTTTTCTTTCAACTATTTTAGTCAAGGTTCATTTTCAGGAAATATCGAAAGTACTTTCCAATATTTAAATGCAGATTCAGTAATAGGTGCCAATCAGCCTCCAGAAAAGGCGCTTATAAATTCCTACATGAATGTTTTCTACACGAATGGAAATTTTCGAGCTGGAATGCGGGCAGAATCCTATTTACCACGAATCCAAGGCTATCCAGATCGTTACGATGGAACAGGAATTGGAATGCGCTACGTTGGTTATGGTAATGATTTTGTAGATGTTACTTTAGGTTCTATATACGAGCAATTTGGAAGTGGTCTCTCTTTACGTTCATACGAAGACCGTGCACTTGGATATGATAATGTTTTAGATGGTATTCGTTTAATTGTTCGACCGTATAAAGGTGTCACTTTAAAATCTGTTTATGGTTATCAGCGCTTAACTTTCCGAGAAGGACGTGTTGAAAGAAGTGATGGAATTGTTCGAGCAATTGACGCGGAAGTACACCTCAATGAAAGTTTCCCTAAAATGAAAGAGTTTCCCTTAGATGTAGTTCTTGGAGCTTCTTTCGTTAGTAAATACCAAAAAGACGATAATCCAGATTTAATTCTACCTCAAAATGTTGGTGCGTATGGTGGAAGAACAAAATTGCGCTACAAAAACCTTTATTTTGATGTTGAATACATTCAAAAAGAACAAGACCCGTCAGCCGATAACTTATACAATTACAACTGGGGTCATGCTTGCGTTTTCAATTTTACTTACACTAAAAAAGGTCTAGGAATATTATTTTCGGGAAAATCTGTTGATAATATGAGTTTCCGTTCCGATAGAACTAAAGACCTTCAAGATGTTTTTATTAATTACTTGCCTTCACTCAACAAAACACATACTTACAACTTAGTTGCAACTCTCTATCCATATGCTACTCAGCCATTAGGGGAAGTTGCATATCAAGTTGATGTATTATACACCTTCAAAAAGGGAACAAAATTGGGTGGAAAAACTGGTTTGACTTTAAGTGCAAACGTTTCAACAACCTACGAACCAATTCGTCACACAACAGGCTTTGCGGGAAATCAAAATAGAGTAAACTATAAATCACTACCTTTTGATAAAAGCGATAGCTTATATTGGAGGGATATTAATTTCAACATCACTAAAAAAATTAACAAGCAATTTAATTTCATTGTAAGCTACTTTAATATCCAAATTAACAATGATGTAGCTAAAATTTCTAATGATGCATCAGGAATTATTGCTTCTCACATAGGTGTTTTAGAAATGGCCTATAAAATCAACACCAAAAATTCAATTCGTGCTGAATTCCAAGGTTTGTTTCTTCGTAAAATGCAGGGAGGAGGAATCAATGATAAGGGAGATTGGGCAACTTTATTACTGGAATATACGATTTCACCAAATTACTTTTTCAGTTTTATGAATCAATATAATTTTGGAAATCCCGTTACTGAAAAAAGAGTTCATTATCCAATTATAACTTGTGGGTACATAAGAGAAGCAACACGCTTTACTGTTTCTTATGGACGTCAACGTGCTGGTCTATTTTGCGTTGGTGGTGTTTGTAGATTCGTGCCGGCAAATAATGGTTTAACTTTAAGTTTCACACAAAGTTTCTAATATGAAAAATCTAATTTTTTGTTGTTTAATCCTATCTACACTTGTTTTTTCAAGCTGTGATAGAGTATCAAACCCTTATCCTGAAGTTATCGTTTTAGATTTGGATACAACACTTTACCCAGGAAATTGGAGTGATTACGTGGCAAATGAATGGCCTGAATTTTCTCCTAATACGAACAATAATAGAAATATTATCATAGAGGATTTTACGGGGCATAAATGTGTTTTTTGTCCAGCCGCTGCTGATTTAGCACATTTACTACACGAGAATAATCCTAGTCGTGTTTTTACAGCTTCCATTCACGCTGGCCCCGATGGTAAAGGTGATTTCCAAACAGTTTCATTACCTGAATATCCTATTGACTTTACAAATCCACAAGGAATAGAAATTGGACTTTATTTTGGACAAAACGATGATGGTTTTCCAGGAAATCCAAGAGGAACTGTAAATCGTGTTAATACCGGTTCAATATTTCAAGGTCCGGGCTCCTGGTCGTCAATGGTTAGTACTCAACTTGCGGAGAATGTTTTGAATGTAAACATGCAATCTAAATTGAATTATTACGAAGAAACTAAGGGGGCATTTTTACACGTTGAAATCGAAAAGTTAAACACTTCAATTACGAATGATTTAGCGATCGTTGGATATATTATTGAAGATTCTTTAGTTGGAGACCAAAAAATGAGTGACAACTCTCATAATGAAACATATATCCACAGAGACATTCACCGAGGAAATTTAAACAATCAAGCTTTTGGTCGCATATTAAAATCAAGTGATTTAATCAACGGAAAATATTATATCAATTATAGCTTTATCGTTCCAAATCAATTAGATGGCACATACAACCCAGGAAATATGCACGTCTTATTATATGTTTACGACAAAGCAACTTTTGAAATTTACCAAGTCATTAAGCAGAAAATAATCAATTAATCGTATGTTTGGAAAACATTAAGTTATTATGGCACTTAAACAGCAATTAGCACAGCGTCTTGAACAGCGTTTATCGCCACAACAAATCCAGTTGATGAAATTGTTGCAAGTTCCTACAATGGAGCTAGATCAACGCATCAAACAAGAAATTGAAGAAAATCCAGCGCTAGAAGAAGGAGCAGATCAAGAAGAAGATGATTTCGACAACACGGATGATGAATTTGATGATGACACAGATAACGATGATGATTTTGACTTGTCTGATTACCTCGACGATGATTCTTCCGACTACAAAACACAAGCAAATAACTCTTCTAAAGATGATGAAGAACGTGTAATTCCACTTTCCGGAGAGCAATCTTTTCAGGAAAAATTAACGGAGCAATTACACCTATTAGACTTAGATGACAAGCAATTTCTTATTGCTGATATTTTAATTGGTAATTTAGATGAGTCAGGTTATTTGAATCGCGATTTAGAAGCAATTGTAGATGACTTAGCTTTCTCAATGAACGTAGAAGCAACAGAAGATGAAGTTGCGGTTATTTTGAGTTTGATTCAAGAATTAGATCCAGCGGGTGTTGGAGCAAGGAATTTACAAGAGTGCTTATTGTTACAGATTAAAAGAAAACAAGACGGAGATATCGTTCGTTTCACTGCTAAAAAAATTTTGGAAGAATTCTTTGATGAATTCACCAAGAAACACTACGATAAAATTGCTAAAAAATTAGAGATAGAAGACGAAGATTTAAAAGAAGCGATTAATGAAATTTTACGTCTCAACCCTAAACCGGGAGGTTCAATGCGGGAATCGGCAAAAAATTATCAGCAAATTATACCCGATTTTATGTTGTTCGAAAACGATGGAAGACTCGAACTTTCATTGAATAGTAGAAACGCACCTGAATTAAAGGTCAGTAGAGAATACGAGGCAATGTTGCGTTCCTATGCAGAAGGAGCAAAGTCCTCTAAATCGGAGAAAGACGCATTAACTTTTGTACGGCAAAAATTAGATAATGCTAAATGGTTTATTGATGCAATAAAACAACGTCAACAAACACTTTTATTCACGATGGATGCAATTATGAACTATCAACGCAATTATTTTTTATCAGGAGACGAAACAAAACTACGCCCGATGATTTTGAAAGATATTGCAGATATTGTTGAGTTAGATATTTCAACTATTTCTCGTGTCGCTAATAGCAAATATGTACAAACCAATTTTGGAATTTTTCCATTGAAATATTTTTTTTCTGAGTCACTTTCAACCGATAGTGGGGAAGAGGTTTCTACACGTGAAGTGAAGAAGATATTGACCGAAGCAATTGAAGCAGAGGACAAAAGAAGCCCACTTACAGATGAGAAATTAATGGATTTATTAAATGATAAGGGTTATAATATTGCTCGTAGAACAGTGGCAAAATACAGAGAACAATTAAATATTCCTGTTGCACGAATGCGTAAAGAATTAAAATGAGAGCGGTTTTTGCACACTTTTTTTCATGGGTTTTCTTACCCTTATTGATGCCCGTTTATGGTTTGTACCTAACCTTGTTTTTAGAATCGCAACAAAAAGTTTTAAGGGAACTTGGAATGTATGAATTACCGAATGATTTGAAATGGCAATTATTTTATATTTTCACCATTTTTAGTGCCCTTTTACCAGGAATATCTTTTGTTGCTTTACACAAAAAGAAAATTATTACCACTATCGACATAGAAAATCAACGGGAGCGTAATATTCCCTTGCTTGTAATGTTTACTCATTGCTTAGTGTTGTTTGCAATCTTCTTTTTTAAAGCACCTGATAATGTTTTACCTAAATATTTCTATGCATTGCCACTTTCTGGAGGTATTGTTACAGCTTGTTTTATGTATATTAATCGCTGGATAAAAATTTCAATGCATGCAGGTGGTACAGGGATTTTAGTTGGTTACTTAATTGTTTTCATTATTGAACACAATCTTTTCCCTTTTTGGTTGTTAATAGCAGCAATTGCCGCTTCAGGATTAACAATTTCATCTAGGTTGTACCTAAATAAGCATCGTCCAATTGAAGTATATACAGGCTGGTCATTAGCGTTGATAATTACTTTTTTGTGTAATTTCTTTTATCCTTTTGGATAAAACAACTGTTCGAAATAAACACGATTAATTAATAAATTTCAATCGATTTAAACTTGACTTTTGTCTTGATATATTCTTCACAACATAATTAAAAGTATAAATTAATAAATTCATAAAAAAACCTAATTTTACTAGAAATTAATTTTATGATTAAATTTTTAAATTTTTATAAAAAGATATTTTTAATTTTTTTCTTTTTTGTTTCTTTTGTTAGTAAAAGTCAATTATATATTACTGAAGTAATGTATAATCCACCAGAATCTGGTGTTGATAGTTTAGAGTATATAGAAGTTTATAACGATGGTTTATTTACTGTTGACTTGAATGGATATAATTTATTATTCGCAAATTCTGTTCGTTATGTTTTTAATTCATCGTATTTATTACAAGCTGATTCCGTCGTTGTTTTTGCTGTAAATCCAGGAGCTGTATATAGAAATTTCAATTTAAATTTCATGCCTTTACAATGGACAGGATCTGGATTAAGCAATAATGCTACAACAATTGTTTTTAGAGAGTTTGATAATGACACAGTAGATTTAGTAAGTTATACAAGTAATTGGGTTTTACAAACAAATGGATTGGGATGTTCTATGAATTTTTGTCCTTCAAACATAGATAATAACATTTCTTCTAGTTGGTATGCAAGTCAAGATTCTTCAGGAACAATAATAAACTTAAGAGAATTAATAGGGTCTCCTGGAGATATTGAATGTATAGCACCAAGTATTTATAACGTCATTGGAGGAGGTGAATATTGTATTGGGAGTACTGGTTTATCTGTTGGTTTAAGTAACTCTCAAATAAGTGCAAGCTATCAATTAAAGCTAAACGGCACCAATGTAGGGTCATCTATTAATGGTACTGGTTTACCAATTGATTTTGGTGTACAAACTGTTTCAGGAACTTATACTGTTGTAGCTACTTTAAATGGGCAAAATGAAACAATGAATGGCGCTGTATTGATTACGGCATCTCCACTAGCAGGAAACGGAATAACTCAGTCTGCTTGTGGTTTTTATACATGGCAAGGAACTACTTATACTTCGAGTGGTACTTATACACATTCAAATAGTTTATGTGACGTTGACACATTGTATTTAACAATCATACCATTAGCAGGAGTAGTTTCTAATCAATTTGCCTGTGGCTCGTTTTTTTGGCACGGAACAACATATACTACAAGTGGAGTATACACACATATAAATGGAGTTTGTGATGTTGATACTTTAAACTTGTTTTTAACTCCAATTGTTGGATTTGGAATATATGAAACAGCTTGTGGTTCATACACGTGGAACGGATCAAATTACACAGCTAGTGGAACTTACATTTATGCAAATAATCCTTGTAACATAGACACATTATATTTAACAATCATACCAATAACGGGTATGGGTATGACGCAAGCAGCTTGTGATTCTTTCCCTTGGAATGGAATAACTTATACAGCTAGTGGAATATACACACACATAAATAGTACCTGTAACGTTGACACTTTGTATTTAACTATTTCACCAACTGCAGGAAGTTCCACAACCCAAGTAGCTTGCAGCGTTTATTCATGGAATGGAACAGATTTAACATCAAGTGGCACTTATACACATGCAAATAGCTCTTGTGATATTGACACCCTGTTTTTAACAATAACAACGGTAGATACAAGTATTACTGTATTTTCAAACACATTAATATCAAATGCAACAAATGCTGAGTATCAGTGGTACAATTGTGATCAATCACAGATTTTAGAAAATGAAACGAATCAAGAATTATTGCCAAAAACTTCTGGTTTTTATTCAGTAATAATTCAACAAAATGGTTGTACAGATACATCTTCCTGTGTTGAAATTATTGCTTGGGGATTAAATGAAACAAAAATAAATTCAGTATCTATTTATCCAAACCCAGCAACGAATAGTGTACAAATTAAAAATGATGAAAATTTAGATTTCAAACATTTTAAAGTGCTAGATCTGGCAGGAAAATTAGTGATAAAGCAATCATTTGAAGATTGTAATATAAATAAAATTAATGTTAACTCATTAAACGCAGGAGTATATTTATTTATAATTAGTACATCAACTCAAGAATATACAACAAAGCTAATAATTGAATAAATTAAGCTAGATTAGTTATCACTAAAACATTGAGTTTATTTTATAGTACTTAAAAAAAATTACCCTACGCTTTCTTTAACTCAATCTTTGTATCACCTTCAGATTCAATATCGGTTACAAAAGCACTTTCATTTACAGTCAAAAAGTGAATGTCATTTGCTAATACTTCAGCGCAGATATAGTCTTTGTATGCAGAAGTTGCAGCTTGAATAATTTGACTCGTTTCGATACTTAACACAATTCTATCTGTAACGTCTAAACCACTTTCTTTTCGCAAGTTTTGAACTCTATTTACGATTTCTCGTGCAACTCCTTCTGATTTTAAGTTTTCAGAAATGGTAATATCCAATGCAACAGTCAATCCACTTTCGCTTGCAACCAACCATCCAGGAATGTCTTGTGCATTGATTTCAAAGTCGGCTAAATCCAAGTTGATTTCCGTTTCTTCGACACTCCCCGACCAACCATTATTTTGTTCAATTGTGGCAATATCGTCTTGTGAGAATCCAGCTACAATTCCAGCGATTGCCTTCATCTGTTTACCGTATTTCGGACCAATTGTTTTGAAATTAGGCTTGATACTTTTTACTAACATTCCTGCTCCGTCCTCCAATAATTCCAATTCTTTTACATTCACTTCGGAAAGAATCAAGTCTTGAACATGCTTCAAATTTTCAGCCACGTCTTTGTTCAAAACAGGAATCATAATTTTTTGTAAAGGCTGACGTACTCGTATATTTTCTTTCTTACGCAAACCTAAAACCAAGGAACAAGCTTGTTGTGCTAATTCCATTTGTGCTTCTAATTTTTTGTCAATCCAGTTTTCGTTTACAGCAGGGAAATTTGCTAAATGAACGGATTCAGCTGCGTTTTTATCTGAAACTTTATTCAGGTCCAAGAATAATTGATCCATATAGAATGGTGCGATTGGAGCTGCTAAAATGGCAATTGTTTCTAAACAAGTATAAAGCGTTTGGTAAGCACACAATTTATCTTTAGGGTCGTCGCTTTTCCAGTAACGTCTTCTACACAAACGCACATACCAATTCGACAATTGATCACTCACGAAATCTTGAATCGCACGTCCAACTTTTGTTGGTTCGTAATCGGAGTAGGCAGCGTCTACATCTTTCACCAATGAATTCAATTTTGAAAGCACCCAACGATCGATTTCAGGACGCTCAATCAAAGGAACTTCATCCTCTGAAAAATCAAATCCGTCGATGTTTGCATACAAAGAGAAAAACGAATACGTATTGTAAAGCGTTCCAAAGAATTTACGTTGAATTTCAGCGATTCCTTCCAGGTCAAATTTCAAGTTGTCCCACGGTTGCGCATTTGTAATCATGTACCAACGCGTCGCATCAGGACCGTATTTTTCTAAAGTTGAAAATGGATCTACTGCATTTCCTAAACGTTTTGACATTTTTTGTCCGTTTTTGTCTAGTACCAAACCGTTTGAAACCACATTTTTATAGGCAACTGAATCAAAAACCATTGTTGAAATGGCGTGCAACGTATAGAACCAGCCACGTGTTTGATCCACACCTTCCGCAATGAAATCAGCAGGATAACCAGTTCTGTTTTCAATTAATTCTTTGTTTTCAAATGGATAATGCCACTGCGCATAAGGCATCGCACCTGAATCAAACCAAACGTCGATTAAGTCTGCCTCGCGTTTCATTGGTTTTCCAGACGGCGAAACCAGTACGATTTTATCCACTAAATGTTTGTGTAAGTCAATTTGCGCATAATTTTCTGCTGACATATTACCAATTTCGTAATTCGTCAATGGATTTTCAGACATTAAATCAGCTGCAACCGCTTTATCTGCTTCATTTTTTAAATCTTCTACAGAGCCAATGCACACACGTTCGTCACCTTCTTCCGTTGACCAAATTGGAATCGGAATTCCCCAATAGCGCGAGCGAGAAAGGTTCCAATCGTTGGCATTTTCCAACCATTTTCCGAAACGTCCCGAACCTGTTGATTCTGGTTTCCAATTAATGGTATTGTTCAATTCCACCATACGGTCTTTTTTGTCCGTCACACGAATGAACCAAGAGTCCAACGGATAGTACAAAACGGGTTTGTCTGTTCGCCAACAATGTGGGTAGGTATGCTCGTATTTTTCGACTTTAAAAGCCTTGTTTTCTTCTTTTAATTTAATAGCGATTTGAACATCAACCGATTTTTCAGGCGCCGTTCCATCGTCGTAATATTCGTTTTTAACGTACATTCCAGCGAAATCAGTTACTTCAGGACGGAAACGACCTTGTAAATCGACTAAAGGAACGAGGTTGTTGTTATCATCTTTGACCAACATTGGCGGAACACCTGCATCTTTTGCCACTTTCGCATCATCAGCTCCGAAAGTTGGTGCGGTGTGCACGATTCCTGTACCATCTTCTGTTGTCACGAAATCTCCAGGAATCACAACAAATGCTTTTTCTGGATTTTCATCAGGCAAACAATAAGGCATCAATTGTTCGTAGCGAATTCCAACGAGTTCTTTACCCAAGGAGGTTCCAGCAACGAAATAAGGAATGGTTTTATTCCCAGCTGAATAATTAGCTAAATCGGCTTCATTTTCAATAGCTTGAAATCCTTTTCCGAATTGATATCCAACAAGTTTTTTCGCCAAAATAACGTTGATAGGTTCGAATGTATATTGGTTAAATGTAGAAACCAACGCATATTCGATGTTCGGCCCAACTGTTAAAGCGGTGTTTGAAGGTAATGTCCAAGGGGTAGTTGTCCAAGCGAGGAAATAGATTGCAGGTTGCAGATTTTCAGATTGCAAATTTGGAATTTTCCAATCTGCAATTTGCAATTGAGAATCCGCAATCTTAAACTGTGCCACAACCGTCGTATCTTTCACATCTTTATAACATCCCGGTTGGTTCAGTTCGTGTGACGAAAGTCCTGTCCCAGCTTTTGGAGAATAGGGTTGAATCGTGTAGCCTTTGTATAGTAATCCTTTTTTGTATAATTGTGCGATCAACCACCAAACCGATTCCATGTATTTTGGCTCGTAGGTGATGTATGGATTTTCCATATCTACCCAATAACCCATTTTCAAGGTAAGATCGTTCCAGATGTCGGTGTAGCGCATTACTGCTTTTCGGCACGCGTCGTTGTATTCGTCCACCGAGATTTTAGTACCGATATCTTCTTTGGTGATTCCCAATTCTTTTTCAACACCTAATTCCACAGGAAGTCCGTGTGTGTCCCAACCTGCTTTGCGTTTTACTTGCTTGCCTTTGAGCGTTTGGTAGCGACAAAAAATATCTTTGATAGCACGCGCCATTACGTGGTGAATGCCCGGTAAACCGTTTGCTGACGGCGGTCCTTCAAAAAACACATAAGATGGATTTCCTTCGCGAGAGCTAATGGATTTCTCAAAAATAGATTCATTATTCCATCTTTCGAGTACTTCACTTGCTACGTTTGGAAGGTTCAGACCTTTGTATTCTTGATATTTCTTGCTCATAATTTTTATAATAATTCGTTTTGTTCATGAACGAACTTAATTCGTGTATTTTAAATTTACTTATTCAACAATTAAAATATAATTGTTCTTTTTGCCTTTTCCAAGCAAAACGTATTTGTTATTGATTAAGTGTTCAGCTGTGATAACGAAGCTTTCAGTAACTTTTTCTTTGTTCACTGCGATAGCGTTTGCTTTCAATTCGCGTCGAGCTTCGCCGTTGGATGCCAAGAAATTTGTTTTTGCAGCCATAGCTTCCACGATGCTGATGCCATCACCGAATTCTTCGCGTGAAATTGTTGCTTGTGGAACACCTTCAAACACGCTGAAAAAGTCTTTCTCACTCAAAAATTTTAAATCGTCAGAAGTGGATTTTCCAAACAAAATATTACTTGCTGCAATCGCCGCTTTCAATGCTTCTGCTCCGTGAACACGAGTCGTAATGTCTTCTGCAATCGCTTTTTGTAGTATACGCAGGTGAGGTGCTTCGTTGTGTTCAGCTTCCAATGCTTCAATTTCTTCTTTCGAACGCAAGGTAAAAATACGGATGTAATTCACAGAGTCTGCATCGCTTGAATTCAGCCAAAATTGGTAAAATTGGTACGGACTCGTTTTTTCAGGATCCAACCAAACGCTTCCGCCTTCTGTTTTTCCGAATTTAGTTCCGTCTGCTTTTTTAATCAAAGGTGTAGTTACGGCATACGCTTCTCCTCCCGATTTTCTGCGAATCAATTCTGTTCCTGTAACGATATTTCCCCACTGGTCTGAACCGCCCATTTGAACGATGCAATTGTGGTGAAGATTCAAATGGTAAAAGTCGTAACCTTGCACTAATTGGTAGGAGAATTCAGTAAAAGACATTCCTGTTTCCAAGCGTTTTTTTACCGAATCTTTTGATAACATGTAATTTACAGTAATGTGTTTTCCAACGTCGCGAATGAAATCCAAAAAGCTCATGTTCTGAAACCAATCGTAATTGTTCACCATTTCAGCAGCGTTTTCACCAGAAAAATCCAAAAATTTCTCCAATTGCGATTTCACACACGCCACATTGTGATTCAATGTTTCAGCATCCAATAAATTGCGCTCTTGCGATTTCCCTGAAGGATCGCCCACCATTCCTGTTGCCCCACCAACCAACGCAAATGGTTTGTGTCCCGCACGTTGAAAATGAACCAAAGTCATGATTTGCACCAAATGCCCAACGTGTAAGGAATCAGCAGTTGGGTCGAAGCCAATATAACCGCTTGAAGGCTGTTTTAAAAGTGCTTCTTCCGTTCCAGGCATGATGTCGTGAATCATCCCTCTCCATGTTAATTCTTCGATAAAGTTCGTTGGCATTTTATTTTGTTAATTCTTTGAATACTTCTTCTAATGTTTTTTGCTCGATTTTTAAGGTCAAAACCAACCAATTTTCTTTTTGTGCAAATTGTGCGACTTCTTTACGTAAGTCAACTTCCTCAACTGTTTCTAACAACCAACCGTTTTGAACCGATTGTACTTTTCTAACCGATTGAATTTTAGCTAATTGCGCTTTGGAAACTTGTTTGTCAAATTCCACATAAACCGTTTGGTGGTCGTTCTCTTTTTGTAAAGACGCTGCTTTATCATCGGCAACAATTTGTCCTTTCGAAATGATGACAATTCGGTCGCAAATCGCTTCTACTTCTTGCATGATATGTGTTGAAAGCATCACCGTTTTTTCTTTCCCGATGTTTTTAATCAACTCTCGAATTTCTACCAATTGATTCGGGTCCAAACCTGTTGTGGGTTCGTCTAAAATCAATACTTCTGGATCGTGAATAATTGCTTGGGCTAAGCCTACACGTTGACGGTAACCTTTTGAAAGTGCGCCAATTTTCTTCTTTTGTTCTACTTCCAAACCAACCGCATCAATCATTTCTGCAACGCGCGATTTAAGATTTTTAATTCTGTAAATTCCGCCTACAAATTCGAGGTATTCTTTCACATACATATCTGTGTAAAGCGGATTGTTTTCAGGTAAATAACCAATGATTTGGCGCGTTTTCAAATTTTCCACATCGACTTTCATACCAGAAACATACACTTCACCCGAAGATGCTGGAATGTAGCCCGTTATGATTTTCATCGTTGTCGATTTTCCCGCACCATTTGGACCAAGGAAACCAACGATTTCGCCTTTTTTTACAGAGAAACTCACATCGCGAACCGCAGCTTGTTCTCCGTAGTATTTGAATAAATTTTTTACCTCTATTGACATCGTGGGCGAAGTTAGTGAAAAGTTGCTGAAATTGCGAATGAGGTAAAGCTAATGAAAAATGGAGTTTGGGAAAATTACTTTTAAAAATGAACACATTTTCATCTTATGTTCACAAAAATGCAATTTAGTGGACATGAAGATTTGTAATAGTGCCTACAAACTTGACAAAATACGCGCAGGAATTAGTGAGATTGGGAATTGTCTCAGCTCAACAAGATGGAAAAAATGTGTTTTATATAAATAATGATTTGGTTCAAATTTTGAGTGGAAAATGAAACTATTTATTTGGAATAAAAAAATCACTAAATTTATTCTATAATCGGATTTTATGTGGCGCTTACTTTTCTCTTTTTGCTTTCTTCAACTTGTAAACCTCGTTTCATTTTCACAAGAATTTCATTCTGATTTTAAAATTGATTGCGATACAAATGTATATTTATTAGAAGCTTACCAAGATTCATTGCCTTTTTACGAAAAACATTTTGGGCGCACAAAAAAAATCAATATCCGCGATAAAAAATTGAAACTTGCGTTTTATGTCGCACTTCGGCATTATCCTGAATTGAAAGATGTGCACATGAGTGTGGATTTAAAGAAAATAAGTGCAACAATGATGGCACAACCTACATTTGGATTTTTGTTTCACAAACAAGAAAATCGGCGGTATCAAATTTTTGTAAATAAGACGCAAGCCAACAATGGAATGTATTACAAAGACCTAACCTTTAATTCTCAAGTTGGATGGATTGGACATGAATTTGCACATATTTTAGACTATTCACAAAAAAGTAACAAAGAGTTATTGGTTTTCATTTCAAAATATGTTAGTTCGAAGAGAGAATTAAAGAAAACAGAATGTGAAGCGGATAGAGTTGCAATAAAACATGGACTTGGAAAACAATTATTAGAAGGCACAAATTTCTTTTATAACAACAAACGAATTTCTAAAGTTTACAGAGAAAAAAAGAAAAACTATTATCTTTCACCAGAGCAAATAGTTACTGAAATGGCCGAAAATTGTGATTAAAATAAAAAATTTTGTTCGTACATTAATCGCAATGATATTGATTATCGCTGGATTAGGACATTTGTTTTGGTTGCGTATTGAATTTCAAGCTCAGGTTCCAAATTGGTTGCCAATGAACCCAGATTTTGTAGTTGTTTCTTCCGGATTTGTAGAACTTATTCTAGGGCTAAGTTTAATTTTTTGGAAAAATCAACGCTCTAAAATTGGAAGGTTAACAGCGGTGTTTTTTGTATTTATCTTTGCAGGGAATCTCAATCAATATTTTCAAGGTATCGATGCTTTTGGTCTTGATTCTGATTTGAAAAGATTAATTCGTCTGCCTTTTCAACCACTATTGATAACTTTTATTTTATGGTCTTGTGATTCAATAGAATTCAAAAAAAAGCAGTAAATGACTTATTTTACAGTATAATCAAATTATTATCAAAAAAAAATAGCGTTCCTCAGAGCAATACTGCAGCGTCTCTATTCTGTTTTTCAATCAAAAATGTATCTTTGCCCAAATTTTAATATTTTTTTATGGCTACCACAGCAGATATCCGAAATGGTTTGTGTATTCGTCACAACGATAAACTATACCAAATCATCGAATTTCAACACGTAAAACCGGGAAAAGGCCCTGCGTTTGTACGTACAAAAATGAGACAAATCGAGTCTGGAAAAGTTTTAGATAATACTTTTTCAGCTGGTCATAAAATCGATATAGTTCGCATTGAAAACCGCGAATATCAATATTTATATCAAGAAACAGAATCGTATGTTTTTATGAATAACGAATCATTTGAACAAGTCAATATTCCTTTGAAGATGGTTGAAAAACCAGATTTCTTACAAGAAGGTATGATTGTAAACATTTTATTCCATGCCGAAGAAGAAGCACCATTAGTAGTTGATTTGCCGATGTATATTATATCTGAGGTTACGTACACAGAACCAGGAGTTAAAGGTGACACAGCAACAAATTCAATGAAACCAGCAACAATAGCAACAGGAGCAGAAGTAAAAGTTCCTTTGTTTATAGACAACGGTGAAGTTATTAAAATCGACACAAGAACTGGAGTTTACGTGGAGCGAGTGAAGAATTAATTTAGAATGTAGAATTATTAATCTCGAGGTGAGATTTTGATTTCCCCCTTCGAAGGGGGTTAGGGGGATGACTTCTAATTGAAATGTCACCCTCCTTGATCCTCCCTCAAGGGAGGAAGAAAAAAATCTCACTTCGAAGCATCATTCCCTCATAAAACAAAAAAAAATGAAAAATACAGCCCTATCCCACAAACACATCGAGCTTGGAGCGAAGATGGTACCATTTGCAGGTTACAATATGCCAGTTCAATACGAAGGTGTAAATGCAGAACACGAAACCGTTCGCAACTCCGTTGGTGTATTTGATGTTTCTCACATGGGTGAGTTTATTTTGCGCGGCCCGAATGCCTTGACTTTAATACAGAAATTTGCTTCTAACGATGCGAGTGTCTTGTTTGATGGTAAAGCGCAATATTCTTGTATGCCAAATGGAAAAGGAGGAATTGTTGACGATTTAATTATTTACCGAGTAAATGCTGAAGAATATTTCATTGTTGTGAATGCTTCAAACATTGAAAAAGATTGGAATTGGATTTCTTCTTTGAATGATATAGGTTGTGAAATGGAAAACGCTTCAGATAAATATTCTTTGCTAGCAATTCAAGGACCTAAAGCTGCAGAAGCAATGCAATCTTTGACAGACGTGAATTTATCAGAAATGGTTTATTATACATTTACACATGGAAAATTTGCCGGAATTGAAAACGTTATGATTTCAGCTACGGGATATACAGGTTCCGGAGGTTTTGAGATTTACGTAAAAAACGAGGATGTAGAACACGTTTGGAATGAAGTATTTAAAGCTGGTGCTGATTTTGGAATTAAGCCAATTGGCTTGGCAGCAAGAGATACTTTACGCTTAGAAATGGGCTTTTGCTTGTATGGAAACGACATCGACGACACAACTTCTCCTTTGGAAGCAGGTTTGGGTTGGATAACTAAATTCACAAAAGACTTTACTGATTCTGAATTTTTGAAAAAACAAAAAGAAGAAGGGGTAACGCGTAAATTAGTAGCTTTTGAAATGATAGAAAGAGGAATTCCTCGACACGACTACCAAATTCTTGACGCTTCAGGAAATGTGATTGGTAAAGTTACATCTGGAACAATGTCTCCTAGTATGAAGATGGCTATCGGACTTGGTTACGTTACAAAAGAATACAGCGCGATTGAAACAGAGATTTTCATCGGAATACGAGAAAAAGGAGTGAAAGCAAAGGTGACAAAACTACCTTTTTATAAAAAATAAATCAAAGAATTAGATCTTATAGTGTGATTTTGAACAATCTATTGAAAACTCCAATTTTACAAAAATGAATAAATTATGAAACAATTATTTACACTTTTATTTTGTGCTACAGGAAGCATATTTTTTGCTCAAAGTAATTTTACTGTTTTCAATAACGACGGACAACAGTTTTACGTAATCATGAATGGAATCAAACAAAATTCAGTTCCACAGACAAATGTTTCAATTTCTGGGGTAAAGAATGGTGGTTATTCAGTTAAAGTAATTTTTGCAGACGGGAAAACTCCTGACATCAACAAAAATTTTATGATTGATTCTCCTATGGATATTACTACTCGTGTTTTATTCAAAAAAGGACAGGGAAAATTGCAATTGGTAAGTATGGAACCAACAGCTAGTTCTGTCGTAAATGGTGCTGTAATTTACAGACAAGATAATAATGTAATTTATTCAGATGCGCCAGTTGTGAATGTTCAAACTCCTCCAACGAACACGACAATTACAAACACTCAAACTATTCCTTCTAATGTAAATGGCAATGTTCAAGTCAACCAGCAAACACAGACACAAACTCAATCAAATATGAGTACTTCCAATCAAAATATGAATGGAAATGTAAATCTAAACGTTGGAATGAATGGAAATGTTGGTGTAAACGGAACAACTTCAACAAATGCGCAAAATGGAAACGTGAACATGAATGTTGGCATGAATGGCATGAATGTATCTGTAAATGATCCAATCTATGGAGAAAATATAAACATGAATTTAAATGTTGGTATCAATTCCAATGGAACAACGATGACCGTCGCTGATCCAATGATGAATGGAAATATTAACATGAATGTAGACATGTACGGAATGCCAATTACGAATTCTACTTCAACTTCTACAGTTACAACAACTTCTTCTGAAACTATTAACGGTCAAACTACTTACCAATCAGGAAGTACAACTACACAGAATATCAATGGAAATGTTACAGTTACAACAACAGGAACACCAAACATGAATACTAATCCAAATACGAATGGAAATGTCACAATTACTACATCAGGAAATCCAACTGGAAATGTAAATTCAACAAATAATGTTGCTTCAACTCAAAACACAAATACAAATTCAACAGTTGTGACGAATGGTAACTTCATCAATTGTACAAGAATGTTGCTAAATACAGAAGAATTTATTGCAGATTTAAGATCGCAGTCTTTTGAGGATGATAGGGTTGATATAATCTACAAAGATTTAGTGACAACTTGTGTAACATCTGACCAAGTTTACAAGATTTTGACAACAATCACTTTTGAAGAAACAAAATATGATGTAGCTAAATTTTTATATTTTAGAACGAGCGACAGACAACTTTTAGATAAAGGAATGTTGCCTCTTTTCACTTTTGATAGCACCAAAATGGATTGGAGAGAATTTATTCGTCAAAATCAATAAATCAAACTTTCAGCTCTTTAAGTTATAAATAGTAAGGATTGTAAAAGCATATTGACTTCTAATTTGTAAAATGAAATACTACTTGAATCTATAGTGCTATTTTATTTACTTTTAATATAAACATATGCACGCATAGTTTTTTTTATTACTTTTAGTGAGAAAATGAACAGCATTAAATCCGATTTGATTGATTTTATAATTCGCCATTCTTGGCATCGAATATCGCGAATGTATAATCAAATGGCTGCTGTTGAAGGCATGACGATGTCTTATGGCTTTATATTGATGATCGTGGAAAAAGAAGGAACCCCAAGTACACAATTAGGTCCAAAAATGGGAATGGAAGCAACTTCTCTTTCTCGCACCATTAATGCTATGGAAACTGATGGGTTAATTCGGCGTTCAACTTCGAGTAAAGACAAAAGAATTACATTGGTTTATTTAACAGAATTGGGTGTTCAAAAACGAAAAATGGTAAAACAATTCATTTTAGATTTTAACAACAAACTTACCAGTAGACTTAAAAAAAAAGAGTTAGAGGGCTTTTTTGCGGTAATGAATGCTTTAGATGAATCAGTAGATGAAATTGTGAGTAACTATAAAAATAACAATGAAAAATTATAAAAAATGAATAAACACATTCGAAAAGTAGCTGTTTTAGGATCTGGAGTTATGGGATCAAGAATTGCTTGCCATTTTGCAAATATTGGTTGCGAAGTATTATTATTGGATATAATTCCAAGAGAATTGACCCCTCAAGAAGAAGCAAAAGGTCTGACACTAGAATCAAAAACAATTCGAAATAAAATAGTTGATGACGCACTATCATTTGCTCTGAGGTCTAATCCGTCTCCAATTTACAGAAAATCTTTTGCGAATAGAATCGCAACTGGAAATTTTGATGATGATTTAGCTAAAATCGCTGATTGTGATTGGGTAATCGAAGTAGTTATCGAAAGATTGGACATCAAACAATCACTTTTTGAGAAAGTAGAGAAACACAGAAAACAAGGAACCATTATTTCTTCCAATACTTCTGGGATTCCAATTCATATGATGTTGGAGGGTAGAAGTGAAGATTTCCAAGTAAATTTTGTTGGAACACATTTCTTCAACCCCCCACGGTATTTGCAATTACTAGAAATTATTCCTACTCCGAAAACGAACCAAGAAGTTGTTGATTTCTTGATGGATTATGGTATGAGAATGTTGGGAAAGAAAACAGTTCTTTGCAAAGACACACCAGCATTTATTGCAAACAGAGTTGGGGTTTACTCTATTATGGCTTTGTTTCATGCAGTAAATGAATTAGGTTTTACAATTGACGAAGTAGATAAGTTATCAGGGCCAGTTTTAGGTCGTCCGAAATCTGCAACTTTCAGAACCTGTGACGTTGTTGGTTTAGATACCTTGGTGCACGTAGCAAACGGTTTGAAGGCCAACTGCCTTGACGATGAAGAAAAACACTTGTTTGATTTACCAGATTACATCGCTAAAATGGTAGAAAATAATTGGTTAGGTTCTAAATCTGGTCAAGGTTTCTACAAAAAATCGAAAGATGAAAATGGCAAAAAACAAATTCTTTCCTTGGATTTAAAAACATTGGAATACAAAGTTGCTGAGAAAGTGAAATTCCCTACTTTGGAGATGGCTAAACCTATCGATGATTTGCGCCAACGCACGAAAATGTTGGTGATGGGAATGGATAAAGCAGGACAGTTCTACCGTCAAATTTTTGGTGGATTGTTTGCCTATGTTTCCAACCGCATTCCTGAAATTTCCGATGATTTATTCAAAATAGACGATGCACTAAAAGCTGGTTTCGGTTGGGAATTAGGTCCATTTGAAACGTGGGATACCATTGGTTTTGAACAAGGTTTGAAATTAATCAAAGACTACAATAAGACTGGTGCTGCTTGGATTGAAGAAATGAAAGCTGCAGGTTGTACTTCGTTCTACAAAACGGAGAAAGGCAAACGTATGTATTACGACATTGCTTCGAAAGGATATAAAGTAATCCCAGGAACTGAGAACATCGTTCATTTGGATTCTTTGCGTTCGGAAAACAAGATCTGGGGTAATTCAGATGTAACACTTGTTAATTTAGGTGATGGAGTTTTAAATTTAGAATTCCACACTAAAATGAATACAATCGGTGGTGGAGTTATCGAAGGAATCAACAAAGCGATTGATATCGCTGAAAAAGACCACAAAGGTTTGGTTATTTCAAATACAGGTCAAAATTTCTCAGCTGGAGCAAACGTTGGAATGATTTTCATGATGGCTGCTGAACAAGATTTTGACGAGTTGAATTTCGCTGTTAAAGCATTCCAAGATACGATGATGCGTATTCGTTATTCAAATATACCTGTGATTGTTGCGCCTCACAATATGGCTTTAGGTGGTGGTTGTGAAATGTCAATGCACGCTGATAAAGTAGTAGCACACGCAGAATTGTACATGGGCTTAGTTGAGTTTGGTGTTGGATTGATTCCAGGTGGTGGAGGTTCAAAAGAATTTGCAAAACGCCTTTCGGATGAATTGCACACAGGAGATATTAAAATTAACCGTTTAAGAGATCGTTTCTTGACAGTTGGACAAGCAAAAGTTTCAATGTCAGCGTATGAAGCCGTTGATTTAGGATATTTACGCGAAGGAATTGATGAGGTAATTGTAAGCAGAGATTATCAATTGACACGTGCAAAAGCAGCTTGTTTAGAAATGGCAAACAAAGGTTATATTGCCCCAAAACGTGAGAAAAACATTACAGTTGTTGGTCAAGAAGGATTAGGAATAGTTTACGTTGGTGCGCATTCAATGCTTTCTGGAAACTATATGTCAGAACATGACAGAGTAATTTCTGAGAAATTAGGATATGTGCTATGCGGTGGCGATTTATCTGAAAATACAGTTGTTACAGAGCAATACTTACTTGATCTAGAGCGAAAAGCATTTGTTGAATTGTGTGCAGAGCGAAAAACACTTGAGCGATTAGAGAGCTTAGTCAATAAAGGAAAGATTTTAAGAAATTAATGATTTAAAT
This sequence comes from Chitinophaga pinensis, assembly GCA_945863605.1. Classification (GTDB taxonomy): domain Bacteria; phylum Bacteroidota; class Bacteroidia; order Flavobacteriales_D; family Crocinitomicaceae; genus UBA952. The sequence continues at coordinate 22,799 of CAMAZP010000033.1, forward strand.
TACAGAAATAAGAAATTAAATCATTTAAAGATTAAACATTTTAACATATTAAATTTAAAACTTCAAACTTTTACTAATAATTTCTTGTTAAATTGAATTTTTGAATTACTTTTGTCTTCGCTTTTAAATAAGTTTTGTTCACACAATTTTGAATCTAGATGTTTCTAGAGATTTTCGAAAGAGAGTTAAAAAATTGGTTTGGTAGTTCAGTTGGTTAGAATACCTGCCTGTCACGCAGGGGGTCGCGGGTTCGAGTCCCGTCCAGACCGCTTAAACACTTGAAAAACAGTGAATTAAGTCGAAAAAGCCTCTTTTAGAGGCTTTTTTTATGTCTTTTTGTTTTCATTTTCTCCCCTTTTCCCCTATCTGCAAGTGGGCTAATCGGTGGACTAAAATTCTCAACTGAAAAAGTCCCACGATTTGGTTCTAATTCACTGATTTGCAGTATTTAGCATTTGATTAGTTTAACGTGTTGCGGTAACTTTGTAATATCATTATCGTCCATGAAAAGAGCAACATTTACTATCCTTTTTTTCATTAAAAGGTCAAAACTTCTAAAAACAGGTGAAGCACCCGTTTATTTACGAATCACTTCAAACGGAGATTCTTCTGAAATTTCTATTAAAAGAAGTATCAAACCATCTCTCTGGGACACAACCCGAAACAAAGCCAAGGGCGCAAGTCCTGAAGCTGCAGAACTCAACGATTACATCACAAGTGTGCGTGGTCAATTATTCATCCACCAAAGAGAGTTACAGGAAGCAGGGAAACAAATAACTGCAAAAGTCCTACTCAATACATTTTTAGGTGTAGGAGAAAAGCAATGGAGTTTGGTAGAATTATTTCAAGAGCATAACGATAATCTGAAACAATTAATAGGCAACGGATTTTCTCCGCTCACATTACAGCGTTATGATGCTGCACTAAAACACATACGTAACTATTGCTCCGTTCAATACAACAATGAAAAACTACCTTTAACGGAGGTTAACAACAAGTTTATCACTGGTTTTGACTTCTACCTTAAAACCGTTGCAAAATGCCAGCACAACAGTTCTATGAAACACATCAAGGCATTGAAGAAAGTTATTCGTATTGCTATTGCAAGTGATTACATCCGTAAAGATCCATTTGTAAATTATCGCATTACACAAAAGAATGTGGAGCGTGAATATTTAACACAAACGGAAATTGATGCAATAATAAGTAAAGAGATAACTATTCAACGCCTGGATGTGATACGTGATTTATTCATTTTTGAATGTTACACAGGTTTTGCTTACAAAGATTTGGCTGCATTAAGAAAAGAGAACATTGAAATTGGTATTGACGGTCATAGATGGATTGTTATTCGAAGAGGCAAAACAGGTGTAACCTGTCGCATACCCTTGTTTCCTATTTCTGAAAATATCATTAGAAAATATGCGGCACATGCAGAGGTTATTATCACAGGTAAATTACTCCCAGTTCCTTCCAACCAAAAAATGAATGCGTACCTAAAAGAAGTTGCTACCATTTGTGGAATAGATAAAGATTTACATACGCATTTGGCCCGTCATACGTATGCAACTACAGTAACATTATCTAATGGTATTCCTATGGAAACCGTTAGTAAATTGCTTGGCCATTCAAAACTTCAAACCACTCAAATCTACGCTAAGGTTGTAAATCAGAAAGTAGAGGATGATATTGAAATGTTGAGAGTAAAGCTTGGATAAAAAAAATATTCATAATTTAGATTTATGGATAGACCTCACCCGAGCAGTAAACTTAGTAAAATCCCACACAAATATTACGAGCTATTTAGATTAGTCTATTATGGTGAAATGAATAGTAATAATCTTCGTAAAAAATTGTATAATGAGGATAAGGGCTGGAGATATTATGATTTTATTGACGCAGACAAAGATGGGTTTCCATATGTTCAATTAAAAGAACGGTTTTCAATTATAACTAATTTTTTTAATGCAAACTTTTTTGAGGTAAAAGAGAAAATATTTTTTTTAGATATTCTTCAACCTTTCATTGATGATTATTACAGTGATGATAAGACGCGGATGTTAAATTCAATTAAAGACACTGAAAATCGAATAGATCCGAATAATCCTACTCACATAAGTATATTAGATTCAAGAAAAGACGACCTTGCAACCTTTTTAAAAATTGAGGATGCATACAAAAAACTTTTTACAGAATACCGTGCATCCCTTACCAAAAAGAAGAATACCAAAAAACACATTATTCCAAAATCTTTTGAAGAATTAACTAATCCCGAAAATTTAAAATTCATCTTGCAAATGCTCGATGATTTACAAATTACGAAAAACGGAAAGTATATTTTAGGTGACCGCAAAAAGAGTTCAATAAGAGGAGTTGTAGAAGCATTGCGTCAAGAAATAATAATTCCAAATATTACTTTAGAAGCCAGCTGTAATTTAATTGCTTCTCGCATAGAACTTCAATTAAATTCAAAATTAGACCATTCAGACATTGTTAAATCATACAAGAAGCTTGCATTAGATTACATCAAAAATCACTACAAGCGAAGTTAATTTTCTCTCAAACTAAAGATTTAACAGGTCTTATCCCGTCTGAATTTTCCGACCTTATCTTTCTAAAAACCTTTGTAGCATAATTCAAAAATATAAAATTATGCACATTATGACAGTGGAATCTGAAGCATTCCAAAAATTAGTAGAAAAACTTGATGCGATTAGCGTTAAGTTGAACAATCACAAAGAGACAACCCCTCTTTCTGAAAACTGGGTAGACAACCAGGATGTATGTGAACTCCTTCACATTAGTAAAAGAACCTTACAACATTATCGGGATTCTGGTAAAATACCATTCTCCCAAGTAGGCGCTAAGATTTACTATAAAGCGAAGGATATTGATGATTTTTTACAAAGTCATTATTTAAAGCCGGGCGCATAGTTCAAGCAGCATCTCTTCCTCATCATCATCCATTTTTCCATTATGCAAACAGCAGAAGTATTGCCCGAATCAATGTTTCCAAGATTTAGTTATTACCGCAAACCGGTAACTAATGTAACTCCAGCGGATACCATTACAATTTTTGATGCTTATGTCTTTATCAAGGATATAAGATTTTTGAAGAACGTTAATGAATTGAAGGCCATCGAAGATAAAGTAGCAGCTAAGATTTACAAGAAAAATCATTTTGATTACGTTACATTTTCAGGCACTTTCTCCACACGTAAGGACTCAAATCTCATCGAACATTCCAGTCTAATCACGATTGATTTAGACGATTTAGACAACCCTCAATCAATTAAGAGATTACTATTAGAAGATGAATTTTTAGAAACTGCCTTGTTGTTTTTTTCTCCATCTGGAAACGGTATTAAATGGATTGTAGAAATTGATATTAACTCGGACAGCCATGAAACATACTTTGATGCAATTAGTAATTACTTAATGGCGGCATACCGATTAAAGGTTGATCCCTCAGGAAAAGATGTTTCTCGTGCTTGTTTTATTCCCCACGACAAAGAATGTTTTATTAATCCCAAATACAATTTAGAAAATGAATATGAAAAAATTTGATATAGATAAGTGGAGCAAATATCCACAAGAAAACAATGTTATAAAATCGAATGATGGAATAACAAACTTCGCAAAGACCAAAGATGAATTAGAGTATCTAATTTCACAAATTGAAAACGACAAAAAGGACATTACTGGTTCCTACGATACCTGGTTGAAAATAGGATTTGCATTAGCAGACTTTTATGGAGAAGATGGAAGAAATTATTTTCAAAGAGTAAGTCAATTTCATCCTGAATATGATAGTAAAGTTTGTGATGACCAATTCGATAAATGTTTAGGTGGTAATGGTTCTGGAATAACAATTAAGTCTTTCTTTCATTTGTGTTTTCAGAACAATATTTTCGTACTACCGAAATCATCCACAGCAGAATCAGCAATCAATCACATAAAATCAAATCCGATTAATTCAACAAATAATCTTCACATTAGGTCATTGAATGATATGATTATAAGAAGCAAGACGGAGCCAGCTATCCCCTATTTATGGTCAGGCATAAAGATTGGCTCTTTTGGTTTTATTTTTGGACCACCAAAGGCAGGTAAAACAATCTTTTGTGAATGTCTCGCTATGGCTATTGCCACACAACAAGAATCCTTTTTCAATAAACCTATTATACAAGGAGCGAAAAGAGTATTGTTTATTTCAATGGAAGAATTTTGGCAGCAAAGAACAGAAAGAAACGAAAAACAACTTCAAGAATTACAAGCTGAAGTGGGAGATTTTTTTCTAACCGTTGACGAGCATTTTCCGAGATTGATAAACAGCAAAGAGGATTGGGTACTACTGAAAGATCATATTATTCAAACCGATTCAGAAGTAGTTTTTATCGATAGTTTATCAAGATTGTACTCTGGGAGTATTGAAGACAGCCAAATGGCCAAGGAGCTATTATTCAAGCTACGTGAACTAACCAATGAATTGAAAATAACGCTTATTGTAATACACCATACACCAAAACAAATTGGCAGGCCGCTCACAATTGATAGTCTTGCAGGTTCACGTATGTTGGCTCAAGAAGCAGATTTTATGATTGGAATTAGTAAGTCATTGGAAGGTACAAGGTACATGAAAGAAGTTGCTTTTCGTTATGCTCCAGAGAATGATGAAACAGTAACAACTTTTCAAATAAACTCCAACACATGGATTCATCCATCATTTGAAGTTCCAGAACAATCTTTATTAAAGGACTCAGATGGTAGAAATGATTCTTCAAATAAGGATACTATTCTTGATTACCTTGAAACAAACTTCCAAGTAAATCAACCCATAAAAGTAAAAACCCTTTTAGTTCATTTTGTAGATTCTAAAACGATGTCCAGACCTACTTTTTATTCGTGCATGGAAAAATTATCAATGGATCTGAAAATCAAAAAAATCTCCAAGGGAGTTTATGCGTTAAGCCCTGAACAACCTTAACTACCTTTACTTTCCTAACAATACTCATTCTTAGTTAAGTAAGTTAATGTAGTTAGGATAATATACCTATTAACAATTTAGTTAAACACCTATGTTACCTAAAATTTTCGCATCTTTACGTTTCTAAATCATTCATTATTTTTTCTCAATGGCATTATTTCAAAAGTCCGTTCTCAATAAATTCATCAAGTCACAGGACACCGTTAAAATTGAAGCAGCATACCAGCGCTTTTCTGACAATTTCCAAAAAGCGGAAAGACAAGCAGAAATACGGTCAATGAAAGAGGAAGAATAC
>CAMAZP010000034.1 GCA_945863605.1 Chitinophaga pinensis
GCGATAAAACAGGTTAAGCACAAACACTTGTAGCAAAACGTGAAAGAAATTTCAGGTGGAAGCACGAATATGAAAATTTACACTTTCTTGATCTGTTTAAAATATTGATAATTAAATGATTAAACACAAAATAAAATACATATGAAAAAAGTAATTTTAGCTGCTTTAGTTGCCTTAATTATTGCTGCTTGCGGAACTAAAAAAACAAATGAATTTACAACTATCAATGTTGAATACCTCGACAAATCGGTGAAACCACAGGAAGATTTTTTCCAATTTGCTAATGGTACTTGGATAAAAAACAATCAAATTCCTGCGTCTGAATCGCGTTGGGGAAGTTTCAATGAATTGGAGCAAAACAACAAAGCGAAACTGACAACAATCTTGGAAGAAGCAAAGAAAAATCCAGGAACGAAAGGTTCTCAAAATCAGATTTTAGGTGATTATTACGCTGCGTATATGAATATGGAATTGCGTAATTCGCAAGGAATGCGTGGTCTTGAAGCGGAGTTTAATCGCGTGAATTCGTTAAAAAGTAAGGATCAATTGGTTGAAATCATTGCCGAACATCACAAAGATGGAATCGGTACGCTTTTCGGTTTTGGCGTTGGTCAAGATTTAAAAAATATAGATAACAACATTTTGTACCTCGGACAAGGTGGAATTGGTTTGCCTAACAAGGAATATTATACGAGCGAAAACAAAAAAGATGTATTGGCAGCTTACAAAAAACACGTTGCAACATCCCTTCAATTATCTGGAAAAGAAACAGCTCAAGCAGAAAAAGCGGCTGAAAACGTATTGAAAATTGAAACATTGCTTGCGGAACAAATGATGAGTCCGGCGGAAATGCGTATTCCTGAAAAGACGTACAATAAACTATCAACGAAAGAAGCAACAGCACTTTTTGGGAATTTTGACTTCCGTTATTACATGACAAAAGTGGACTGTCAATCTCCTGATTCAATGGTTGTTGGAAATATTACTTTCGTTAAAAATGTGGCTTCAATGGTGGAAAATTTAAGCCTTGAAGAATGGAAAGATTACATTTCTTGGAACTTAGTGAATCACTACGCTGGACATTTGAACGATTCATTTGTGAACTTGAATTTTGATTTTTACGGTAAAACATTAAGTGGTAAAAAACAACGAAAACCAATGAATGAAAGTGCAATTGATGAAATTACGCGTATGGAATTTTCAGAATTATTGGGTAAAGCTTTTGTGGATAAACATTTCTCGAAAGAAGCTCGTGACCGCGTTAATTCGATGGTTGACAATTTATTAGCTGTATTCAAAGAGCGCATTCAAAACTTGGATTGGATGTCAACGGAAACGAAAAAAGAGGCGATGAATAAATTGACTTCTATCGGAAGAAAATTAGGTTACCCCGAGCAATGGGAAGATTTCTCGATGTTGAACTTTACAGCAACTAATTACCTTGAAAACATAAAAGAAATCAATCGCTATTCGGTGAAAAAGAATTTTAGTGAATTATCAAAACCAGTTGACAAAAAGAAATGGGGAATGCCAGCACACATGGTAAATGCGTATTACCATCCATTATTGAACGAAATCGCTTTCCCTGCTGGGATTATGCAAGCACCTTTCTTCGACGAAAAAGCAGAAGATGCTGTTAACTATGGTCGTATTGGAATGGTGATTGGTCACGAATTCACCCACGGTTTCGATGATATGGGTTCTAAATTTGCTGCTGATGGTTCATTCAAAAATTGGTGGACGGAAGAAGATCGCAAACTATTTGAAGAAAAAACAAAAGTTTTAGGGGAAACGTTCTCTGCTTACTGTCCGATAGAAGGTCATTGCGTAAATCCTGATTTGACGATGGGTGAAAACATTGCTGACTTAGGTGGATTGACAATGGCTTATTATGCTTACACCTTAACGGATGAATTCAAGAGAAATGAAATGCGCGAAGGGTATACACCAAGCCAACGTTTCTTTATTGCTTACGCTCAACTTTGGAAAATTAAATATACGGACGAAGAAATGAAAAACAGAATCGCAAACGACCCTCACTCACCGGGAATGTATCGCGTGAACGGTCCACTTCAAAATTGCTATGAGTTCTTTAAAAGCTTTGACGTGAAAGAAGGTTCAAAAATGCGAAATAGCACGAAAAAAGTAGCTAGGATCTGGTAGACTTAATATTACTTTATAGAGATCAATAAAAAAATTTGATAAGGTTTGTCTGCTGATAACAATTTTTATTATTCTACTTTTTTTCGTTTAATATCGTAGAAAGTTTTTTCTATTGTTTCGTATAATCCATTTGGTGATGGAGCAAGTGCTGGCATATTTTTAATTGTTAACTGTTCATCTACCAAAATGTAATATGGAAAAGTATTAATTTTAAAATCGTTCCAAATTGGATGGTTTTCATCCAATGCAAATTTTTTAGTAGTTAGTGCATCAAGATTTCTTTTCTCAGTAATTGTTAGTGGTTCAATTGGTTTAGGATAAATAGTAACGATTTCAACAATTGATGCATATTTTTCGTTTAGTTTTCGAATTGCAGCAATTTCAGTGTTGCATTTCTGATTGGAGGGATCGTAAAAATGAAAGTAGATATATTTATTACCATAATCACTAAGTTTAACTACTTCATCTAACTTATAGTTTGGGACTTTCATACCATTAGTTAATTCCTCGAAACTATCTAATAAATTACTTGCAATTACTAAAATATCTGGATTTATTAAGGTTTCCTCTAATTTTCTTAGGATTGCAATCAAGTTAGACTTAGGTAATTCTTTTGAACCAATTTCCTCCTTTATAATCAATAATGCTATCAAATCTCTAAGTTCATTATTTTTAAGGTAAGGGTCCTCATTTATCGCATCAAGGTACATTTTGAGATCGCTACGAATTACAGCATTGTAAATTTTTTGTCTAATTTCTTTTTCAGCATGGTAATAATATTTCTCAAAAAAAAAATTAAAATACTCCATGTACTTATCATGATTAACTAGGAAAGGTGAAAATGAAAAATAAAAATTGTACTTCTCATCTTTTGACATAGAACCTACGTATTGTAAATTATCTACAGTTGTTCCGATAGAGTATTTTAGGTAATTAAAGAAGTAATCAGAGGTATCATTACTGTAAACTGAGGCCACCTCTTTTTTGAAATTGCTGATTTTTTTAACAAATTCTCCCGGTTTTGTTTCTTTTTCATAGTAAAAATCAGCAAGTGTTTCATCTAACCATGCTTCGAATCCGAGAATTTTGTAATTGATATCAGTCGTATCCAATCGGTAAAAAACCATTTCAATTTCGTTGTCTTTCTCAAAGTTAGAGCGATTATCATCAATTTCAGGTAAGTCAATGTAGTAATTTGAAAATGGCTCAATGTACATCCAACTGTATTTGTTATCAAATCGCAAGATGATTTTTTTAATCTCAGGTGTTTGAATTGTAAAAGAAAAACGACCGAAACTATCAATTTTAGTTCTTCCTATTTCTTTTTCAGTATTTGTAAGAAAATCTGAGACTTCATAGATTCGAATATCTTTGTTTTTCTTTGGAACATATGTAATTCCATTGATTGAAACATTTTGAGCAGAAGCAAAAAATGTAACAATAAACAGAACAAGAAAAGCAATATTTTTTAGAAACATAAAGATAAATTTGTCATTTACAGTACCAGAATCAAACGAGTAATTCTGGCGAAGTTACAAAAGGGCTAATATTTGCCTTATTAGCATACATTTCGCGTATTATAGATGAATTGATAGCGCCATGTTCTTGATTGGTTAAGAAAAATACTGTTTCAATTCCAGATATTGCATTATTCATGTGGGCAATAGATTTCTCGTATTCAAAATCTTTAGAATCACGTAACCCACGAATGATATGAGTAGCATTAATTTCCTTGCAAAAATCAATTGTCAATTTTTGATAAATTTGAATTTTAACTTTGGAGTAATTTTCAAATAATTTTGATATGTGTTGAATGCGTTTGTCAAGGGGAAACAAATACGTTTTTTTACTGTTGATTCCGATACCGATTACTACCTCGTCAAATAAATCTAATGATTTTAAAACAACTGCTTCGTGTCCTTTTGTGAAAGGATCAAATGAACCAGGGAATAATCCTTTTTTCATGAATTTATATTTAAAAAAAAACTAAAGTTAACATTACCAAATGTACGACATTTTTCAAAGTTGGGAAGATGTTCCAGTATTGTTTGCTTACCATGTTCAATAACCAATAAACCGTCTTCGTTTAACAACTCTTTTTCAAAAATCATCGTTACCAATTCTTCATGAAAGGTCAAATTGAATGGTGGATCAGCAAAAATTACATCAAATTTTTCTTTAGAATTTTTACAATAAATGACACAATCTGATTTGTAAACCTGCATTTTTTCTTGAATTCCAAGTTGTGCAACATTTGATTTTAAATACTGAATACAACGCGGATGGCTATCAATAGACAAAACATGATTTACTCCTCTTGAAACAAATTCAAAGGAGATATTTCCAGTACCAGCACATAAATCTAGGACTTTTAGATTTTCAAATTCCAATTCGTTCTGAAGCAAGTTAAATAAACCTTCTTTTGCGTAGTCGGTTGTTGGTCGTGACGGAAAATTTGGTGGAGTAGCAAAACGTTTTCCTTTTAATATACCTCTGATTATACGCACAATATAGTTTTATAAAATTCGTCTCTTGAATACCAATTTATCTTATAATTTTGAAATTCATTGAAACTACTAAATGAATCTTGGATTCGTTTGATAGGTGTGTTTGTTTCAAAAACATAGCAATTCAGTTTTGTAGTTGAACTCAATTCCAATTTTTGGTGATGAAGTATTAAGAAATATAAAATATCTATTTCGTTTGAGTATTCAACACTGCTACAAATTTGAAGTTTCCCTTTTTTTAGAATTATTATCAAAAATTGCTCCTTATATACGACAATTGAAACATAATCATTTATTTCACCTCTCGATCGAGCTAATAGTTGACTAGCATGATGCTTTAATGGAATGATTGGGAAATATGTTTCTTTTAATTCTTTAATCCACTTAGGAACTGTATAAACAATAACAGCTTGATGATTATGAAGTACGTCAAAATGAAAATCTTGCTCACTAGAAAGCTCCCCAAAATTAAGTTCAAGATAATTTTCAATGTGCTTAGAATGAAAAATACTTTGAGGAATTAATGTAAAATAAGGGGTTTCCCAATACATTGTCGAAGGGTTTCCTGCTTTTACTTTTTCTTTGATGAATGATAATACTTCTTCCTTGTAAAAAGAATTTACAAAGTTAAAGTTCAAGTCGTCCCATTCGAAAATATCAGAATAAACAATTAGTTTATCTTTATGGAAGTCAAAGAAATTGGTCATTGAGTTAATTATTCTTCCTCCCAAGAACCAGAAAGGTCATTCATTTCTAATTTACCAATATAAACTGTTTCTTTTTTCTTGCTTCCAACAATTTTAGTGAATGGAATTACACCTTCAATTCTAAGAGTAGAAACAGAATCTATACCAACAACAACTCTATCAGTTTTTATTTTCCATTCTGATTTGTTCTTAGTATAAGGAATGTATTTTAAATTATCCACACTGAATTTTCCGAATCCATTCTCTCTTCTTTCTTTAATGTAGCTAATGTTTTCAGTAAATGTTGTTTTCAAGAAAGAAACTTTGATAGTATCTCTTTTGAAGCCTTTCAAATCATCTGGACAAATTTTCGATTTAGATAAAATATAAGCTTCTTGATCTGACATATTGTTATCAATTGCTCTTGAATCTTTGTATATATAATTTCTTTCCGCCTCTGTAATTCTTCTTGAAGGTTTTTCTCCTTCAGCTACAACTGTATTTACAGTTCCAGTATTTATGAATTTTACTAATTCTTCCCAATTAGCAGCATATGTATTATAGTTTTCAAAATAAGCTTTTTGGGCTGTACGAACATCTGAAAGATTTCTGATTGCCTCTGCTTTACAAGCTTTATAATCTGCTTGGTATTGCATCGTTTCATCCACTGTTTGGTAAGAATAAAAAAGTAAAAAACCAGAAGTAACCAACGATAACCCCCCAATGATTTTAGCTGTTAATGCATTTATTAGACCTGATGAACTTAAAATGGAGATAACTGCACCAACCAAAATTAAAACACCTGATAATTTGAATTCCATTGTTTGATTCTCTTTGAATGCAATGGTCATTATCATAACTCCAAGAACTAAAAAAATTGTTGGAACCGAGTATCTTTTTAGAATAACTGAAATATTAAGCATATCTTATATGGTTTTTTGTTTTTACAAATCTACAATATTTAACTTTACAGAAGCTTTCTGATAAAAAAAATAACCATTAAATTTTATGCTTAGTTTCAATTCCACTGATTTCAAAAGACATGTAGAAACAAATTTTGGTTACTCTCTAACTTCTGATCAGTCAGTTTCATTAAATAATTTTACAACTTTCATTGAAGACACCGACCAACATTCAATATTTATTTTGTCGGGTTATGCCGGAACAGGAAAATCTTCTTTGGTAGCACAATTAATTAAAACACTTAAAATTTATAAAATAAAATCGCGTTTACTCGCTCCTACTGGTCGTGCAGCAAAAGTTTTTTCAGCTTTCGCAAATGAGCCTGGATATACTATACACAAACAAATCTATTTTGCTGGTAATGAACTTACGGGAAACAAACCAACAAAAGCTAAAAACTTATATAAAAACACATTTTTTTTTGTTGATGAATGTTCAATGATTGCTGGTTTTGACCAAAATGAAGGCTCTAATTTACTTGAAGATCTGATTACTTATGTTCAAGATGGTGAGAATTGCAAATTGATATTTATGGGAGATAATGGACAGCTTCCACCAGTTGGTCAAGAACAATCACCTGTTTTTTCATCCGAATTTTGGAAAACAAATTTTCCTTTTTTATATATCTACCTCTCAATCCTTGAAAAAGTAGTTCGAACAGATGAATTTTCTTCTATTTTAGAAAATGCGACCTTTCTGAGAAATATTGAAGATTTCCAATTACCACTTTTTTGTAAAATAGATAATAAAGAAGTCGTTTCAATCACTGGATTAGAAGTGAAAGAAATCCTGGAAACATCTTACGATGCTGTAGGACAAGAACAAAGTATTTTGCTAACCTTATCCAACAAAAGAGCCAATAAATGGAACCAAGAAATTCGGGCGAGTTTACTTTATCGAGAAGAAATCTTAGAACGGGGAGACCGGATGATGGTAGTGAAGAACAATTATTTCTGGCTTGATCCTCAGAGTGAAATTGGATTTATTGCAAATGGTGAAATTTTCACTATAACAAAGTTTATTAAATTAGAAGAACGGTATGGTTTTGAGTTTGCACAAGTTCGCATTCAGTTTTCTGACACTATCGACGAAAAAGAATATGAAGTAATCATACTTTTAGAAGCATTAACTTCGGAGTCACCAAATATTCCTAGATCAAGATTAAAAGAACTGTTTTTTGAAATAGAAAAAGATTATTTCCATGAACGCAACAAAAGCAAACGTTATCAACAAATTCTTAAAAATCCATATTTCAATGCTTTACAAGTAAAGTATGCTAATGCAATAACGGTACATAAATCACAAGGTGGACAATGGGAACATGTTTTTATTGATTACGGTTTTATTCCTGAAGAAATGAAAAACGACGGTTATCTTCGCTGGCTTTACACAGCAGTTACTCGGGCTACGAAAAAATTATACCTTGTTAATTTCCCTGAGGAAATGATGTAAGTATCACGATAGTATCGATTTTACTAATCTGTATAGGTATAACTCAACTTTTCTTTGAACTGTTCTCCCTTTAATAGAATTGTTGACCCAACTATTTTTCTATCGGAAAGTTCGGATATGTTTATCTTTAATTCTTTGTATAAGTATGCTTTACACTTATCATTGTTTGCGTTGTGAATCAACTTAATAGTTCTTATAGGTGGCATCGATTTCGCAATATCTAATGAACCAATTAATTCAAATGAATGTTCTTCACAGCCCCCACCATATCCAACTTTTAACAACAAATAATTATCCTCTATTTTAGCCTCTATTATTTCAACTGGATCAGAATTAGCACTAATATCACCCAAAAATGCATTAATTTCAATCATGTCTTTTGAATTTGTTTTGTTTATTTCTGTTGTTTCTTTGGTAGCTTTGCAAGCTAAAAATAGAGGTAAAGCAATAATAATAGCGAAGTATTTCATTTTGTTTTTATTTAAAATTAAGTGAAATTATCCAATTTCATGCCTAAATTGTATTTTTTTTTAAAAAAAACCTAATCATAACATAGGTTAAAGATTAACACATAAAACTTTTTTTATCTAATCGTTCTTAAACAGTTTCGTATTTTTGCACATTTTAAAATTCTTATGAAAGTATTTTATTTTTTATTATTTATATTTTCTAACCTATTTCTTTTCTCTCAAAGGACTACTCCTTCAGGAGATGCAACTATTTTTGGGAAAATAATCAACGAAAAGACTAACCAACCCGTTGAATATGTTGCTGTTAGATTACTTAACACAAAAGATTCTTCTGTAATAAGTGGAGTATTCACTGATTTGGAAGGAAAATTCAACTTTGAAAATATTGCTTATAAAAAATATTTGTTAAAGATTTCTTTTTCAGGTTACCAAAGTAAAATTATTTCAGACATTTCTGTTTCTGGAACTGCTAAAATCTATAATGTTGGTACCGTTAAACTTGAGTTAGATAAAACTTTACAACTTGAAGAAGTGAAAGTTACTGGTCAAATGGATGTCTTAAAATCTGGAATTGATAAAAAAGTGTACAATGTTGCAGAAGATATTTCTGTAAGAGGTGGAACAGCAAATGACATTTTAAATCGATTACCTTCCGTTGAAGTAGATCAAGATGGACGTGTAATGCTTCGTGGAGAAGGAACAGTAACGATTCTCATTGATGGTCGTCCAAGCTCACTTTCAGGAGGAAATGGAAAAACGTTACTTGATGCTTTACCTGCAGGATCTATTGAACGCATTGAAATTGTTACGAATCCTTCAGCAAAATACGACCCCGATGGCACTTCTGGAATTATCAACATCGTATTAAAAAAGAACAAGCTAAAAGGGTTCAATGGTGCAATTTCAACCAATTTAGGGTCTGGTGATTTCTCAGGAGGCAATGTTGCAGAGGGAAATACTTCTTTAAGCTACAGAAATTCTTGGTTTAATGTATACGGAACGTACAATGTACGGTACTTAGATGGGTATAGAAATAACACCTCATACATCAAACAAACTTTTACAGATGGTTCACAAAATATTGTCGATCAAAATCGTACTGGAACAGATTTAAACGCTGGACACACTTTTCGTGTCGGTGCAGATTTTAATTTAAAAGCGAGAAATACGATTGGTTTTTCAGGAACTGGAAATATTGGAGTACGAGACAGAACGGGAGATTTGTGGAACAATATTTTTGACGAAACACAAACACAAACTCAACTCTGGCAACGTACATCTTATGATCCTTCTCAACAACAAAACTTTGATTTCAATTTAAATTATAAATGGGATTTGAAAGACGAGCGTGGAAACTTGATATTTGACGCTAATCAATCACTTGGAAACGAAAAAATTCAAGGTTTTTACCAAAATAATTTCTACAATCCAACTGATTCAAGCGCTGGAATCCAATCTTTTGAAAAACAACAATTATTTAATATCGAGAAAAATAACATCACCACGCTTCAACTTGATTTTACCTATTTAATGCCCAAAATCAATGCTCGAATTGAAACAGGTGGAAAAGCAATTCTTCGCAATCAATTGGTGAATACTTATTCTGAGACGTTGGATAATGTAACTAACACTTACTTTCAAGATACATTAGCAAATTTCGACTATCAATACGATGAGCAAATTTTTGGAATCTATGGAATCTGGGGACAACAATTAGGAAAATTCAAATACCAAGCTGGTTTGAGAGCTGAACAAGCGTATCAAATTCCTAATTTAGTCTCAGATACTATTCGAATTGTAAACGATTACTTCAAATTATTTCCATCAGCTCATATTCGCTATGCATTCACACTAAAATCTGAAATCAGCTTGAGTTACAGTAAACGTATTACAAGAGCTGCTTCTGCCGATTTGAACCCTTTTACAAGTTATTCAGATCCATTTAATTTACGAAAAGGAAATCCTTATTTAAATCCAGAGTTTATTGATTCTTACGACTTAGCTTACACATTTGAATCAAAGAAATTTAATCTATCTGCAAGTTCTTATTTCAGAAGAAATACGGGTGTTATCACTCGTTTCAAAGAATTTTACGACAACAATACAAGTGCTGTTACTTTTCGAAACATAAGTGAAACAAACAGTCTTGGAAATGAATTGGTGTTGGTTTACAAACCAAATTCTTCTTGGAGAAATACGCTTTCTTGGAATGGAAATTACATCTGGTACATCACAAACATGGCTGATCTACCAAACAGACAAGGGTTCAATATGAACATGAAGTTTAATACTTCGTATGAGTTTTGGAAAAAAACAGCAACAGTTCAGTTAAGTGTAACTTACAACGGACCAAGAGTTACTGTTCAAGGAATTGCTCAACGCCAAGGTCCTGTTGACATTGCTTTCGAGAAAAAATTCAAAGAAGGAAAATGGTCAATTGGAGCAAGAGTCTCTGATGTATTTAATAAACAAGGATTTTTTATGGAAATTGAACGCGCAGAGGTATATCAAACCTCCGAATTCAAATGGTTAACTAGAAGGTTTTATATTTCTGCAAGCTATAAATTTGGTAAATTAGAAATAAATAATAAATCTAAATCCTCCGGTGGGGATGCTGGTGGGGATATGTAATTCACCTATTTCTTTTATACTACAAACAACTTTTTTTTCTCATATATCAAAGTATAATAACTAATTTTGTACTGTTCTTTGGTTTTCGAGCAATCGAAATTAAAAAGGAATCCGGTGTGAATCCGGAGCTGTATCTGCAGCTGTATGCACTGTTAAAGCGATTCTTAAACCACTGTTCAGATTATCAGAATGGGAAGGTGAATTAGCGTTGGTGTGAGCCAGAAGACTTGCCTAAGAGCAGAGAGAAGACTTCAGATTAAAGTCGGACTCGGCTGGAGATTTGCTACGTCTTCACCTTGTTCTCTTTTTTCTTCTTCTAGTTTTTATTTTATTTATTAACCGTTTAAAAACTGAACGAATGAAAAAAATGTTACTTGTTTTTGGCCTAGGGCTAACAACTTTCGCGCAAGCTCAAAGCTACGTGAACCAAGCAATCATCTTGAATGAGGGCTATTTTGATTACACTAATAATGTAATCGTTGAACCTGTTACCATTGGTTCTTATAATCCAGCAACTCAAGTTTATTCAATTGTGGATACACTTGAAAATATGCGTTTTGGATCTGACATTGTCATTTCTGGGAACTATTATTACATTGCGGCAGATACTAAAATTTTCAAAATGGATTTGAATACGCACCAAGAAGTAGCAAGTGTTTCTTGTCCAGGAGTTAGAAATTTAGGTATTTACCAAAATAAATTAGTAGCAACTAGAGGTGAGTACGAAACAACTTTTGCTTCTTATTTACACATTTACGATGCATCAAATTTGACTTTAATTCAAGCGATTGATACCATTGTAGGTCCAAAATGGGCAGCACAAAATATCGTTATGGATGGATCATCAGCTTACATCGCAGTAAACAATGGTTACGAATGGGGAAATGAAAAAGGAATCGTTGGAAAATTAGATTTAGTAACGTTGGCTTATGGCAATGAAATCGATTTAGGTCCAGATGGAAAAAACCCAGACAACCTAATGAAATCTGGAGATTTTCTTTACACTGTAAATAATAAAGATTGGTCAGGAGCATCCGTTTCTAAAATTTCTTTATTGAATACAAGTGCATCAACTGTGAATTTGGCAAGTGCAAGCACAGGTTGTGGAACTTCAGCTTTGATTGAAGAGCACATTGTTTATCAAGTTTCAGGTGAAACAACTTTAAATGAATTTGATTACGCAGGAATGAATAACGTTGGTCCAGTAGCAGGAATCAGCATGATTTTCTACGAATTAGCAGGAGAAGAAGTAAACAATTATCTATATGCAAGTACTACTGATTTCGTAACTTTTGGCAAAGTTTATATCTATGATTCGAACAATGATGAAGTAACAAATTTCAATGTTGGAGTATCTCCAGGAACTATTGTTTTTGACATTAGAACAAGCGCTGGTATCGACGAATTAGAAAATGATTTCGAAGTTTATCCTAATCCAGCTTCAACAGAATTGAACATTGCAAGCAACTTAGAAGGTAAAGTAATTGTTCGCAATGCTTTAGGACAAGAAGTTATTGTTTCAAACACAAAACAATTGGATTTATCTGCTCTTTCAGCAGGAACTTACACTGTAACTTTCAACGGTACTGTTCAAAAGTTCGTGAAATTATAAGAAGGTAAAAAGCTATTTCAAAATAAAAAACGAATTAAAGAAATTTAATTCGTTTTTTTTTATGCTTATTTTTTTAACACTTTTAATTCAAAACCAATTACACCAAAGAACAATAATAATGTCAAGATTGAAAAAATGGAAGCATAAGTAGAACCTTTTGTGTAAGATTCAGGTTCAAATTTCCATTCGATTGCGTGTTTTCCAGCAGGAATAATTGCTCCACGAAGGATGTAATTTGCTCTAAAAATTTCAACTTGCTTACGATCAACATAACAATTCCAGCCTTCAGGATAATAAACTTCACTAAAAATTGCTGGTAATTCTGTTTTTGAATTTGAAGTGTATTTCAAAATGTTAGTTCCATAGCTTGTTAATTTAATGGTAGCAGTTGAATCTTTTGTATACGCTTTTTTCATTGAAATACTTGGGAAATCTTTCGTATTGAAAATCGCCTCGTTTTTAGAATTCAATCCATCCAATGCTTTCATTTCATCATTGGAGGAATTAACTAGTTTCACTGTGCCAACAAACCAAGCTGCTCCGTTGGTATTTGTATTTTTTACTGGATTCTTTGTTCTGTCAATAATTAAATATTTGGTATTCAGCATATTTAAAACAGTATTTGAGTCAGTAACTGCGATTTCATCAATTTGTATAGTGTCAAAAATTTGTTTCGCATTTTCATTCGTCACAATACCAGTCATTCCATAAGCTTGTAATTTGACATTTTTAGCCATTCCAATTTCACGATTAATACGATTCAATTCATCAAAAATGTAGAAATCAGCAATTTCTTGGTAGCGCTTCAATTTTGCACCGTGATAACCTCCAATACTTTTATGGAAATAACTTGTTGTTGTCTCTGCAAATGGATTAGAAAAAGATAATACACGGTAATCGGTATTTAAATTTAAGACACCAAAG
Source organism: Chitinophaga pinensis (assembly GCA_945863605.1). Lineage (GTDB taxonomy): Bacteria > Bacteroidota > Bacteroidia > Flavobacteriales_D > Crocinitomicaceae > UBA952. The sequence continues at coordinate 13,409 of CAMAZP010000034.1, forward strand.
GAGGCAATTGCTCTGCGCGTTTGCTCATCGGTGATTTGTTTGTATTGAATAGATTCCACCATTTTAGACTGAAGCTCTGAAACTTTTGATGCAAAACTTGGAACACTTTCCATTTCATTTGCTAATATTTGATTATCAGCCAAAGCAGGAAGAGTCGGAAACGCAGCTGCATCAATTGGTTCATAGCTTTTGTAAACGCCACCTTCTTCTTCGTTGTTCAAGTATCTTTTTGAAATAGAAATAGTATCAAAAGCAACGATAGCGATTGCAATTCCAGTGAAAACCAAATGCGAGATTTTTGTGTAAACAGAAGCTAAAACAATTCCACAAGCTAAAATCACAAGGAAAAGAGCTCTTCCCATGTCACCTTTGTAAAGTCCGATTCGTGTATTGATAAGTTCACCTTTCAAACCATTCACAAATGAAACCTGCGCTGGATCTGGAGATTTAGCTGCTTGCACAAACATTTTTACTTCTTCTGCAGAAATAAATGAACCTGAAAGCGATGGGATAATGTATAAAATTGCAATTAAAAAAGTAATCCCACCCGTTGCATACAGCCAAATTTTCTTGTCACCAATTATTCCTTCTTTTTTGAAAAAACGATCTAAAAATAAAACCCCTAAAGCAGGAACCATCACTTGTAATAAGACCAAAATCATTTTTGAATCTCGGAATTTGTTATACATAGGGAATTTGTTGATGAAAAAATCATTGATTCCACCAGGGTCATTGGAAGCTAATAAAATTGCTAAAATGGAAATCGCTAAAAAAGGCCATTTCAAATTATCCTTCAATAAAATCAATCCCAAAAGGAAAAATGCAATCATAAATGCACCAAAGTAAAAAGCACCGCCAGTAAAGGATTGTCCTCCCCAATAGCGATTCATTTGTGCGATTTGTTGCGCATATTGACTATCCACATTTTCCATAGCAGCTTCATCATTGCCTAAATATTCACCTCTTTCTCCTTTCGCATTTGGAGCAAGAATAGATAAAAACTCGCCTGGACCAAAATTATATTCTAAAATGTAATTTTTATTCAACCCTTCCTTTTCTTGAACGTTAGTTGGATTTTTAGGTTTGATTGTTAAATCTGTCGTTCCACGAGTGGTATATTCACTGTATTCTAAAGTTGTCAATAAATTACTAGCTGATGGTAAAATACCGATTACTGATGCAAGTGCTAATGCTCCAATCGTTTTTCCTAGGGTAATAAATTCCTTCTGAATTAATAAACGAATACTTTCACCAATTGCCACAGCTGCTAATAAAAAGGCCAAATAATAGGTCATTTGTAAGTGATTTGCAGTGATATTCAACCCAAAAAACAAAGCAAAAATCCCACTACCTAACAACCATTTTCCGCGAAAAGCGAGAATCATTCCCCCTAATGCAGGCGCCATGTAAATAATTGCATTCACTTTGGTGATGTGTCCACCAGCAATGTAAAGAATATTTATTGATGAAAATCCAAAAGCAATTGCACCTAAAATTCCAAGCCATGGATTAACACGTAGGCAAAGTGCAAAAATGTAGAATCCTAGCATAGCCACAAATAATATCCCGACTGGTGTTGGCAAACCAAGCTTCATCATACGATCCACGTAAATAAGCACATTCGAATCGTGTGTTACAGAAATTTGATAGGCCGGCATTCCACCAAACATTGAATTAGTCCACAGTGGCTCTTTGCCTTCATTCATCAAACGGTAATCAACAATTTCTTTTGCCATACCTTGAAATTGTTTGACATCACTTTGGCGCAATGCGTTTCCATCAAATAATGGCGAAAAATACATAGCAGCCAATCCAATAAATACAGCGATTGCAACTACATGTGGAATTAATGCTTTGAATTTTGAATTCATATTTTATTGATTAAGTTTTAAATTAGGCTTGATGTTTTGGGTTAGAATAGATAGAAATATCTTCTTCTTGAATTTCTGATCCGCATAAAATAACGAGTCGTTCTACGATATTTCTTAATTCTCTAATATTTCCAGTCCAATCAACATTTTGAAGCGCTATAAGTGCTTTTGCTGAAAAAGACTTTTTTGAAATTCCGTGTTCTTGACAAATCAAAGTCAAGAAATGCTCTGCCAACATTGGAATGTCATCTCTTCTTTCATTCAAAGAAGGTACATGTATTAAAATCACGGCTAAACGGTGGTATAAATCCTCACGAAAACGTCCTTCTGCGATTTCTTTTCTCAGATCTTTATTAGTTGCAGCTAAAACACGACAATTCACTTTTACATCTTTCTCCCCTCCTACTTTTTGAATAACATTTTCTTGTAAAGCACGTAGTACTTTTGCTTGAGCGCTTAAAGTCATATCTCCAATTTCATCAAGAAACAAAGTACCACCTGAGGCCAATTCAAATTTACCTTTTTTGTCTTTAACAGCAGAAGTGAATGCACCTTTTTCATGACCAAATAATTCACTTTCAATTAATTCAGATGGAATTGCAGCGCAGTTTACTTCAATAAAAGGCATTTTATTTCTATTCGATAAATCATGAAGTGCGCGTGCAACTAGTTCTTTACCAGTACCATTTTCGCCAGTAATCAAAACGCGTGCATCAGAAGGAGCAACTTTTTCAATCATTGCTTTTATTTTTTGAATACCTTCAGACTCTCCGATGATTGAGCTACCTTTAAATCGTTTGACGGTTGTTTTTAAAATTTTTGTTTCAAGTACTAAGTTATTCCTATCCTTAACATTTCTTAAAGTAACCAAAATCCGGTTTAAATCCAAAGGTTTTTCTATAAAGTCAAAAGCTCCTTTTTTTATTGAATGAACAGCTGTCTCAACGTTCCCATGACCACTTATCATAATTATTGGAACTTCATTTCCGTCTGCTATTAATGCTTCTAAAACTTCAGTTCCATCCATGACAGGCATTTTAATGTCACAAAAGATTAAGTCGAGTGTATTTTTTTTTGTAATTTCAATACCTTCTTTTCCATTTTCAGCTTCCAAAACAGTGCAATCCTCAAACTCTAAGATTTCTCTCAGAGCACGACGAATAGCACGTTCATCATCTATAATTAGTACATTCATTTTTGAGAATTAACTTTATGTTCAAGCATGGGTACGAATTTGAAAGTGCCATATTCTTTCAAACTCACTTCACCATCATTTATTTTTACAATTTTAAGCATTTTTTGCTCAGCACCTTCTCCAACTGGAATTACCATAATACCACCAACTTTCAATTGTTTTAACAATTCGTTTGGTATTTCTGGTGCTCCACAGGTCACTAAAATTCTATCGAAAGGTGCATAAGATGGACTTCCTTGGTAGCCATCACCAAAAAATAATTTGGCATTGAAATTAAAAAACTCAATTATTTTTTTGGATTTTTGATGCAACGATAAATGACGTTCAACAGAAAAGACTTTTGTTCCAAGCTGGCAAAGAATACATGTTTGAAATCCAGAGCCAGTTCCTATTTCAAGAACTTTATCTCCTTTTTTGACATCCAATAATTCTGTTTGAAAAGCAACCGTGAAAGGATGTGAAATAGTTTGCCCTGCACCAATTTGGAAAGCCATATTAGAATATGCCTGATCTTCAAATACCAAATCTAAAAAGTAGTGTCTTGGTATCGCGTAAAAAGCCTCCAATATTTGTTGATTAGATATTCCCATTTCAGCTAATTCTGAAATAAGAATTTTACGTTTTCCTTTATGTTTGTAGGTATCAATTAAATGTTTCATTAGGTAATCTTGAGCAGATTTTGAATATCTTTATTACTTCCATAAATAACCATTATATCTCCATCTTCCAAAACTGTTTGTGGAGAAGCTACACCTTGTACTTTAGTTATTTTGTTAATAAACCCAGAAGATATTTCTTGATTTTCATATCGTAATGTCGTTAAAACGACTAGATTCATATTCTTACGAAAGCCAATTTCTTCAAGAGATTTTCCAACATATTTAGTAGGAGTATTTACCTCTACAATACTATACTCTCCGTTTACTTCAAATGAATCTACAACGCCACGCAAACATAATTTTTTAGCCCAACGTTCAGCTGTTTCCACTTCTGGATTTACAATTTCAATAATACCCATCGCACGAAGAACGTTTTCGTGCATTGGATTAATTGCTCGGCTTATCAAACGCTTGACATTCATGTTTTTAAGAATCGCTGTTGCCATGATATTCGCACCTTGGTCTTCCCCTATTGCAACAATAACAATATCTGAATCTTTCATTGGTAACCCTGTCATAGTATATTGATCGGTTGCATCCATACAAATGGTATATGAAATTCTATCTTTCATAGCTTCCACCTTACTTAGAGAATTATCCACTCCAATAACTTCATTACCTTGGTTAGTTAACTTCATAGCAAGAGAAGATCCAAAGTTTCCCAAACCAATAATTATATATTTCATCATAGTACTTTAGTTTATTAGAATTTCTTCTTTTGGATATTTATAATTTTTATATTTTGTTTTTTTTAAAATTGCAATTAATATTGTCAAAGTACTTACTCTTCCTATAAACATTAATAAAATGAGTATAATTTTTCCTCCTTCTCCAAATCTTGGGGTTAGATTAATACTCAACCCCACAGTACTAAAAGCAGAAAATGCTTCAAAGGATAAGTGAATAAAACTCTTATCAGGTTCAATTTTAACCAAGATTAATACTGCAAGACCAATTACAGCAAGAGATAATGAAATGATTGCAAAAGCACGACGAACAGAAATATCTGCAACTTCTCTTCTATTAATCTCTATTCGATCTTTTCCTCTAGCAAGAGATATAAAATTCAATGTTGCAATTGCAAAAGTACTTGTTTTAATACCTCCGCCGGTTGATGCTGGCGAAGCACCAATCCACATTAGTAATATTGTAAACATAATTGTTGAAAAACTTAAATCAGCCATGTCGAAAGTATTGAACCCTGCAGTTCGTGGTGTTACAGAGCCGAAAAAAGAAGTGACAATTTTACCAAAATTTGAATGATTTTTCAGCACACCATTATATTCAAAGAAGAAAAATGCAACTGTACCTACTACTAATAATATGAAGGTAGTGAATAATATAATTCGTGTATTTAAATTAATAACCCACGGAACATGTTCAACTTTTTTAGTATTTAAAAGTTTATTAAAGAATAAGTTTAACTTATATTTAAAAAATCTAATAACATTAAAAACAATAGGGAAGCCCATCCCTCCAAATATAATTAGAAAGGAAATAATTAGTTGAAAAGAATAATTATATTTTAATGTCTCGTCATACAAACCTGCAGATAAAGTTGAAAAACCTGCATTATTAAATGCTGATATACTGTGAAAAATAGAGAAAAATAGATGACTTAAAAAAGAATCAAAATTTCTTGTTGGAGTTGTTAAAAATATACTTATTGCTCCAATAGATACTATTATACTTGTTAAAAGCAAGATTTTTTTTATTGTTCTAAAAACCTCACCAATTTTATTCTCACTTGTAAGTTCACCTAGTACTAATGTATTTTCATATGAACTTGAACCCTTAAAGAAATAGCTAAAGTAACTTGCAAAAGTCATAATTCCTAGGCCACCTATTTGAATTAAAATCATTATGATTATTTTTCCAAAACTAGTAAATGTATATTGCGTATCAACAACAGAAAGACCAGTTACACAAACTGCGCTCGTTGATGTAAATAGTGCATCAAGAAAAGTTATTTTTTCAGTTGTTGCATTGGGTAATTGTAAACAAAAAGCACCAATGAATATAATACCCAAAAAACTTATTATGAACAATTGAGCTGGATTTAATATTTTTCTTTTGTAGTTTATTGTGATTGTAGAAAATTCACGAATGAATAAAAATAAAGTTGCAATAACAAAAAATAAATTCAATTTTAAAAATGATATTGAATGATACTTATTAAAAATTATCAAAAGAAAAAAAACTAAAAAAAAGAAGTCATAGATAAAAACACTAATATCAAACTTCTTTGTTATGAAATATCGCAATACAAGGGTTATTGAACCAAGGGATAAACCTAACTTGATGAAGAGTTGAAAATAATGAGTCATCGATGAATCAACCTTAGACCCAAAATAAAGAAACACACTAAGCAAGCAAAGCAAACTAATTGCAGTTGAAATGTTATTTATGTAATTTACTATTTTCATTAATTGAAACAAAATTAATCTATTCTTTAAATTAGAAGAATGAAAGCACGATAAAAACTTTATATTTGCAATTGTTTGTTGGTGTTTATAATTAAAGGATTTATTTGTATTCATTACTAACAGATAATTTTTAGCAATTAATGTTTTGCATTAGCTGTTTAAACTTTATAAACAATAATGTTTAAGCTTTAGTAAGTGAAATAAATGGTTCGATAATTTGTTGGAATTTATTTATTTATTTTTTACAAAACTTAAAATAACATATAAGATACAACCAACCTAGTATAACGATACTGAGTTTAATATGACTAATTTGAAACTTTAAAATAGAATAATATCATTTATCAATTAAGGTTTAAAGTTAATTTAATTGGATGACAATAATTACTAAATTAAAAATTGAGTTATACCATTTATTGTCATTACGATTTATTAATTTTAAGTTAACTTGAAAAAGATTAATCAATAAAGCTATATTTTTAGCAATAAATTTATCTTTTAAAAATATTAGGAGAATTAAGAAGACTGGGTTATAACATTATATAATTTGATTGATTATCATTAAATTACGACTTTAAAATCATTTTATCATTAGTATGAAAATAGTAGTTACAGGAGGAGCAGGATTTATTGGTTCAAACACTTGTGAAGCATTAGTAAATGAGGGCTTTGAAATCATCTGTTTAGATAATTTTCTAACTGGAAAAAAAGAAAACATAGAACATTTGATGGAATCCCCACTATTTTCATTAATAGAAGGAGATATACGAAATTTAAACGATTGTAGAAAAGCTGTTGAAGGTGCTGATTTGGTATTACATTTAGCTGCTTTAGGCTCTGTACCGCGTTCAATTTCAGATCCAATTACAACTAATGATATTAATATCAATGGAACATTAAATATGTTGATTGCATCTAGAGATTCAGGAATCAAACGTTTTGTGTATGCAGCTAGTTCATCAACCTATGGGGATTCCGAGATATTGCCAAAAGTAGAAAACGTAATAGGAAAACCATTATCTCCATACGCGATTACAAAATACGTCAGTGAACTTTATGCTGATGTTTTTGCAAAAACATACAATTTAAATTGTATTGGTCTTAGATATTTTAATGTTTTCGGCCGTAGACAAGATCCGAATGGAGCTTATGCCGCAGTAATTCCTAAGTTTACAGCAAATTTACTCCACAAAGAATCTCCAATAATCAATGGTGATGGATCTTTTTCAAGAGATTTTACTTACATAGATAATGTAATTCAAATAAATAAATTAGCTTTATTCACAGAAAATCAAGCAGCTTTAAACGAAGTATATAATGTTGCTTTTGGAGAAAGTTCAACTTTAAATGAATTGTATTTTGAATTGAGAGCAAACTTATCAGAATATGATGCTGCTATTTCAACATTAGAACCGATTTACGGACCAAATCGAAAAGGAGATATTCCTCATTCGCTTGCTTCTATCGATAAAGCTAAAAGTTTATTAGGTTATGATCCTAAATTCTCGTTAAAAACTGGATTGAAAGAAACAGTAAAATGGTATTGGGAGAATGTTATTTCAACTAGTATAAAATAATTAATTGTTTTTACATTTTAATTTGAATGAAATAACACTAAAAATAAATCTGATAAAGTTTTAAATATAAATTATACTGTTTACAATGATTATTCAGTCAAACGTTGTTTTTTTCATTGGGTACGCTGGGCATGCATATTCAGTTATTGATACAGCAATAAAAAACAGTTTTGAGCCGGAAGGTTATTTTGAATTATTAAAAAAAAATTCAAATCCATTTAACTTAAAATACCTTGGCAATGAATTAAATTATGACTTTTCAAATTTTAATTCTATTATTTTTCCATCAATTGGTAATAATCAGTTAAGAATGAAAGCACATCAATTTATTCAGAAAAAAAAATTAAAAGAATGCTCATTTATCCATCCTAGCACTATTCTTGGATTTGAAGTAAAAATAGGAAAATCAACTTTTGTTTCAAGTGGTACAATAATCAATACATTGGGAAAAATTGGTGATGCTTGTATTTTAAATACAGGTTGTGTCATTGATCATGAAGCTGTAATTGAAAACTATGTACATATTGGCCCAGGCTCAACGCTTGCAGGAAATGTAAAAATTGGTGAGGGGACTTTTATTGGTGCTAATTGTACAATAATACAAGGTGTTTCTATTGGTAGAAATTGTATTATTGGTGCAGGAAGTGTTGTTTTAAAAAATGTAGAAGATAACTCAGTTATTGTTGGTAATCCTGGTAAATTTCTAAGAAAAAATGACTAGAGTATTAGTTATTGCTGAGGCAGGTGTAAATCATAATGGCGATTTTGAAAAAGCCAAAAAATTGATTGAAATTGCTGCAGAAGCTGGTGCAGATATTGTAAAATTTCAAACGTTTAAAGCAGAAAATTTAGTTTCAAGTTTTGCTAAAAAAGCTGAATATCAACAGCATAATTTTACAGAAGCATCAAACAATCAATTTAGCATGTTAAAAAAACTTGAACTTCCATTCGATTGGCACCAAGAACTAATTGATTATGCAAAATCTTTAAAAATACAATTTGCATCAACTGGTTTTGATGAGGAAAGTGTTGATTTTTTAGAGGGCTTAGGACAATCTTTTTTTAAAATTCCATCCGGAGAAGTAACGAATCTTCCATTTTTAGAACATATATCAAAAAAAAACAAACCCGTAATCCTATCAACAGGTATGGCTGAAATTAAAGAAATAATTGATGCTGTTGAAATACTTAAAATAAATGGATTAACTGATGATATGATTACTGTGCTTCACTGTAATACTGAATATCCAACACCTTATGAAGATGTAAACTTAAAAGCAATGCTTCACATTGAACAAGTGTTAGGTGTAAAAATTGGGTATTCTGATCATACATTAGGAATTGAAGTTCCAATTGCTGCGACAGCATTAGGAGCAACTGTAATTGAAAAACATTTTACATTAGATAGGAATTTACCAGGTCCTGACCACTATGCTTCATTAGAACCAATGGAACTAAAAGCAATGGTTAAAGCTATCCGAAACATTGAAAAAGCAATGCTAGGTGATGGAATTAAAACTTGCAGTAATTCTGAGAGTAAAAATAAAATTATAGCAAGAAGAAGTTTATTATTGAAAAAAGATCTAGCTGCAGGTACAATAATAACTATAGATGATTTGGAAATAAAACGACCTGGGACTGGAATTTCACCAATGAAAATTAATCAAGTTATTGGTTTAAAATTAAAAAATGACTTACCTAAAGAAGCAATTTTACAATGGGAAGACTTAATATGAAAATTGGAGTTTTAACAAGTTCAAGAGCTGACTATGGTATTTATTTACCCTTGTTAACTAAAATGAAAAATGATAATCGCTTTAAATTAAGTATTATCGCATTTGGTTCACATACCCGACAAGAATTTGGAGAAACAATCCAAACAATTTATGCTGATTCGTACGACGAAATAATAGCAATCGATAATTTTCTTGATGGTGATTCACCAGAAATCATAGCAAAATCCTATGCGAATACAGTAACTATTTTTGCGAACTTTTGGAGTGAAAGAGGTGCTGATTTTGATTTGATTTTTTGTTTGGGAGATCGTTTTGAAATGGCTGCTGCTGTAAATGCTGGAATCCCATATCAACTTGATTTTGCACATTTTCATGCAGGTGAAACAACACTTGGTGCAATTGATAATATTTACAGACATCAGCTAACATTAGCTTCAAAATATCACTTTGTAAGCTTAGCAACTAATGCAGATAAAGTTAAAGAATTAACAGGTTTATCAAATACAACTACTATTATCGGTTCAATAAGCTTACTTAATCAAATTAATTTACCTTTACTTTCAGTTGAAGAGTTTTATGATAAATGGGGAATTGACTTATCTATTCCTACAATTTTGGTAACAATAAACCCTGAAACAATCAACTTTGAAAAAAATGAAAATTTTGCAAAAATTTCAGTCGAAGCATTAAGAATATTAGCTAATGAATTTCAGATAATAATTAATCCTCCAAATGCTGATACAAATGGTTCAATTTTCAGAAATGTATTCCACGAATTAAAAAAAGATTTTGAATCTATTAAAATAATTGAAAACTTTGGCTCTCAATCCTACTTTTCATGCATGAAACACGCCTCTCTACTTCTGGGCAATTCTTCAAGTGGTATTATTGAGGCAGCTAGTTTTCAAAAATATGTAATTAATATTGGTGACAGACAAAAAGGTCGATTCGCTCCTGAAAATGTAATTAATGTTCCATTTGAATGCAATCAAATTTGTGATCATACAAGAAAGTTTGTAAATCAGACTTATTTGGGAGAAAATCCTTATTTTCGTTTAAATGCTGTTGAACTGACAATAAGTAAATTATTACAAAATAAATTATGATGTGGCAAAATCATCTAATTCAAAAAGAAACATCAATAAAAATTGCTCTAGAAAAACTTGATGAATTAGCTCAAGACGCACTCCTTTTTGTTGTTGACAATGAAAATAAACTGATTGGTTCGATAACAGATGGAGATGTTCGTCGAGGATTAATAAAAGGAATTTCAATTGACGAGGAAGTTCTTTCCGTTGCAAATCTCAATCCTAAATTTTTGGTAAAAAATTCTAAAGATTTTTTACCATTACTAATCGATTACAGAGAAAATAAATTGAAAATTGTTCCCATTGTAACAGATGGGAAAAAAATCATTGATTGCATTAATTTCAGATTAAAAAAAACAATTTTACCAATTGAATGTGTTATTATGGCGGGAGGAAAAGGAGAAAGATTAAAACCTTTAACAAATTCAATTCCTAAGCCATTATTACCTGTTGGTGATAAGCCAATTATTGAATACTTAATCGATTCATTTAAAAATCATGGTATTTCTAAATGTTGGATTTCTATCAATTATCTTGGCGAACAATTAGAAAAATTCGCAAAAGATTTTCAAACAAACAATTTTATTATAAATACAATTCGTGAAGATTTCCCAATGGGCACTATTGGCTCAATTAAGCTAATAGAAAAATTTGAAGAAGATGTTATTTTGTTATGTAATTCTGACTTACTCAATAATGTTAACCTAGAAGCTTTTTACTTAGATTTTATTAATTCTGATGCTGACTTTTCAGTAGTTACAATTCCATACACAGTAAATATTCCATATGCTGTAATGGAAATACAAGCTGAAATTATTACTAATATCAAAGAAAAGCCAAGTTTTACTTACTATTCAAATGGTGGTATGTATCTTTTAAAGAAAAAATTGTTAGAAATTATCCCAAACAAAATTCAATTTTCTGCAACTGACTTTATGGAAAAAATAATCACTAATAAATTAAAAATTAAAAGTTTTACTCACAATGGCTATTGGCTTGATATAGGAAAACATGAGGACTATCAACGTGCAAATGAAGATATAAAAACAATTCAAATAAATTTATGATTCAAACGAACAAATACTTAGTTGTGATTCCAGCAAGAGGAGGTTCAAAAGGTATTCCAAGAAAAAACATTAAACTATTGAATGAAAAACCTTTGATTCATTATACAATTGATGCAGCCCTCAAATTATTTGACAACTTCAGAATATGTGTTTCAAGTGAAGATGAAGAAATAAATAGAATTGCAAAACTAAAAAGTTTAAATTATGATTATGTTCGACCTGAAAACCTTTCTACTGACTCTATTTCTTCAAGAGATGTAATTTTAGATGTAATAAAACATTACGAAAATAGTGGATTTAATTTCGAAAACATTGTATTACTTCAACCGACGTCTCCTTTCAGAAAAACTAATCATATTTTAGAAGCAATTAAATTATATGAATCTTCTGATTGTGAAATGGTTGTTAGTGTTAAAGAAACGAAATGTAATCCCTACTTTAATTTATTTGAAGAAAACGAAAATGGTTATTTAAACTTATCAAAAAACGGAAACTTCACATCGCGTCAAAGTGCACCAAAAACATATGAATACAATGGTGCCATCTACATTTTTTCAAAAGAATCAATTCAATTAAAAGAATTTTCAAA
>CAMAZP010000035.1:0-24701 GCA_945863605.1 Chitinophaga pinensis
GCCGATGTTAGTCATTATGTTCGTCCAGGAATGGCAATGGATTCCGAAGCATTAAAGCGTTCTAACTCTGTTTATTTAGTTGACCGAGTTATACCAATGTTACCAGAACAGCTTTCAAATATTGCTTGTTCTTTACGTCCTCACGAGGATAAATATAGTTTTTCTGCTGTATTTGAAATGGATGAAAAAGGAAAAGTTTACAATCAATGGTATGGCAAAACAGCTATTCATTCTAACCATCGGTTTACTTACGAAGAAGCGCAAGAAATAATCGAAGGAAAAGATGGCGACTATAAAGAAGAGATTCTCACAATTGATAAAATAGCTAAAATTCTTCGTAATAAACGTTTGAAAAATGGTGCTCTTAGTATAGAGTCAGAGGAAATGCGTTTTAAACTCAACGAAAAAGGAAGCCCCGCTGAGGTGATTATCAAAACCTCTAAAGATGCACATAAATTAATTGAAGAATTTATGTTGCTTGCCAATAGAAATGTCACTACTTTTTTATCAAAACCAGCGAAAGGTCGCGATCCATTCCCAATGATTTATCGTGTTCATGATAAACCTGACATTGAAAAAATGGGAATGTTTGCGGTATTTATAGAAAAATTTGGACATAAAATTAACTTACAAGACCCATCGCAAATTGCCAAAAACCTCAATTCTTTATTCGATGAAATTCGTGGTGAAAATGAGTTCTCATTGATACAGTCAATGGCGATTCGATCTATGGCAAAAGCTTCTTATGAAACTGAAAACATTGGACACTATGGTTTAGCTTTTGATTATTATTCGCATTTTACCTCACCTATTCGTCGATATGCCGATTTAGTGGTACATCGAATTTTACAAGAGGAATTGACAACTAAGCAGCACCGTTACGGCTCTGAGTTAAATGATATTTGTAAACGCATTTCTAAAAATGAACGCAAAGCATCCGAAGCTGAACGCGAGTCAACAAAGTATTTCCAAACGTTATTTGTGTCTGAACACGTAGGTGAAACATTCGCTGGAACAATTTCAGGAATCGCTGATCACGGAATGTTTGTCAGAATGGACGAAAATCACTGTGAGGGAATGGTGCCAATGATGGATATTCCAGGAGATCGTTTCTATTTTGACCAAGATAAATTCAGAATTATTGGTGCTAAAACACACAAAGAATATAATTTTGGTGATAAGGTTAATGTTTTAATTAAACAGGTAAACCCTAAAAAGCGACAAATTGATTTGGAATTAGTTAATTAAAAACTTTATTTGTTTTATTTATATAAACATTAACTATAAATAATTTTAGTTTATAAAAAAAAACTATAAGTTGTTTAAATAGTGTGGCTTATATCTTCGATTTACTGTTGTTTTTTTAATTCTTAAGGATTATTATTGGTTTTTTACTTAATTCACCCTTAAAAAGCTTTAAAATCGATTTTATCGTCCCAAATAGATCAAAAGTATAGAAACATCGCTTGGTGTGACACCAGAAATACGTGAAGCCTGTCCAATTGTGGCTGGTTGAATTTTGGTCAATTTTTCTACAGCCTCCGAACTTAAACTTTTCAATTGTGTAAAATTAACATCTTTTGGAATTTTCACTTCCTCTAATCTTGTCAATTTTGCTGCTTGCTCTTCTTCGCGTTCTATATATCCTTCGTACTTCAATTGAATCTCTGTTTGCGATACAATTTCAGGATGAATAATTTTCATAGATGCTGCTGCTGTTTTAGCTTCAGGTGAAACGTTTAAAATATCTTGTAACGAAATATGTGGGCGCGTTATAATGCTTGTTAATTTAACCTGTTGTGTTATTAAAGATGATTCTTTCTCTGTTAATACAGGATTGATTTGTTCAGGTGTAATTCCAATTTGACGAAACTGTTTTTTCAAAGATTCTGTTCCTTGAATTTTCTTGTTAACACGTTCCAATTCTTCATTACTTGCAATTCCAATTGAATGAGCCAAAGGAGTCAAGCGAATATCTGCATTATCTTGACGTAATATTATACGATACTCTGCCCTACTTGTAAACATACGATAAGGTTCTTTCGTTCCTTTTGTAATTAAATCATCAATTAAAACACCAATATAAGCTTCGTTACGATTAAGAATAAATGCCTCTTTTTCATTGTTTTTCAAATGCGCATTAATTCCAGCCATCAAACCTTGACAGCCTGCTTCCTCATAACCTGTTGTTCCGTTTATTTGTCCAGCGAAATAAAGATTCTCAATAAGCTTCGTCTCTAGTGTATGTTTTAATTGCGTTGGTGGAAAATAATCATACTCTATTGCATAACCAGGGCGAAACATTTTTACATTTTCAAATCCAGGAATTGTTTTCATTGCTGCATATTGAACCTCTTCGGGTAAAGACGTACTGAATCCATTAACATAAATTTCTACTGTATTCCATCCTTCTGGTTCAACAAAAATTTGATGGCGATCACGTTCTGCAAATCGATTTATTTTATCTTCAATACTCGGACAATACCTAGGACCAGTACTTTTTATTGAACCATTAAACATAGGTGAGCGATCAAATCCTGTGCGTAATAATTCATGTGTTTGTGGATTCGTGTAAGAAATATGACAAGATAATTGTCTCATTAAAGCTGCTGTGTTTCCATAACTAAACTTTGAAGGATTTTCATCCCCAGCTTGTTCTTCCATTTTAGAATAATCCAAAGAACGTCCATCAACACGAGGAGGTGTTCCTGTTTTCATTCTTCCAGCTTCAAACCCTAGTTCAATTAAATCTTCTGTAATTCCAGTCGAAGCACGTTCTGCTGCCCTTCCTCCACCGAATTGTTTTTCTCCCAAATGAATTAAACCATTTAAAAACGTACCATTTGTTAAGATTACAGCTGTTGCATAAATTGGCATTCCAATACTGGTTTTAACACCAATTACTTTATTTCTTTCAATGATTAAACCCGTACACATGTCCTGCCAGAAATCAACGTTTGGATTTTGTTCTAACAAATAGCGCCATTCCGCAGCGAACAACATTCGGTCATTTTGAGTACGAGGCGACCACATAGCAGGGCCTTTTGACATATTAAGCATACGAAATTGTATAGCACTTTTATCGCTTACTATCCCAGAACCACCACCAAGTGCATCAATTTCTCGAACAATTTGCCCTTTTGCAACACCACCCATTGCTGGATTACAACTCATTTGAGCAATAGTATTCATATTCATTGTCACCAATAACACACTACTACCCATTTTTGCAGCAGCGTTTGCAGCCTCACATCCTGCGTGACCTGCACCAACAACTATAATATCGTATTTTTTTAACATATTTCGTGTTTCACGTGAAACAAAACTAGTGCTTATCTATGAAAGTGTTTCACGTGAAACATACTTCTCTAAATAAAAACTTTCTTTTGCTCGCATTAATTTTTCATCTTCTGAGGACTTATCCTTGTAACCACATAAGTGCAAAACACCGTGGTAAACAACTCTACATAGTTCGTTGGAAGAACATACATTAAACTCCTTAGAATTATCTAAAACCCTATCATAAGAAATAAACAAATCTCCTGAAATAAAATTTGACTCTGTATAATCGAATGTGATAATATCGGTGTAGTAATCGTGGTTTAAATGTGTTTTATTCATTTCTAATAAATACTCATCTGTAACAAATACAACTGTAATATCACCTTCATTAAAACCTTCTGATGCTATTAAATCAGAAAGGCTAGAAACAAAAAATTCCGGTTTGAACTCCGGAATTTCTATATCTAAAAATTCAAATTCTATCATTTAGAAAAATAAATATTAACACTATTTCCAACTCCATCAAACTCAACTTCATCAGCTAAATTTCGCATTAAGTAAATCCCTCTTCCACTCTCTTTTAATAAATTCTCAGGTGCTGTTGGATCAGGAAGAGAATCAAAATCAAAACCAACACCTTCGTCTTTAATACGAAAACAAAATTCATTCTCTTTATCTCCAACTGACACATCAACGATTAAGCTCGCATTTGCGCCATTCCCGTGATGTATTGCATTATTGACAGCTTCTGTTACCGCAATTAATACATTTCCATAAGCGTCTTCTTGAACTCCTAAATTGGAGCAAACTTTATCAATCAAATTCTCTACTTCAACAATAGAATTGAATTCTGAGGGTAATTTCAAATGCTCAATAATTGTAAATCCTTCTTTCATAAATAGTTATAACAAAATTAACTAATTCTGATTGAAATACTGATTCGCCTTATCCTTAAAATACTTTCTATAATTAGGATCAATCGAACGCAATAATTCAACTTGCTTCAATTTTTCCTTGTTATACTCCTCAAATATAATTTTGTTACCATTATTTAAATCTTTTCCAGATTTTGATTCCCTTTTCTCTTCAAATCCTCTTTCAAGTAAAGCTTTCTCACTTTCTAAAAGTCGTGTTAAGATATCCCTTTGGCGGTTGATTGTTTCTCTATTAATAGATTTATTAATCAAACTACGCTCTTGTTCTTCTAACTCTTTAATCAAAGGGTTCAATTTATTTCCTAAACCTTTTCCTTCTTTATTCAACTCATTTCGCATTTGTTCTAGCTTCTGACGTATCGCTGTTTGCTCAGCTGCCATTTTTGCAATTTCTTTATTTCCTAATCCTAACATACTTTGACCAGAATTCCCTAGCTTTCCTCCTGGTTTATCACCCGGCTTGTCTCCAGGTTTATCACCACCTGGATTAGGTCCTTTTTGCATTTGCTCCAACTGCTTCTTAAGCATCTCTTTCATATCTTGATTACTCATCTGTGAACCTGGTTTTGGACGACCTTTACCTGGTTTATTACAACTTCCACTACCTTCCATTTCAGATTGCATTTGAGACTGCATAGATTGTAAAGCTTCATTTAATAACAATGCCAAGTTATTGTAAGAGGTCATTACAATTTGCTGGTATTTGTTTAATTCTTTCTTCTTGTGATCATCAATAGCTTCAATACTTTTTGAATGATTAGATTCAATTGTATTCAATTCTTTATCTACAAATGATGCAATCTTAGGTTGACGTGTTGCTAACGCAAGTAAACTATCTTTTACAATTTTAGTATCATCAATAATACGACGTTGTCTCTTTCCTAATTTGATATAAGAAGGATCATTCATATTAACTCTTGCGAAACGATTCATATTTTCTTCTTGATCAAAACTTAAAATCATTAAACTTTCAAGAATTGCTCGTAAAGAATCTATATCCTCTTCTTCTTGTTTCTTATTGGCATCTTTTTGTTTCTTATCTAATTGATCGGCCATTTTTTTCATTTCATCAGCTGCAGATTGTTGCTTTTCACCAGCTTTTTTATCTTTTCCACTTCCAAGACTTTCTTTTGATTCTTGCATATCTTTCGAAATTTGTTCCTCCTGCTCTTTTGTGTCACCTAGCTCCATTGGATTACTCAATTCCTTATTCATATCCTTTAAATCGTTTAAATCCTTCTGTAAATCATCGAATTTCTTATTTAAATCCTCTTGCTTTTTAGTAGCTTCTTCTTTTTCAATTTTTTTACTTTCTATTTCCTTCTTTAATTCTTCTTGTTCCTTTGCTAAATCTTTAAGTTCCTTTTCAATATCATCTATCTTTTCATTAACCTGTAAACGTTTTAGCATTTCCAAACTTCTATCCAACTGCTTTTTCATATCTTCAGCAGACTGATCTAGTTCTTCCATTTTTTCTTTTAACTCCTGTTTATCATTTTTTTCTAATAATTTTTCTAAATCATCTAACAATTTTCTCAGTTCATCATCCATTAACTCTTCCAACAACTTCTCAATCATTTCTTGCTTTTCCAACAACTGTTTATCCATTTCCGACAATTGATTTTTCTCTTGCGTACTTTGATCCATCTGTTCTTTAATATCTTGAAGTTTTTCTATTAAATCTTTTTGTTCTTCTTGTAATTGATTTACCTGATTCATTTTATTCCAATCCGAAGACTTAGAATTCATCGTTTCTTTTTTCAATTTCTCAACTTTCTTTTGAAAATCTACTGTTTTTTTCAGAACATCATTTAAATCTTCTTTCGTTTTCTCTTGATCTAATTCACGTTTTTCGTTTAATTCAGAAAGCGTTGGAAGCTGATAAGAATACGTTTGGCTTCGAGTTGCCTTACTTCCATTTACACCATCATTATCATAAACCACGAAATAATACTCAATTTTATCTTTTAATTTCAATTCTTCTCTACTAAAATCAACTCCGAAATCGAATTGTGCTTGAGTAGTTGATAGCGAGCGAACTAAAACTCTATTCTCCTTTTTCTTAGCATTTTCACTGATAATCTCATAAACAAAATAGCAAGACTTTAAACCATAATCATCTTCTACTTGTCCTTTAAATAATCTCACTCCAGATTTGGTACTATCAATAGTTTCACTAACATAAATACTTGGATGTGAATCTTTTATAACAGAAATAGCACTAGAAAAAGTATCAATCTTGCTTGTAAATTTATTCGTTAAAGAAAAACGTAATTTCGAATTATCCTTAAATTTATCAGAAATACGAAAGCCAAATTCTGAAACATACCAAACTTTACCTTTCCAACTTAAATCTACCTTCTTAGTATTTTTAGTGGCTACATTCCAAGTTATTTCCGTCCCTTCTGGAACAACTAAATCACCAGCATTTTGAATAATTTCATTTTGCTTACCTAAATAAGCTGGATACAATAGTTGAGCCTCCATTTTTCCAACTACAGATTTACCAGTCACTGTAATTTTGAAAGGATCACTTTCATATTCATTTGCAACAAAATAAAAATTAGAAGAAGATTTGGGTTTACGAATAAAAGACTTAAAAACATTTTTAGACTTTCGTTCCATTAGAAAACGTCCATTTTCGCAAACTAAATAAACTTTATCAGGAAGAAAATTTCCTTTGAGAGTTAGCTCAATTGGAACATCCTCCCCTTCTTCCACTTGTAGATTTGATGTGTTTACATTGAAAGAAAAAGGTGCTTCGATTTTGAACTCTTTGTCGTAATTCACTACTCGTTCTGTCCCCTGAGTTAAAAGTGAAGGAACAAAAATTCCTAAAGCCATTAAAATCAAAATTAACGGAGCTACAAATTTTAAATACTTTCTATTATCTTTTAAATCAATAGCAGAAGTGAAAGGAATTGTTGATAATTGAACAGAACGTTGCTGAACACTTGCATTTAACAATTCGATGTTTCGTTCATTATTGTGAATCGCATCTTGCAGCTGGAGTGTATTTTTTAATCTATCGGAAATCTCAGGGAAAAAATTACCAATAATATCAGAAGCTTGGTAGCGATTTATTCTTTTTCCAAAAGCGTATAATTTACTCAACGGAACTAATATATATTTGAATAAAATCACCAAGTTTATTCCTAAAAAACTAAAGAAAAGTAGAGCACGTGTAGTAGAACCAAAGCGACCAAGGTATTCTAGAGAAGTTGTTAGTAAAAAGGAAAAAAGCAAAACGCCAACAAAGAAAAACAAACCTTTGACGATTTCATTTTTATAAAACTTGCGTATGAATGCATCAATTTGATCTAACAAACGTTCGAAAGAACTATTCATATTTTTAATTTCTTAAAGTGTTGATAACTGACAAATAACTAACGAAAAGTTTTTATTTCTGTTCTAACAAAAAATGTGCATCTTGTACACTGTTACGAAATTAGAATTTATCTTTTGAGTAATCGATTTCACTTAGGATTATTTAACGATGATATAAAAGTAATTCAAAAATCCTAAATCGAAAGCATTACATGATTTAGCTTATTTATAATAATATATTTTTTTAAAAATTAAGTTATAAAGAAATTGGTTGTTGTTATTAAGGCTGTTCATTTGTGTAAAGAAAAAATGGTCTTTCCTTGCTTTTAAAAATATTAAAAATGAGCGCTTGGTTATGAACAGTTACCAAGGGGTTTAATTGCTTTTAAAACAACTAATTAAACACTAATTAACAATTTAGTAATTTTTAGTTAATATGGATAAAATAAGGTGATTGTTAATAACGTTTTGGTGGATAAACTGTGTTAAAATAACCCAAAAAAAGAGGTTAACTTTTATTGTCAATTGAATTCAAATTTGGCTTGTAATAATAAATTTAAAAAGCAAGTTTTTCTTTTTAGAAGTTACGAACGCTTATTAACAATTCACACACAAAAACCGATAATAACTCATTTTATAGAATCAAGTAAATAAAAGGATTTTGAACGGAATGAAAACACGTTTTGTTTATAAGTTACTTAATTTGTTGGAAAGATAAAAAGCTACAAAAGATATTATTTAACTACGATTTCCACAACAAACTTCCGTCGCCGTAGCTTAGAAAACGATAGTTGTTTACCATAGCATAGTCGTAAATTATTTTCCATTCTTCTCCCACAAATGCATAAATCAATAACAATAAAGTTGATTGTGGTTGGTGGAAATTAGTTAAAATTCCATTCACCGTTCGGATGTCGTAACCAGGCGCAATGAGTAATTGTGTTTTCGTAATCAAGCGTTCTAAATTGTTGTATTGCATCCAAGATACTAAGGCTAAAAACGCTTCTTTTTTGGAATAGTTTTGAGGTAGTTCGTAAGCGTCCCATTGCTGTAAAGCGATAGATTCCATTGAAAGTTGTGGATTAACAATGGTTTTTACTCCCATCCAATACAAACTTTCCAAGGTGCGTAAAGAGGTAGTTCCAACTACAACGATAGTTGAATCTGTGTTGACGATTTTGGAAATCAGTTCGAGTTTCACATCAATAAATTCGGCGTGCATTTCATGTTCACCAAGTGTTTCTGTCTTTACTGGTTTGAAAGTTCCTGCGCCCACGTGTAAGGTCACAAAATCGTGTAAGATGTTTTTCGTTGCCAATTTTTCAAAGAGATTTTCAGTAAAATGCAAACCAGCAGTTGGAGCCGCAACGGAACCATCAAATTCCGCATAAACGGTCTGATAAGTAGTTTTGTCTTTTTCTTCAGTGTCGCGTTTCAAGTAGGGGGGAAGGGGAATTATTCCGGCGTGATGCAAGATTTCCGCGAAGCTACTATCTGACTTGTTCCACGAAAATTCAATCAAAAAGGAATCTGATAAACGCTCGATTTTTTTGGCTGTCAAAACGAAACTTGTTTTGTCTACTTCGAAAGTCATTTCCAAATCTTCATCGCGCCATTTTTTCGCTCCACCGACCAAACATTTCCACAAAACGGTATTCGTTTGCAACATCGCTGAGGTAATGTCTGAATAACTCTCGTGCGGTTCTAAACAGAAAATCTCAATCGTGCTTCCCGTGTTTTTTTTGAATAGCAAACGCGCCTCCACAACTTTGGTGTTGTTCATTACCAAAAGTGTGTTTTCTGGCAAATGTTCGTGTAATTTGGAATAAATATCGGACTGTATTTCTCCATTTTTATACACCAATAAATTACTGCTGTCTCTCGGTTCTAAGGGATATTTTGCAATGCGTTCCTCTGGAAGATCGTAATCGAATTGTACAATGGACGTGTTTTGCGCAGCGGTTTTGTTGGTGCTCATTTTGTATGATGAAAATTATCCGTGTTGTAAAAATAAATCGGCAGGAAGACAAAAGAAATCTTTTAATTTTTTTGCCATTTTTAAAGTAATTTCTCTTTTACCTGATAGAACAGCGGAGACGTGACCTTTGCTTCCAATTAAAGGCTCTAAATCCTTTGCTTTCAATCCTTGTTCTTCCATTTTAGATTTAATGACATCTAAAACATCTATTTTCTCAAACACATAATTTTTACTGTCATAGTCAGAGATGAGTAATACGAGAAGCGCAAGTTCATCTTCCTCTTCTAAGTTGTTTTCTGCTTCGAAAAGTTCCATCAATCGTTGGCTAGCTAGTATGTAATCTTCTTCGGATTTTAGTATTTTCCAATTCATAATTATTTTAAATTTTTTGTTAGTATTTTGACATCAAAACTTATTGTTTCAACATTAATCTTATCATATTCTTTATGTGTTCCAAACCATATTACGTAGCACGTATTTTGTAAAAAATTGATTGACACAACTAAACGAAAGTCATTTACTTTTATATTAAAAACAACACGCTTGTTATTGACAATACTCGCACTTTTATAAACAGATTTTAATTCATTAAAATTTGAAAATTCGTGCTTTGAAAATTCTTGATGCCAAATCAATAATGAAGTTGAAGCGTTTTTATATAGCTGAGAATAATAGAGAATGGTCTTTTTAACTAACACTTTCATTCCTCAAAGATACAAAAGTTTGCAAAAAGCAAACAAAAATTCATTATATTTTAAATAGTTAATCTTTTCTACTACAAAATAAAGTCTCATTAATTAAGCATTCATTATTTCATTCAACCAGCGCTCTCCCTTTTTCTGTTAGTTGATAGGCTTGTTGCTTGTCTTTTGGATTAAATTTATTGGTCCATTCAATCAATTCCAAGTCAAAAAGCGGTTTTATAAATATGCGTTTATTTCGCGATTGATAGTTCAATCCTAAAGCTTCTTCTAACAGTTCTTTCCCTTTTTTGGGCTTATTTTGGCAATGTTTCAAAAGCTTAATATGTCGGCTTGTAAGCTCCTCAACCTTGGTTACGATTTTTTCTGCTTTCTTCTCTTTTTTATATTCAGCTCTTGGCTCATTAACTAACTGATTGTTTGTTTCTTCAGGTAAGTTATTAATAAGCCATTCGATGTATTTTTCTGTTTGTCCAGCTAAAAAATAGGGCAAATTCAGAAGGTGGATTATTTTTCCTTTTGGTGTTTTTATTTCATTCAAAGAAAGTTCTCCTGCGAAAAATCGTATCGCATAATTCAATCTTGATTCATCCAAAAAATTCAAAAGAGAACGCAATCTACCAGAACTTCCTGATTTCACTTCTATCGGAACGGCTTTACCTTCAAAAGGATAAACGAAATCAAGTTCTGCATCTGAACTGTTTTTATCTCTTACCCAAAAGTTTAATTTTTCAAGTGGTGTACTTTTGTGAGCTATCAATTCTTGTCCAACCAAATGTTCAATCATTGTTCCTTGATAAACGGAGTTCAAATCTTTTGTTCCCAATATTTCTTTTTGCAACCCAACACCAAAATTTAATAATCCAGTATCTAAAAACTGCAATCTTGGTGATTTCTTTGAATCTCGCAACAATGGTATTTCAAAAAAGGTTGTTGGATAGATTAAACTCAATAAGTGCGTTTTTTGTAAACTCTCCAATATTCCAGAGACTTCTTTTGAGGTAAACTTCTTATTCCCAAAACTTTGAAAAGTCACTCGCTTTCCTGCAAGAAATAATGATTCATTGATAATTGTTCGTATTACTTGAAGTTGACTTTCGTTTTTTGCATATTTTTCAGCATCTTCAAGGTACGAGTTTAAAAGCGACTCATAGATTGGTTTTAAGGAAGTTATGTCTTTTTGCTTAGCATATTGTTGGATTACACTTGGCATTCCTCCTAATAGTGCGTAGGTGTGAAAGAGACTCAAAAGTCGATTATAGGCATACGGTTTTAGGGGTACTTTTTGAAGTTCCTCTAAGGCTAAAGTTTCATCGATTGCTCCAAGAAATTCCTCAAAAGATACAGGTCTAAGTATTTTGTATTCAACCCGACCGACAGGAAAACTGATGTTTTTTCCAAGTAGCGTTTCGAGCATACTTCCGGCTGTAATAACGTGTAATTGTGGAAGGTCTTCATAAAAATAGCGCAAGAAGTTTATTGCTGTTGGTACTTCCTGTATTTCATCTATAAATAATAAGGTTTCTGAAAGAAGTTCCCATTTTTTTCCTTCTATAAAAAAGATACGTTGTGCGAGTAACTCAATATCACTCAATGTTTGAAAGAGTTGTTTGTATTCTTCTTTTTCAAGGTTGAGGTAGATGTATTGCTTGTATTGTTTAGAAAATTCGTGAACCACGGTTGTTTTTCCAACTTGTCGAGCACCACGAATTACTAATGGTTTCCTGAACTCATCGTTTTTCCAATCTTCTAATTCTTGAAGTATTTTTCTATAAAACATTACCTTAAATTTTCATCAAAGGTATAAAATAGTTTTGAATAATAATTAAAATGAGGGATAAAATGTACCCGTATTAAATAAAAATGAGGGATAATTAATTAAATATTTTAATTAAAATGAAGGGTAATTTTAAAGAAGGCTATCTTATTTCGCCATTCTTTTCAACAACGGATTTGGACGATAACGGTCTTCTCCATATTCTTCGAATAGTGTTTTTTGTTGATTCAGTTAATAAATTTATTTGTAGCATTGACTTTTAGAATTTGCTAAAACTTGTAAAGTTCAACAAGTTTTAGCAAATCAAAATTACGTAGGTAGTCACCCTCCTTTGTATCCCTGCACTATCATTTGGTCTTCAAAAGCGATACTTTTTCTTCTCAAGGGAGGAAATAAATCTTGGGTCAGCTAAAATTATTGGAAAAATTAGAAATTTCAATTAGAATTAAATTCATAACTTGTTTTATTTACAATTAGAATCATTAAATTTTAAGTATGATTTCAAAGGCAGAAATACTAGCAAAGTTAAGCGAACTCAAACCTAAACTGAGAGAAGAGTATGCTGTTAAAGAGATAGGTTTATTTGGATCTTACGCCGACAACTCTTTTACAGACGAGAGCGATATTGATATTTTAGTCGTTTTGGAACACCCTATTGGATGGAAGTTTTTTTCTCTTGAAATTTTTCTTGAATCTATTTTTCATAAGAAGATTGATTTAGTTACGAAAAACGCACTCAAAGAGCAGCTTAAAAATCAGATTTTAAATCAGGTTAATTTCGTTTAGTGAAAAAAGAATTTGAGTATACTCTTTCGTATCACTAAAACACAACTGTAATGCATAACTCGAAAAAAAAATCAATTTGAGCTAATATTATTTTTGCCATTCTTTTTGCTTGATCAAAAAGAATCAAAAAATCAAGGCTCTGAATTTCTCTTTGTTTGCAAATCATTGTTCTATAATTATTTACAACTCGTTGCAAACAATTTTAACTCCTTTCTGAAACTGAAATTTTTTGAAAATGTTCTTACAGAAATTTTAAAAATTAACAATTTCAGTGCAGTAGCTAAAACCTTGAAATTCAAGGCCAATAATGGTTCGCTACTATTCATTAAATCGTTCTCACTTCGATTAAATTCTTGATTTTCAACATTAAAGTATTTTACTGGTATGATTGCGAATACTCAATAAAAAGAAAATCGATCTTTCAAAATGTATCTCGAAGATATGTATTTGTCAATGGAACGAATTGCTGAATATATTGATGGATATACTTTTATTAAGTTCAAGCAAGACTACAAAACTGTTGACGCTGTTATACGAAACTTCGAAATCATAGGTGAAGCAGCCAAAAATCTTCCCTCAGATTATAAAATCAAGCATCCTGAATTGCCTTGGAGCGAAATGTATTTATTGAGAAACAAAGTTTCACACGAATATTTTGGCATTGATTACGAGATAATTTGGGATGTGGCGATTAACTACTTACCAAACAATCAATTGATAGTAAAGAACTTAATTCTTGCCGAAAAATAGAAGTATTTTTTGATTCTACTACCCCACCATTCTCTTTAACAACGGATTCGGACGATAACGGTCTTCACCATATTCATCAAATAATGCTTGTAATTGCGCTAATACATTTTTCAATCCGATTTCATCCGCCCAAGCTAACAATCCTTTTGGATAATTTACGCCTTTGGTCATTGCTAAATCAACGTCTTCGCGTGATGCTACTTGCATAAAAACAGCGTCAAAAGCTTCGTTGATTAACATTACCAAGATGCGGTTGAAAATTTGTTTTCCTAGTTCTTCGTTTTCAGTTGGTAGCGGCAAAGTCGTTCCTTCAGCATAATTGTAATAGCCACGACCTGTTTTTCTACCAAAATATCCTGCTTCACGATGGCGTTTTTGGGTGAAAGATGGTTTGAATCGTGGGTCGTAATAGAATGCTTGAAAAACTGATTCCGTTACTGCATAATTCACGTCGTTTCCAATGTAATCCATCAAGGTAAACGGACCCATTTTGAAGCCTCCGAAATGTGTCATTGCCCAGTCGATTGTTGCGAAATCTGCTATTCCTTCTTCGTAAATCCGTAAAGCTTCACCATAAAACGGACGAGCAACTCTGTTCACAATAAATCCAGGTGTGTCTTTGCAAACAACCACTGTTTTTTTCCAGCTTTTGATTAAATCTACTGCTTTTGATAAAGTTTCTTCACTCGTTTGAACCGCAGGAATGATTTCTACCAAAGGCATCAAAGGCGCTGGGTTAAAGAAGTGAATTCCAATAACGCGATTAGCATTTTTAAGTACTGAACCAATCGATGCAATGGATAGAGAAGAGGTATTACTTGCCAAAATGCAATCTTCAGAAATGATTTCTTCAAGCGAGGCAAAAACTTTGTGTTTCACGCCTAAGTCTTCAACAATTGCTTCGATTATTAAATTACAAAATGAGAACTCGCTGATTTCACTGGCATATCTAATTTTCCCTTCAATAGCCTCTTTTTCACTTGCATCGATTTTTCCTTTTTCAACAAGTTTTGTTAAGGTTTTATCTAAGTTACTTTTAGCTTTTTCAAGTTGAGTAACATTCAAATCTACCAATATCACCTCGTGACCACTTTGAGCCGCTACTTGCGCAATTCCTGCACCCATCGTGCCAGCTCCTAAAACTCCTATAATTTCTTTCATCCTCTATTTTTTTGATTACAGATTACAAATTGCAGATTGCAAATTGTAACTTATTCTGCATTTTCAGTTCTCAACTTTCAGTTTTCAACTCTTTTTATCTTCCTTTAAAAACCGAAACTCTTTTCTCCAAAAATGCATTTACTCCTTCACGGAAATCTTCTGTTTCACCAGCTTCAGTTTGCAATACTCCTTCTACCGCTAACTGATCTTCCAAGTTATTGAATAAACCTAAATTCACAGCTTTTTTCGTTAAACCTAAACCACGAGTTGGCATCATTGCAAGTGTTTCAGCGAATTTCAAAACTTCTTCTTCAAATGTTTCGTCGTCAACAGCCTTGTAAATCATATTTAACTTTTCAGCTTGTTCAGCACCCACTTTTTCGCCTGTAAACATTAAAGCCATAGCTTTTTGTAAACCAATCAAACGAGGTAAAAAGAATGTACCTCCTGAATCTGGAATCAAGCCGATTTTGGAAAAAGCTTGAATAAACGCTGCTGATTTTTTTGCGATCGTAATGTCACAAGCCAAAGCGATATTTGCACCAGCTCCAGCGGCAACACCATTCACCGCGGCAATAACTGGTTTTTCTAAGTTTCTGATTTTTAAGATAATTGGATTGTAATGTTCTCCAACGATATTCTTCATTTCTGGTCCTTCTGGATCAATTACTTCTGCTAAATCTTGTCCTGCGCAAAAAGCTTTTCCTTCGCCTTTGATTACCACAACACGCACATTATCATCAACAGCACAAGCATCCAAAGCTGCGTGTAATTGAAATGCCATTGTTTGATTAAATGAATTAAAAACGTTCGGACGATTGAGTGTCAAAGTGCACACTCCGTTAGAATCTGATCTTAGAATTTCCATAGAAAAAAGTTTACCTACAAATTTAGAAAGGCAAACGGAAAAAGCAGTAACTATTTCAAATAAATAGCAGTCATTTGTTGGATTCTTTCGGAAAGGATTTCTTTTAGACTTTTGGGTTCCAAAACTTCAATTTCTCCTGCATAACTCAAAATCGTACGAATTAATTCTTCTGATATTAGAATATTTAGTTCAAAAACGGAATAATCATCGTTTTCTGAAATGAGTTTTTGTGAATGATGCAAAGGCTGAGAGGCAATGTATTTTGCAGCAACAGGATTTGTTTTTAAAACGATTTTCTCCGTTTTTCCTTTGTAAGTCGTGATTCCTATCGTGTCTTGAAAGTATGCTTCTGGATTGAAATCTATTGGTAACTCCGCTTCGTCCTCCAAAACCATCGGGTCTTTCATTCGATCTAAAGCGTAAGTAATAATGTCTTTTTTGGAAGTGTCAAATGAAATCAAATACCAACGATTGCGGTATTCTTTCAAAAATAATGGCGAAACTTTTCGAGGCTTTTCGATTGCTTTAACGAAACTTGCATACAAAAACCATACTTTTTTCTTTCCGCGAATGGCTTCTAAAATCAAAGGTAAAAATTCATTTCCGCCAATAGAAATTGCCGATTCAAATTGAACAAATCGATTGATTTCTTCATCTTGCGGATTTCCACCAATCGAAACTCGGTCCACAATTTTATCGATTGCATTTCCGAATTGCTGAAACAACGGAACTTCTCTAAATTGTTGTAAAGTATTCACCGCGAAACGAATAGAACTTAATTCATCTTCTGTTAAAGGAATGTCGTTGATGCTAAAGTTAGGGTCTAGGTAATAATAACCATCTTCTTTTTTGTTGTATTTGATGGGGGCATCGTGTTCCATTCGCATAGCAAACAAATCTTTCTCAATGGTTGAGTCACAAATATTTGCGCCGTAAGTTGAGCCATAAAGTGCCTCTTCACAAGCAACACGCATATCTTGTTTAGACGGAAATGGCTTGTATTTATTGCGTATCATTCGGTCGATAATACGATACCGAAGAATCGCATTTTTAATGTACGACATTAGTTTTTCAATATTTTATTTTGAAAACCAAATAGTTCATAGAATTTGATTGCTTTAACAACTTCTTCTGGAACATCTTGTTCCCAACTTGCCGCTCCCGCCTTTATTTTACTTAAAACGTCATCCGACATAATATGCAATAAATTTTGATTGTATTCTTTTATAGCCGTCATTTTATCATTATCAACCATATACTGTAATAAACCCAATAGATGCTTTGGAAGTATAATATTATCTAATTCATAAATGTCACCGTTTTCAACATTGATTGCAGGGTAAACATATAATTTTACATTGTGACCAAATCCTCGTCCAAAGGCTTCTAATAGTCCGCCGGCTAAGTTGTCATAATAGCGTTCATCGAATATTGTATTGAGATTATATACACCTAGTATTACTCCCATCAAATTTCCTTTTGTAATAGCCGAAAGGTATTCCACCATTTTGTAGTGTTTCAAATAGTTAGAAATCATAACGGTATAACCCAATGAACATAATAATTCAGCTCGGTCTAAGAAGTCGTTATCTGAGATTTTTCCATCTGCAGTTAAATCTTTTAAAGTCAACTCAAAAACAACTTCTAAATTATCTTCCTTAACTCTTGATTCTTTTAAAAAAGCTTTTCTTCCATTTTCTATCATATCGATATGGACTTTTGTAACTGGACGAAAACGCCCGCGCATCAACAGTACATTTTTTTTATATAGTGCTGACGCGGGTTGCTTTACATTTTTTGACAAATCAAACATAGTTGCGTCACTTATTCCTCGTTTTACTAAGTTTAATGCTATTACACGATTATCTAAATGGTCAAAATCTTTTCCTGTAACGCGAAGCATATCAATTTCCATACGATCACGTGGAATTCTATGAACCAAAGCCGATAAAAACAAATCTAAATCATCGTGATGTGTGTAACAGGCGTGAATTAAGTTGACACCTAAAATACCTAAAGCTTCTTGTTGTGCTTTATGACTATTGTCGTGCATTTTTATATGTAATACAACATCATTTGCTGGGCCACCTAAATGTAATTGAAATCGTATTCCAACCCAACCTTGACCTTGGTTTGTTTTGTGATAATTTAAAGACTCAACTGTATTACAAAAAGCAAAAAAACGGGATTCTTTATGTTTAGTTGGGAGTACATCAACTAGTCTATTATATTCTATGTTTAACATAGTAATAAGTCGCTCTTCACAAACATATCTTGAAGTAATACCATAAAAGGAGTCAGATACTTTCATGTCATATGCTGATTGTGTAAAAGCGATAGTTCCTGAACTTCCTCCTGCTTTAAAAAAGTTTGCTGCTACTTCTTGTCCAGCACCAATTTCAGCAAAGCATCCGTATATATCTGGTGTTAAGTTTATTTTTAAAGCTTTTTCTTCAGTTGTTAGGCGTGATGCTTTCTCTCCCATGATTAATGTGGATCTTTAAATTTTGGATTATTGATGAAGTTGTAATCAGTCAATGTAATTAAGAATTTTTTTAATAAATATTTTTCTTGTGAGTCTAGTTGAACTCCGCCTTGTCCAGCAAATTCAATCAAAGGATCAATCGTTGGACTCATTTTAATTCCGCTTGAGTAATGTTCAATAACTTCATCCAAAGTAGAGAACCGACCATCGTGCATATATGGCCCAGACAAAGAGATATTTCGCAAAGTTGGAACTTTGAATTTACCATTGTCATTTTGATTTCCTGTAACGTGTCCACGGCCTAAATCAGTAAACGTTGCATCCAATCCATTGTTACTGAATTTTTTAACCTGCATCAAAGGTCCGTTGTGGCAATGAAAACAATCTGCTCCATTTAAACTTTTGAATAAATCGTAACCAGCCCATTCTTCCACATCTATTGTTTGAAAAACAGCTAAATCAGCTTGACTTAATGGCAATCCGTTTTCGTATTTATACATAACATCAAACTTAGATTCACCAGAAACCATCGTTCGAATAAATTGTGCAATTGCTTTTGAAACTTTGATCGAATCAATTCCTTCTTCACCAAACGCTCTAAAGAAACGATTGCGATAAGCCATGTCTAAGTTTAATTTTTTCACAGCATCTTTCCAACTTTGATGCATTTCAATTGGATTTGGAATAGGTTCTAGAATTTGTTGTTCCAAAGTTGCTGCGCGCCCATCCCAAAAAAAGAAATCTTCCCATCCCATATTTATTAAAGCCATCGACTGACGATTGCCAGCAATACCAACGATACCAACTGAAAATTGGCGGCTGTCGGAAAATGAATTTTCAGCAAAATGACAACTACCACAACTAATGGTATTATCACCACTTAATTTTTTTTCGTAAAAAAGTAATCTCCCCAACTCAACACCTTCCACTGTTAAAGGATTGTCGCTTGGAATGTTCATTTTTGGAAAATGACTTGGAATTTCTAAGTTATAAGGTGTTGCTTGAAAACCAACTTTGTCTTTTCGACAAGAACTTAGAAATACAAGAAATAAAATAAGTAGCGAAACAAATTTCATTAAAATGGTTTAAGTGCTTGTTTAAAGTTAAGTTTTGCTTTTTGAGTAAGAGCCTCTTGACCAGCAGCTGTATGCGTTAAGTACTCTGTTTTTAAATCAATATTTTGACCGTTATTTTGAAGGAAATTATCAAACTCAAATTTTAAAGGAAGCTCATACTCATAAGTTGAATTTTTCACCCAATTCAAGTTCGAAAAACCAAAGTTTTCTAAAAAAGCATCTGTTCCAATGTGATAGCTAAAACTATGATCGAACAGCGCAACTCCGTCATTTAAAGTATCAGCTTTTCCTTCAATAACAATAAAAATATAACCCGTATTCCAACCCCAATGCATTGGCCCAGCATTGCTTATATTTAAAGGACTTTCATTTGCAAAGGCCGACGGATCGTCGTGATTCAAACTTTCAATAACACCAATACTTCCTTGCAAACTCGTAAATTTTGTGGGGTCACCAATGGTTCTTAAAGCTGTTTTACCACTTTCTCTAAAATCATAAAGAATAGCTTCTGCCAGTGAATTTGAATTGTTTTTAACGTCAGTCATATAAAACTTGAAGTCCAGAATTTTAAAATCATAACCTTCAACGGTCGTGTAAACAGAATCTAAAAATAGATTTTCGGTTCCAAATGTAGGCTGAACAGTTAGTGATAGATAGGTGTCTTCTGTATTTGTGGGCACCTCTTTATCACACGAAAAAAATAGAAGACCTAAAGGAATAAAAAAAAATAATACTCTCATACCACAAATTTAAATTAAAAAGCGCTTTAATTTCTAACTTTAAAGGATAAAAAACCCCAAACAAAAATAATGAATCAAATAGATAGACAAAAAAATCCGCTTTTAGTTTTAAATGCTTCGGCAGGAAGTGGTAAAACGCATCAATTAGTTTTAGAATATTTGACGATTTTACTGGGGGATCAAGCAAATAAAAATAAGTTTAAATCTATTGTAGCAATGACTTTCACCAACAAAGCTGCATTGGAAATGAAAAACAGAATTATAAGCACCTTGGATGGAATTATCAGGTATGATGGTTCGCAGTCTAAGATAAAATCAATGTTGGATGCTTTGTTGATTTCGGTCCAAACTGATGAAACTTCTTTAAAACAAAAGTGTAAAGATGCATTGACTGCAATTTTACACGGTTATGAAGATTTCCACGTTTCAACAATTGATAAGTTTAACTTGCGTCTAATTCGATCATTTAGCCGAGATTTGGATTTGCCTGGTGATTTTGAAATTAATCTAGACGAAACAAAATTGGTGGAAGATGTTGTGGATTTATTGATGAGTAAATTGGGTTATGAACAAGAAGAAAGATTGACAAAATTGATGACTTCTTATGCTAGAACAAATTTAGATGAAGGTGCAAAGTGGAATTTTAAAAGTCAATTAGTTCAATTTGCGTCTATTCTGAGTCAAGAACGCAATCAAGATTTAGTGGCCAAATTAATGGA
The DNA here is from genome assembly GCA_945863605.1 of Chitinophaga pinensis. GTDB lineage: Bacteria > Bacteroidota > Bacteroidia > Flavobacteriales_D > Crocinitomicaceae > UBA952. Next base: position 20,586 of record CAMAZP010000035.1, read on the forward strand.
ATTAAAGCTGGATGACAGCTCTTACGAATCACTGAAACAAGATCTTAAAACGCTAGAAGATGGTGTTGTGAGTGCGATAAAATCCTTAAGTGATTTATTCATTTCGTTGAATTTAGCTAGTGCTTCATTACCTGGAGGGAGTACTTCTGAAAAAGCATTATTAGCGCTGAGTTTAGTGAGTAAAATGCCGGGCGCAAAAGATAATGGTCAATTGTTTTCTGCTACGGTCTTGAAAGGTTGCGACCCAACGGGTAAAAAATCGTTTCCGCCAGAATTAGCAAATGAAATTTTACGTGTCAATGAGTTGTTCACCAAAGTCAACTCCAATTTTCTAATTCTTAAGAAATACAGCACCAATTTCTACAATATGGCTTTGTTGCAATTTATTGGAAATGAGCTAAATGCTATTCGAGATAGCGAACAATTGATACGTATTTCAGAATTTAATAAATTGATAAGTAAGTTAGTGAGTGGGGAAGAAGCACCTTACATTTACGAACGTTTGGGTACGCGCTTGGAGCATTTTTTATTAGATGAATTTCAAGACACATCGCGCTTACAATGGTTGAATTTAATTCCTTTGATGCATGAATCTTTAGCGAATAACCGAATGAATTTAATCGTAGGTGACGCTAAACAATCTATTTATCGTTTTAATAATGGAATTGCAGATCAGTTTGTGGCTTTACCAAGTATTTATAATCCCGAGCAAGACAAACATATCGCTGAACGATCTTTGTATTTTGAAGCTCGAGGAATTAAAGAAAATTTAGAAAATAACTTTCGTTCAGCCAGCGAGATTGTGAATTTCAATAATGCCTTTTTTGAAGCATTAAAACCGAGCCTATCGGAACGTTCGCTTTCGTTTTATAATTCTGTCGCACAAAATCCAATGTCGAAGAAAGAAGGTTTTGTAAAGATTGTTTCAGTAGAGGAAAAACCTGATTTTGAAGTTACAATGAATTTAATTTTGGAAGCAATTTATAAATGCGACGAAGATGGATTTTTACGCGGTGATTTATGTATTTTAACGGCAAAAAATAAAGAAGCAAGTTTGATTGCTAATGCTTTAACGGAAATCGGAATAGAAGTTGTTTCTCCCGAATCGCTTTTAATTGCGAAAGATGCACAGGTTCAATTGCTCGTTTCTTATTTCAAACGTCGCGCTTTTCCTTCAAAAAAAACAGAGATTAAACGTTTCGCTGAGTTGTTTATGCGATTGAGTCCAAACGGAAGTATTGAAAAATATTTCTCTTATTTTGAGGAGAAAACAGTGGATGGAAAAACGTTTAAAGCGTTTAATGATAATCGCTTTATAATTGAAAATTTCGGAAGCGAAGAGCGCTTTTTCAGCTCCTTTGAAAACATTTATGATTTAGCAGGGAAATTTGTGGAAATGATGAAATGGAAGGAAACGGAGAATCCTTATTTGCACCATTTTCTAGATGTTATTTTTGATTTTCAAGCAAAAAAGCGTTCGGATTTAGTGTATTTTCTAGATTATTTCAACGAGAAAAAAGGTACGATTGCCTTACAAATGCCTGATTCTAACAAGGCAGTGAAAATTATGACCATCCATAAATCAAAAGGATTGGAGTTTCCAGTTGTTATTATTCCATCGTTGGACTTTGATACTAAAGTTCGTTCTATTTCAAAATTCTTGGTGGAAGCTGGCGGAAAAGTGTTGTATAGTACTGTTTCAACTAAAAATAAAATTAGTGAATTAGCGGAATTTGCTTCACTCGAAGAAGAATTGATTTTCTTGGATAAATTGAATTTGGCGTATGTAGCTTTGACCCGACCGGTGGAACGACTTTATGCTTTTAATTATTTCAAAAGTGGAATTGGGAAGTTGTTTCACGCTGAATTAGAAAAGTTAGTTACCGAACCAATTCCTTCAGAAAATGGTGAGTTGATTTTCACATCGGGAAATGAAATCAGTCGTAAAGATAGTCCAGAGGAGAAAGCAGAAAATTTCTATGTTCCAGCAGAATTCCTTGATAAATTATGGTATCCCGATATTGTTTTCAGAAAAATTAATACGAATGAAGATTTAAAAGATCACACTGAAATTGTCTTTGGAAAAAACTTTCACGAATTAATGTCACTTTGTAATACGAAAGAAGATTTGGTGCCTAAATTAGAAGAGCTCATTCGATTGGGCACCATTGATCATTCTAATCGAGATTCAATTTTGGAAAAGGCATTAAATTTCTTTGATAGTATTGAAAAAGCTGGGATTTCCAATAGGGTTGAAGAAATCATAAATGAAGAGTTAATTCTCCTTGAAGATGAGGAAGCGAAACGTCCGGATAGAATTATAGTGAAATCAGACGAAATAATTGTGATAGATTACAAGACTGGAAAAGAAAAGCTACAACACCAATTTCAGATTTCGAACTACAATACGATTCTTCAAGAAATGTATGGTTTAAAAGTTAAAAGTTATTTATACTATACAGAAACGAATGAATTAGTTGTGGTCTGATAGATTTCGTTCCAAAGCCATTTTAAGAAATGTATAAATAATTGGGTGAGGTATATCTCTAGTTGAAGAAATTTGGGGACAGAAAGCACAAACAACGAAAAAAGGATGGTCATGTAAACTAATGATTTCAGGGTCGTCAAATTGATTATTTGCTTCTACATCAATAATTTTACCGTCAATTAATTCTAAAAGTTGTGGGTATAAACTAAATCTTGATGATGTTAATTCCGTATCACTGAAATTTTCATATAATCTTTTAAAAATTTTTGACTTTGGTAAAATAGTTACACGTTCGAATTGATTTCCTGCCACTAAATTTTCTGATATTAATTTTTCTCCACCAATATTTAAATTATTGTTAAGAATTATAAAGTCAATAAAAAATTTAAAGGCTTCACCTGTTATTAGCACTGGAATTATTCGATTAGTAATAGCATTAAAAATTCCATTTAAAAAAAATAAATTTTGAAATGCTCCTGGTGCAATCCAAACTCCATCAAATTGATCAAAATAAGTAGGTTTATGTTGAACAGCTTCGCTTACTCTAATCCAATAATAGTTTATTTCTAATTCTAAAAAACTAGCTGAATGATCTAATGATATATTAGTAGCGTGATGTGAGTTAAACGTAAAGTTATAGTCACCTATAATGGCTATTTTGAGTAGATGACTCATTCAGTTAGCGAATTGTTCAATTATAACTTGAACCAAGCTATTAATTTACCATTTGAAATATTTAAAGATTCATCTAATTGAGTTTGAACATTGTATCTCCAAACTTTACAGCTGAAAGTTACTTCAAAAAGAGAATAATCACCTGTTTTATCGGTTGCTTGATTAAGAATTGTAAATTTTGCTATTTGTCCAGGATCAGATTCTCTTGAAATCCAAATAATACCATTTTGATCCGTATATTCGACTTGTACACCATCAACTGTATTTGTAACATCAATTAAACTTGCCCAATCTCTGAATGGTAAATTTATTCCAGAATTATTTGAATGAAAGTCATTAAACATTGCTAATGTTGGTGTTGAATTTGCCGAAGCATCCCAATCTAGAGAACCAAAAGTTAATCTTATTGCTCTTTGATCGGTTACTGATTTCATTTCAGAGATAAACAACATTTTTGAAAGAAGTGGTGAAGAATAAATCTCCATGTATTTATCAGTGTAAGCTTTGTAATTTAATACATTTTGAGTGAATTCTAATTGTGTACCATTAACATATCCAACAAATGAGGCGTTTAAGTCTAATGTATTTGTTGGTGGTGGGACTACTTCATGTTTAATGCATGAAGTAAAACTTAAAAAGACTGTAAAAAGCAAAAAATATGTATGTAAAGATTTCATAAAAGCAAATATTAATTTTAAAACTCTAACAAATATAAGTTATAGAACGGAAATGACAAAAAAAAGATGCTTTTTACTAAAAAAGATTGAATTAAATTTTTGTTAAGAATTATTTTTTTTCTTTTTATAAACAGGAACTGTAGAACATGGTTCGCCATACATTATTGAATAAACGAAAGGTTGAAGTTTGTTTAACAGACAAACCATTGCAAATTCAGGATAGTTTATATCGCTACAACCTTTAACTATAATTCTTTTGTCTAAAAAAACATCAGT
>CAMAZP010000036.1 GCA_945863605.1 Chitinophaga pinensis
ATTTTTAGACTTTTGTAAGTCTGAACCGAGAAATTCTAAGGAACGAAAAAATGTCATTGAATGTTTAACCTACTTGCACTCTTTAGGTATTGATATAAAATTAAAAAATTCCGAAGGAAAATCTGCTTTAGATTTGGCGCGAGATTCACTAATAAGAGATTTTTTAAAGACTTTGTAGTTTTAAAAGTAGATTATGTTTCATCAAGTACAAATAACGAAGATTTAAAATAATTATTGAGTCTGCCAAAAATCGAAACTTATACATCAAAGCAATATTTCTGCAGTTTTTCCAAATTTATAGCAGAAAGTAAAGTTATTCTGTCTCTTTCATTTAATTAGGAATTCAATTCTATTCTATTGAGTCTTATCTTAATCTTCTTTCATGAGTGAATCAGTATTATCCTGCTCATTTTCAGTTCTAAAAAGATTATTGAAAAGTTCATCTAGTTTGTCTGTAGCTTGTTTAGAAAACATCCCAACTAAGCTTGATATTGCTAAAATTCCATGAAAATTGATATCATCTGAAGAGTTTCCTGTAAAAAGACCACCACGAATTACAAAGAAAAAAATTAATGCTAGGGCACTTCCAATAAAAGGACGGAGTATGTACCACCAAATCCATCTTTTATAAAATTTGTCATGTCCAATGTATCTCGAAAAAGAGGTTGCTGTGTGGATAAAACTGCCAAGAGCTCCACTTAAAACAACTAATAAAGTTAGTCTAGATTCTTTTCCAATTTGGGTTTTATACCCCATAATATAAACCCAATTTTCATCATTACTAGGAAGTAGAACCCAACAGAAATAGATTAATATTGAAGCAAATACTAATAAACCGATTCCTAAAATGGATAAATAAAAAGGTGCGATTTTTGTTTTATCGTTGCTTGTAAACCAATTATTAAATATACTCATTGGCAAAGGGTTAAGAAAAGTTTTTAAATTTTAGAAATGCTTGGCGAGCAATAAATTCCTCTTCAGGGAACATAAATTCTCGATTTATTGCAAATGTTCTATTTTGAGTTAAATAAAGAATAATATATTCTTGTAGACTTTTATGTATATTCCAACATTTGATTTTGGGAAGATAAAATGTTTTACCAATTTCTAATTGTCCGGAAAAATAATATTCTAATGGTTTAATTGGATCAGAATTAAAAACAAATAATCCTGCTTGGTTTATTATGTTTAAGTTATGTTGATTAAGCACTAACTTAAAGTTAGGACTCCTTTTAATTCAAATGAATAACCATCAGGAACATAACCAGGAATATGAAATAACATTAAACCTTGAAATGCCTTATATTTTAATCCTTCAATATTTTCTAAGACATTAGAGGTGTCAATATTTTTATCTTTATTTCTTTCCAAAATGTCCTCAATTTGAGATAAACTATAAGAAATATGATCTATAATTGATGGGAAAATACGAGCAGTTAATTCAGTGTCAATTGAATAAATTGAACAATAATTATCAATATCAGATGAAGGATTATGGATTAAGCCATCAGTTGCAAAAAATGCTGCAGAATCAAACTTATAAGTAAAATCCAAAAGTGGTGTTGGTGCGCCGTAATGTTGTAAAAAACTTAAGATCGATAAATCATAAGCTGGATGCCCGAAGGCATTATAATACTTAACTAACAGATTTGCTTGATAAGTCTTAGCATTATCAATTAAGGATTGAATAAACTCTTGATAATTACTTCCCAAATTCGATAATTCCTCTCCAATCCAATACCTTTGCGCTGAGTTAAAAAGTTTATGTTTTGCTTCAGTCAATCCTCTAAAAATATATTTTGAACCAGTGTCTAAAGACGGTCTTTCCTTGGAGACTGTCCAATAGTGAGCGAGTTCCTCAAATTCTTCTTTAGAGTTAATGGTTATACAATCAAAGAAATTTGATTTTTCTTCTAGGTTTTTATAAGTTTCAATTATCATGAGTAGATTTTGAGCAAATATCAAGAAAGTCCAATTGATAAAAAAAGAATTTGAAAATTTCAACTAAAAATGAAGTAATTCTACTCAATGATATCTGAACTTTAGTATCTTCTTTAGCAACTTATTAGGTGACTTAAAGAAAAGATTACCGTTTAATCTGATACGATTTTCCCAGAAGAAGATATTTGAACAATTCCGTTAAATAACGCATACAAAACAAGTCCAATACTATTATTTATCCCTAATTTCTTTCCTATTCTATGCCGGTAATTTTCAACTGTTCTAATACTAATAAATAAACGTTCTGAAATTTCTTTAGAACATAGTTCTAAACAAGTTAATTTTATTATTTCAATTTCTCTTTCGGAAAGAACAATTTTTTCGTTTTTAGACTTGTCAAATTTATTTTGTTGAATCATTTTTCTAAAAGGAAGATTAAAGTTTTCATTTATATAATATCCAATATTCATTACTGAATAAATAGCATCAATTAAATCTTCAATGTCACATTCTTTAGGTAAAAATGAATTTACCCCTTTTGTAAAATAATCACAAATCAAATCAATATCATTGTGAAAGCTTAATATAATGATTTTTATATTTGGAAACTCTGATAAAATAATGTCAATAGCCTCATCACCTGACATAATTGGCATGTTCAAATCAATAATAACTAAGTCTATTTTATTTTTCCTTATTTCATTTATTAAATCTAAACCATTACCAACATGAAAAACAACATCAAAATTGTTATCACTGTACTGAAGTGCATCTGCGAGAATTTTTCTAAACACATTGTGATCTTCGGCTATAGCGATATTAGTAACCAGTTCAGATTTCATAGGTTAATTATCTTTTTTTATCAGATTAAAAATACTACGGAAAATAAAATCATATTTTGAATTGAATAATGTGATTTTATGTAAAGGAATAATTCTTACTAAAAAGACTGGTTATTTACACCTTTAGAAAATACTTTAATAGAAAAAAAATCTGTTTGAAAGTCAATATTTAGCTATGATTTTATTTAAAAATACCGAGAAGGTGAGTATTTATTATTATTTAAGATTTACTATCTAAAAGCATTTGTACTAGAATTAAAATTAGTACTCTTACTATGAAACATTAGTATTAGTACTAATTAATAGTTATATGATAGGGGAACTTAGGTAAAAGATTTAAGTGTCAATCAAAGGACAATTTATTCCAAGAAACTCACTCCCTTTCAAGTACTAAATTTAGCTGAATGCTGCAACTGGCTACTCATTGTAACTAGGAAAAGAAAATAATTGAATAGCCGAAAATAGATCAAGATAGTAATTGGGACTGATTGATTAAGTGAACTAGAAAAACAAATAGGAGAGTAACGATGCTTTGTTTTGCCTTTAGAGGTCTAAAACTGTACTTTCTCTTTTGATTTCTGACGATTTGAGAACTATGAGTAGAACGTTTTACCTACCCAATATTATCTTCAATAAGTTTTTGGATATATTTGTTTCTACTCTTTGTACTTTTTGAATAGTAGAAATCATGAATATCACGATTGAGTTTTGAATACCTTTGAAGATGAAATTCAGAGGGGTAAAAACTTGTGTCAATATTCTTTTTATACCAATTTAGATAGTTTTCTTCATTGTTTACACCTATTATTTTTGAAAGAAAACCCATTATAGACCGTCTTCCTTTTTCTTCGTTCTCAAACTTCCTAAGTACCTTTTCTGCATCTTCAATTTTTTTCCTGTACTTGCTTTTAAGTTTAAAAACATTAATATTCCCATGCTTACATTCCTCATTTACATCTGGATTATTACCAATTAATTTTTTACGAAACGTCTGATCATTATCGACAATTAGTAACAAATCTAAAACTTCATTGATTTTATTTAATTGGGGAATAAATTGAAGATGATGTCCGACACCAGAAATGTATGGGTTTAGATGGAACTTATCTGTAAATGGAATTCTGCCCTTGTTATATGAGCTATTACATGTTTTATCAGCTGGAATCAGATTATACATTGAATAAGCTAAGAGAGGAGATTTAACCTTATCAAAAAAATGATCTAAATCAAAGCTATCGGCAGTTTTTCCAGACTCCGTTGCAACATACTCAATTTCTTTAAGATTACAATAAGGGCAGTATTTGACAAAGTTCTTTTCTCTAAAAAAATTCTTGATTTCACTATTTATTTCTTTAAACTCATAGTCAAACGCTAACCCCAATATTGGAATATCACAATCTGTAAGGCGATTATTTGACATCAATTCGTTTCTATGATTTTCAAGATTATTTGCATTACATGTAACTAGTTCCTTTATGTTATTCTCATCGAGTAAAAAATCAACTAAATCAATCAACCCTATCAAGTTGATTATAGCCAGATTATTGGTTTGACTCAAATAATTTTGAACTGTATTTGAATAAAAACCTTTCGTAAATCGAGCACCTATAATTTGATTTGAATCAATTTCTGCAATGATTTTTTTCGTGACAACTTTAGTGCTGTCAAATGTCAAATTATTTTCATCAATAGCAGTCCCACTCAAGTGTTGTAAAGACAATTTGAGAATATTTAATCGATGTAATATAAGTAGTTTCAGAGAATTAAAATACTCTTGTTCATCAACTATTGGGTTTTTAAGAACGATTTTTATCATCTTTTTCTATAATGTAAAATAAGCTTGAACGTAGGAATTCATCACCAATGCTATTAAGTAGTTTTAGGTCTCCTTCTTTCAATCTTCGATTGGTATTAATTGAATCTATTAGCTTGTTAATTTTCTTTTCTGCAAAAGACCCCATTAATGTCTTTTCTAAAAAAAAACTATCAGCCATCAAATCATTTATATTTGCTCCAAATGTTTGTTCATTATTCTCCTTAATTTCTGATTTCCCCAATTTATTCAACTTTAATTTAAGGATATTAGAATTTGGAATGTCAGACAAAATGAATGGTGAATGCGTAAGAAAACATAAACTTATGGATTCTATTCCTTTTGAATCTTTGGCTTTTACAAGCTCTAATGCATCCAAGATGTTAGAAATTAAAGTCCTCTGCATTTCTGGGTGATAGTATAATTCTATTTCATCTAAAATCACCGCAACATTAGCGTAAGAAATGCGATTGATACTATTTTGGTTATTGTGTACTGATTGAATATTATATAAGTGATAAGTTATGGTATTGATATTAAAAATCATTTGCTGCTCGCCTGAACTTAGCTCACTTAATCTAATAATATCTCCATTCTTTGCCTTTAACTCAAAGTCAACATTGAAAAAGCCAGGTAAAGCAAATTCCATAAGTTGAGAAGGAGATAATGATTCATAATCCTCTGAACAAAACTTTAACCACTCTTTGAATTTTGCCACACTCATTGATTGAGAAAACGTAGTTTGACTTTGCCAATGTTTACTTTTTGTTAGATAGGTAGCTTTGAGGAATTTAATGGTCTGTCTTACTTTTTTTGTAATATGACTTTCATCATTTAAAATGAAGTTATAAAACAAATCATCATTTACATTGTCTTTCTCATCCGCAAATAGTTGCCAATATTGATCAACTATCTTGGGAATCTTGCTTTCAAGATAACTAATAGCATAATCTATAAACGGTGAGAAATCGGAGATAAATCTAATTCCCAAGTACTTTTTTAGTAATGGTGCGCATGATAACTTGTTAAATTCTTCTTCTGTATAAAAAAGTAGTTTCTGAATAATTTTATTTTTTATTCCATTGTCAGAATCGATTCTTCTTTTAACGGAAAATATAAATTTTGATACTTTGTATTTCCCTAATAATCTGTAGTCCTTTTTTTGTACAATATCATAACTCACATTAGACATAACTCGTTCGCAGGATAAGGCTAATTCCCTGTTGATATTATAATTTCCATTTTCTCTCATAGGATTTATAACAACAGGAGTAGTGTATGCGTCGTTTTTATGAAACAAACTGTTAATCCAACCTCCAATTGTTTTTGAATTCAAGGAATGATGTGAAAAGTTGAGAGAGATAGAATAAAAGAAATCAGTCAAAGAAAAATTGCTTTTATCAGAAGGTTTTGAAAGATTTTTTAGGGTGACTTTAGATTTCCAGTATTTCCCTATATAGATTCCATTTGATGTTTCAAATATGATTGCAATTCTTAAATTTTTTCTTATTAAATCATCTAGCGAATTGGCTTTATTTTTTTGAAATAAAAGTTTGTCCGATTCATTTTGCAATTGATTTGTAACAATGTCAAAGTAGTTTGCTGAACTAATAATTTCGAAGTTCTCTGCTGTAAGAGCGTACTTGTTTTGTAACTGAATCATTTGAAACAAATCTTTAGAATGTTTAGCTTTTTCAACATCTTCATCTAGCTTTTCTTTACGTTCTGATATCAAATCAGAGTATGGACGTAACACTTTTCGACTATTATGATTCAATTGAATTGAAACTGCATATATAAAGTAGTATAATAGCTCAATCAAAGTACTTTTTCCTGATCCATTTTCACCAACAACTGCCGAAACATTAAGCTTAATCCCATTTTTAAGGTTATATAAGTAATTAAACTCCTCCTCTGGAGGAATTACTGATATAATGTCGTTTTTCTCTTCATTAAGTTCAATTTTATATCCTTTATAAAACTTATATGTAACCCCAATTTCTAAATTTTTAGAAAAACGATGATCGCAACCATCTAATGGGACTATTCCTATTAATTTAAAGCCATTCATAATTCTTTTGATATTTTTTTTATAATTTAAACTCGGCCCATAATGGAAAGTGATCCGAGATACGATCTGAGATATTTCGGGTTGTTAATGTAGGTTGATTGGTTAGGGTTTTACCCATGAAGTTGTAGTTACCACCAGTAACGAATTCCATGTTTAGGTTGTTGACCCCCTGAGCGTCTTTGAACCAAGCTATTTGGTCATAGAATTTAGTTTCATCGAAAATGGAACGAGTAACTTTTGGACTAGCTAGTTGTGGAGGAATGTGAAAACCTTCGGAAATGAAAGTCTGGTTGAGGACATCGCCACGGTAATCGATGTTGAAGTCTCCTAAAACAATTAGATTTTGATGATAACTATAGGTGTCAGATGCCCAATCACGAAGCCATTTGGCAATTCCTTTGAGTTCGTTGATTCTATCCGCAGATTTATTACCGTATAGAATGTGAAGAGTAACAAGAATGAAAGTTTGATTTTGAGTTCTGAAACTTACTGCATAAGGTGAACGAACGAATTGGTCTTTTGCCAAGCCTGTATCAATACCTAGCCATTCAGTTGGTACTGTTAATTCACAAGCAAGACCAGAGAGTTGTACACGACGGGTATCAAATATGTAAGCCATGCGCTCGTTGTTACCGACTTCACCTTTGTTAACATCTGTTAGCAAAAATGCGTAATTGTCTCCCATTGCTTTGATTACATAACGCAAGGCTTTGAGGTTTGACTTTACTTCCTGAACTGCAATTACGTCGTAATGCTTGAGTATTTCTGCAATTGCTAAAGCACAATGCATGTCACGTTTGGGACTATCTATAGATTCTGATTTCCATTTTTCGGTTAAATCACCAAAGGCACGGATGTTCCATGTAGCAATAAGTAGGTTTTGTTCTAATTTTTTAAATGGGATTTTTGAATCTAAATCAGCTTTTAATAGGCTCAAATCTTTTTGAACTTCTACTGGGATGGTTTGTGGAATGGTGGGCATATTCTTTGGGTTTAACGTTTTTACTTTGACATCACTTCATAAAATAATTTTCATTTGAAAAAGAAAAATATCATTACAACTCAATTTCTGATCATTGCAGCTTTAAAGCGAGTTTTTTTTGATTGGTTTAAAGAGTTTTATTAGCAATATTAACTTTTCACTAATTTACTTATAATATAAATTGAGAATTTTTTAGAAATTAGTAAAACTGTGTAAATTAATTTAATGAGAGTTGTCTAAATCTTATTTAATATAGCTTCTGATGTGTTTTGATTAGTTTTGAACAAAGAAAAAAAATAGTATGTGTACTATAAAATTTAGAGGTTTGTTCTAAAAATAGATGTATAATTTAGTACAGTCGTAAATTTGGGGTTTTAATAATTGCGTTTAAGACAGATATTTCAACTTCTAATTAAATAAATGGAATTGATTTCCAAAATTTAATTTGAATAGACTTTTACACTCAATCGGAAAAAGGACATCAAATGATACTAAATGCCAGATAATAGTCCATAATTAAATGTTTAAAAATGAATTTGAATTTAATCCAAATAGGGTTAAATCAGTTTATAAACTTTTATAAACTTTCAGCATCATTCAGACCATATTTTAAAAAGGCGCCTAGTAATATTGATCCGATTCCAATTACAAATGCTGTTTCACTTTTTTTGGCTACACCACCAATTGCAGTCATAGCACCTGCTGCCATAATAGCAACTCCTGCATCTGCAACTTGCTTGCTGTTATGCTTTCCAGTATGAACCCAAGTAACAAAGTGTTCACAGTTGTTTGCAAAGTAGTCGTATGCTCTTTCTCCAATTCTAGATTTAGCTCTATCAATTGCTTCATTTCTTTCTTGTTCATTACCAGTGAAATAAATAATTTTTTCAGGTTCTAGCATATTGAGGTACTTTACCATGTCGACAGGAGGAACAATTTGAACCCCTGATTTGTAATTTGCTATAAATATTGGTTGAAGATTGTTATCATAACCACCAAAAAGAACAAAGTGATCAACCATACCTATGAATCTTTTTTTCAGTACGATTGCGTCAACAACTTTTAATTTATATTGACTTACTAATTCATTTATTTTTTTCATTTTTTATTATTTTTTTACAAAGTTTCGAATTTTTAATTTATGAAATAAGCGTCTTTCACCAAGGTCGACTTTAAGTCGGAAATTAGTTTAAGCTACTCATTCTAATTATTTTCTTAACTTCCTTTAATACATTTTCGTATTCCGTTTTTTTACGTTTTAAATTCTCCATGTATCTTTTTGGTTCTTTTTCGAACAATTTTTTTTCAAGGTCCACTCCATATAAGTACATTGGAAAAAAATGGCCTTTATTTATTTTAGGTATGATTAGATTTTGTTCTTTGAGTTCAGCAAACAGCACTAATAATTTTCCTTTATTGTCTGAAGGAGCACTGAATGTATAATCATGACTCAAGGAAGGTGAAAAAATCTTCTTGAACTCATTAACATTTGCTATCCACTCTTTGTCTTTTAATTTTCGAATAAGTTCAGTTAAGCTTTTCTTTGTTCCAAGCCATTCATAATAAGGCAATAATTTAGATGCTTGTGGTAATTTGTGACTATGTGTTTTCACAAAATTAATTTTTAACATTCTTGAAAGAACATTAAAATCATATCCTTTAAATTCGCAAGTGTCTTTTATAATAGGAATGCATATCTTCCAACATTCACGACCCTCCAAAGTTGAATTTAATTGTTCAATTAGAGCACAGAACAATTCGCTAGATAAATCTTCAAGGATATGTTTTTGTTTTCCTGACAGTTCACCTATTTTTTCATTTATTGTTGTAAGTAAGGCTCCAACAATATTTGGAATTGTATTAAATTTTTCGGAAATAATAAGGTCTGAAATCCGTTTAAATCCAGGATAAAGACTTGCTTCAAAACTGTTATCCCTTACTGTTTCAATAATAGTTTCCCATTCAATGTAATTTTCTTTAATTATAATCTCGAGAGGAGATAGATCTTTTTCAAATTGTTTCAATTGCATATCTTATAAATTCACTTAGTGTTTTCTAACTTTATATTATGATAAATGTACATTCTCAAATTGATTTAATTCAGAAATACCAGTTCAATATTTTTACACGAAATACTTTGGTTAATCGTAAAATGAAAATTTAGATAAGCCTTATTTCTTTTCAAGGGGTGATAGGGACAAATTTTCCAAGTTAAACCATTATTCAAAATTAAGATGGAAATAAAAATTTATTTTCATTACTTGAACTAAAGTTGATTTTTTGATTGATGATAATTTTTTAACTATATCATTATCTATGTTTTATGTATTTTTTTAATTAAAATCAACTTTGAAAATTTAGTATTAATACCAAACAATTTTAGTAGTTGTTCTACAATTGATTTATTTGACAAGTTTGCGTTAGAATAGCAATGCAATAAGGCGATTTTTTTGCTTCACAAATGAGCATAAAACAGATTTAACATTAAAAGCAATTAGTACATATACTATTTTTAATTAGTACATGTACTATTTTTAATGGTGCTAAAACTTTATAACTACTTATATTTGTGAGGTGTTCATTAAAAGTGCTCTATTTTTCAAATTTTAAACGCTTTTGTAATTTTTAAATTCGAGAAACTTAAAAATATTTGATATGGCGTTTAATGGAAGAGAAGGTTCAGTGGTAACCTTAAAAGATGCATCGGGATGGACAAAAAATTACCGTGACACATTACCAAGTGATGAAATTATCGCGCAATTTTTTGGAAGAGAAAAGTTGTTGGAAATTTTAGATCAAGAAGATTGTATGGGCATTCGTTTTTATTATGGAATTGCTGATGATGGTAAAAAGAATATTATTGCAGTTGGGGCAACGAGTGATCAAAATGATATGGTTAATGGCGTAATTTTAGAGTATGCTTTACCTTGTAAACCTTATTGTTCAAATGGAAATAGCTTAAACTCATAAAATTGTTGGGAATAATTTACTTTTTAGGGCATTTTGCAATTGTAAGTTCTTTATTCCCACTTTTTACTTTTTTGATAACCAAAAAGAATAAAACTCATATTTACATCAAAATATATGTAATTGAAGTAGTTCTATCAAACTTAATTAATCTTTTGTTATTCCATTTTACAAAACTTAATCAAGATTGTTTTTTTTGGTGCAATATTTTTTTTGAAACCGTTTTAATTGCATTTGTGTTTTTGGAAAATAATGATTCCAAAGTTTTAAAAAAAATAATCTATGCATTTTTTATACTAAGTACTTTATTATTTCTTTTTACCTTTAAATTGGAGTTAAGTATTCGATTTACTTTTTATGGTACTTTTAGTAGAGCTGCGTTAACAATTTTGTCAATTCTTTTAATAATCGAAAGATATTTAAAGAGTACTTACGATTCTTTATTTGATGATTATGTGTTTAACTTTTCATCAGCTGTACTTATTTATTTTGGTTTGCAATTATACGTTATGATTTTTAATAATATAATTTTAAATCAATTAGATAAATTATTTTTATATACTTGGCCAATCATTCAAATTAGTTCAATTATTTATTATTTATTGATTTCAAGAGCTATATGGAAGTTAAAAAATTAATACTAATCACTATATTTTCTGGTACTTTATTTAGTCTTGGATTAATTTTAACTCTTATAGGACTTACCTTCTCTTATAGAAAAAAAAGAATTTTACAACAACAAGAGTTCGAAATTGAGAAAAAAAATATGGAGCTTGAAAAAATGAATGCCGTTCTTCAAGCACAAGAACAAGAGCGCGCGAAAATTGCACGAAACTTACATGATGAAGTAGGGGCAGTTTTAACAATGGCTACTCGGAATTTAAAGGGTACATTGAAGCACATTTCAAAAGCTGAAAATTACTATGAGGATGTCATTTTTACAATAGAGATCTTGGAGCAATCAACTGACAAAATTCGTTCCATTTCTCACGGGATGTTGCCTCATTTTTTATTGAAATTTGGACTTGAAAAAACTCTTCAGCGACTGGCTGAACAAACACAAAAATCTTTAGGTAATCCTTGTACTTTTAATTCAAAGATTACTGAGGAATTGAAATTGAATCAGCATTACCTCATTCACTTTTATTCTATTATTCTTGAATTGGTGAATAATTTATTGAAACACTCACATCCTCATTCTGTGCAGTTTGAATTGGAAAAATCCCCAACGCATCTATTTTTGAATATTAAGCATGATGGGGTTGCTATAAGTCAATCGGATTATGAATATTTACTTAATCATAGTGATGGAATGGGTTTGGAATCTATCACACTCCGTTTGAAAATGATTAATGGTGAACTGCTTTATCAACGTAATTCACCTGGTGGAACCATTCAACTTGCAATGCCTTTAACTGAAACTAATTTGTCAGATGAAAAAATCAATTTATAGAAAACAGAATCAAATCGTTCGAGTTGCTGTTGTTGAAGATCATACATTGGTTCGACAAACGCTCGTATATTCTCTTAAAAAAGAACCTCAAGTGGTGGTTGCTTTTCAAGCAGCGAATGGTTTGGATTTTATTGAACTCCTACCAAAACATGAAATCGATGTTGTATTGCTTGATTTAGATATGCCGGTTATGGATGGAAGAGAAACATTGAAATTACTTCGAAGAGATTATCCTGAAGTGAAAGTTATCATGTTGAGTATGCATGAAGATCCATGGATTGTTCATGAACTTTTGAATGAAGGGGCAAAAAGTTATTTGAAAAAAGATTGTTCGTTTGATGAAATGATTGATGCTTTATTTGATGTTAAGTTTAAAGGCAATCATTCGAATGCATTGGTTGAAGAGGCAATGTTTGGAAAGATTGAAAAATCTATAAACTTTAATGAAAATTCTCTTCGATTTAAATTGTCATCTCGCCATTTGTTTGTTTTGAAAATGATTTGCGATGGTAAAACTAGTGAGCTCATAGCGGAACGTTTGCATTTGTCTAAAAAATCTATTGATGCTATTCGTGCTGATTTGCTAAAATCTATTGGTGCAAAGAATCCTACGGAATTGTTACGTAAAAGTATTTTGCTTGGTCTTTATAAGGCAAGGACTGATGAACAAATTAATGAAGAAGAAAAGAATCACGAACAAGAAAAGATTGAACGCAAACAAAAAAAATCGGATGATTAAATATGGGTGCTGGGAATTGCTTAGCTACTAAGATGCAACTCCTACGGAGTTGTTGATTGTCAAAATCTAAACATGGTTGAATTATGTTCAACTAGTATATGTTCTATTTTTTTAGGGTATATGTACTAAATTAATTATCTGTTAACCTTAGTGTAATATAAGAATTGAGTGGATTCAGCTATTATGTAAAAAAACTACTTTGAGTTTCAGGCTAATTTAGGGTGATCATTTTATCACTTATGCCAAAATTTCGTTTAAACAAAAGCCCGAAAAATCCAAAAAAACGACTTGAGGTTCATCAAGAATCGTGTCAATACTACTATCAATTAAAAAACTTTGTTGAATTAGGAGAATTTGTTTTTTGCTCTACTGCATCGCAACTAGCAAGAGGTTTAGGGTATAAAAATGTTGATGGTTGCAAGGAATGTTGTGAGCCATGTCATGTGGGGTGAGTTTTTTTCTTTCTTTTCCCGCAAAAGAAAGAAACAAAGAAAACTCGTCGCTGATGTTAAGTTCATGCAATACACTCATCAAACTTGACCGTATCGGTGACCCTACGGCTTCCTCACGGTAACCAAGTTTGACTTTCGCTACTTTTTGAACGTGAACATAATGCGACATTTGAGATTTTGAAAAGGAATGGCATTGAATTGAAAATATAAATGATTCAAGGGAATGAGACATTAGGTAACCCGGTATGCTTGGTAAGTAGAATTTAGAATTTAGAGTTTTTAATGGAAGGAATAAAACAATTTAATTTTTGATTATGACTAAAAAATATGGGAATGATGACCTAAAAAAGAAAGGTCAAGACAGTAAAAGAGATGGTAGTAAGTATGAACCTTGGGAAAAGGGTAAAACGAAGCCGCCGAAAAAGAATTCAACGAAAAAATAAGGAGCTACATGAAAAGCCAATTTTGGGAAACTGGGTTGTTTTTTTGTAGATGATTGAAATGTCAAGTTTATTGTTTAGATAATTGGATACAATGTTTTATAAAACAACTTCTGTTGAATATGACAGTATTTTAATCATTGATGTGTTAAATGTATTTTGTAGAATATGTTAAATCTTTAGATATTAGAATTGAAATATAAAAATATGATATTCGCTCTTAAACCGTTGATAAATAATAAAATTTGTGGATAAATGTTAAATGATTATTTTTGTAGATGTTAAATGTTGAATAATACACTTGATAGATGTCAGAAGCAGTTTTTACCCATTATGATCTTTCTTTAATACGACCAGAATTTGATTCGGCATTGACTGATTTGATTATTGAACTGGATTATTTAAGAAAAAAACAACTCGGCGGTTCTACACACCCGAAGGTGTTTTTTCAGTTGAAACATATTTTTCATACATTGGAAAGTGTAGGTTCTGCTCGAATAGAAGGAAACAATACAACGATTGCTGAATATATTGAAACTAAATTAGATGGCAAGCAAGCTTTTTCAGAAGGAATTCGTGAAATTCAGAATATTGAAAAAGCCATGGAGTTTATCGAGGAAAACATCAAAGATTATCCTATAAATAAGCTCTTTATTAGTGAAATTCATAAAATGATTGTGAATGGATTAACTCCTCCACCCGCAGGAGAAGGGGATCATACTCCTGGGAAATATAGAACACACAACTTAAGAATTCAAAAATCGAGTCATTTACCTCCTGATTATATTCATGTTGAACCCTACATGAACGAGTTAATAGATTTTATAAATAAGGAGGATAGCCCAAAATATGATTTGTTAAAGGCTGCAATAGCACATCACCGATTTGTTTGGATTCACCCTTTTGGGAATGGAAATGGGCGAACTGTTCGTTTGTTTACCTATGCTATGTTGGTTAAAACGGGATTTAATGTAAATGTTGGTAGAATTATCAATCCTACTGCTGTTTTTTGTAGTAATCGAAATGATTATTATGACAATTTATCGAAAGCAGATACAGGTACAGAAGTTGGGATTTTAGACTGGTGTGGATATGTGTTAACCGGACTAAAGGATGAAATTGAAAAAATCGATAAACTTTCGGATTATCAATACTTGAGAAAAGAAATATTAATTCCGACAATCATTCACTCTTTAGAACGAAAGTATATTACTGATACGGAAGCTAAAATTTTAAAAAAAGTAGTCGAGTTACAACGTATTCAAGCGGCAGATTTAAAAGAGTTATTTCCTGGAAAACTGAATGCCGAATTGTCAAGACAAATTAAAAGACTAATTGACAAAAAGATGCTTGTTCCCGAATCAGATGGTGCTCGAAAGTATATTATTCGATTTGACAATAACTTTCTTTTAAGAGGAATCATAAAAAGTTTGGGAGAAAAAGGTTTTTTACCCATTAAGGATTAAAGTAAGGATGGCTTTATCTTCCTGTAAATTATAAGTCATATAAATCATTAATTCAAGAAAGGTTTTTCAAGTGAATATTGCATATCGCGATATTTGTATTAAAGAAGTATGTATCACCTTCATTCACTCAAAGACTTCAAAAGATTAATCAAACTCAACTGCGGATGGCAATCTGATTTATCGGCACGGAAAGACACATGCGTCCAAATGCCAGGTGTTCCTTCTAAAGCACTATTATTTAAGTTCCACATGTCAGGTTGGTAAATATTGGGGATATTGTATTTCTCACAAAGGTAATCGAGGATGATTTTTAAGGATTCAAGCTGCTCGTCTTTGTATTTGTGAAAATAGCGGTGACCGCGCCAATTGATGCCGTAATCGACGACTTCTTCTTTGGGAACTTCTTTCTTGAATGCAGAGTAGAATCGACCTCCTTTTTCAGTCAAAGCGCCCCAATTACAGATTTCAATTCCAATGGATTGTTGATTTAATTGTAGGTTATTCAGTTTGCGGGTTCCAAGATGATGCGCCCAATGTGCTGAACTAAAGCATTGGTAAATATTTCCTTGGCCATCAATAATGAAAGCAGTTGCGACTCTTTCAATAGTATTGCCCCAATAATTAATGACGTTTTTCGCATCTGGACCACTAACCGTGTGGTGTAAGACAATTTGTTTTTTTTTGAAAACTATTGGATAATATTGTGTTTTGTTTAATGGATATTGGATAAGGTCTTTTATTTTCATTTTTAGATTTTTAGACAGTTATTATTTATTTTTTTAGTTGTTACCCCTTTCAATCTCCCCTCAAGGGGAGAAGTTGTGAAAATTTAGTACATGTACTATAAAATTTTAGTATTTGTACTATTTACAATTAGTACAAATACTAATTTCTGGTCTATTTTTTACCTTCGTTTATCGGGTGAATTATTTGGAAATGAGATGAGGTTAAACATTTCTCTCATTCTCGATCGTAAGCGATTTCCATAAATTGTTTCAAGATCAGATGCGCTTAGATTTGTGGTTGCATGTGTTACAATTCCTCTTCTAATTAAGAGGTCATATCGATTAAGTAGAATTTCTGCAAGTGTATTACAATCATTGCCAAAGTACTTCATGTTTTGCTCAATTCCCAAATCATCAAAACAGTAAATTTTTGGTGTGTAAGAATATTTATGTATTACTTGATACCCTTCTTCATGGAACTCTGTTGCAACGGCACGTGTTGAACGAATCAAAAAATGATTGATTTCAAATGTAAATTCAGTCATTAATGAAATAAGTGATGTTTTGCCACAGCCAATAGGACCAGCTAAAAGTATGCCTTTCTTTGTGTCTATACCTTTTTGAATGCATAAATCTTCGCATTTAGTGAAGTAAATTATGAGGTTAAAAATTATTGGAAAATCCTCTTTTCTAATGTGAAATTTATTACCGTATTTCTTTTGACCTTTGAATTGTAGATAGATAATTGAATGTTGAAAATTATAATTTCTAGCACCTTCATCATCAATAAAATATGGTTTTTCAAATTCTGGGTTATAGCCTTTCTTCATAATTTGTTTGTTTTACATTTAATTGATGAGGGACAAGCCTTTGATTTTTTTCGGACTGAAATTTTTTACTTCGCAGCATCCAGTTTTTTGCAGCAGCTTGCCAATTTTTCATTTTTGATTTCCCGACATGCCATCCATTAGCTTGGTAGTAAAAGAAAAAGGGTTCTGCTTCTTGCACTAAAAATTCTTGTACTTTGAAATAATCTAAAACTTCTTTTAGAGAGGGTGGAGTAAATCTTAATTTACTCTCTTCTTGTTTACTGAGTTTGTTTTGTTTAGAAGATAGTTTACTATCGTTTATTAATGGCTCGTTTGTTGGTTCAATAGGAAGTTCAAAAGGTTGTTCAATACTAGTCTTTTTATCGGTATGCTTTTTTATTGATTTTTGAACATCTTTATCTGTGAGCTCCAAATTAACGATGGTGACTTTGCTACCTCGATAAGGATTGAATGATGGTTCGTAAATAACGTACTTCTTTTCATGTAAATCACGCATGCATTTGTGGTATGTTGCTTTAGAAGCTATTTTACTTAAACGCATTGCTTCTTCACGGCTAATGTGAATAGGATTTGTGAAACGTTTGATGTTCCAGAATTGAAATAGTGCTATATACAAACTTATGTGTGTGGGATTCAATGTGTCTTCGTAGATCATTCGCTCGAAGAAGCCAGTAAGGTGCTTAATGTAATTCATCTTTTAGAATTGAGCTGTTTTTTGTTTAAGTTCCCATTGAGTAAGGCATCTATTCCTTTTGCATTGTAGAAAATAATTCCTCCAATTTTAGTGAAAGGAAGTGTGCCGTTAAGTCTTAAATTCTGCAACGTTCCTGTGGATATTTTTAGCAGTTGACGAACTTCATTTCCTTTAAGCCATTCTTTTTGAATTTGAGGTTCAATCTTTAAGATTTCTTGTAGATCTTCTAATAATTGCCTGCGAAAATGTTGCAGGTCTTCTTTTGTAACGATTTCAATACTCATATCTGTTTTTTGTTAAAAATTTGATGACAAAGTTCTAGGAACATGTTGGAAATTATTCCCCATGCACACGGAAGGTTACGTGTTATTTTTTATTGTTTCTCTCGAATTGCTTTTAAATAGTATGAAATGAAATCGAAAAAAAATATTAGTTTCTGAAAAGGAAAATACTTTGAACTAAAAACCTTCTAATTCAGATTATATAATTTAATGCGCTTCAATAGATAAAAAGTAACTATCTAATTTTCAATCTAAAAACAGCTTAAAACACCTGACCTTACCCATAGTTAAACAAAAAGTTAATTGATTCCCGCTTCATCAATATTCATTCGATTGTTTAGAGCTTCAGACATGGCATCTATAAATTTGGTACGCGTACCTTTTCTATTCTTAATTTCTGCATACGCCTTGTAAATGTCTCCGATTTGAATGTTAAAAGTGTTTTCCATCCAAAAGGCAATACGTTTTACTTCAATTTTTCCATAATTGACTGCTCCAACTGCATTTAGTCCATAAATGATTTCAACTAATGCTGTTTTAGTACTCGTCCACATTAATTCGGAAGAGGGATTCAGTTCATTAGAAATAGTTGAGGTATTGATTTTATCCTGGTCTTTTTTTACCCTTTCAAGGTATTCTTGTGTTTTTTCTAAAGCAAGGTATTCTGCTAAAATCTCGTCATATCCTGTACTGTGAGAAAAGTCTAAGGAAATAAAACGATGTTCCATTTCTGTATGTAAACGCGCATTTTCACGAATAAAAAAATTCTCATCTAAATTGTTCTGTTTATTGCGGTAATACATAATAAACGCATTGTACTGATTAAAAAACAAATAACCATTTTGTAGGTGAGTGTTAATATAATTCATTCGAACATCTTCGTTTCCAAGAGGATAGAATTGTTGAATTTCCAGAATCTTTCTATAATAAATTAGTTTTGCAAGAAGTTTTGGCTTATAATATTTAAAATAATAGATTTCATCCAGTGTGCTTACTGACTTAATTTTAAGGAAGAACTCTCGTGATTTTTGTAAATGTAATTGACAAATAGCTATGACTTTATTTAAGTCAGTAATTTTTCCGGAACCGATCAATTCATTAAGTTCTCGATTAAACTCATTTTCTAATAATTTTAGTTGATTCTGCATTGATTTAAGGTTAAACTACATAAAATCGGAGGCCTATAAAGTGAGGTCTCGCTGTCGCAAAATGAATCAAGGTAGCTCTAAACTAAAGTAGGTTATTTTATAAAAATAAGGCAACTGAATTATTTTACATAAAACAGTTGCCATGAAATATGTGATTTAGATTTTAATTTGAAGCTACTTTTTGAGGATTGTTTTTGGAAGAAAAACCATCGAATTTGTCTTTTAGGAATCGCATATCATCACCGACTTTTTTGTCGATGATTTTAGCATAATGTTGGGTTGTTCTCAAATTTTTATGCCCCAGCATTTTGCTAACGCTCTCAATGGACACTCCATTTGTTAAGGTTACTGTAGTTGCAAAAGTATGACGGGCAATGTGAAAAGTTAATTCTTTGTCAATTCCACAGATGGCAGCTATTTCCTTTAAGTAGGCGTTGGTTTTTTGGTTGCTCGAAACTGGGAGAAGTTTTCCAGTATTAAGGCAAATTGGGTCGTTTTCGTATTTGCTAATGATGAATTCTGCAGGTGGCAATAATGGAATGTTGCAAATGGAATTTGTTTTTTGTCGCTTGGTCAAAATCCATTTTTCACCACTCATTACAAAATTAATATCTGATTTTCTTAAAGAAGCAACATCTGCAAAAGCTAAGCCTGTAAAACAGCTGAATAGGAAAATATCCTTGATGCGGTTTAATCGTTCTGTACTGAATTGTTTTTTCATCATTGTATTGATTTCTTCTTCAGTAAGGTAAACACGGTTAACTTCTTTGACTTTGGCTGTGTAATTAACAAATGGACTTCTATCTAACCATCCGTTCTTTAAACATATTCGAATGATTTTATTAAAGTTTTTGAGGTATTTGACAGCTGTGTTGTTATTACATTTTCGAACGGTGCGTAAGTAGAATTCGTAATCGCAGATAAAAGCATAATCAATGTTTTTGATGTCAATGTCTGAAATCTTGTATTGATGCTTCATGAATTCCAAGGTATGGGAATAGGAGGTTTTGTAACGTTCCAGAGTTGCGGGTGAAAATTCATCGTTAATGAGTTGTTTCATGCGGTCGTTGTGTTCTTGGAAGATTTCCATGAGCATTCTTGGACGGTCCGATTTTCCTTGAGTTTTGTTTCTCAAGGTTTCAGCTGTGATGGTTTCACCATTAATCAAAAGCTGCCGATGTGCTTCATAAATGTTTACTTTGATTGTGTCAAGGTACATGTTGAATGCTTTTACATCGTTTGAGTTTCCAATTCGTTTGGATGCTTTTGGATTCCAATGTTCAATAGGGCATTCCCTTCCTGTTGAAAATTCTGTTCTAACTCCATCTACTGTGATTCGAACAAAGATGAAAATTTCATTCGGATTTGATCTTTTTCTTTTCCCAAAGAAAAGTAGGTTAAAATTCTTTTGCATTTCAAGCAATTTTAAGTTTGTAAAATTAGATCAACCTACAGTGTTAAACAAGATGTTCATTCTCTGAACTGCTTGATAGACGGGCATTACATCGAATTCGGGTGCGTCGCAAAAGTGAGAAGGTGCGACGCACCGAATGACGCATTTGATGTTTAATGTTATTTGATTCCAAATGAATGCAGAAAAACAAAAAACCCCGTAAAAACAAGCGTTTTACGGGGTTTTGGTTTCTTTTGTAATCCTTAGTGCGGAGAGTGAGGGATTCGAACCCCCGGAACCTCGCAGTTCAACAGTTTTCAAGACTGCCGCAATCGACCACTCTGCCAACTCTCCGAGACAAAAGTAGCAATACTTTGAATACTACCAAGTTTAACCGATAAAAAAAAAGAAAAAAAAATATACTTAATTCTTTGAAGTAGCTAAGAGTTGATTCTGACTATTTGAAAATGAGAAGTTTCTGAAAAATTAATTGGTTATTAACAACGTATTAAAACCTTAACGTTTATTTTTTCTTTTTTGCCAAAATTGACCAAACAATAGAAAAAATTAAAACTCCAAGTACTATTAATAGTGAAATTGTAGATGAAAAATGATAAAATGGTGCAATCAACATTTTGATTCCAATGAATGTTAGAATAAATGCAAGACCATACTTTAATTTGGAGAATAAATTAATCGAATTTGCCAGTAAAAAATACATCGATCTTAAACCTAAAATTGCAAATATATTTGATGTGTAAAGTATAAATGGATCATCTGGAGCAATTGCAAAAATCGCGGGAATTGAATCCACTGCAAATATCAAATCAGTTGATTCAATGACAACCATAACCAATAGTAGGCGAGTGGCAAATCGTTTTGTTCCGCGACGAATAAAGAATTTATCTCCATGATAATTTCTTGAAACTGGAATGATTTTTCTTATGATTCTTGCACCTAAACCTTTGTTGTAATCTTTTTCTTCATCTTCCTCACTCGCAATTGCAGATTTTATTCCTGCATAAACTAAAAAGAAACCGAACAGTGTTAATATAATATTGGGTCTAAAAAAAGTTTTGGAGGCAAAATCAATATGTTCTGCTCCAACATTACTTAAATTGAAGTGCATTCCCATGAAATCAAATGCTGGCAAATAAGTCATATTAATTAACTCAACACCAGAGAATATGAAAATCGCTCTAAAAATCAAAGCACCAATAATTCCCCAAATCAAAACTTTATGTTGTAATTTTCCTTCAAGTTTAAAGAAACCAAAAACAAGAATAAATACAAATAAATTATCGACAGAAAGTGCTTTTTCAATCCAATAAGCCGATTGAAATTGTGCAAATTTTTCAAATCCAGCTTCCCAATATACTAATGCACTAAAGAGCATTGAAAGGGAAATCCAAACGACTGTCCAGATTATCGCTTCTTTATTACTAACTACATGACTTTTTTTGTTTAATACTCCTAAGTCCAGAACTAACATGAAAGAAATTAAAACAGCAAAAACAATAAGTAGATTCGGATTTGTGGTAAGTATGTTATTCATTTAAAATTATAAATCAAAAATAGAAAATTTAAAAGTTAATTGAGCTTAAATGAAGTAACAAAAATAATCGTCTTAAATTATTGGCAATTATACTCATTAAATTTAATAAAATAGTAAACAACTTTCGACTAAAGTAGTACTTTTGCACTCTTAAAAAACAAAAATAAAATGAGTACAGCTTTAGGAAACCATATTTTGGTTGAATTTATGAATTGCGACCCACACATTATGAATGATGTTGCTGCAATAGAACGTGATATGGTTGGTGCCGCTCAAAAAGCAGGTGCAACTGTTATTAATTCAACATTTCACCATTTTTCACCTTATGGAGTTTCTGGGGTAGTTGTAATTCAAGAGAGTCACTTAGCAATTCATACTTGGCCAGAATATGGTTACGCCGCAGTAGATTTATTTACTTGTGGAGAAATGGATGCTTGGATTTCTTTTGATTTCTTGAAAGAATGTTTTGGAGCTAAATCATATTCTGCTTTAGAAATGAAAAGAGGTTCTGTGAATTTACTGACGAGAAATAATTTCGATATTTCTACAATGCGACAGAAAGCAGCAGAATGGAGAAATCCAGATTTTTATACTAGAAATGTTTGGTTTACTGACAAAGATGATGATCAAGCATTGTCTTTACGTTTTACTGGTCAAGTATTTTTTGATGTTGAATCTCCATTTCAAAGAGTACGTATTTTAGAATCCTATAAATACGGTAAAATGTTAGCATTAGACGATATGGTGATGACAACCGAGAAAGATGAGTTTCACTACCATGAAATGATATCACATCCAGCTATGTTTACCCTAGAAAATGCTAAAAATATTTTAGTAATTGGTGGAGGTGACGGAGGCACAGTTAGAGAAATATTACGTCACGAAGGAGTTGAAAAAGTTACCATGGTAGAAATTGATGGTGCTGTAATTGACTCATGTAAAGAATTCTTACCAACTATTGCAGCAGCATTTGATGATCCAAAGCTTGAATTGATTGTTGATGATGGAATTGAGTTTTTGAAAAATGCCAAAGCTAATTCCTACGATTTAATAGTTGTAGATGGTTCAGATCCTGTTGGTCCTGCAGAAGGATTATTCTCAGTTGAATTTTATACAAATTGTTACAATGCATTAAAAGAAACAGGAATCTTAGTTGCACAAGGAGAATCACCTAAATTCAACGAAAAAGCATTTACAGAATTAAATAAAACATTACAACAAATTTTCGGAAAAGATAAAGCTCCTGTTTCTTTGTTCTTTGTTCCAACGTATCCAACAGGAATGTGGAGTTTCCAATATGGAATTAAAGGAGATTTAAATCCAAAGCAAATTTCAAACTTTGAAAAAATTCAAGAATTTGTAGAAGCAAAAGGCTTGAGATATTACAATGATGAAGTTCATGTAGGAAGTTTTGCGACACCTAATTTCGTTAAAAGTTTAATCAAATAGGGATTTACCTTAAATCTATTTACAAAACTAAATTGGTAAATTCTTAGTTTTGAAAAAAATATATATATGTACATAACATCAAATAAGGTAGTTTCCTTAAAATACAAACTTTCAAACCACCAATCGGGAGAAAAAATTGAAGAAACAAACGAAGAAAATCCATTAGTATTTTTATACGGAGTTGGTGGATTAATTCCAGAGTTCGAAGACAATTTAGCAGGTAAAAAAGTAGGAGATTCATTTGATTTTCACATTTTAGCTTCTAACGCTTATGGAGATCATGATCCAGAACATATAGCAATGATTCCTAGTAATGTTTTTCATGATGATAATGGCAACTTTGATAACGAAATGTTTCAAGTTGGCGCAATGATTCCAATGAGCGATAGTGAAGGTAATCACATGCAAGGTAAAATTATGGAAGTGGATGAAGAAAATGTAAAAATGGATTTTAATCATCCTTTAGCAGGAACAGATTTACATTTTCAAGGCGATATTTTAGACATAAGAGAAGCAACCGAAGATGAATTAGCGCATGGACATGTGCATGGTGAACACGGTCACCAACATTAAGTAAATTAAACTATCTGCTACTACATTAGTTTCTTTATTTAATTTGTTTAATTCACATCAATAATGGCTACGATTTTTGAAACACGGCTGATAGGAAATATTGGTAAGGATGCTGTCGTTAAGTTAATGGACAGAGGCATTCTTGCAATCAATTTTCCTGTTGCACACAATAAAAACTGGAAAGATAAACGAACCGGTGAACTAAAGACTAAAACAACTTGGGTAAGTTGCACAATATGGAAGAAAGAGGCAACAAATATTCGTATTGTAGATTTCTTAAATAGGGGTACACTAGTTGAAGTTATAGGTACACCATTTGCTAAAGCATTTCAACAGGAGGATGGTTTTATTAGAACAGAAATTAGAATGAATGTTGCGCGAACAAATATCTTAAGACCAGTAACAAAAGATGACACAATTCCTAGTGAAATTATGATTGATGAATCTAATTTTGAAATATCAATGGAAGATTTTTCAATAGAAGAAAATGATTTCAATTGAAAAACAATAAGTTATGGAAAAGTTAATTTTTTTATTGTATTTCTTTGCAAATTAATAATTATTTAAACTATATTTGCACTCGAATTTAAAAAAAAATTCCTCCTTAGCTCAGTTGGTTAGAGCATCTGACTGTTAATCAGAGGGTCTCAGGTTCAAGTCCTGAAGGGGGAGCTAAAAAAACAAAGGGTTACAGAAATGTAGCCCTTTTTTTATACAATGTCTTATTACGTTTACATATTATTTTCAGATTCAATTAACAAATACTATATTGGTTATTCTAATGATCCTTGGATTAGGTTAAAATATCATAATAGCAACGAAACAGACAAATACACAGGAAAAGGTAAGCCATGGAATTTGTGTGCAGTATTTCTAGCTGAAAATAAAACAACAGCTATTTC
>CAMAZP010000037.1 GCA_945863605.1 Chitinophaga pinensis
GAAATTGGTAGACACGCCAGACTTAGGATCTGGTGCCGAGAGGTGTGCGGGTTCGAGTCCCTCCATCCGCACTAACAGGTCTCGTTTGTTGAAAGCGAGACCTTTTTTGTTTTATACAACTTAAAAAAAAAGTAAAAATGAACATTTTACGCGAAGATGTTGATGCACTAAATGCAGTGTTAAGAGTACAAATAAGTCCTGAAGACTATCAAGGTAATGTAAAAACAGCATTAGAAAAATACAGAAAAACAGCGAAAGTTCCAGGATTCAGACCAGGGATGGTACCATTCGGTTTTATTCAAAAACAATATGGTAAGTCTGTTTTAGCTGAAGAAATTAATAAATTGACCAATGACGGTTTGTATAAATTTATCTCAGAAAACAAATTAGATATTCTTGGCAATCCAATCCCAAAAGAAAATTCAACATCAGTAGGGAATTTTGAGAAACCAGAAAATTTTGAGTTCTCTTTCGAAATTGGATTCGCACCTACTTTTGAACTAGCAATCGCAGGAAAAAAATTCGAATTTCCTAAAGTTAAAATCGATGATACTTTAATCAACAAACAAATCGAAGACCTTCAAAGAAGATATGGAAAATTAACTTCAGTTGATATTGCTGGAGAAAAAGATATGATTCTTGGGAAATTTGAAGAATTAACGGAAACGGGTGAAGTAAAAGAAGGCGGAATTTCTCATTCTACAACTATTTCTTTAGAGTTTTTAGATAAAAAAGAAGCTTCTGATTTGCTAAATGGTAAAAAAGTGAATGATACTTTTGAATTAAATCCAAGCTTAGTTTCTAAAAATGATGCAGATAAAGCTGCAATGTTAGGATTAAAAGAAGATGAATTAGCGTCTGTAAGCGACAAATTCCAATTTACGATTTCTGACATCAAACAAATGGAATTAGCGGAATTGAATGATGAACTTTTTGGTAAATTATTCATGGACGGTGAAGTTACATCGATTGAGCAATTGAAAACTAGAATCGCTGACGATTTATCTAAAATGTTTAGTGAAGATTCAGATCGAATTTTAACTAGAGATGTTTATAATTTCTTATTGGAAGAAACCAAAATGGAATTTCCAGCAGATTTTTTGAAACGTTGGATTAAAATATCAAGTGAAAAACCTTTAACGGAAGAAGACATTGATAACGAATTTGATGCCTATTTAAAATCACTAAAATGGCAATTGATTCAATCTAAAATCTTTACAGAAAACAACCTTAAATTAACAAATGAAGAGGTAATTGAACATACTAAAGGTTTATTGATTTCAAATTATGCTCAATATGGTATTCCTGCACCTGATGATGCTGAATTAACAGAATCTGCAGTTCGTTTACTGAAAAACAAAGAACAAGCAAGTGGAATTTACGATCGTTTAGCTGAACAAAAATTAACAACTTATTTCAAAAATGTAGTTAATTTAACGATAAAGGAAACTACTTACGATGATTTTGTTGCTATCGCCTCAAGATAATTTATTGATTGATGGCTTTCATTTGGTGAAATCATTTACTTGATATCAGTAAAAGACTAATTTTTACTAATAACTGATTGTATATTCATTTCAATTTATTCGCTTAATACTCATAATCAATATACTAAATTTAAAATTAAATAATTTTTGGAAATCTTAAATTTTTAGTATTTCAAATTTAAAAATCTAATTATCTTTGCACCCTCAATTATGGCGAGATAGCTCAGTTGGTTAGAGCGTTGGATTCATAACCCAAAGGTCCCGAGTTCAACTCTCGGTCTCGCTACAAATAAACAAAAAGGTTTCAAGAGTTTTCTTGAAACCTTTTTGTTTATTTGGGTTTTATTAATGTTATTTGAATTAAAGATTTTAAAAGATTCTTTTTATGAAAGTTGTTTTCTTTACGGGTTCTGGTATTTCTGATGAAAGTGGTATTCCAACTTTCAGAGAAAGGAATGCTTTATGGGAAGATTATGACCCTAAAATATATGCCTCAATTGCATCGTGGAGAACTCATAAAGAGGAAATGCTTCATTTTCATAATGAATTTAGAAGATTGGTTTTAGAAAAAGAACCAAACGCAGCGCATCTTTTTATTGCCGATATGCAAGAAAATCACGAATTGGTGGTGATTACTCAAAATGTTGATGATTTACACGAACGAGCAGGTAGTCAAAACGTAATTCATTTGCATGGAAATCTATTTGAAGCGAAATCAACTTTTAACCCAAATTTGATTTATCCTTGTCACAAGGATATAAACATTGGTGACCGTTGCGAAAAAAGAAAGTCAATTAAGACCCAACGTCATTTGGTTTGGTGAAAATTTGAACGAAAATGTGGTTCGCGAAGCAGAAAACCACATCCGATCTTGTGAACTTTTGGTGATTATTGGAACTTCTCTAGCGATTTATCCAGCGAACGAAATGCCCAATTTTGTCGATGATGATTGCAAAATCATTGTTGTAGACCCCAATCCATTACCAGAACACAGTAACCGACGCAACACACAGATTATACAAAATACCGCTGTTGGTTGTTTGGAGGAATTGTGGGGGATGGTTTTGAAGTTTTAATGTTTATAGCTGATGGTTGCTGGTGATTTTCAGTCCTTTATTACAGGTATTCTAATGTTTTTCGGACTTACAATAATGTAATTTGTTTTCTTTCCACTGTCCTCTACTTTCAACATTTCTTTTTCGACTAAATCTTGTAAATCACGCAAAGCTGTATCCGTTGAGCATTTGTTAAGTTTGGCGTAAGTTGATGTTCGTAAAAATCCGACATCGTTTCCATAATTGTCATACAAATAGTTGATTAAAAGCCTTTGTCTGTCGTTAATGGTTGTTAACTTGTGTTTATCCCAAAAGTGGGCTTTATCCAAAATGATTTCTAAATTTTGTTCACTTGCAATTAATGCCCTTTCAAAACAACCGAGAAACCATTCTAAATAGTGTGTGATGTCTGATGTTCCTTTTTGTGCTTTTTCAATAATGTTGTTATAGTTTT
This sequence comes from Chitinophaga pinensis, assembly GCA_945863605.1. Taxonomy (GTDB): domain Bacteria; phylum Bacteroidota; class Bacteroidia; order Flavobacteriales_D; family Crocinitomicaceae; genus UBA952. The sequence goes on from CAMAZP010000037.1 coordinate 2,997, forward strand.
TATGTTCTTTGAAGATTTGGTTTGATAAGCTGTAAAAACGAATTTTACTATTATCGCTTTTTGCTAAAAACATATCTAAAATTGCTCTCGCTATACGTCCATTGCCGTCATCAAAAGGGTGAATGGTAACAAACCAAAAGTGAGCAATTATTGATTTTAATACTAAATCCAAAGATTTTTCATTATCCAACCAATTTAAAAATTGTTCCATTTCGAAAGGGACTCTATCGGCAGATGGTGCTTCAAAATGTATTTTTTCTTTACCAAAAACACCCGACACTACCTTCATTCCACCTAAACGATATTTGGCTACATCGATCTGCTGATAACCGCTAAAACCTGTTTGAAAAAGTGAGTTATGCCAACCTAAAAGGCGTGTCCTCGTGAGCGGTTTATCGAAATTTTGTGTAGCATCTAAAATTACATCTACAATTCCTTCTATGTTTCGAGGAGTCTTGACGAAATCAGCATTTTCAATACCTAATTTTCGGGAAATAGATGAGCGAACGAGATCAGGGTTTAAAAATTCACCTTCAATTCTTGATGTATCTACAACATCTAATATAAGCGATTCCAAAGTGGCTCGTTCTATAAAATCGAAACCTAAACTTTCCATACGACCCAACAAAAGGCCTTGTAAATGCCTTACAGAAGCCAGGATGGGTGATAACTTGTCGCTATCCCAAAAAAAGTTTGTCCAATTTTCTCTTTCGTGTATGTACATAATTACCACCGCAATATATGCGGTAAAAATAACGATTTTATACCGCAAAACAATTCTTTCGCCAATAAAATCTAGTTTCAAGGGATTTATTCTATCGCGGCTGTAATGTTAAGCAAACCTAAAAGGTGAATCATGTGGTTTGGTGAAAATTTGAACGAAAAAGTGGTGCGTGAGGCAGAAAACCACATTCGATCTTGTGAACTTTTGGTAATTATTGGAACTTCTCTAGCGGTTTCCTAATTTAGTCGATGATGATTGCAAAATCATTGTTGTTGACCCCAATCCATTACCAGAAGATATTAACAGCCGAAACACGCATGTTATTTAAATTACAGCTCTAGGCCGTTTGGAGGAGTTGAGAGGGTGGTTTTAATTTTTTAATCTGAATAAGAAATGCTTCTTATTGAAGATTTTGATCTGTTAAAAATTCATTCAAATTAAAATTTTCATACTTAGTTGTGTTATCTCCTGTAATTCGTAAAAATTTCTTCAAAACAATTCTTCCTGGGGTTCTGAAATGATTTCCTGGATTTGGGAGTACAAATATATCAATAGTGTCTTGATTATGTATTAAAGTATTAACTAAATCGATCCATATTAGATAATCGGCATTTATATCATTTTCGCTAAAATGTTGGAAGTCACGAGTGCTTGCTTTTACCTCTATACTCTTTAAATCTCCGCCTAATCTAGCAGTAATGTCTGCAATTCGCCCGCCTTGTTGGATGTCTGTGAATGCCACATCAGGAATAATCCTACGATCTTCTAATAAATGTATTGCGAGTGACTCTGATAAAGCCGGTGGTGTTTTCGGATATTGAATTCTCCCAGCAATAGGATTTTGTATCCTTTCATTATCTATCCAAAGATAAAATCTACGAATAATTTCAATTAAATCAATTATTTCTGGTTTAGTTAACATATAAGAAAATTTAAATAAGATTTAATTTTATCACCGAATCTAATACTTAAATTCAATTTTACTTCATGTTTCTCGATTTTTCTTTTTCCAAATTTTCAAGTCTATCTGATATAACTAAAAATTCTTTAGAAAGAATATCATGTTTCATTCTTAAAAGGTAATTTTCTTCTTGAAGTTTTAAAAATAGTTCCTCATTTTTCTTTTGAAAAAATTCCCATTGCCTTTCTTTTTCAGAAATTTCTTTAGGCTTAATCGAGAAGAATTTTGGCTCGATCTCATTTGCGAAATAATGGTTTTCAAGTTCTGATATCTTTTCTTTTAACTGATTTACTATTTCGCGCAACTCTGAACTGTCAACAATGTAATTAGAACGTTCACTAAAACGCTTTAGTTTTTCAATAGAATCAATTGATCGGTTCACAATTTTCAACCCGTAATCAAGAAATCTTTTCCGTCTAATATCCATGTTCAATTATAAAGTTCAAATATAATATAAATAAATTACATAAATAACTTGCGTATATAATATAAAAATACTAATATTGTAGTATAAAAATAATATATATATGAATATGATTAGAAAAACAAAGAAAAAATTAAATCTAATTCACCTTACTTATGCTGCAGTTGTATTTCAAGATTTTGGTGTTCTTGAAAGAGTATTGCATAAAAGCGGTTTTTTTATCGGAATGAGTTATTCAAAGTTTATGATGTTTTTGCGTTTGGAGTTTAATAAAGCGGATGACGAAAGTTTCTTTAATACGGGTGGCATGATACGACAAGGCCACATTGATATTGCAGATTTCTTGGGTAATCGATGTTTCGTTTTTTTTTCGACTCGAAAATAGCAAACGAATTATAAACCCTTTGTTATTCATTCCCGATGAAGAAGGTAAGTACATTGATTCAATTAAATTTTCTAAAAAATTCACTACTGAAAAGAATTTTCTCGGACGCACGAAACAGTTTAAAGGAAACGAAGAGAAGGAATTTAATTTATTGTTTAAAAATTAATTAGAGATGAAAAAGTTATTTCTTGATGATGTGCGCACGCCGGAAATGGTATTTATGAATACAATTGATCCGATCTATGAAAATAATAATGAGTGGGTAATAGTAAGGTCTTTTAATGAATTTGTTTCATACATCGAAGAGAATGGCCTTCCTGAGTTTATCTCTTTTGATCACGATCTTGATTTCGAGCATTATAAACTTGAAAATCAACAGGATATTAATTACGAAAAAATGGAGATTAAAACAGGTTTTCATGCAGCTCAATGGCTAGTTAATTATTGTTCAAATAACAAGCTGAAGTTACCCAATTACAAGGTTCATAGTATGAATATGGTGGGAAAAAGAAATATTGAACAACTACTTAATAATCATTGATGTTTGCAAATAAGATATAAATCGAATTCTAAAAATAAACAACCAAAAATTAATCAAAATGAATCTAGAAAAAATCATTAATCGTAATAAATGGATGGAACTTCTTTGGTCATTTGAAGAAGGCAATTTGAATGAGGATTTAGTTGCGCCACTGTATCAATTTATTATTAATTCAGGTGATGTTTGGAACCTTCAGGGTTATCATGGTTCAAATGCAATCATCTTAATTGAGCAAGGGTTATGTGTTTATGGAGAAAAACCGTTCAAAAGTGCATACGGAATGCTTTATCCTTCAAGGTTCGAATTAACTGATGATGAGCCCGGTTCGCTAGCGTATCAGGAGAAAATGGGGCAAAGGTTTATTAACGTTTAAATAAAAGTGAATATGTATAATTTAATTATGAGTTTGAAAGCCAAGGAATCAATGTGGTATCCTTCTTCTGGTGACGATTTTCGACCGGTTCACCATGTCGCGTTTAATAATCTCTACATCGACCCAGACATTTTAATTTTTAATGATGCGGATAAGGAGGTTGATCCAGCATTCGTTTCATCAATAGCAGGTTGTGAAGTTGTTGCTCAAAATAAACTTAAATTCAATGGGGTTGAGTTTTATGTTTTCAAACTAAAGGTCAGTTTTGGTCGGAAAAATCGTATTAAGGAATTATTTTTCTTCCATCTTTCGAATAAAAAAATGTTTGAGTTTCTTTCAAAATATAAAATTTCACCGCAAAGCGTTTTGATACATGGGATGAACGAAACACAGGATTACATGGAAATGGGCTGGCTCGAAGCTATTCAACAATTGGGGGTGAAATATTGTTACACCGATAATTGGTACTCGTTATCATTAAATATGGAGTTAACATTTCGTGAAATTCTTGTTCGAAGAAACATTCGGTACATAAGTAAGCAATCCTATTTTGGCTTTAGTTTCGGTAAAAAATTGGATACCAAGATAAAATTGGCGATTAATAATTGTTTCACAAGTATAATTCACTTGTTTGAAATTCCAACTGCGTACACCAATTAAAATCACTTTTTTTGTTTTAGTGATTCTTAACTAGCACAATTCGGCTTTCATTTTTTATCTACAACCCTTACTCCCCTGGTATTAGTTGATAAAAAGTTAAGATTTATTTCAATTGAAGGGTTTTGACCAAAAATTGGATTTATACTCACAAAATAATTATTGAAAATTAATTACCTAAAAGAAACAGATGAAAGACAAATGGTGGATTCCGCGCTAAATCTTATGATAAAATTTAACTCTTTTATCAGCCATTTTCCGAAAAATTGCATGTAATCCATGAGATTCATAACCCAAAGGTCCCGAGTTCAACTCTCGGTCTCGCTACAAAAAGCTCAGTTTTACTGGGCTTTTTTTTATGTGTTTTTTTATTAAATTTTGACATTAATTAAATCTAAAGTTTAATAATTAGTTTGAGTTATTATGTTCATCCTCTTGCCTTTCTTTTTCCTTGATGAAAAAGAAACAAAAAATCAAGGCTCTGCATTTCTTTTTTGTTCGCAAATCGTAGTTCTTTAAATAGATTCAACTCGTTGCGAACAATTTTAACTCCTTTCTGAAACTGAAATTTTTCAAAAATGTTCTTACAGAAATTTTAAAAATTAACAGTTCCAGTTAAGTAGTTAAAACCAAGAAATACAAGGCCACTCAGATTCGCTAACGTTTAACATTTACTATAGTACCATTTTAAGGTTTGAGCTATTATTAAAGTTTCTAAAATAAAAAGTCTAAACTCTAAATTTTTATTTTCAATTTGTTTCCTCAATTCTTTTTTGAACTATTGGTTTAATGCAATCGACTACCACTAAATTTCTTCCTGCTTCAGTGCTTGCATCGAAATTTTCGTAACGTTGTTCCATTGTCTCCACATAACAATCAATAAATGCCTGTTTATCTTTACCAAAAGCAGCAATTTCCGCTTTGTGTTTATCCAAAGATTTAATCGCTATTTGCTTTTCTTCTTCTGACCACGAGCCTTTTTTGCTTCCACAAGCTACTAATAAAAGGAATGAGAAAGTGAAACCAATAATTTTCTTCATTGTTTTATTTTAAAAGTGAATAGATGGAAGAAAGCTCCTCAAATTTCAAAGTTTTTTGTTCCCCTGTTTCCATATTTTTCAAAACAAATGAACCAACATTTAACTCATTTTCGCCAATAAGAATTACAAATTGAACATTTCTATCGTTTGCATACTTCATTTGTTTTTGCAATTTTGCAGCAATTGGATACACTTCACAAGCTACTTTATTCGCTCTTAATTCATTTGCTAAATCCAAGCATTTTTCAGCTTCGTTTGCCCCAAAATTGATAAATAATACAGGTAATCCTTTCGTTATTTCAGTAGGAAATAAATTCAATTCATTAAGCACATCATAAATGCGATCGGCACCAAATGAAATTCCAACACCAGAAACGCCTTTCAAACCAAAAAGACCGGTTAAATCATCGTACCGTCCACCACCACAAATACTTCCCATTTTAACAGCTTTGGCTTTTACTTCAAAAATAGCACCTGTATAATAATTTAAACCACGAGCAAGCGTAACATCTACTTGTAATTCACCACGTTTCAATCCAATTCGATTGATGTGATTTAAGACCACTTTTAACTCTTCAATTCCTTTTAAACCAATTTCAGAATCTTTTAGAAATTCAGTCAAAAGTGCAATTTTTTCATCGTTTGTACCCGATAAACTAAACAAAGGTTGAATGCGTCCGATCGCGGATGCAGAAACACCTTTTTCAGCCAATTCTTTCACTACACCCTCCTCACCTATTTTATCCAATTTATCAATCGCAACTGTTATATCAATCAACTTTTCAGATTCGCCACTCACTTCTGCAATTCCAGAAAGTATTTTGCGGTTGTTCATTTGAATAGTGAAACCTGGAAGATTTAAATCTGTTAAAACAGCATCAAAAATCTGTATTAATTCCACTTCATACAAAAGAGAATCACTTCCAACTACATCAGCGTCACATTGATAAAATTCTTGGTAACGTCCATGTTGTGGTCGATCTGCGCGCCAAACTGGCTGAATTTGATAACGTTTAAATGGAAAAGACAATTCATTCTGGTGTTGAACAACAAAACGTGCAAAAGGAACTGTTAAATCGTAACGTAATGCTTTTTCAGCCAATGAGTTCGCAAATCTTGGCAAATTATCATTTTGTAATGCTTCAATATCTGCCTTTTTCATTTTATCTCCTGAATTCAAAATTCTGAATATCAAACGATCACCTTCTTCACCATATTTCCCCATTAAAGTGGAAGCTAATTCAAAACTTGGAGTTTCAATCGGAGCAAATCCGTACAATTGAAAAACAGATTTTATAATATCAAAAATATAGTTTCTTTTTGCAACGTCTTGAGGTAAAAAATCCCTCGTACCTTTTGCTATTCCTGGTTTTTGTGACATTTTATTCTTTTAAATCTTCTTTATACATAGCGTAAATCATTCCATCTGATAAACCAATTTTTGGAACGATAATTTCATTTGCGCCCATCTCTTTCATAATGTAAGTGAAAATTTCAAGCGCAGGAACTATTACATCTGCCCTATCAGGTTTTAATTGATATTCAGACATTCTTTGGTCTAAACTTATAGTTGATAGATCACGTTTCAAATTTTCCAATTGACTGAGCAGAACGGGTTTATTGTCTTTTACTCCAATGATTTTATGCGCTTTATTGATATTACCACCAGTTCCGAATAATTGATGATGATCGGATAAATCAACGTGTTGCTGCATCCATTCGTGAATATCAGCCCAAATGTTTTTATCTACTTTTTCTTTTAATAAGCGAATCGTACCAATCTCAAAAGATTTAGAAGCAATACGTTCGCCTCTTTCAAAGACACTTACTTCTGTGCTACCTCCTCCTACATCAATTACGATAAAAGGCATTTCTTTTTCGATTTCTAGCAAGAAAAACGTTCCGAAAATCAATTCTGCTTCAACTTCTCCCGAAATAACCTCTAAAGTTATTCCAGTTTCTTCTTTAATTCTGTCTACGATTTTTTGTCCGTTCTTAGATTCTCGCATTGCTGATGTAGCCACAGCGCGTAATCTTTTCACATCGAAAATATCAGCAATTAAACCAAATGCTTTGATAGTATTAATAAAATCTTGTACCTTTTTCTTTGATATCTTTCCATCATCAAATACCTCATCACCGAGTCTTAATGGTATTCTTGTGTATGAAATCTTTTTAACAAACGATTTATCATCTTGGTGAACAACTTCACCAATCAATAAACGCGCTGCATTTGTCCCAACATCTATCGCTGCATAATTCATTACTACAAAGTTAAAAATAGCTTTGGATTAAGGCGAAGTTTAATAAATTCACCTCCAACTTTGCCAAAAATTCGTTTACAAACAAAAATGTATTTTCTTTGTAATTGAACTATGAAAAAGTTGAATCTATCTTTTCAGAACAACGAAGTAGCAAGAAAAGGTTGTTTGTTGATTTCTGATCCATTTTTAGATGACCAATATTTTGCACGCTCGGTTATCTTGCTTTGCGAACATAACGAGGAAGGAAGTTTTGGTTTTGTATTGAACAACTACCTCGAATTGGACCTTCATAAGCTAGATGATAAATTTCCAGATATTGCAGCTCGAATAAGTATTGGCGGACCAATGTCTAAAGAAAACTTGTTTTTTATACACCGATTAGGAACAGAAATAAAAGGTGCAACTATAATTACTAAGGGAATTTATTATGGTGGTGATTTTGATGAACTATCTAAAAAATTAGAACTACATCCTGAATTAAGAAATCATGTTCGATTCTTTATTGGTTATTCTGGTTGGTCGATTGGTCAATTAAAAGAAGAGCTAAAAGAAAAATCGTGGATCCCAGTTAGCAATATTTCTTTGGAAATGATTTTTAACACCGAAAACGACAAGCTTTGGTCCAACTGTTTGGAAATACAAGGAGGTCGATTTCGAATGATTTCAAAATTCCCAGTTAATCCGATGGATAATTAGAAAGTAATTTACTTTGAAATTTCTTTCAAAAAAAAAAACGCCTTATTACTAAGACGTTTTTGAATTACATTTTAAGTGGTTTTAATTATTCAGAAATATTTTTGGTAGCCTTCAATTTTTTAATTTCTACCGTCAGTTCCTCTTTACCATCTTCCAAATCAAGTAAAATTGTATCTCCTTCTTTCAAGCTTGAATTAATAATTTCTTCAGCAAGTGGATCTTCAATATATTTCTGAATGGCTCTTTTCAAAGGACGTGCACCGAATTTCTCATCGTAACCACGCTCCACAATAAAATCTTTCGCTTTTTCAGAGAGCTCAACTTGATAACCAAGACCGTTAATACGTTGATATAACTTTTCTAATTCGATGTCGATAATTTTCAAAATCTCAGGTTTTCCAAGTGATTTGAACATAATCATATCGTCAACACGATTTAAAAATTCTGGTGAAAACGCTTTTCTAAGTGCATTTTGAATGACAAGTTTAGAATTTTCTGATTTCGCGTCTTCCTGCGATTTAGTTCCGAATCCAACCCCTGTTCCAAAATCAGCTAACTGTCGCGCACCAATGTTAGAAGTCATAATCAAAATGGTGTTTTTAAAATCGATTTTTCGGCCTAAACCGTCAGTCATGTGGCCATCATCAAGAACTTGCAACAATAAATTAAAAACATCTGGATGTGCTTTTTCAATTTCGTCTAGCAAAACAATCGAATATGGTTTTCTACGCACTTTCTCTGTTAATTGACCACCTTCTTCATATCCGACGTATCCTGGAGGCGCTCCAACTAAACGAGAGATAGAAAATTTCTCCATGAACTCAGACATATCAATTCTGATTAAAGAATCTTCTGAATCGAAAAGATTTTTTGCTAATACTTTTGCTAATTGCGTTTTACCAACTCCTGTCGGGCCTAGGAAGAAAAACGAACCAATTGGTTTATTTGGATCTTTCAATCCTGCACGATTACGTTGAATTGCTTTTACAACCTTTTCTACAGCTTCATCTTGGCCGATCACTTTACCACGAATTGACTCAGCCATTTTAACCAATTTACCTGTTTCAGATTGTGTAACTTTCGTAACAGGAATACCACACATCATAGAAACAACCTCTGCCACGTTTTCTTCCGTAACAATAATTTTATTGTTTTTGGAATCCTCTTCCCAACGTTTTTTAGCTGCTTCTAATTGATCTTGCAATTTGCGCTCGTTGTCTCTTAATTCAGCAGCTTTTTCATATTGTTGCGAGCGTATTACTTCAGCTTTTTGATCCTTTAATGCTTCCACTTGTGTTTCAATATCTAAAATTTCTTGAGGAACATTAATATTGGTCATATGAACACGAGAACCGACTTCATCCAGCGCATCAATTGCTTTATCTGGCAAGTGTCTATCGGTGATATATCGTTCAGTCAATTTTACACAAGCTGCAATCGCTTCTTGGGTGTAAGTAACTGAATGGTGATCTTCATATCTTTCTTTGATGTTATTCAAAATTTGAATCGTTTCATCAATTGTTGTTGGCTCGATTAAGACTTTTTGAAAACGTCGCTCTAAAGCACCATCTTTTTCAATGTATTGTCTGTATTCGTCCAAAGTTGTTGCTCCGATTGCTTGCAGCTCACCTCTTGCTAATGCCGGTTTAAACATGTTTGAAGCATCTAAAGAACCACTTGCACCACCGGCACCAATTATCGTATGAATTTCATCAATAAATAAAATAATGTCTGGATTTTTCTCAATTTCTTGCATTACAGCCTTCATTCGCTCTTCAAACTGACCACGGTATTTTGTGCCAGCGACCAAAGAAGCTAAGTCAAGAGAAATAATTCGCTTATTGAAAAGTACTCGAGACACTTTGCGTTGAACGATTCTAATTGCCAAACCTTCAGCGATAGCACTTTTTCCAACTCCTGGTTCACCAATAAGAATTGGGTTATTTTTTTTTCTACGCGATAAGATTTGGCTAACGCGTTCAATCTCTTTTTCCCGACCAACAATTGGATCTAATTTACCAACTTCGGCCATTTTTGTTAAGTCACGACCAAAATTATCCAATACAGGAGTTTTAGATTTTGGATCGGTTTGTTTTCTTTGGGCTGCGAAATTTTCATCTTCCTCTCCACTACCACTTCCAGGAAATTCGGCACTTGGATGCTGTCTTTCTTCCATCATCGACTCATATTCGTCTTTTGCATTTTCGTACATAATTCCATATTTATTTAATACTTGGCAAGCCACACAATCAGGATACCTTAGTATAGTTAGAAGTAAATGTTCTGTTCCAATTATTGCAGATTTAAATTGTTTGGCTTCCAAAAAAGATTGTTTTATTATATTTTCTGTTTGTTTGGTCAATGGTATATTACGGTTCAAAAGTTCATTAACCGCAGTTTTGCGTAAAATACTTTCTAAATCATTTTTTATTTGTTCTAATTCAATTTGAAATTCTTGCAACAGAGATATTGCTGTTCCTTCATTTAGTTTCAATAACCCAAGTAATAAATGTTCAGAACCTACAAACTCATTAGACAAACGAACAGCCTCATTTCTACTGAACGAAATCATATCTTTTACTCTAGGAGAAAATTTTGCATCCATATTAATTGAATTAACTTAATACAAATATAGTTTTAATTTTTTCTGGGCCTTCCAAATTATTCACAATTTTTAATTCGATTTTGTTAGTAAATTAAGCTAGAGTAGTTGCTTTAGCTTTGTTTATTAAGTAATTTTGAAAGCTTTGTAAAAAAAATTAAATCAGAATTTAAAAAAAGAGCGAACTATGGCAGAAGGAGAGAAAATAATACAGATAAATATTGAAGATGAAATGAAATCAGCTTACATCGATTATTCGATGTCAGTAATTGTTTCAAGAGCACTTCCAGATGTTAGAGATGGCTTTAAACCAGTCCATCGCCGTGTATTATATGGTATGCAAGATTTGGGTGTTTACTCCAATAGACCTTATAAAAAGTCAGCGAGAATTGTTGGGGAAGTTTTAGGAAAGTATCACCCACACGGAGATAGTTCTGTTTATGATACGATGGTACGTATGGCTCAACCTTGGTCTTTGCGTTATCCTTTGGTTGATGGACAAGGTAACTTTGGTTCTGTCGATGGTGATAGTCCTGCAGCGATGCGTTACACAGAGGCACGTTTGAAAAAGATTTCTGAAGAAATGTTGGATGACCTAGACAAAGAAACGGTTGACTTCAAACCAAACTTCGATGATAGTTTGCAAGAGCCAAGTGTTTTACCTTCAAAAATTCCAAATTTATTAGTGAACGGTGCTTCAGGTATTGCTGTTGGTATGGCAACAAACATGGCACCTCATAATTTAACTGAAGTAATTGATGGTATCCTTGCATATGTTGACAATGAAGACATTGAAATTGAAGACTTATTACAATTTGTAAAAGCTCCAGATTTCCCAACAGGAGGTATAATATATGGTTACGAAGGAGTTCGTGATGCGTTTTTAACTGGACGCGGAAGAATCGTAATTCGTGGAAAAGCGGAAATTGAAGAAGAAAACGGTCGCGAACAAATCATCGTTACGGAGATTCCTTATCAAGTAAATAAAGCAGAGATGATTAAAAAAATCGCTGACTTAGTAAACGATAAAAAAATTGAAGGAATTTCTGACTTACGCGATGAATCTGACCGTAATGGTATGCGTATCGTTTTTGAAATTAAACGCGATGCAATTGCAAACGTTGTCTTAAATAAATTATACAAGTATACAGCCCTACAGACTTCATTCTCAGTCAATAACATTTGTTTAGTTGACGGTCGTCCAAGATTATTGAATCTTAGAGATATGATTCTGGAATTTGTAAAATTCCGTCACGAAGTTGTTATTAGAAGAACGAGATACGAATTAAGAAAAGCAGAAGAAAGAGCTCATATCTTAGAAGGTTTAATCATTGCCTCAGATAATATTGACGAAGTAATTAGTATAATTAGAACTGCGGATAGTCCTGATGATGCCCGCGAAAAATTAGCAATTCGATTTGGACTTTCTGAAATTCAAACACGTGCAATTGTTGACATGCGCTTGCGTCAATTGACAGGTCTTGAGCAAGACAAATTACGTGCTGAATATGCTGACTTAATGTTGTTAATTGCTGATTTAAAAGAAATCCTTGAAAATATCGACAGAAGAAAGCAAATCATCAGAGACGAATTAATAGATATGCAAAATAAATACGGTGACGAAAGACGTTCTCGTATTGAATATGCTGCAAGTGAAATGCGAATGGAAGATTTAATCGCAGATGATGAAGTGGTTGTTACTATTTCTCACGCCGGTTATATCAAACGAACGAATTTAGTTGAGTACAAAGTTCAAAACAGAGGTGGGATGGGCTCGAAAGGTTCAACCACAAGAGATAAAGATTTCTTAGAACATTTATTTGTAGCAACAAACCATAATTATTTGTTGATATTCACTGAGAAAGGTCGTTGTTTCTGGATGCGTGTTTACGAAATTCCTGAAGGAAATAAATTATCGAAAGGTCGCGCAATCCAAAACTTGATTAATATCCCAGGTGACGATAAAGTGAAAGCCTATGTTAAGGTTCAAGATTTAACTGATCAAGAATACATTAACAACAACTTTATTATTATGTGTACGAAACAAGGTGTAATTAAGAAAACATCTTTGGAAGCTTATTCTCGTCCGCGTACAAATGGAATCAATGCAATTGGAATTCGTGAAAACGACGAATTATTAGAAGCAAGATTAACAAACGGAACGAATGAAATCGTTTTAGCAACCAGTTCTGGTAGAGCAATTCGCTTCAATGAATCTTCGGTTAGACCAATGGGTAGAAATGCTTCAGGTGTTCGTGGAGTGAATTTGAATGATGAAAACAACGAAGTAATCGGAATGATTTGTGTAGAAGACATTTTCTCTACAATCTTAGTTGTCTCTCAGAAAGGTTACGGTAAACGAACTTATCTAAACGATCCTGAAGATAAAGAACCAATTTACAGAATCACAAATCGTGGTGGTAAAGGGGTGAAAACTTTAAATATTACTGAAAAAACAGGAAAATTATTATCTATTCAAAATGTAACTGACGAAGATGATTTAATGATTATCACAAAATCTGGTGTTACTATTCGTATGCACGTTGACACAATTCGTACTATGGGTAGAGCAGCTCAAGGTGTTCGTTTAATCAACCTGAAAGGTAATGCTGAAATCGCTGCAATTGCTCGTGTTCCAAGAACAGAAGATGAAGATGAAGAAATCGAAGTTATTGAAGGTTTGAATGAGCCTGTTGAAGGACTTGAGGCACCTGAAGATGATGCATCTGAAGACCTTGGCACGGATATTGAAAACGACGGAGAAGAATAATAATTATCTTTGAACAATTAAACTACTTTATGAAAGCAAATTTTTTATCAGCTGCACTAGGTATTTTCCTTATTTCAGCACCACTCGTTTCTACAGCTCAGAAAAAAAATGTAACTGACGCTGCCATGTTAATGAAAAAGTACAATCCAATGGCAATCATGGATCCTGCTACTAAAAAGAACGTTGAAGAAGCAAAAAAATTCATTGATTTAGCTGCTGTGAATGCAGAAACTGCTGAAGATATGAAAATGCACCTTTACAGAGCTGAAATTTATTTTGCATTAATTGAGTTATCTCAAGCTGATGTGATGAAAGGTGGTAAAATTGACGAAACGTTAATTGAACAAAACAGTGAAGTGTCTAAGGCAAGCTTCAAAAAAGTGATGGAAGATCCTAAAAAATCATTTAAAAAAGATGCTGAAGATTTTATCAATATGCGCTCAGAAATGGGTTTCAATATTGGAATTAAATGTTACAATGACAAAAAGTTTGATCAAGCTACTCAAATGTTTGCATTAGCCTATGAAGTTCAACAATTTCTTGGTGTAGAATATAAAGAGGCTTATACAAATACTACGTTAAGCTTAAATAATTACGTTGATAGCTTATTAAAAGTTAAAAACTATGATAAAGCAAACGAAATTTCAGAAAGTGTTCTACAAATTATGCCTAAAAATATTGATGTAATTATCACTTTAATCAATATTAATTTGCAAAAAGGTGATGCAGTTGTTGCAGAAAAATACTTGAATAAAGGATTAGAGTTAGATCCTAAAAACAAACAATTATACTACGTTTTAGGAACTTCTTATATTGACTTAAAACAAAACGATAGAGCTGAACAATCTTTGAATAAAGCTTTAGAAATTGACCCAAATTACACTGAAGCGCAATACCAATTAGGTGCACATTTATTTAACTGGGCAAATGAATTGAAATATGAAGCGGGTCAATTAGATTACAAAGACCCTAAAGTTACCACATTAGAAGCTCAATCAAAAGAAGTATTGGAAAGAGCATTAATTGTTTTAGAAAAATACATCGAGAAAAATCCTAATGAAAAAGCAGTTTTAGATATTTTGTACAAAACACATTATAAATTAGGAAATACTGAAAAAGCCGCTGAATACAAAAAACGTGCTGAAGCAATAAAATAAAGACTTTAAACTGCTAGGAAACTAGCAGTTTTTTTTTATCATTATTTAGTATTTTAAGATAAATTATTTGGTGAAAAAAATTCCGAAAACTTAAAATTCGTATTTTTGAACTATGGAATTTCTTTATCCGAACGCACTCTGGTTTTTGTTTTTATTAGCGATTCCTATCATTATTCATTTATTCCATTTTAGAAGGCATAAAACGCTTTATTTTTCATCCTTAAAATTTATTCAATTCGTTGAGCAAGAAAATAAATCAGCGAAAAAATTACGTAATTTATTGGTTTTAATTGCTCGATTGCTAGCACTTATCTTTTTGATTTTAGCCTTCGCACAACCTTCTTTTACCGATTCAAAAGCTGAAAATTCTGTAGGGAAAAATGTGGTAGCCATTTATATTGACAATTCATTTTCAATGAGTGCCAAAGGAACTGAAGGAGAATTACTTTCTGAGGCGAGAGAAATGGCTCGAAGAATCATTAATAATGCACCTTTAGAAACAGGTTTTTTATTGAATACCAACAAATTAGATGGTATAGAACAACGAATTGTGGGTAAAATGGAGGCAATTGAATACCTCGATAAAATTACTTACACACCACTAATTCGCAAAACAGACGAAGTCATTAATTGGCAAAAAAACTTCTTACAAAAAGAAAATGCAGAACAGCAACGCATTGGCAAACAACAATTTGTAGTTTTATCTGACTTTCAAAAAAGCACTTTTTCAGCGAAACAATTAAAAGCTGATGAAGAAAATAGCTATTTCCCTATTCAACTTGTTCCACAAAAAATTGAAAATGTAACGATTGATTCTATTTGGTTTTCAAATCCGTTTCATAAAAAAGGTGATCCAAATGAATTGTTTGTTCAGCTTAGAAATTACGCTGATAAAGATGCTTCTAATTTAGAATTACACCTTGAAATTGGGAAATCAAAACGCGATATGTTTATTGATGTTCCTGCGAATAAAAAAGTTCAAACAAGCTTTCAATTCACAGAAACCGAATTTGGAATCAAAACTGGAAAGTTGACTATCAATGACAAACAATTGTTCTGGGACGATGATTTTTACTTTTCGTATAACGTTGCTAAAAAATCAAATGTCTTAATTATCAATGGCAAAGATGCTTCAGTAGATGTTCAAAAAGTATTTAACGTTGAACCATTTTACGAAACAAAATCTATTTCAGAATTTGAATTTTCAAAAGATAATTTAAACACAGCTAATCTTCTTGTTTTAAATGGTTTAAATGAAATTCCATCCGGTTTAATTAGTGAAATTGTAGAGTTTTCAAATGACGGTGGAAGTGTTTTTGTTTTACCCGGAACGAACATTCAAAAAAATGATTATGCCAATTTATTGCGAGAATTAAATCTTCCGAGTATTGGTACAGTTTCAACTTCAGGATTGAAAATCAATAAAATTCAATACAAAGATCCATTTTTCAAAGGTGTTTTTGAGAAAGAAAACGAAAACTTAAACGTTCCGAGTATCGTTAAAGCTTACAGTGTCAGTCAAATACGCCAATCCACAGCTTTCACTTTAATTGAATTGAAAAACGGTGAACCCCTTTTATTGCGTTCTAACCAAAATGCTTATTTATTTTTAAGTTCACTGCAAACTGATTTCAGTAATTTTAGTTCAAACGCTCTATTTCCAACGATTTTACTACGAGCAGGAGAACTTTCAATCAGGTCTTATCCCCTATTCTCAATCATTGGAAAAGAAAGTAAAATTCCAGTTTTTGAAGAAATTCAAAATGATAATCCATTGAAATTGGAAAGCAAATTCATTGAATTTATTCCTTTGATTCAAAAAGTAGGAAATCGCTCCTATCTTTCGATTTCAGGAATGGAAGCAGTTGAGAAACTTAAACCTGGAAACTATTCGATAGTAAATGATGGAATTATTGGAAATTTAGCTTTGAATTACGACCGAAGTGAATCGAATAATGCATTGATGGAAAAAGCAGAAATCATTGAAGCCATTACCTCACAAGGAATAAAAAATTGTAATTTTAGCACTATTCAAGACGGACAAAGCAAGAGTCCAATTGCGATTGATGAACCAGCGAAATTCTGGAGAATCCTTTTGCTTTTGAGTTTACTTTTCATTCTGTTTGAAATAGCATTATTAAAGTTCTGGAAATAGAAAAAAATGAAACTACTTTTAAAAAGCGCCAAAATCCTTGACAAAAGCTCTGAATTTGACAATCAAATCAAAGATGTTTTAATCAATAATGGAATATTTGAAAAAATAGAAAACACCATTTCAGACGACGAAGCAATTGTTATTGAATCAGAAAACTTACACTTATCGCAAGGTTGGGTTGATTTAAAGGCAGATTTCTGTGACCCAGGATTTGAGCACAAAGAAACCATTCATTCTGGTTTGGACCAAGCAGCATTCGGAGGATTTACGCACGTTTGTATTTTACCTACTACTCAACCAATTGTCGATGGAAAATCACAAGTAGAATATATGTTGAGTAAGGCATCCAATCACGCAGTAACCATTCATCCGATTGGAGCAATTACAAAAGGTTTGAAAGGTGAAGAATTGGCTGAAATGTACGATTTGTTTCAAAGTGGCGTTCGTTTGTATTCAGATGATTTACATCCAGTTAGCGCTGGAATAATGTATCGTGCTTTGCTTTACACTAAAAACTTTGGTGGTCGTGTGATTGCTTTTTCGCGTGATTATTCATTAGCCGGAAAAGGAATGGTAAACGAAGGCACAGCTTCTACTAAAACAGGTTTAAAAGCAGATCCAAGTATTGCTGAAATCATTCAAGTGGAGCGCAATTTACGTTTAGTTGAATACGTTGGAGGAACGATTCATTTTACAGGAATTTCGTGTGCTGAAAGTGTTGAGTTGATTCGAAAAGCAAAGAAAAATGGATTGAATGTTACAGCTGACGTAAATCTGATGAATTTGTTATTTACAGAACAAAATATGTTGGATTTTGATGCACTAATGAAAGTTTTGCCAGTACTTAGAACCGAACACGACCGCGTGGAACTTTGGCACGGTTTGATGGATGGAACGATAGATACCGTTGTTTCAGACCACCGACCAATGGATCAAGAAGAAAAAGAACTAGAATTTGACAATGCAAGTTTTGGAGCCTTTCAGTTGCAAACTTTGTTCGGAGCTTTGAATCTTACCACACACATTGATTTGGATAAGTTTATAAATAGTGTTTCGCACAATGCAAGAAAAATAGCCCAAATCGAAAATCATGCGATTGCTGTTGGAAATTTGGCAGATGTTACCGTTTTTGACCCAAGTTTGAAATGGGAATTAAATGAAGATAATTTGTTAGCTCAACACCCCTATAATCCATTTTTTAAGCAAGCTTTAGTAGGCAAAATTTTAGCGGTAGTGAACGGTGGAAAAGCAATCATTCAAAATTAAGTAAGTGTCAAAACGAGCATTTATAAAACAATTCTTCAAGGAAAAAAACATGGTAGGTGCGATGGCGCCAAGTTCTCGTTTTTTGGCAGCTAAAATGCTGAATCACTTACCAATAAAGGAAGCAAAAATCATCATTGAACTAGGACCTGGAACGGGAGTTTTTACTGAAAAAATCATTGAAAAAATGGGTGCTGATACCCAATTAATCGTTGTGGAATTAAACGACACTTTCTTTGAAGCTTTGCAGAAAAAGATTAGTCACAAAAACGTACACCTAAAACACGGTTCAGCAACCGAAGTCAGCAATTATTTGAAAGAACTCGGACTTGAAAAAGCGGACTTAATTATTTCTTCTTTGCCTTTAGCCGTAATTCCATCAGAGATTCGACAGCTCATCCTTTCAGAGGTTAAAACACACCTGAACAAACAAGGACAATTCGTACAATTCCAATATTCCTTACAATCGCGTCGCGCCTTAAAAAAGATTTTCAGTTCTGTAAAATTGAATTACACACCATTTAACTTCCCTCCTGCTTTTGTTTATACGTGTAGTAATGGGTGATTCCGAAGCTAAAAGAAAAAGTGAAAAGTTGAATTGAATTTTTTATCGAAGTGGAATTAGGCTTCCACCCTCTGACGGAGTCTGATACTCGTCAGAGTCGTCAGACTTGAGGAGGGATTGAGGGATGTGATTTTTATAAGTTAATCCCCACACTGAACTAAATGTAAAAAATTAAGAATTAAATATCAAAAATCATTTAGCGCCATTTCCGCCTACATCTCCAAGTTTTCTCGCGAAGCTACAACGCCACTTAAAGCCGCAAAAGAGCTTCCTTTGGTCGCTTTTTCCAGCTTGTGGCTGTGTGCTTCTGCTCACAAAGCTTTCCGTTTTCGTCGGGGCGTGGAGAATTGAGACAACCTGTTTTTTTTGTTCATTTCTTTGATTGACATCAACTTTTTAATTAACTTAATGTGAAATGTAATAAATATCATGGATAAAATATACCTCAAAAAAACCGAAAACCCCAATCAAATAAAGGTTTGGCATCCGTTTAATGACCAGTTATTTTGGAAAATGAAAAGTATTGAGAGTGCAGTTTGGAATAAAGCTGATTTTTCTTGGATTTTGCCTAAAAACGAAAATACCTTACACTTACTTTTCAAAACATTTCGTGGAATTGCTTGGATTGATATGAGTGAGTTGAAGGTTACTGCAAAAAAAGAACCTGTTTCTCAAAATAAAGTAACAAAAATAGAACTTCCTCAACCTTCAGAAGATAGATTGTTGGAGATTTCAGACTTTAAAAAGTACTTAAAAAGCAAACGCTACAGCGAAAGCACGATTAAAACTTACGCTGAAGCTTTAACAACATTTTTACGTTTTTTTCATTCGAAACCAATTCTTGACATTGACAATGAAGATTTGATTCGCTTCAATAATGAATACATTTTGGAACAAAAATTATCTTCAAGTTTTCAGAATCAGATTGTAAATGCTATTAAACTCTATTTCTCTTCACGAAAGGGAATGAAGCTCGATCCTGAGTTGGTTCATCGGCCACGCAGAGAAAAAACGTTACCGAATGTGTTGAGTAAGGAGGAGGTGAAACTCATATTAAATACACATAATAATCTGAAACATAAAACAATGTTGAGTTTAATTTATAGCTGTGGATTACGTTGTGGCGAATTATTGGCACTTGAACCACATCACATTGATTCAAAAAGAAATATAGTTTTAATCAAAAATTCAAAAGGAAAAAAAGACAGAATAGTTCCTTTGAGTGGTAAGATTTTAGAAATGTTACGCGATTACTACAAACTTCATAAACCTTCAAAATATTTGTTTGAAGGACAAAATAAAGGTCAACAATACGATTCAAGAAGCCTACAGCTAATATTAAAACAAGCGCTTCAAAAAACAGGCATCAAAAAACCTGTAACACTTCATTGGTTAAGACACAGTTTTGCAACACATCTTTTAGAAAGTGGAACCGATTTGCGTTACATTCAAGAGTTATTAGGTCATAGCAGTAGTAAAACCACTGAGATTTATACACATGTGAGTACCAAAAACATTCAGCAAATAAAAAGTCCATTTGATGATTTATAAAATTAAAATCATAAATTTGAAAAGTAAAAAAAACGAGACAGTTTATCGAGAATCCTGCCAAATTTGGGTTGCTTTGTGAATGACTGTTTCGGGTATATATAAGTTAAGGGGAAGTTGAAGCAATAGAATAATGGAGATAGCCGAAAATCCAGACAAGAGTAGGTGATAAGTAAATTTTTTAAAATGAAAAAAGTTTTTAGTTTTTTGGTTCTAACAATGACAATGAATAATTCAGTATTTTGTCAAAATTATAATGAATATTATTTCGGAGAAGATGTTTATTTATACAAAAATGCTCTATTAAAGATTGATCCCAAGCCGACTGGAAATCTAAATTATTGTTTTTATGGCACTTTAAAAGACTGCCAAACCGCATATAATGACAATGTGCTTTACCCTGAAAAGGATTATAAGTTTAATACAAGTAAAACTAAACTAGAGGGTCGGATATTTAGTGTTGATAAAATAATTAATAAAGAGGGGAATGATTTTACTGGAAAAGCAAGCAGAATAAATGCCCCCATTTTGATTTTAAAAGATACAACGACAAAAGAGATTATTTACTTTAAGTACGATATCAAATACGCTACAACAAGTTATGGCTTTCCATTTCTGACTAATGTAACATTACCTGAAGAGTATTTTTGTAATAAATTAGAATCAAAAAAAGATGATTTTAGTGGTGAAATAACAATACAGAATCCATACAGCTTAGCGACAAAGGAATATATATATAAAATAATAAATAAATCGGACACCACATACTACTTATCTCTAAAAGCATATGGTAGTACTGTCACAGTAGATGGAAAAGGAGTAATAATTTTGTTTGAGGATGGATCAAAATTAGAAAAGCCAGATGAAAAGATTGATGTCAAAGTAGGACAAAAAGACTATGATTACTCGTGTTTTATTAGATTGTCGAAAGAGGACATCGAATTATTAAGAAAAAATAAAATATCAAAGTACCGTCTTTATATATACGATACTAATTTAAGTTCTTTTTCTGCCGAGAGTCTGGTCAAATACACTAATTGTATTGTAAAGAAATAAAAATTTGTGATTGAGATTTGCTTATTTCCAATAAACCTCCCCTTAACATACGCTTAGCTCCATTTTTCTGCCGCAGGCGCAACACAGAAAAACGGCGCCAAGCGTCAGCCGTTGTATTGCAATTTAAAAAACCGCAAGGAATCCAAAGACGACCTTTGACAATTTAAAAGACTGAAATAAGGACATGACATTTAACTTATTTCTTTTTTTTAGAGTTCGGCGCTGAGGCGACCAAATCGTTTTGATTTGAGACGTTGA
>CAMAZP010000038.1 GCA_945863605.1 Chitinophaga pinensis
TAACGTTTTGAACTAAAGGAAGACGGCTTTTATCTGCATTATGTTTTTGCCGTTTTCTTTTAGTGAATGTTGTTTGCAGTTTTTATTTTTTTTATAAAAATAATAAAAACGTAGTTTAAAAAGCCGAAATAGTTTAGGCATCCATGGGCGTCCTGTTCTGCGCGAACAATTGCGTTTACATTTTGTAGGCGATGTTGGTCGGCAGATGGCGGTTGAAAAGACTTTTTATAAAACTTGATTTTTAATTTTTTTTCTAGTAACTTAGAGTTCGTGGACGTTTCAACGTCTCAAATCAAAACGATTTGGTCGCATCAGCGCCGAACTCTAAAAAACAGAAATAAGTTAAATGTCATGTCCTTATTTCAGTCTTTTAAATTGTCAAAGGTCGTCTTTGGATTCCTTGCGGTTTTTTAAATTGCAATACAACTTGTTGCTAACCGCCATAAAAGCATTTATACAAATGTACATTAAAAACTAATCTTTTAATAATGAGCAGTATAAACTACCCCACCAAAACGTGCCCGATAAAAGGAAAGACACGAATGCCAAAAATTGAAAAACATGACCTGACGGTTGGAGCTTTCAGGCAATGAATGAAACGCGCTTGGCGATAAAACTCCTCTTTGGGCATAGAGGCGAGAATGGACTTAATGACTGCTAGATTGCTGTGATACATGACCTTTTGAGAAAAGGGGGAATGTATCACAGCACTAGTAGGTTATAATTCTAATTCTCATTTCAAAAAGTAATTTGATTTTCAAACAATTTTTTTTATTCGCAAAAGTGAGAGGTTATTAACATTATTGGCGCCAGCGTGAGTTTTTGTATGAGTTTGTTTTGGAAATGGTTTTTTAGGTTCCTTAGAGAGCCTCAGGAACCAAAAGAAAAATGATTTATTGAAACTTTTTGAATGCCCTTAGGAAACTGAGAGCATTTTTTGGTTTGGAAGATGATGGAAAAATCAATGATTTTGCTCTAAATTAGAAACTAATTTTAATTGTGTGAATTTTTGGATTTTTTTGAATTAAAACAAAAATGTCACCTAAAGGAGGCGACATTTTATTATAATATAAATTTAAAAAAACAAAATTTAGGTAAAAAGAAAGCATATAAATCACTTATTCATCTAATAAATAAATTGCTAAACTTTTTGTTTATTTTTTAAAAAAATCACCTTTCTTTTATTGATAAAATCTTGACTTCATAGGCTTTTTTATTTGACTGTATATCAGTATCACATGATATTTCTTTTACAATTTTGAAATCAATTGTTACTGGTAATCCACCCCAAACATTATTATATTCTTCATCTATAGTTTCAACCATATACAATTTTGTTTCATATATAAAAAAAGCAGAATATTCTTTATGGCAATCAAATTCAATCTGACCTTTAGGCATCATATTAACATCAACATTTTTGTAATTTTTTAATTTTGAACAAGAGAATAATATTAAAATACTCAAGAAGATAAGTTTTTTCATTGGTTTAAATTTTAGTTATTTTTTCAGTTATTAATTTACCATCGAGTAGGAAAGTAATTAAATATATTCCTGACGATAGATTTTCTAAATTAAATCTATATTCATTACTAGAAAAGTCATAATCATAAGAAACTTCACATTTTTTTCCAGTATATTGAAATATTGAAACATTAGAAATTTTGTTTATTTCATTCAATATCTTAATTTGTAAATTATTTTCGGATGGATTAGGGTAAATTGCAAAAGAATTAGATTCAATAAATTGAGATTTAAAGAATATTTCACCCCCATTCTCGATCCCACCAGCTAAAGGATTACCTAAACAGTCATCCACAGGTACAATTTTCGCACTAAAAAAAGATCCGTTTTCACTAAAGAATCCATTTTTTAATGATATTGAAGTACCAGCTTGTATTGATAATGAGTTACTACTTGTATTAGTTACAATGCCACTTGTTGCTATGTTTTCTGCAACGATTGTCCCTTGAAAATAACCAAATATAAAAGGTTGAACGAAAAGAACATTTTCAAATGATTGTCTAAAGGTACGAGCATCATAAATTGTTGTATTTAAAACTTGTACATTATCAGAAAAAGAAGAACCAAATGGCAAACCATAAAGTGTAATATTCGGATTTGACCAATAAGGAATTCTTGTTACATCTATTACTTTTCTTGCCATTATGTCTCGATATTGATTATTTGATTGAATAAAACCGTGACCATGAAAAAATGGCGTTATTTTTAAATCATCATTGTGTCTACAACCTAATAGATGACCAATTTCGTGAGGAAAACTTATGTTATTAACTACTTCATCGTACCTAACTTGTGCATAAACATTAGCTTCATCACTATAAATAGCCCCAGAAATTCCACTATACATTCCTCCTGTTGAAGAAGTTGAAAACAAAACACATAGATCAGCAGAATAGAAATCTCTCAAACCATCAACCTCATCCATATACCCATCGTTATCTGCTCTCATAAAATTTACATCTTGTTGATTGTCATCGTTTTCAATATAATTTGTTTCACCAGCATATGCTAATTCAGCCTGATAATTAACGCCACTATTTATAAATGTTTGGTTTAACAAATCTATAGATTGTTGACATAAATTAATTGGGTTATTTACATTACTTGATACAGCATCGGTATATAAAATTAAAATACGGAGGTTACACGTTTGACCAATTGTTACCATACTTTTAGATTGATTTGTATTCTCAGTCTCATTTGGGACGTTATAACTAGTATTACCACATTCTCCATACTTACTTTGATCAAATTTACGAAGAATATATTTTCCTTCCGCAATTGTCTTTATTTCATAGTTTTTGTTCTTAATCTGAATAAATCCAAGAATATCATCATCTAAACATGTAAAAAAAGCAGTTGAGAATTCATCTTTAAACTTGTAAAAAACACTATAATTTCCAAGACTTCTTTGTTCAATTCTATCTAACTTTAATATATGAGAATCACCATCAATTTCAAGAACGATATTATCACTACCAAGGTATCTTTTATTGATTTCAATATAATTGTAAGTAATTGTTGTTGGGTCTGTTTTAATCAAATTAAACAACCTTTGTTCCTTATCCGTTTTAATTTCAAAACTATTTGTTCTTTGTAAAAGAGAAACCTGTGAAAAGCAAATCTGAACTGAAATTAAATATAATAATATAAAATGTTTTTTCATAATGAAATATTTTTACTTATTTTTAAGTTCCTCTATTTGTTTCTGTAAATCAATCATATACAATGTCAACTCCTCTACTTTTTCAAGAAGTTTCAAATTCATTTCACCTAACTGAACACCACCAGCTTCTTGGAATTCAAGCTCTGATTTAACATTTGGTAAGTGGTGAAATTTAGATATGTATTGTTCTACTTCCTTTAAAGTCATTAATTTGTAATCTGGTTTAAACACATAGTCAGGAATCGGAAGATCATCAACCAAAATCTCTCGTGATCTAATAAGCCCCGTATTGTCAACAGAAAATACATTAGTTGTACCGTCTGTAACTCTCAACTTACCATTAACAAATAAATCTTTAGTGTTTACCTCACCATTACCTTTAACACTGAAATTACCTACGTTAGATGCGTCTCTAACTAATAAAGCTTCAGTAGTATTAACACTGGTTTTTAGACTAAGGGCATATTTTGTTCCTGAAGACTGAATAAATAAACCATTATCGGAGGATGGAGCAATTATATTCATACGAGCTTGTTCTGTACTTATCAAATTTGATAATGTGCCTATCCATAATCGGCTACTAGAATTTGAAAAAAGCATATCTACATTAGGTACACCAATAAAGATATTCCCAGCTTCTCTATTTTGAAGAATAAAATTATTGTCCGAAAGTCTAAAAACAACCCCATCGTTTGCTGTCATACCTGTAGTCGTATTAGTAAAACCAAGACGAGTTGATTTCCCAAGATTTACGGAGGCCCCAAATTTATCTAATTCAATTAAATCTGCAGTTCCATGTAAATGAAGATTGAAATTGGGTAAAGGTAAGTTATTAGCGTTTACAGTATTTTTGGTACCAATACCAACATTGTAATTTAATAAATCGTGTCTCCATTGCGAGTTATACTGTCCGAAAGAGATTTGTGCTGCCATACTTGTAATGGCGAAAAGAAGAAGTTTTTTCATATTAGATTTTTGTTTAAATCTATGAACTTAAATAGGGTGTGTTTTTTGGCTTATTTTACTAAATGCAAATTACATCAGCCTTTAAAATGTTTTATTTTTTATATGTTACTGTAAATGTGATTATTGAAGGTATGGCTTAAATTATTGAATTAAGTTTATTAATAAAAACAATGGTATATGTACTAGGGAGAAATAGTATATGTACTAATGAAGAATCTTAAACTTAAATAAGCGAAATCGAAATTTGATAGAATATTTCAATTTTACTTTCTTTTTCTTTGATCATAACAAGTTAAGTACAAGTCAAAAATGTAAGATATTCTTTGAGTAATTTATATTTTCAAATCGTTTTACTTTTGTTCACTAAGTTCTATTGCAAGTAAACCAAGTGCAGCAGATAAAAATCCGACTATTGCTACTTCTTTGTTTTTTGATGCAAGACCAACCAAACCAAAACTTGCTCCCGATATAGCTAGCGCTTTTCCTATATCTTCAACTTGACCACTTTTTGGCAGACCATTTTGAACCCAATTCGCATAGTGCTCACAATTGTTTATAATTAAATTGTATGACTTCTCATTTAATCTAGTCATTGCTCTTTTGATAGCATCTATTCTTTGAACTTCGTTGCCTAAAAAGCGATTTAATCTTACAGGAACATACTGATTAAGAAACGAGGCTAATTCATCTTTTTTAATAAATTGAATTCCTTTAGAATAATTAGCAATGAATAAATGCTCTCCATAGTTGTCTTGTCCAAGATATATTACATAGTGATCAAGAATTCCGAAATTTTCTTTTTTTACAACAATAGCATCAGCTGGTTTAATGTTGTATGAGTTTATAAAATGTTCAATCATGTTGTTTTGTTATTATTGTTTACATTACAAAATTCTGACTGTTAATTGAATTATACAAGGGACTATCTTTACTTAGAAATAAATAGTCCTTTAATAGTCCATTTTTATTTAGGATATTGATTTTATCAATTCTTCTACATTCTTAATTACATCAGCATATTTCGAAGGATCATTGGTGATTTTTGAGCTAATTTTTTTGAGTGAATTTAGTTTTAATCTATCTCCTGAAAAGTCCACAATGATTCTTTCACTAACTGAAAAAAATCCTTTTTTAGAACGTATAAAGTCGTATTTTGCTAAAGAATATAAAAGAAAAGCTAGTTCATATTTGAATTTCATATCCCAATGAATTAAAGAATTTGTGTTCGAAGCACCAAATAAACTTGAAAATTCTTTTTGGGTTTTAATCCATTTTCGTTTTTTTAATTCATTTGTCAAAAAGTCTAAATGTGTTTTTTCGGTCCATATAATTATAGATTTATTACTTTTTTTTATCTCTACAATTTCGTTTGCAACCTTTTCTCCTGAAATAGTTTGAATTAAATCATAAAACTCATCTAGTTTCATTAAATTTTTAATGTCAGTAAATTCATATCCAAACATGTTTGAAGTCGTTTGTAAAGATTGAATTACTGCTTCAAATATTTTTACATCTTCTTTTGGAAAAAGCTTGATTATTGAAAGTAGAATTCGAAGTCCAATTTGTGCAACTGCCTCTTGAATTTCTCGTTTTTCTTTTACGTTCGTTATTTTCCCTACCTTACTGTTCGTTAAAACAAGGAAATTAGAACTGGTTGCAACAATGGCTGGCATTGGTGCAAGTTGATTAGTATTAATTGCGTTTGTAAGATGGATATCGAGCTGATCTGAGGTTTTAGCGACTGTTTCAAAAATATCATACTTATTAAATAATGCAATCAATTTCTCCTTGTCAGAAGAAAGAAAATGTTCGTCTATTATGTCATTTAATAAATTCAAGATTTAGGAAGTTGATTATTAATGGTTCGTTTAACTCATGGGTTATTTATTGATGTAATAAAACTAGAGAAATTACTTTTTAATCTTTCTAGATTAATTGTCAATTTTAGCAATCATGACTTATTGATTTGTACACTCTCAATCTAAAGTTAAATTGCTAAATTTCAATTCAATATGAATTGTTTTTTTTTCTTACTTTTCAAACTATCTTATTTTTTTTCATTTATTTGCTTTAAAAACAAATAAATTTTCAAATGTATTTGTATTATTTTGTACAAGTTTCATCCTTTGCAATACATTGTGATGTATTCCCAATAAGAGTTTCAATGATGTTTCCAATCTTATAAGGGACGCTTTTTGTCTTTGTTCCAAAGGCCCAAGTTCTTTCATCTAAAAACCCAATCTCATGCATGTATTCATGTGCAAGATGTGAGATGTAGCACTTAATATCGTTATGTAATATATAACATCTATGAGTCTTTGTAACTCTTGTGTTCATATCGGTTATTCCAAAGTTTCGGTGTCCGAAATACTCGTCAAATAGCTTAACTCTTATATCAATTGAAGAATCTTTTGGCTTGTTTATATAGTTATCTGAACCTGATCTTATAAGTTCAAGAATTTGATAATTGGTTAATCCAAAATTACCAACATTAAAGTCTGCGTTTAAAACAGCTTGAGCAAATGTTTCTGAATTATAAATACTGTCCAAAACTTTAACTGCATTATGCAGTTTCAAGAGTGAAGCAGCGTCAAAACTACTGTCAACTAGTATAGCATTAACTTTTACTCTTTGCTGCCCATAGCTCGAATTGAGAGTTAAAAAACATAATACAAGAATTATTGAAAACTTTTTCATTTGAAAATACTAGAGATTATTTTGTTTTGCTTTTTGCTATATTTATTAATGGAATATCCCATGCAAGACGTAAAAATATTCTGTGACCATTTGGAAAAATTTCATTACCGTTTTCTGTTATCTTCCGTAATTGTGGAGAATATTGATAACCGAAACCCAAAGAAACAGGAGAATTTTTGAAGCCATAGTTTATTGAACCACCTGGAGAAAATATTTGCTTTAGTTCAATTTTATCAGGCAGAGTTGAAGTAGAATCACCAACCCTGAAATTCAATACTGCTCCTAAGTCAATTAACTGTGCAAATACTCCCCAAGATGAACTATTCTCTTTTCCATGCTTGCTCTTGAATGTCATTTCAAATCCTATAGGTAGTGTTATGCCAGATACAAATTTGAAGTTTTGATTTTTACCATCAAATTTTTCAAAACTTGCAAAATATCCGGGCTGACCTGTAATTGAGAAAGTTCTCTGATATTCTCTTTTAAGTATAAAACTTGTAGGTGGTGCAGCATGTTTTTTAATTACATCTTTTACTTCATCAGAATTTTTTGAGTTAATTACATCAGTCATAAAAGTTCCATATTGTTCAATTGTATTTGCAACTTGCAAATTGGTTGCATTACTCTCAATAAATTGGTTTAAAATTTCAACTGCATAATAAATTGAATTGTTGTAATCCTTTTCTCTCACATTGTCATAAATATTCAAGGTGTAGTTTGCAATTAGTAAATATTTTTTGAAATCAGCCTCAGGTAGGCGAGTCTTAGTAAAATAATTAGTAGTTTCAACTGCTTTCAAAATTAAACTCATATATTCGGCAAAATTTTCTTTTAAGTTTTCATCTTTATGATTGCTTCTGAAATTCTGAATTTCGATTAAGATAGCAAGTATTGATTTAATTTTTGTTTTGAAGACTAAAAGTTCATCATCACTCAAAGTGTTCAAATTTTTGCTCATTGCATCAAAAATGAATGTATTGAAAAATGCTTTGTCTTGCTGATACAACAGACCGGCAAAATATAGCCATTCATTTTTTGTTTCTAACTTATTAATATCTTGAAGATTGAGCCATATATTTGAAAATTGACTGCTTTTTGCAATTGAAGTATCAAGTAAATTTCTTTGTATAAGATTTAAACCATGAAGTATCAAGATTATTTTATGTGACAAAGTATCATCAGATGTTAAGTATCTTGCTTTGTAATATTTATTATCAATAAAATTGAAAAGGTCTACAGGGTGGTAGTTATTAATCAATTTAGAACCAATGTCAGCAGAAATTTTAAAACATTCATAATTTTTAGTAGTTCTAATTGTTGTAACATTAGTTGCAGTTAACCATTTTAAAGTTGAATCTAAATGAGTTTTGGGGTTTGAAACATTGTAATTATCAATATGATTAATTAAATTATCAACGATAGATTCCATATCTTCATTAAAAATAGATTTATATTCATTTCCTAATTCAGGAAACCTTGACGGGTCTGAACTATGTAGTTTTGCATATGTTTGTGGGAATAGTATTTGGAGTTCACCAACTTTTCCAATTGTATTTTCAAAGGTTTGCAGATAGGTCAATAACTGTGCTTTGCGAAATTCTTCTGCATAATATTTAGTTAGACCATCAATTATTTTGGTTTGTTGGTCGGCACTTAATGAGAAATTACCTCCTAAAATATTTGTGATTAATGGAAATGCAGCACCAAGTAAGGGTAAACTCTTATTAGAACTATACTCATTGTTTGAATATTTATCAATACAACTTTTTAATGTTAAAAAATCAATGTTATTTATTGAGTCATTAAATGGATTTTTTTTAAATATTATGAAATTTTTTAAAACATCAATTTCATGGTCTAAAAGATTAATAGATATATTAAAATGCTCTGCAGAATCTTGATTGAAAGCAGATTTGTTTTTATCTGATTTTGATAAAATATTGTTTAAATCACCAACACTAATTGTTGATAAATACTGTGCATCATAAAATGCGTTCTGACTAAATGCCAAACATGACAAGACTGTCTGGATAATAAGTAGCATTACTTTTTTCATATTACTTGGTTTAAATTTCATTACTTTCAACTTATTTATTCTTTTATCTTGCAGAAAATAATCCAACTAATGAATTATCAATGCACATTTTTAAAATTAGATTTTAAACTAAAACAATATAATTGATTTGTTTTTTTTAAAGAAATGGTCAAATCAATAAAAATGATTTAAAATAGTATTTAGAATGCTTATTTTACAGATGTTTCGGAGAAATAAAGCGTATTTTGAAATGAAAAAAAAATAGTACAATTCCTATTGAATTTTAGTACTTGTACTAATTAAAAGCGCTTTAATTTGAAAAACGCCACCTGATAAAGTGGCGTTTTTTGTTATCTGATCATTTGATGGCCGATAACAACTTTCAATTCTTTGATTGATTGGGTTAGCTTGGAGTATTCTTTTTCTTTCTGTTGGAGGAGCTGCAAAGCTTGGATATTTTTACGGAATTTGTCCGGGAAATGGATAGCGTATTTCTGCCCCTGGTGGATGAGGTTTGAAAGTTCCTTTTTACGAATAAAGGGAATAACCGAACCACACAAAACTTGATGAAATCTACGACCTTGCCACAATGCAAAGAGAATCCAGTATAGGTTTTCTTTTTCTTGCTCTGATTGACATATACAAACAAAGCAATTCGGGCAAGGCTCTGGAAGTGGTTTTCCACTGTTATTTCCTCTATTCAGGATGAAAAAATGGGGTTTTTTGTACGCTGCATCTACTCTGTGCGTCTTTAACTTGAACTGAAACATAATTGTTTTTTTTAAAATTATGCTTCGGGCACTCCCTTTTGCGCTTCGCGCACACACAAAAAACCTCAAAAGAAAAAAAAAGGAAAAAAAAAGAAAGTGCCAGCAAAGGGTCAAGGATATGAGGTAAGCAAGGTTTTTGATAAAAAAATACTACCCGACCACAAAGAGAGTAGTATTAGTATATCCACGAATTAGAACAAGAGAAAAGTGCGACAGAATCTAAAGGATTTGAGGGGGAAGATTATTTTATCAAAACCCGTAGGGCTTGAACTTGCAAGCCTCATATCTCGCCCTAACTTTGCATTTATTTTTTTTTATTTTTCGAAAGAGAAGTTTTTTATGTTCTTTTTGCTTGACCAAAAAGTAACCAAAAAGTCAAGGCTCTGAATTTCTTTTTGTTCGCAAATCATTATTTTATAAGTATTTACAACTCGTTGCGAACAATTTTAACTCCTTTCTGAAACTGAAATTTTTTAAGAATGTTCTTACAGAAATTCTAAAAATTACCATTTTCACTTCAGTAGCTAAAACCTAGAAATTCAAGGCCGAAAAGATTCGCTTCTATTTGCTAAATAGTTCTTACTTCGACTAATTATTTGATTGTCAAGGATATAATATTTAGCAGGAAGGGTTGATAATATTCAAATTTTTTATCCTTTTGTTTAGAAATCAATTCTTGTCAAAATAAATAGTAGAAAATCCAAGGCTGTAAATAATTGGAAATTTAATGATTATGAATTTTTATCAATCTATGAATTGAGATCAATCAGCTACTTAATCAATATTAGCTTAAAAAAAATCATATCTAATAACATCGATTTAATTGAAAAAAGGAACAAATTAAACTATACATTAATCGTTTTTAAATCAGAAATTAATTAAACCTTGAATGGACAAATGTAGTGCCCTAAACTTGCATTTAATTTTTATACTTATTTCAAAGATGTATTATTGAAAGTCTGTAAAAACTGCAAAAAAAACTAAATAGTTTAACGGTAGATGCTAGAGCTTAAGGCGGCTTATTGAAATCTTTATTTCCATAAGCGACCGAGCGAATTTATGAAAAGTAAGCGAACAATTTACCGAAAAACTAGCCATAAGATTTAGCTTTAGTTACCAGAAGCTTTATTACCACAAGTATTTAGGACCATCAATTACTTTACGGATAAAATTGTCATAAGTTCGAATAGTAATATTTTCATTATGGTAAATTTGATTATAATAAGCTAATCTTTGTTTTTCACGTTGAGTAAGTTGACTCCATCTTCCCAAAGTGATTACATAGTTAAAAGTACAATAATCGTGTCCTCCAAATCCATTCCATATCTCATCTATTTTGTTTTTAGCGCAATATATAAAACTTCCATTTTCTTTGCTGTTTGGATATTTCGGTGCTTCTTTAAGTAATTTAAAAGCTGAATTAAAAAATGTATTTCTATTGCTTTTCAACGATTCGTTCCAATCGTGAATTTGTCCAAGGGCAGTTTGTAATTTATTTGCTGGAGTTAATTTTTTAGTAAAAAGCTTATCACTTGGTCTTTCAATCTCGATAAGCCAAACATGGCAACCACCTTGTGAAATGCTAAAAATTGCGTAGTCGGCAAAATTAAAATTACCAATTGGCGGTTTAGCTAGAATTCCCAAAGGGCTTTCGTCAGTAGCTAGAGCTTGTCTAAATAGAAAGCTAGAATTTTTTGATAAATATTTTTGAAAAATTTCATCAGATTCATCTCTTAAGATTAGCTCAGCAAACTTTTCAATTTCTTTAAAAGAAGGAGATTTTGTTAAAGTATGAGTTTTAATTTCTTGACTTTGTATAAATGGATCAAATATTTCTTGTAATATTTTCTCAACGTCTGGTTTCATCTTTTCGTGTTAAAAGTTTCTGGAAACGGTTTGGGGCTTGCCAAAGGCAGGTTTTGAAAGCACTAAAACTTTGGAAATTTACAAATGTTTAAGGAAATTCCAAATGTTTGATAAATCAAAGTAGCCACGCTTTTGGCAAACCCTTATTAGGCGAAAGTTTTGTTTAGTTTTTGTTTTTTAAATACACTTTAAATTCAGTTGGTTGAAATAATAATTCATCTTCTAAATTACAAATCTCGTAAAAATCTGCTGTGTTTTTTTCGTCATCATAATTGTAAAGTCTATAAATGACATAATTTTCAATATTTTGTTCACTAAATATTTTTTCATTAATTGATAAATGAAATGGTGTTTTTTCATTTCCTTTTGTTGTTTTAACTTCAATAAATTTCTCTTTTCCGTTTTCGTTAAAAGAAAGGATATCATAACCTTCTCCATCTTTTCTTATTGAAACTTGTTTAGAAAGTTCAGTAAGTCCTTTCTGTTTAAGAATAGACATTTCATAATTTTTAACTAGTTCTTCTCCTGCATCTCCTAACGATTTATCTTCTGTATTTTTCCTAATAAAATCAGTGTCATTGCCAATGAATTTGGGATTTAATTTTGGTAATTCTTTGAATCCTCCATTTGGTTGTTCTCTTTTTGTTAAATGGTCAGTAAAAAAAAATGTTGGTGTGTCATTACCCCAAACTATTTCAACTAATTTGTCATAATGGTGTGAGTTTGTTGAAATAAAATCAACTGTAAAACTTATTAACTTTTCCCAATTCCAATTTAAAATGTCTGTATTTGAAATTTCGTTCCACCTTAAATTTTTAGGTATATGCTTTTTACATAATTCTTTTTGTTCAGAAGTTAGTATTGAATTGTTTTCGTGATAATAATCAAGCTTGTAAATGATTGCTTTACTTTTTGCATCAATTCCAATTGTAAAAAATATTTCATTGCTGTCTTTCCCTTTTTTATAAATTCTTGCCCAAGTGTAAGGTTTAAAGGTAGAAACCCTTTCACCATCTTCCCATCCTCTTTTGCTCCACATCGTTTTGTTTGAACATTCCCAACCATTTAACCTTTTGATTACTTCCTCTGACCAAAATTTAGTTTTTAGCCAAACAGAATTTAATAGAAATTCTTTTGCATTATAGTCATCAAAATTATCTTTGTCATAGATTTTATTCGCCCAAGTTCTAAAGAAGTCAATTTCATTATTATTAAAAAAAGGCTTTTCATTTTCAAAATAAATTGGAACGTCAATATTGTAAAATTGCTGATAATTATATTCCGTATTCCAAAACTTTTTTGAAAGTTCTAATTGTGTAAAACCATAAAATTCTTCTTTTAATTTTGTTGATTTTCCAATACCTAATTGCTCACATAAATTGTAAAAGCCATTTCCATGGTCATTTGCTATTTTATAAATTGCAATTGAACTGATTAATGGTCTTTCTTTTTCGTGTTCAAAGGCTGAGATGTCTCCGAGTGTTTTACTTAGTATATTTCTGTCTTTTTCAGATTCTAAATTTAGATTTAATTTCTTTCCAATGTCTTCATAAAAAACTGGTTTTCCAATTCTGCATTGGTCTATTAAATATTTTCTAATTTCTTTGTTCATATTGTCTGTTTAAACTTTCGCATAACTTGTTGTTAAATAGCATAAAAGCATTTATACAACAAATACAAATGTAAATTAAAAACTAATCTTTTAATAATTAATAAACATCATCTGACGGTGGAGCCTTCTGGCAACAAAAGAGACCGAAAATGAAAGAAAAGCACATCAGTTAAGAACTGACCGTTATCGAGGTTGCCAAACCTACTGTAAAAATAGAAAAATAGAACTGTTATCAATTCAATCCATAAACTGCATACGAAGTAAGAATTTCATACCCATAAACTAAAGTCAACCATAAAAAAGAAAAGGGAAAACAGCCTTGAGCCAGCAATGGATAAAAACGAGGAAACACGTAGCTCGACGGAGTGTTTCCGAAGTTGTGCGCGCGAGCCGACCGCGAGTTGAGAGAAGGTGGGAGACGAAGAGTTGCGACAACAGGAAGCAACGGGAGACGACCTATGCAGTATGCACAAGGGACTGGCACAGCGACGGGGCTCAGTGCAGGCTTGTTTTTGATTTTTAGCGTTGGAAGGAAAAACAAGCGGATGAGGAACGAAACTGCTTGGTGTGTTGCATAAGCGCATTTGTGTGTTGAGCGAAGCTAGGGAGGGCAAAAAAATGGGCTTGATGCAAATGGAAGAGTAAGGCTGATGTGCATTGCTTGTGGGAGGACATCAGGCTTGTTGTGTGGTGTGAGTGAATGCGGCAGAAAATTAGGCAGCCTTCGGTTGAAGCTTTGCTTACCGAAAAGGCAGACTAATTGAGGCGGCATGAGCAGTGGTCTCAAAAACTGTGACAGACCCGCAGCCTGAACGATATAGCAGGCGAGCATAACCCAAGTAGCGGCAGACCACCAGCAAACAAAAAGTGAGTGAGAGCGAAGAGAGCGCGGGACTTGGAGGAACGAAGCCGAACGAACACCTTAATAGGGTCTGGGGGGATGAAATAGCTACGACTGACGACGCAGGACGAACAGGCGAGAAAAACGAGAGAACAGCCGCATTGCCGAATTCTGAGGCAACGGCTAAGGAACGCTAAAAACAAGGGCGTTATAAGGCAACCCTGCATTTATGCCTTGGGATTTGACTAACGCTTGTTATACCCTTGTTTTTACGTTTTTACGAAGCTGTGAGAACAAGGAGGAAGACCGCTTTACCTTTTCGTTATCCGAAGATTTAATTGTTTAGAAATAATTTTACTTCAGAAGCAATGTCTTTTAACAACTTATCAGAAACAGAACCACTTAAATTGCGAGTATGAATTACAAGTCTTGATTTTTCAGTATTAGAATGAATCCAAAACCTTTGACCTGAACACCCTCTTTCTTCTATAAACTGAACATTAAAAATAGAGCAAATTTCTTCACCATTTATATAATCATTACTTGCAAGTATAATAATTGGGAAGTTTTGAATAAACTCAGATTTAAAAAATGTTTCTTTTCTGTGTTTTAATTTTTCTTTAAATTCTTTTTTCCTTTGAGCTAGACCTGTAGTTTTGGAAGGTAAATCACTCATCTCTGTAATGAAAAAGTCTTCTTGGAAATTAAGTTCCTTGTTGTTCAATTTATCAAAGATGTAGTTATTTAATTTTTGATATTTATTCCATGTGTGACCAGGTTCTTTTATTTGTTCACCTTTAAAAGCATAAAGGGGATTGTTGTCGGTTGATCTATTCCATTTGGTAATAGATTTTTGGGAAACGTTATTTTGAACATTATTTCTCCAATCAGTACAATTTCTATTAAAAGCTTCAAGATTAATTTGTTCAAGTTCTGTGTGTTTTCCATTTTCTGGATCCGTAGCAACTTCTTTTCCTACAATAAGAATTTTACTATTCGGATTTCCTGTACCTATGAAGGTATTTAAATCTAATACTTTTAAAAAATTTTCTGGATATTGCATAATATAAGTTTTTATCAAAAATAGATTTAAGATTTCTAATTTGAAACCTGAAAGAAATCTTTTTTGTTTTAATATTCTTTAAACGAAGTTGAGAATTAAAGTGAAAACCAAAATCGAAAGCATAAAAAAAAATAGTACTGAAGGAATAGATTTTTGTATGATTAGGATGCAACATCATAGTTAGCATACAAGAACCATAATATTGAATAAATCGCTTCAATTTTTCAAATATATTGAGTTTAGAACGCTTCAATTAAGGAATTGTGAATTGTTTGAGTATTACTCTTTTTTGTAAAAGGCGATGTAAATTTGAAAAGCAATAAAATATGTATTAGGTCAAACATTATTGAGGATTGTTATTAGTAATGATATTAAAAAATCATTATTGTCCGTTAAAAACAATTGAAAAATAATGTTGTTCCAATGACTTGGGCTACTTGTAACTTATTGACTAATAAAGTATCGTCCCTAAAGTGACTAAAACAATGTGAAATTTCATTTCAAATTGTTTGGCGTACAACAATGATTTAAATAAAACAAACAAGTATTATAACCTTAAGTAGAGTAAAGAAAATGACCTAGTTAGTTTCTCTATAATAAACAAAGAAAATTATCCTACGATTTCAAAATTACCTTTAGCATTGTATCTTAGTGCAGTATAAAGCGGTTGAATTTTAGTTTCACTAATAATCTCAATTGTTGATTTTGAGTTACTAATAAATTCTACTTTACCTTCTCCAACTATATCAATTGAAGTTAATGGAGTGTTGTTTTTACCTTGAATTACAACCGTATTGCCTTTGTCTTGACTGAAAATAACAGTTCCCGATTCAGCTTCAATCACAGCAGAAATTATATGGTATTTATGTCTGTTTAGGAGCTTATCAAATCCTTTTTGTTTCCAGTAACTTTTTAATTCTTCATCAATTAAAGCTAGTTTTACGGATGTGTTTTTAATTTGTTTTAGAGAAATAAAAGCACTGTTTTTTGCATTGAATTTCAACTGAATTTCTCCTTCTGCAATTGGTACTTTTGCATTTCCTCCAAATTCTATAGAGACATTTGATTCTGAAGTGTATTTTAAATCAGCTTCATTTGATTCAACAAGTTTTCCTTCTAATGAAAAACCGTCTATTATATCCTCAATATTTCCCCAAATGAGATGTTGACCATCGTCATTCAAAACAATGTCTCCAACTTTTATCGGACGTTCAATGAAATTTCCAATAAGTCCTAATCCATCTAGTACTTTCTGTGTTTTTTTTAATACTGACATACTTTACTTTTTTAAATTAATGATTGATTTGATTTTTATTTTATTGCACTTTAATAATTTTTGCGACCTCGAAATGCATTCCATCAGGTCTGGAAAAATGACCTCCCCAATAGAATCCCCATTTATTTGCTATTGGAACAAGTTCACGAACGGAGCCAGGCTGACCGACTAGTGCCGGTGTTTTTCCAAGCCCATTGTTAGAAACATTAATGTCAAATGCAGTACCATAAGAGTGATTTGACAATACAGAACGACTTCCTCTAACGAATCTAGGGTAATAAGAACCGCCATAGGATTTTATAAGATGAAGGAGTTTGTTTGTTTCTATTTCCTTAAAAAACTCCTTCAATTGGTATTCACATTCTTTATGGAAACGCATACTACTGTATTTACCATCTGACGCTATTCTTAGTTGAGGAAGATCAACTTTAACTATGTTTTTTGATTCAAAGTTATTTATAATCGTAATTGCTTCAGGATTTAGGGGAGTTGGATTGGGCTTGAACAAAATTGAACCAAATATTTTTTCTCTTTCAATATTTGAAACTAAGGGTGGGAAGTTAGGTTTTGGAGGAAAATTTAGTGAATCTATTCCGGATTTTTCATCTTCAATAGCCAAATGAAAGCCTAATGCGATAGCCTTAGACCATGTCATCGGACCAACCACTCCATCTGTTGGAAGTTTGTGCTTGTTTTGAAATAAAACTGTTGCATCTTGTGTTATTTTTCCAAAATCATTATCAATAATTCCTTGATATAATTTTAAAGATGTAAGAAAGGATTGCCAGTCACCAACTAGTTCATTTTTCATTCCTTTTCTTAAAATAGTTAAGTTTTTCATTTACTAGAATAGTTAATTAGTATTAATTGAAGGACTCAAAATTGATAATAATAATTTTCGCTTACATTGAGTATAACTACTCATATTTGATTCATTTTGAGTTGTTTTGATTCATTTTGAGTATTTCTACTCATTGTTACAAAACAAAATAATCATCAGTTTTGAATAATTATTTAAAACCAAATAAATCATGAAAAAAAGAAAAACTGACTTGTTCAGGTTTGTAACTCTTCGTTCACCTGAATTAATATCCTCGGACCGTAAAGCACTCGGTTTTATCAGCCATCCAGATGCTGGTAGCAGTGTGTTTTTAAACTTGATTGATGAGGAAAATTTGATAGACTCAAGAGTCCTTTTAGCAAATGCAACAACAACTTTTACTCCTTTCATGAAGGTACAGGAGTTAAAAGATTTAGTACCTGAGGTGTGGGATTTTTCAATATGGTTGGCGAAAAGCAAAAACAAATTGGTAAGATCGGAACTTGATGCGAATATTCCAACAAGCCTTCCAAGTAGTGCTGATGTATTGATAATTTGGGATAATTTATATTTTGATATTCTTACCAATACAAATCCATATATAAGACAAGCGTGTTTGCAAGTGATTGTTAGCTTAAATTTTATACAGAATTATGCAATCTATAGTCCTGGCACTACAACAGACCCAGAGGAAATGGCAAAAGAGTCAGAAATCTTAAATCGATTGGCTAACGGTAAAGTAATAATACATAAAGTTTTTTCAATAGAAAAGAATGTAGACTTGGGTACAGAGATTGATTTTAATTTTGCCAGTACGCGAAGTTTAATGTCTCAGCATACTGCCAATCTTGCAAATTGTTGGGTTAAATTATTGGAATCTAATCGAACTGAAATTCAAGAATATGAAAAAATATATGTATCTTATAAAACTTATATTTACAATCAGCAGTTTAGTGAATACGAAAAAAAAACTGCCTCAATTTTGGAGCAATATCTTAAACTAAACAGATATGAAAAAACATCTGAGGATCAAATTCCTTCTGACTTGATACCACCGTTTATTTTAAAATATCAAAATCCTTTTTCAGAACCACATCCTAAAGTTAAATTATCACCTAAAGTAGTGGATTTTATTCAGGAAAACTCTCTTGAAAATGCATCCTTTAAAGAAGTTTATGGAATTCTTGATTCAAAAATTTCACAAACAAAAGTTGAAGCTTCTAAAACAAGACGTAAAAGAGTTGGTGATATTTTGATCAATGGTGTAAAAACAAAAGCAAACGTTACGCAAAGCCATGATTATGCTTTTAGTTTTGAAGAAAATAGATATAATGATGATGCAGGGGATTACCTCATGTTTTTGTCTATTGATGCGGGATATGATAATGCGTACATTTTAAGTCATAAATCAATTTTAAAAATTGGAACGGAAGAATACAGAAATGATAACAATTGTGTGAAAATTGGATGCTCAAATGGGCAGTTGATTTTTGTAGAATTATTCAATTCAGAATCATTGAATTTTGGGGGATGTCAGGACCTATTATTTCAATCTATTATCGAATTAGATAACGGAAAGCAAATTGTAATTTATAAAAAAGGAACAACCAATGTGCTTTCTTATTCAGGAGCAGCATTAACTTACACCGAAAGTGCAACGGATGTTGAGCTTTATGGTGTTAATAGAATTGGCATTGCAGATTATAGAAGGGTGGAGCAAGAACTTTGTTGTTACATCCCTGGTGAAGTCTCTCATATCGAAAATATCCTTGCAAAAGAATTCAAGGAAAAATCGACACGAAGTTTAATAAGAACAGAAGATAGTACTGAAACAACTTCTGAACGAGAAATTGAGGAGTTGACTGATACAACCTCTACTTCGAGACATGAGTTGAGTACTGAAATTTCTGAGGTGATTCAAAAAGACAGAAGTCAGAATTACGGTTTTGCTGCAAGTGTTAGTGGAACGTATTTAGGAGCTGATCTTGCTACTAGCGGATACGGAGATTTCAGTTTCGCTCAATCTTCTACAGATTCTAATTCAGAAGCAAGAACTTACGCGGAAGATGTTACTCGACGAGCTTTGGAAAGAATTGTTCAAAAAACTACTGTTAAACGAACTTCAAAAATTCTACGCGAATTTGAAGAAAACAACAAACATGGATTTGACAATAGAGAGGGAACAGAGCATGTGACAGGTGTTTATAGATGGGTTGATAAAGTTTACAAAAATTCTATTGTTAATTATGGAAAAGGATTGATGTATGAATTTATGATTCCAGAACCTGCTCGTTGGTATAAAGAGGCAATTATCGTTCAAGCAGAGAAAGAAGATGGTGCGATTACTTCTGGCGCAGGAGCAGCCGGAGCAGCAAGTATTGTTGTGAAACCATTGTCCCTAGCAGAAAATGGTATCTATAGCCCATCAGATATCCAACGAGAAAATTATCAAACATTTGCAGCACTTTATGGAGCAAACCCAGATGCACCAATGGATGCTTTTGTTACGATACCTGGTAATGGTGTAAATAGCCCTGGGAATGGAGACATAGAACGTTCTTTTACACATGATCATTTAACTATACCGCCAAACTATATTTGTAAAGAAATAAACGGAAACGTAGCATTTCATTATAAAGCAAATTGTAGTCCCCGAGCTTATATAAAAGTTGGAGTTGGAGGACAGAATTGGACCGATGATAATCTTAGTGGTGATAATGATAAAGATCTATATTTATCACCAAAAACAGGGTTAAACCTAAGTGGAAATATTTCGATGAACGTTATTACAAAAAAAGTAACTAATTATTCTTTATCAATTGAATTGAAATGTGAATTACAAAATTCAATATTTCAACAATGGCAACAAGATGTTTATGATGAAATTAAACGTGCTTACGAAGAGAAGCTTCAAGCCTATAATGATGCACAAACACAAGTTGAGCAAACGAATGCAATTGATGCAAAAGAAAATAATGAAGGAAGTTTATCTGGAAGAAATCCATTATTCAATGCTGGAATAGTACAAACAGAAATCAAACGTTTGTGTATTGAAATGCTTGCTAAACCCTTTGGGATAGAACAAGGAGTAAACTTTTACCAAACAATACGTTGTGATGTTCCAGAATTATTATTGAACAAATCTCTGGATATTTATTCCTCTTATGTTAAATTTTTTGAACAAGCTTTTGACTGGGATTTATTATCTAAGAAATTCTATCCTTATTATTGGGCAAGCAGATGTGATTGGAAGAATTTGTTCCAAGCACAGGATTCAACTGATTACTTTTTCCAACAATTTTTACAATCAGGTATGGGAAGGGTTGTTGTTCCAGTAAAAGAAGGATTTGAAGATGCAGTTACCTTTTACATGGAAACAGGAAAAGTTTGGTTAGGTACAGGATTGGTAATTGATACTGACGATGATTTATATGTTTCAATTGTAGATGAAATGACCACACTTGAAGGCAGAATTGAAGGTGAAGAATGGGAAACAATTATACCTTCTTCCTTGACTGTTGTTCAAACGAAATCAGTGAAGTTAGAAGAAGGAGGTTTGCCTTGTTGTGAAATTGATGAGGACGAACTAGGAACTTTGAATCCAGACACGAATATTTTGTCAGGAGGAAATGTCACTAATCCATAAAGAAGAAAAAGGCGAGTTCTTATGTCCTCGCCTTTTTTATATTTTATGATTTGTAAATGTTTTAAATTTGAACTTATTAAATGAGCTTTTCCAACACCTATTTAGAAAGGGTAATTGATGCATCTCGCAGTCATTCTGTATTTAATAAAGAATGGAGTACCTATTATTCAAGAGATTTTGCGGATACTTTTTTGCCCTTTTCCAAAAAGTTTATACTTGAAAATGTAAGGTTTTATGATGCTTTAGAATTGATAACCGGTATTGAAATAAAAAACGGAGTCAGTTTATTAGAAGTATCAAATGTTAGTGTTTTTACTTTTCATAAGGATTCAGACGCGGCAAGGATAAAACAAAAGGTTAGTTTTGATAAAAATGAACTTGCTTTATTTGTTCAATTATTAAATGAAAATACGGTTCAAGTAAATTTTAAATTTGGAGAGCATGTTCGTAATCAAATTGGTTCTGTTTTAAAAAGTAATGAAGTTAAAAAATCAACAGTAGATCTAGAAGCAACAACTTATAATTTTACAATTGAAGAGATCAAAGCATCAATTAGTACTAAACCTTCAAGTCTGGAGATTATTAATTTTGCCTTAAAAACATTTGGTGTGGAGTTGACAACTTTATCACTCAAAGAATTCGACAAAATGATTAGCAAAGCATGGTTTAATAGTATCCCAAACTTTGAACCTGGATTTAGCAGAAAGAAAAACCCTGGTACATGGACACATGGTGACATTGAAAAATACGCTTTAGAAAAGTTTTTTAGTGCATCTGAAATTAGTAAAATTTATTATGGTAATTGGCTTAGAGATTATTCTTCTGTAATAACTGGAAAAACTGTCGGTTTTGATTATAAGGATCGTTTAAAATTTGACAATGAAGAACCATTTGTCAAAAATAATACGGTTCGAGATTACAAATTATTTTTTTCATTCTGGCTGTCTCAAAAAAGTTGGATCAAAGTGATTCGCTTATTGGCTACAAAAGATTTTGTGTATAACACCAAGAAGAAACCATCCGAAAATATTCTGAAACACAAAAAGGAATTTATTTCTGAGTTTGGAGACCCAACTATCAATATTGTTGGGATTTACAGACCAGAAGAACACATTGATAATCCGAAAGGGTTAATTGATGAGAGTATTTTGGGTCATTCAAAGTTAATAGATCCCATTCGATTTACCTACGAAAAGTCTGATGGTAAATTTGGTTTAAAAAAATTATATCCAGAAGTATTGCCAAAATCATTTGAAGTAAATCCAAATACTATGATGAAAAGGTATATAAAAGAGGATATAGATGAGTTACGTCCATCTTCTTTTTCTTACTTTTCTGAACAACTAAAATTAGCGAAGAAACATGGCAAAACCAATAGAGGATTTCGTCATTTTGGTGCTGCTATGCATGTGTTAGAAGATTTCTATGCACATTCTAATTTTGTTGAGGTATGTCTAATTAAACTTGGGAATACAAAAGTATATCCTTGGGTGGATTTATCGCCAGAAGTTGAGTCTATTAGTGATTCTAATGACAAAGCAAGCAAGATACCT
The DNA here is from genome assembly GCA_945863605.1 of Chitinophaga pinensis. GTDB lineage: Bacteria > Bacteroidota > Bacteroidia > Flavobacteriales_D > Crocinitomicaceae > UBA952. Next base: position 22,336 of record CAMAZP010000038.1, read on the forward strand.
ATCGTTACAGGAAATTTTGGTCAATTAGATATAATTGCTAGTTTAGCTCCAAAAGTAGCTGATGGATTTCTTGCGGTTGAATATAAGGATTATAAAAAACTAAAACCAGGAGATAGAACGTTTATGGATGAAATCATAATCATAGCTCTGGAGGATTGTATACAGAAAGAGGAAGGTATGCCAGAAGATCAGAAGGTTAAGGTTATTTCTATAGAGTATAAAGGTAAGGACATTAATGTAGGGTATAAAGAATTGTTAACCATTTATTTAGAATTCTTAGAAATAATGGATCAAATAAGAAAGCTTGAAGAGATACCAGTAGTTGGAAGAGTAATTACCTTATACAAACAATCAATGGATCTAATATCTCAAACAATAGAATTGCTATTTACACTTCCATTGAATTTGTTAGTAAATACGTTTGACAATTTAATAAAGGCACGCCAAACACAAACAACAAAAATAGGAACAGACCCATCTCATACTCAATTAGCCAAAGACAGTCCCGAACACCCATTAAATGATTTGGCAGGTTATTTGGCCTTTTTAACGGTTGGTAAAATTGGCGAAGACATGGCTAATTGTTGGAAAACAGGAAAACCAAAGATTGAAACAATTATTGAGACAGCCAAAGATCGATATTTCGTTCATCCTTGTTTTACAAATTGGCCTGATAATGAAATAAAAAAATGGGCAAAAAACAATACATCAAAAGTTGATGATGCTGAAAAAGGAAAAAATTTCTATGACCATGGTTTGGAGGCTTTTGAAGCTTTAAAAAAAGCCCTCAAAAAAACTGATTATTTTAAAGATGCAAACAAATAAAAAATCAATAAATGAAAATCCTTCTAATTTTCACCTTTCTATCTATTATAACATTAAGCTGTTCTCAAATTCAATGTAAAACATGTACTAAATACGAATTAAAAGCTCTAGAATCAATAGTAAATGGCAATTATTTTGCTTATAGAAAGTTTATGCGCAAATACAAAGACCCTAACTTTTCTTGCTGTGAAGAAAATAGGGGTTTTATACGTCGATTACATTTAGACTTACGTGATTATGTTAAATCTTCACATTCGTTATCCATTATTAAAGATTATTATAAATATGAACTTGAACAAGAAGTCAAAAATGAATTTTTAATTGGTTATTTGGAAGATGATGAGGAAATACTTAATTTTTTAATTAAAAAAAATGGTAAAATTGAAGGTGTTTATGCTTGGGGTGATATGTTAAATTTAAATGATCTAAAAAAACTATACAAAAATGGATACGACTTTGGTTACATAGATCCAAGCACTGGAAATAATTTATTTTTAGACTTTTGTAAGTCTGAACCGAGAAATTCTAAGGAACGAAAAAATGTCATTGAATGTTTAACCTACTTGCACTCTTTAGGTATTGATATAAAATTAAAAAATTCCGAAGGAAAATCTGCTTTAGATTT
>CAMAZP010000039.1 GCA_945863605.1 Chitinophaga pinensis
TTATTGAACAGTGAATAGCGAAGATTTAAGTTTCCGCTATAATTTATTACTTGCGTATTGAATTTTTGTTCGGAGTTATTCAAATTTCTCAGCCAACTTTCAGTAGGTGAAATTCCTCCTTGAAAACTCAAAGTTGGGTATAAAAATGAACGTTGATATTCGGTTACTGTTTTTTGTAACTCAAGCGCAATGTATTGGTTTTTTAGTTGCTGATTATTGCTTTTTAGTTCTGACTTTGCTTGTGACAAATCTAATTCTGGATAAATAATATTTAATGAATCACCAAGAGCTACAAATTCCTCCTCGGATGGATCTTCTGAATTATTCATTAATAATAGTAAATTTCTAAGTGAATTGCGATAAGATATTTCTTGTAATAGATAATTCGTACTGTCTGTAAGGTATTGATTTTTAAACTGAAACAATTCCAACGAACTACTTTTTGCATATTTATCTTTTACTTCGTAATATTTCAACCTCTTCGAAGAATTAGCTTTTATTTCTTTCAATAATTTCAACTTTTCTTCTTGTAATTTCGCTGTGTAATAAGCTTTTAGCACGTCTTGAATGGTTGATTCTATAATTACAAGCGCGTTTCCATTACTTTGTGCTTCAAGCTGTTCCAATCTTTCTTTTGACATTTTCACAGCGAAACCACTAAAAATATTATAGTTCAAACTCAAATTTGGCGCAAAGGATGTTGACAAAATAACTCCAGGTGTAAACGTGAACGGGTTATTGGTGTTATCTTGAATATTGTTGTTAAACCCAACATTTAAAGTCACTGTAGGGTAAGCACCTGCTTCTGACCACGTATTGTTTTTGATGGCAATATCTTCTTGTTTTTTTGCGACTTGAACTTTGTAGTTTTTGTCTAAAGCCATAAAGACTGCGTCCTTTGCTGAAATTGTTCGTTGAACCGTTTGCCCAAAAACAAACTGAACGGAAAAAACAAAAAAGGAAAATAGGATATTAAATTTCATGGTCGTCGTCTTCGTGGTTTTTTTGCAATCTAATGATGGGTTCAGCCTCTAAAGCAGTTGGTTTGTTTCCTGTCCAAATCCATTTCCCTAAACGTGCGCGATCGTTCCAAAACAAAATGGCAGCAGGATAAAAGAATAGGATAAAAATGGTTCCAAACAAAATTCCAAATGCAATAGAAGTAGCCATTGGAATTAGGAATTGAGCTTGCATACTTTTTTCAGCAATCAGTGGTAAAAGTCCAGCGACAGTAGTTAAAGACGTTAATAAAATGGGTCTAAACCTAGAAATTGCAGCTTCAACAACAGCTTCTTCCGTCGTATAACCTTCAATTAACACATCGTTGTAGCGATCTAAAAAGACAATTGCGTCATTCACCAAAACGCCGAGCAAGGCAATAATTCCAAAAACCGATAAAATCGAAACTGGAATTCCAACTAAACCGTGACCAAGAATCGCCCCACCAATTCCTGCTGGAATCACCAACATAATCAAAAAGGCTTGAGATAGATTATTGAAATGTAAGGTCAGAATCATAAAAATCATAAACAAACAAGCTAATATCACATACTGCATAGAGTCTCCAGTTTTTTGACTGCGTTCAAATTGTCCAAGTTTCAAAGCTGAAACAGTAGGGTAGAGCTTGGTGATTTTTGGCACTAATGAGTCGAAAATTGCTGTGTTTATTTTTGCAACTTTATCTCTATCAGTTGATTCCGCGTCGATTTTCACAATGCGTTGGCCATTTCTTCGCTTCAAACTCTCTGGTGCTCGACCAATTTCGAAGTCACAAATTTCTTTTAAAGGAATGGCTGCACCTTGGGCATTTTTGATACGCAAATTTTCAAGGTCATACAAACTATTTCTATCAGCCAAAGGATAGCGCACCCAGATTTTTACTTCATCAGTACCAATAATTACTCGTTGTGCTTCCTGCCCGAAAAACCCTTGTCGAATTTGATTTAGAATTTCACCTTTGGTAATTCCGTACATTTCTGCCATTGGTTTCAAGCGTATGTTAACTTCGTTTTTTCCAGGAGGCATATTATCTTTGATGTTAATGACACCGTCCATTTGTCCAAGTTGTTTTTTCATTTCAGCTCGGGCACTTTGAAGCGCTTTTTCATCGGAAGATGTCAAACCAAACTCAATTTCTTTACCAAATCGGTTAAATCCTCCGACGTAAATATCGGTTGCCAATAATCCTTCAGGCATTGCTCTTAATCGACGATTGATGCGATTCATTAAAGTGTCAAGTGGTGTTTTTGATTTTTCTAAACTCACAAAAACATTCAAAGCTCCTGTGTGATTCCCACCTTGACCTAAACTTTGAGAAAAGCCAATATTACTGGTGAAATACGTCATAATAGAATCGCCATTTTCTTCTTGTATGCGTTTGTTTTCTTCTAGTAAAATTTGAGTTGCTTTTTCAATGAATCGCTTCGTTTGAGCTTTGTTATCCCCTGGTTTATAAGCCACATCAATACTGAAAAAATCAGGTTGAATATTTGGAAAAAAGGTAGATGAAATTGTTCCTTTGAATAACATTGTAAAAACAACAACCGTAAAAATCATTGGAATAAAGAAACTAAAACGATACCATTTACGCTTCGTTCCAACAACCATATTGATACTTTCTTTATACCAAACATCTCGAACGTGTTTAATTCCTTTGTCTGCGAATCCACGAACAGTAATTTCAATAGGAGAGTTGGTGAATCCTTTGTAGCAAAGTACAAATCCAATTACATAAATTAATAGCGGAAACAACAATGCACCAAGAGAATAATCAGTCGGCATAAAAATCCCACCTAGATAAATCACTACGATTCCAGCACCCATAAATAAAAATCCTTTCAGAAATGAAAAAGGTGGTTTTTCAACTTCCATCAAGGTATTGCGGTGAGAAAGATGAGAAGGTAAAGTAATTATTACTTCTAGGAATGAGAACAAAAGACAAGTTATCGCAACGAATGCCATTTCGCGCATCATTTCCAGTCCTTCAACGAAAAACAATAGCGAAAATGCCACAACCGTTGTAAATACAGAAGAAAAAACGGAAGGTAAAACTTCCATTGTTCCGTCAATTGCTGCTTTTTGTGGACTTTTCCCACGTTCAAAATGCGAGTAAATATTTTCAGCAATCACAATTCCATCATCCACAAGAATACCAACCACCAAGATCATTCCGAACAAGGAAATCATATTGATTGTCATCCCATAAAACGTTCCGATAATAAACATTCCGAAGAAAGCAAAAGGAATTCCGAATGCCACCCAACCCGAAAGTTTCACATTTAAGAACAAACCAAGAAAAACGAGCACCAATATCAAACCTGAAATTCCATTGGAGGTCAATAATTGAATGCGTCCGTTCAACATATTGTTAAACTCATAGTAAATATCAAAGCTATAATCGGGATGTTCTTTATTGAATTTCTCTTGATAAACTTTGAGAGCAGCGGAGATTTTTGCAATATCTTGTTGTAAGGTTTTTTCAATTCTAAACGAAACAGCAGGGTAGCCATTGAATTTAGTTTCTTGCGAATCTTCAGAGTAACCAAGAACGACATCAGCCACATCTTTTACCTTAATAATTTCACCTTTTGGACTTGTTCTAACAACAATTTCTTGAATTTCTTCCTCTGTAATGCCTCGATCATTGGAACGCAAGCTCATTTCTTGTGAATTGCCACGAATTAAACCTGTTGTTAAATCTAAGTTTTTAGAACTTATGGCATTTGAGACTTCCTGAAACGAAATTCCGTAGCGCAATAAATCTTGTTCGCGAACATTTATGGCAATTTCTTTTGTTGGAAAACCCGTTTTTTCGATTTCAGTAATCTCTTTTGTATTCAGTAATTCTTGTTCGACTTTCGTTGCTAAATCGACAAGGTCAATTTGTTTGGTGTTTTTCTTTTTGGAGGAAATTCCAACGAAAGCAACCACACTTCCCATACCACCCGATTTGATGCGAGTTACGGTTGGTTTTTCAGCACCTTGCGGAAACGAGTTAATCGAATTAATTGCGTTTTCTACATCGCTCAGTAACTGATCCATTTCAGTATCCTGATAAGCTTTCAATGTTACATTCGCAAAATTCTCGGAAGAAGTAGAGTTGATTTCTTCAATTTCTGAGAAACCCTTTACAGCTTGTTCAATTTTAATAGTAACCCCTTCTTCCATTTCTTTGGGAGAAGCTCCAGGATAAAAAACAGAAATAACGATTGTATTGGGGTCCAATTCTGGGAAAAACGAACGCTTCATATTGAAGATTGCGAACAAGCCAAAAATGATAATCAAGGCTATAAATGCATTCCCCCAAATAGGTCGTTTGACGAAAAATGTGATAAAATTCTTCATTTGATTAATCTCTTTTAACGCCTAAATATTTTTTGATTTGCTTCGAAATTTCTACCGTTTCAAGCACTACTTTTTCTCCATTTCTCAAACCATTTACAAAAAGTGAATCTGGTTTACTACCAACAACAGTGATGTATCGTTTTTCTAGTTTAGAACCGACCAAAACCGAAACAGCATTGTCATTCACTGCCATTCTTGGAATTGTGAAACTCGATTGCGTATTAGCTTGATCAATTTCAACCGTTACAAATTGGCCACTGAAAAGTTGCTCGCCATTAACTGCTTTAATCGAATAATAAACGTCGACTGATTGTGTTTTTTGATTGATAATTTCAGAAATCCGAACAATGTTTCCAGTTCCGATTTCAACACCTTGTGCATCGATAAAACTTGCTTTACCTAATTTTTTGAAATCTCTCAATTGCGATAAAGCGATTGGAACTTTTACTTCCATATCACCCGTTTTTGCAATTTTAGCGATACGAACGCCAGGATTTACAGTTGCTCCCGGTTCAGCATATACTTCAATTACAGTTCCGTCAAAAGGAGCAAGGAAAATGTATTTTGCCATTCGTGCTTCAAGGCTTTTAATGCTCATATAATCCGTTAAAATTCCTTTTGCAGTGATGAACATTTTCTCTTTATTTGAGCTAAACTTCGGAAAATCAGGAAGTGTTTTACTTGGTGAAATATCATTTAAGAAGTTATTCCATTTATTCTTCTCACTTGAAAAATCCAATTCGATATCAGGTAGAATAGCAATAATTAGGTTAGAAAGTTGTGCTTTGCGAGAACTTAAAGTGTAAAAAGCCTCTTCAGAATTCACTTTGTAAAGTAATTGATTGAAACCAAATTTTGCTCCAGGTTTTAAGCTGCCATCCCCTTTTTCTAAACGACCTTGCACTTCAAATGAAACCTCTAATTCGGTATAGGGAGCAATTTGACCGTAAGAAGAAAGTTTTAAAGTCCGATTTTGGTTTTTCACAATCGAAAAAGGAACATATTGAGTGGTCTGTGCCTCTTTCCCTTCTTTTGGTGAATTTTTCTTGTTGGAAGCCACACGCCAGTAAATTAAGGCAGTGATTAACAAAAATAAACTGAGCAATATTATTTGGTTCTTTTTCATGAAGTTTGATAATGTGAATACAAAAGTAATTTTTTGAAATGACTGGATAGTAAATATTACTTGAAATCGATAAAATCTTTCTTTGACGAAACAGCATTTAATTAGTATACTTTTTAATCAAGAAATCAATTTGCGTGAAATGATAGTGAAAAAATAATGTTAAATATTTTCGCTGCTAAATAAAATAATCGACATTAAAAATAATAATACATATATTTAGTTTGAAAAATAAAATTTTTAAAGTGTTAACAATTTATTATGATCATAGATAGATTAAAAATAATTGATCCAACTGTTAAAAGGCATTTTGCTAAGACAATTACCTGGAGGATTGTTGGAACAATTGACACAATGATATTAGGTTGGTTCATAACGGGAAATCCAATGACAGGATTAAAAATCGGAGGACTTGAAGTTATTACTAAAATGATTCTTTATTTTTTTCATGAACGAATTTGGTATAAATTCAACTTTGGAATACCAAAAAGAAATTAATATGGATAATATTTTCAAACAAAACTTTCAGATAAATAAGTCTGATTATGTTTTAAGAAATAAACATAGTAGTTTAGTTATTTGGCTTACTGGATTATCAGGATCAGGAAAATCAACTATAGCTGACGAATTAAATACTTATTTTTTTAGTCAAAGTATTAATTCTTTTATTTTAGATGGCGATAATACCAGGATTGGTATTAATTCAGATTTAACTTTTTCAGATAATGATAGAAAAGAAAATATAAGAAGAGTAGCTGAAATCTCTAAACTTTTTAATGATGCTGGATTTGTAATTATTGCCTCTTTTATTTCACCATTCCAGAGCGATAGAGACATGGCAAAACAAATTATAGGAGTTGAAAATTATTTTGAGGTATTTATAAATTGCCCAATTGAAGAGTGTGAAAAAAGAGATGTAAAAGGTCTTTATAAAAAAGCTAGAAATGGCGAAATACAAAAATTTACAGGAATAGATTCACCATTTGAAGAACCTCAAAATCCAAATTTGATCATAAATACAACCAAATTATCTATTAAGGAAGCTACAAAATTAATAATTGATAAAATAAATTTATGAGTTCATACATTTTTACACACCTTGATGAATTAGAATCTGAATCGATTTTTGTTCTGAGAGAGACTTTTGCTCAATTTGAAAATCCATGTTTACTTTTTTCTGGAGGGAAAGACTCAATTCTGGTAGCCCATTTAGCTAAAAAAGCATTCTATCCTTCTAAAATACCATTTACTTTTTTACACATAGATACAGGACATAATTTTATTGAAACAATTGATTTTAGGGATAAATTAGTTAATGAACTAGCTGTCAATTTATTAGTTGGTTCAGTTCAACAATCAATTGATGAAGGAAAAGTCATTGAAGAAAAAGGACAAAACGCAAGTCGTAATAGAGCTCAGTCAGTAACCCTTCTTGAATCAATAGAAAAAAATAAATTCGATGCTGCAATAGGTGGTGCAAGGAGAGATGAGGAAAAGGCGAGAGCAAAAGAACGTTTTTTTTCACACAGAGACGATTTTGGGCAATGGAATCCCAAAAATCAACGACCTGAATTGTGGAATATTTTTAATGGCAAAAAACAACTAGGAGAACATTTCAGAATTTTTCCAATAAGTAATTGGACAGAGATGGATGTTTGGAATTATATTTTAAGAGAAAAAATAGAACTTCCTAGTTTGTATTTTTCTCATGAAAGAGAGGTCGTTATTCGAGAAGATATGATTTTGGCTAATTCAGAATTTATTAAACCACTTACGAATGATGTTGTAAAAAATGAAATTGTGAGATTCAGAACTATTGGGGATTTAACGATTACAGGTGCAGTCAGGTCAACTGCAATAACACTTCAAGAAATAATTAATGAAGTATCAATGGCTAGGGAAACAGAAAGAGGAAATAGAGCAGATGACCAACGTTCAGAGGCATCTATGGAAGAAAGAAAAAAAGAAGGATATTTTTGATAAATAAATTCAAATGACGCGAGGTAATAAAATAGAACTGCTCCGATTTACTACTGCTGGTAGTGTAGATGATGGAAAAAGCACATTAATTGGTCGATTATTATATGATTCCAAAAGCATATTTGAAGATCAATTAAAAGCAATAGAAAAAACAAGTGAACGAAGAGGACTTAAATCTATTGACTTATCCTTGTTAACGGATGGTTTAAAAGACGAAAGAGAGCAAGGAATTACTATTGACGTAGCTTATCGGTATTTTTCTACACCAAAGCGCAAATTTATTATCGCAGACTCTCCTGGACATATTCAATATACGCGAAATATGGTTACGGGTGCTTCAACGGCAAACGCTGCGCTAATACTTGTAGATGCGAGAAAAGGAGTAGTTGAACAAACTAAACGACATAGCTATTTAGCTTCATTACTTCAAATTCAACATGTTATAGTTTGCGTAAACAAAATGGACTTGGTAGAATTTAATGAAGATATTTATGAGGAAATAATTCAATCTTACAGAGATTTTGCTTCAAAATTAGATATTAAAGATTTTGACTTTATACCAATTTCAGCTTTGCTAGGGGATAATGTAGTTGATAAATCAAAAAACATGGGTTGGTACAACGGCCCAACACTTCTTTATTCTCTAGAAAACATTCCAGTATCAAATGATTTTAATAAGTTAGATTTTCGATTTCCAGTACAAACGGTTATCCGACCTAAATCAGCAGATTTTCATGACTTCAGAGGTTATGCAGGAAGGATTTCTTCTGGAATTGTTAGAAAAAATGACGAGGTTGTAGCTTTACCCAGTGGTTTAACTTCCAAAGTAATTGCTATTCATGGCCCAAATGGTTTAGTTGACGAAGCGTTTGCACCAATGTCTGTTTCAATTGAACTAGAAGATGATTTAGATATTAGTCGTGGAAATCTGATTTCAAAAGTTAACAATACCCCTAATATCTCTCAAGAATTAGATGCAATGATTTGTTGGATGGATTCAAAACCTTTAAACCTAACTGCTAAGTATTTTATTCGACATACAACCCATGAAGCAAAATGCTTAATTAAAGAAGTGGTATATGTTATGGATTTGAACGAATTGAAACGAGTAGAAGGCCTAAATAATCTCAAAATGAATGAGATTGGTAGAGTAAAAATTAAAACAACACAACCAATTATTTATGATTCTTACAGAAAAAATAAAACAACAGGCTCTTTTATTTTAGTAGAGGAAGGTAGTTTTAATACGGTAGCATCAGGAATGATAATTTGATTATGGTAAGTTTGGATGAAATGAAAATTGCTATTCTTGCAGCTTCGGAGGCCTTAGAAATAATGAAAGCTATAAAATAGGTTTGGGGATATTAACTAATTATTAAAAAATGCACACAAAACTTGTACATTTCTGGAAAAAATGTAAATTTGCTTGTGTGATTGACCTGGCGAAGCCATGCAAATTCGTTCCACAATTCTTATAAAAACTTGCTAGATATACTTATTACATCCAAAACTAGAGTTAAAATTCTGCTCAAGTTTTTTTTAAATCCCGAAACGAAGATTCATATTAGAGCTTTGTCCAACGAGCTTGATGAATCAACAAATGCTGTAAGGCTGGAATTGAATAGACTTTTAGAAGCTAAAATGTTAACATCGGAGCGAGAATCCAATAGGATAATGTTTCGAGTAAATGAATTACACCCACTTTATGTCCCTGTTAGACAGATGATTCAGCAGTATGTTGGAGTAGATGAAATCATTAAAAATGTGATTCGGGGTTTGGGAAATATAAATAAAATTTATTTGACTGGTTCCCTTGCAAAAGGGCTTTCAACAGATATTATTGATATAGTACTTGTTGGTGAAATCAATAAGATGTATTTGATAGAAACTATTGAAAAACTTCAAGTGGCTCTTTCAAAAAAAATAGGGTTTGTTATCTACACTGATTCAGAAGCCAAAGCAAAAGATTTTGACTTTGAGGAATATGTTTTAATTTTTGAAAGCTGATGGGATCAATTGCTGATAGAAGTTGGTTAGCAGTTTATACAAAACCACGCGCAGAAAAAAAAATCGAAGAGCGATTAAATAAAACTGGAATTGAAGCTTTCTGTCCGACCTATAAAACTTTAAGAATTTGGAGTGATAGGAAGAAAAAAGTCGAGTTACCACTCATTCCATCCTATGTTTTCGTTAAAGTAACTGAAAACGAAAGGCGTGAAGTTCTAAAGGATATAGGTGTAATGAACTTTATTTTTTGGTTAGGTAAACCGGCAATAGTTCGAGATGAAGAAATACAAGCTTTAAAAACGGAATTAAAAGATATTGAAATTCCCGAGGCGAAAGTTGGAGAATTAGTTAAAATAGATAATGGTATATTTAAAGGTTTCGAGGGAGAGATTAGGTATATCAAAAATAATTCAATTGTTTTAGTGCTTAATTCATTGGGACTAACAATTACTATTAAGAAGTAAAAATCAAGAAGATAATGTTGCACGATAATACAAATAAAAATGAAGGCTGGACGGAGGTTATTGAGCCGAAACGTTCACTATTAGATGTGAATTTGAAAGAACTTTGGAGATACCGAGATTTAATTATGCTTTTTGTGAGAAGAGATTTTGTGTCAGTTTATAAGCAAACAGTTTTAGGTCCTTTGTGGTTGTTTATTCAACCCTTATTCACCACCATTACGTTTTACTTTGTTTTCAGTAAAATTGCCAAAATACCAACTGATAATGTAGATCCTATTTTGTTTTATTTATCTGGGATTACATTATGGAACTATTTTTCAGATTGTTTCAGTAAAACGTCAAATACGTTTGTTGCTAATGCTGGGATTTTTGGTAAAGTATATTTCCCACGTTTGGCTACACCTATTTCAATTGTCATTTCCAGTTTAATTAAACTTGGAATTCAAGTTTTACTATTCGCCGGAATTGCACTTTACCGTGTTTATTTTCATGGTGCGCAAATTAGTATCAATGAAACTATCTTGTTTTTGCCTATTTTGATAATTTTGATGGCTATTATGGGGTTGGGCTTAGGGATCATTTTTTCTGCCTTAACTACCAAATATAGAGATTTGAGTTTCTTACTGACTTTTGGTATTCAATTGCTAATGTATGCAACACCTATTATTTATCCTTTGAGCTATACTTCAGGTAAATTAAATAAAATACTATCCTATAATCCTCTAACACCAATCATCGAAAACTTCAGGTATGCTTTTTTTGGAATTGGTCAACTAGATATACAAGGCTTGATTTATACATCAGTCTTTTCAATAACTGTATTGATATTAGGGGTTATAATTTTTAATCGAGTAGAAAAAAACTTCATGGATACTGTTTAATGGAATTAGAATTTGAAATGCAAAATCTTAATTTTTGAATAAAACTATAAAATAGATACTCAAACAATAAAATTATTTTAATAGAAAACCATTTTAAATTTGGGTCATTATTAAATGTAAAGTTCAATTAATTTTCAAAACTAAAATAATTATAAAATTTACTCTTAAAAAGTAATCTTAAAGATGGAAGTAATCAAAGTCGAAAACCTTTATAAACAATATCGCCTTGGGCAAGTCACAACAGGTTCAATTGCTCATGATTTTAACAGGTGGTGGCAAACCGTTCGAGGTAAAGAAGACCCGTATGAGAAAATCACGGGGCTTAATAACCGAGAAGACAGTGGCAGTAACGACTATGTTTGGGCATTACAAGACATCAATTTCTCCGTAAAACAAGGTGAAGTATTGGGGATTATAGGAAGAAACGGAGCGGGAAAAAGTACCTTGCTTAAAATCCTTTCAAAAGTAACTTCCCCTACCAAAGGAAACATAAAAATAAAAGGCAGAATAGCTTCACTTTTGGAGGTGGGAACTGGTTTCCATCCAGAATTGACAGGTAGAGAGAATATATTCCTAAATGGTGCTATTCTAGGAATGACTAAATCAGAAATCCGCTCAAAATTTGATGAAATTGTGGCGTTTTCTGGTGTTGAAAAATATATTGATACACCCGTGAAAAGGTATTCATCTGGGATGTACGTGCGTTTGGCTTTTGCTGTAGCAGCGCACTTGGAACCAGAAATTTTAATTGTGGATGAAGTGCTCGCTGTTGGCGATGCTGAATTTCAAAAAAAGTGCCTTGGTAAAATGAAAGATGTAAGTGGAGAAGGTAGAACTGTTCTGTTTGTGAGCCATAATATGGCTGCAGTTAAGAGTTTGTGTACTAAAGGCATTCTTTTACAAAATGGTAAAGTAATTATCGAAGGCGCAATTGACAGTGTCGTGAAAAAATATTACGGAGGTGAGCGAGATTCATTTAATTATAGATTGTGTAATTATGAAGTTGACGGATTTCATCTATACTCAGTAGGAGTTAAAAATTCTAATAAAGCTTTTGATGATGAAATAATCAGGGATAGAGAAATAATTATTGAATTTAATTATAAGCTTGAAAAAGACATTAATGGTTTATATTTTAATATAAAACTTAAAGATGAGGAAGGAAGTTTTATTTTAACTACCCTATCTCTTGGAGAAATTAATATTGATATTGACTCAAATTGCATTAAAATGGTAATTCCTGCAGGTTTCTTCAATGAAGGTACATTTAATTTAGATTTATTAGTTATTCAAAAAAATGAAAATGGCTATAAATCTTACATCCAAGAACCAGATTTTCTCAGTTTTGATGTTCTACCAGAAGAAAGACCATTAGGAACATGGATGGGAAAAGAACTAGGTTTTTTAAGACATACATTCGAATGGAAAAAATTATTAAAGTAACTAAATCTTTCCTACCACCTATTGATGAATATATTAAGCAAGTTCAGCGTGCTTTTGATAATCAATTACTAACCAATCGTTGAGAATTGGTAAAATATTTTGAAAATCAATTCTAGAACATATATTGAAGGTTATTTTACCTCTGTTTTTTTTTAAAAGATATTAGATCTGTTTTGATTAATGATTTTGAATTGTTAAGGCCTCCAAGTCTTGAAAACATGGTTCTTATTGATAGAATTTTGAATCAAAATTCAGTTTGTTTATATGTTCGACGCGGTGATTTTTTGAAATATTCAATTCACAATGTTTGTGACTTAAACTATTTTAATACTTTAATTGATTTAATTAAAAAAAAAGTTAATGATTCTGTATTTTATATTTTTTCAGATGACAATGAATGGGTTCAAAAGAATTTAAAAATCGAGGGAGAACATCAATTTATAGTACATAATTTTCCTGACTTTTATGAAGACTTTAGGATAATGAAAAGTTGTAAACATCACATCATTCCAAACAGTACTTTTAGTTGGTGGGCAGCTTGGTTAGCAAATTCAAATGATAAAATAGTTGTTACACCAGAAACATGGTTGAATAGTGAAGAGATTGATTATTCATATTTTTTGCAAGCCGATTGGATTAAAGTTGCAAACTTTGAAAAAAAAGGTGCATTAAAATCGTAGTTTAAATTAAAAGATTAAAGGAAGACTTAGTTGATTTTTAAAAGATGTGGAATTTTGATTTTTTTAGGTAATAATAGAATTTTGATTAGAATTAAATGGTTTTTTACTAATAAGTAATAATTATGATCAACGTAACAAGAACATATTTGCCTTCATTTGAAGCGTATTGTGAAAAAATAAAACCACTTTGGGAAACTCGGTGGCTTACAAATAGAGGTGCATACGCTTTAGATTTAGAGAAACAATTGAAGCAAAAATTGAATGTCAATCATATGTTGTATGTCAATAATGGTATGGTTGCATTGCAAATTGCCATCAAAGCTTTGGGATTGAAAGGTGATATTATTACAACACCATTTTCATATGTAGCAACGACAGGAGCGATTATATGGGAGGGTTGTAATCCTGTTTTTGTTGACATTGAGGAAAATACTTTTTGTATCGATGCTGATAAAATTGAAGCAGCAATCACACCTGATACTTCTGCAATTATTGCAACACATGTGTTTGGATTTCCTTGTAATATCGAAAAAATTCAGGAAATTGCTGAGAAATACAATTTGAAAGTAATTTATGACGGTGCGCATGCTTTCAATTCTTTTTACGATGGAAATTCGATTTTTTCATACGGAGATGTAAGCATTTGCAGTTTTCATGCCACCAAACTTTTTCATACAATTGAAGGCGGAGCAATCGTTTGTAATGATCCTGCTTTGGAAGAAAAAATATTGTTGTTTCACCAGTTTGGTCATCTTTATGATGATTACAAAGAAATGGGAATTAACGCCAAAGTTTCTGAATTGCATGCAGCCATGGGACTTTGTGTTTTTCCATTGATTGATGAAATTATCGAAAAACGAAAGTTCGTTTTTGAAAAATATAAGCAAGAATTGAAAGATTTGCCTGTATCCTATCCAACAACGAGGGATTTGGAAGGGTATAATTATGCCTATTTTCCTGTGTTGTTTGAATCGGAAGAAGTTGCTTTAAGGGTAAAATCACAATTACAAATTGAACAAATTTTTTGCAGAAGGTATTTTTATCCTTCGTTGAATAATTTACCCTATGTTGAATATCAAGCTTGTCCCATTTCTGAAGATATTTCATCAAGAATTTTATGTTTGCCTTTTTATCCAGATTTAGAGGAGTCTGACATTGTATTAATATCTAATTTAATAGCGAAAAATGTGTAGTTTATGAAGCGAATCCTTGTACTTTCAGACAATCTTTTTTTGGTTAAAAAATTTATTTCAATCTATTTATCGAAAGGCTTTTCGAAAGAACTAATCACCATTGCATTTAGTCCGAAAGTTAGTCCTTTGTCTGAAGTTCAAACCATTGATGGATTGATTCCAGTTGCTTTGAACATTAAGACTGAATTTGCACAGGTTGTTGAAAACTATGATTTGGTTTTTTCAATTCATTGCAAACAAATTTTCCCTTCAGAATTGGTTCGAAAAGTCAAATGTATCAATGTTCATCCTGGCTTAAATCCTTACAACAGGGGTTGGTATCCACAAGTATTTTCTATTTTGAATAAAATGCCATTGGGCGCCACTATACATGAAATGGATGAAGAGTTGGACCATGGAGCAATAATTTGTCAAAGGGAGGTGATTGTTTATGCTTGGGATACTTCGTTGTCTGCATATGAGAGGGTGCAACAAGCTGAGGTAAACTTATTGAATGAATGGTTGCCAAAATTGATATCAGGGGATTATAAGGCATACAAACCTAAAAATGAAGGTAATTTAAATCTAAAAAAGGATTTTAATTCATTATCCGAAATAGATTTAGATAAAATACAAAGTGTCGGCGAAACGATTGATTTGTTAAGAGCTCTAACTCATGGGGATTATAAAAATGCATTTTTTATTGACCCCAAAACAGGAAAAAAAACTTATGTCTCAATCACATTTATTCGAGAGTAAATGGAAAAAATGATGAATCAACAAAAACCATTAGTAAGTATATGCCTAATAACTTACAATCATGAAAAATTTATTCATCAAGCTTTGCATGGTATTTTAATGCAAAAAACTTCTTTTCCGTTTGAAATTATTATTTCTAATGATTTATCGACGGATAGCACAGAAAAAATTGCTTTAAAGTATGAGGAAACAGATGATCGAATTAGATATTACAACACAAAAAGACAATTAGGAGTAATCGGTAATTGGATAAAGTGTTTAGAATTAGCAAATGGAAAGTACGTTTCCGTAATAGAAGGAGATGATTTTTGGACAGATTCATCAAAACTTCAAAAGCAATTTGATTTTTTGGAGCAAAATCCAAAATATTCCTTTTGCTTTCATAAGTTAAAGATGATATTTGATAGGGAGAACGATAAGGAACAATATCTATTTCAAGACTTAACTGAATCCGTTTATTCTATTGAGGATGTTTTAAGTAAACCATGGTTTATAGGCACTTGCAGTATTTTTTTTCGAAAATCATTTTTACCTCATCCTTTCCCAAATTGGGTTCAAGGACTTAAAGCAATCGACAAGCCACTACAGCTCATTCTTGGGGATATAGGCCCAATAGGATTTATTAATGAAACATTAGGTGTTTATCGAATACATAATAATGGCATTTCTCAAATTAATTGGCTCGGCAAAGAACGGTTATTCGAAAAATCAAATATCACTATTTACGAAAGATTTAACAATTACAGCAAAAGGAAATATAATTCAATTATTGATCCGCTTATTTGCAAATATTATTTGGATTTAATAAAAAAAAATAACGATTATAAAAAGGACTTAACAATTATAAAGTTGTATTTTTTATACTATCGAATTAAACGAAAACTATATTAAAATGGAGGGGTTTAGTATTGTAGTTTGTACATATAACGGAAAAAAAATGCTTGAAAAGTCTCTATCTTATCTAGCAAATCTAAAAACCGATTTATTTGCTTTAGAATTAATTGTAGTGGATAATAATTCAAATGACGGAACATACGATTATGTTAAAGAGGTTTGGAATAGTTTTAAAAATCCTTATCCACTCAATTTATTGACTGAAAAAAAATCTGGGAAATTTCATGCTTCGGTCAAAGCATTCAACGCTGCAAAATATGAAAACATTATTATTTGCGATGATGACAATTTGTTAGATAATAACTTTTGTATAATTGCTCATTTAATTCTAAAAGCTAATCCTAGTGTTGGTATAATAGGAAGTTATGGGACGCCAGAGTTCGAAGGAGAGGCACCCATCTGGTTTGATCATTTTCAACATATTTTCGCATGTGGTCATCAAGCCAAACAAAGCGGTTTGATTGCTGATGAATCTGCTTTTATATGGGGCGCAGGTATGATTTTTAAAAAGAAAATATGGGATACCATTCACCATCAATTGAAACATAGCTTCTTGTTAAATGAACTTCGCAATAAAAAGGAAAGTTCGGGTGGAGATGATTCTGAATTAGTTGAAATTACACGATGGTTAGGCTATGATTTATTTTATGATGATAGACTTAAATATAAACACATTATGCCTGAAGACAGAATGAATCTAAACTATTTAAAAAAGAGATTTCGTGGTTTAGGAAAGTCTAGAATTTATCTCCAAGCTTATCAGTATTGCTTTAATCATAATGAAATGCCAGATAAAACGTTAAATTACCCATTTTGGAAAGATAAACTAAAATACCGTAAGAAAGAGCGTAATTTATTGTTTTTTAAAAACTTTTTTAAGAAAAGTAAACCTGAAAACTTTCATGAACTATTAAAATATGAGGCATTAATTGGAGAGATTAATGAAATAAAAAAGTTGAAAGATGGTTACATAGAAGTTTTTAACCAATTATTTTTACTAAAGAATAAAATCAAAAGTTATAATGACCAGATTGTTCAAATCAAAAGTATTTAATGTAATTAAACGTATTAATAAAAGGAGACTTAAAAATAAGAGTTTCTCATTGTTTTCCAATGATTGTTGGGGGGGAGAGTTATATAAATATTTTGAACTTGAATATAATACCCCTTTTATTGGTTTATACTTAATGGCTCCTTGTTATATAAGTTTTTTAAAGGATCCCAAAAAGTATTTAGATAAAGAATTAAAATTCAAGAAGTATTCTAAATATGAACAAGTTGAAAAAACTATGTCAAAAATCGGAAACCGCTTTCCAGTTGGTATAATTGATGATATAGAGATTCAGTTTATGCACTATAAATCCGAAGAGGATGCTTTAAAAAAATGGAATAGAAGAAAAAGTAGAATTAATTGGGATAATTTATATATAAAATTTGATGGTAATAAAGATGGTGCAAATGATCTATTAATTGAATCTTTTAATTCTATAACGAATAAAAAAATCTGTTTACTAGACAAAAATGGAAGAAAAACAATCGAATCTGTTTTGGTACTTGATTGGGAAACTGATGGAGCTGTAATGTTTAAAAAAAGTATAAAGTATTTTGATGTTGTACTTTGGTTAAATAAAGGGAAAGTTAAAAACACATTTGTTAATAATTTATTAAGTCACAAATAAAGTACTACTCTGAATGCTTTTGTTACCTTTTTTTTCAGTTATAATTCCCACATTCAATCGTGTTCACTTAATAAGTAAAACTATAGAATGTATTCTTTTTCAGACTTTTTCAGACTTCGAAATTATCATTATAGATGATGCTTCAGTTGATAATACTGAACATATTATCCTTCAATTCAATGATGAACGTATACTATATCACAAAAATGAGATTAATATAGAGCGAAGTGCCTCTAGAAATAAAGGAATTGATTTAGCCAAAGGAAAATACATCTGTTTTTGCGACAGTGACGACCATTGGAAAAGCAATCATCTACAATTATTATTTGAAAAAATAAATTCTGAAAACGAGCCGGTTGCCATGTTTTTTACAGGTATGGTTTGGAATTTTCCAGATAGAAAACAGGAAGTAATTTTTCCTTCACCTGATGGTGAAAATTTGATTGAATATGTGATTAAAAATCAGATCGCACCATCTACAGTTTCTGTTCACAAAGAAATTTTAAAAGATATAAAGTTTAATACAAAAATTGTTGTCAATGAAGATGTAGAATTTTTTTCACGCATTGTAGCAAGTTTTCCACTTTTCCAAGTTCCATTTGCAACTATTGATTTTATTATTCATCCTGAAAATACAAAAGGGCATTTTAAAAATTATATTTCTCCACAATTAGTAGCAATGGAATTAATTTTTAGTAATGAATTGATCAAAAATAATATATCCAATCAATTTAAAAGAGAAATAACCCGAAACCTACGACATCAGTTAATTAACTTTTACCATGAATCCAATGAATCCAAGAAGTTAATTGTAGAAGTAAGTCGATTTCTCTTGAAGTATCCCCGTGATTGGCAAAATAAAAGTAAAATATTTATGCTTTTGAATCATTTACCGATTACAAAGCAAATTTTAAAAAAACGGTAGAAATAAATGCTTTTCAATTCAATCAATTTTGTAGTTTTCCTAATTTTTATCTACACCATGTATTGGTTGGTAGATATGAAAAAGTTGGTTGTGCAAAATACATTGCTTTTACTTGCAAGTTATTTTTTCTATGCATGTTGGGATTGGAGATTTCTTTTTTTGTTAATTTTTTCTATTTCATTGGATTATTTCTCTGGGATAAAAATTGAAAACGCTACAACGAAAGAAGCAAAAAAATCTTGGCTTTGGATCAGTATTATTATCAATTTAGGCTTTCTTGGCGTATTTAAATATTACAATTTTTTTGTTGATTCATTTCAAGATTTATTGTCTAGTTTTGGTTTTGAGATTCATCCTTGGACAATTAGCGTGGTCTTGCCTGTGGGAATTTCATTCTACACTTTTCACGGCTTATCTTATGTCATTGATATTTATAATGATAAAATCAAAGCAGAAAAAAATATTGTAGATTACAGTTTATTTGTCAGTTTTTTTCCTTTGTTAGTTGCCGGTCCCATTGAAAGAGCCACACATTTGCTTCCGCAAATAAAAGTAAAACGCGCATTTGATTATACAAAAACCATTGACGGTTTAAGGCAAATATTATGGGGTTTATTTAAGAAGGTTGTAATTGCAGATCAGTGTGCGAAACACGCCAATTTAATTTTTGATCATTACCCTGATTATTCTGGTTTAACTTTATTTGCAGGAGGAGTATTTTTTGCCTTTCAAATTTATGGTGATTTTTCGGGCTATTCCGATATTGCTTTAGGAACTGCAAGGTTGTTTGGAGTTGAATTGTTACAAAACTTTTCATTTCCTTATTTTTCAAGAAATATTTCAGAATTTTGGAGACGTTGGCATATTTCATTGTCTTCATGGTTTAGAGATTATGTATATATCCCCCTTGGTGGTGGAAGAGGTGGATTGTATATAAAGCTCAGAAATACAATGATAATATTTCTAGTAAGTGGTTTTTGGCATGGTGCAAATTGGACATTTATCATTTGGGGACTAGTAAATGCATTGTATATTTTTCCTTTAATTATTTTAAATGTGGATGTTTCTGATAGAAATATTGTAGCCAAAGGTAAAGTCCTACCAAGTTTTTCTGATCTCGTTAAAATTTTATTCACCTTTTGCCTAGTTGTTTTGGCTTGGATATTTTTCCGCTCATCCTCCGTTGAAATGGCATTTGAAATTGTAAAAAAGATTTTTAGCAGTTCAATTTTATATTCTTCATTTATCGAATTATATAATTTAATCAACTATGAAATTGGATTAACAGTATTTGCTTTACTACTATTCTTTATTTTAGTGGAGTGGAGCGGAAGAGAAAGCAAGTTTGCACTTCAACATATTGGACTAAAAAGAGGTTTTTACTTTAGAATTGGGTTTTACTACCTACTTTTAATTTTGATTTTTATATTCGGTGGACAAACCGAAGAATTTATATATTTTCAATTTTGATATGCGGCATTTTGTTCTTCGGTTAATTAAGTTTTTTATTCCAATTGTCGTCTTTATGGTGCTTTTTGATATTGTGTTTTCTAAAAAACTTGAAAGTACAAATTTAAATGAAGGCGAGTTTGAGGTTTGGTCAGATATTTATAAAGGCGACATAAAAGCTGATTTGGCCATTTATGGTTCTTCAAGAGCTTGGGTTCATTTTAATCCTGAAATATTAAAAAATAGAACTGGACTGAATACCTATAATTTTGGTGTTGATGGTCAAAATTTTGACATTCAATACTTGAGGCATCAAGAATATTTTGAGAATAATATAAAACCAAAATTAATTGTTTTTTCTTTGGATGTTTTCACTTTTGAAAAAAAGGACAAACTATATAATAGTGATCAATTTTTGCCCTACATGTTCCAAAATTCAAGGTATTTCAATACTTTGATAGAAACAGAAAATTTCAATCTTTATGATTTCATATTGCCCTCGGTGAGATATTTCGGAAAATATGAAATACTTTACAAAGTCTCTGAATCAAATGCGTTTCCCAAATTTCGCCAAAAGGGTTTTAGGGGAAACAAAAGAAGTTGGGTAGAAAATCAAGATAGGGCATTGGAAAATGATTCAAAATAT
>CAMAZP010000040.1 GCA_945863605.1 Chitinophaga pinensis
TATTACCACTATTTACTCTTACTTCGTAACTAATGTTTGCATTTTGAGCAAACAAATTTAGATTTAAACCAATAAATAAAAATGTGAATATGTAGTATTTCATAACTAGTATTTTTTAAAGTTTAAATGATAAGTAAATTTTTGCCATTCATCCTGAGGTTTGAGTTCAAGTGTCAATTGTTCATTGCTGAGTAAGATAATTTTATATTTACTATCTTCACAAGCCTTACAGTCTTTTACGATTAACTCATTATCTACAATTTCCAATTGATTGACTTTGTATTTGGATAAATCATTTCTACTAATAAAACACATAGTTAATAGATCGTTGGAAATTGCAAAATGAAACATACTATAATCTGAATTAGCTTCATCTGAAAATCGGTTCAATTCATCTTCTGAATAGTTTGAATCACTGTTAATGGCTTTAACATCTACAAGTTTATAATACCCTTCTATCTTTTTCATATCAAAGAGTGCAAGCTTTTCTTCTTGATTGATTTTCAACGAATCCCCTGTAATTACATGTTCAATACTCGGTATTCTGTTTTGTGAAATCCCCAGTTTCATGTTTTTTTCAGCTATATGTCGCTCAGATTGAAGTCGCAATTCTTCTGTGGCATATGTTTGTGAAAAACTATAGAGTGAACTAAATAGATTTACAAAACCTATTAAAATAAATGTAAATTTCATGTGATTTTTAAATTTTGCACAAAAGTACCCACCTCTTTTCATTAAATTATTCATAAAAAGTTAACTGTATGTTAATGATAAAGTATTAAGGGTTTTCCCTTAATTGAAGTTCGGAAATAAAATTGACCCACTATCTGTCTTAATAATTGAAAAAAATCAACCTATTTTAATAAATTTGTAATCCCAATTATATTAAATATGGCAACTTACTTAGATTTTGAAGAACCTTTAAAAGCGTTAGAAGACCAAATCACACAAACAATTGAAATCGGTGAAACAACTGAAATAGATATGAGTGATAAAATCACAGAATTACAACGTAAGTTAAGTGAAAAAACAAAAGAGGTTTTTTCAAACCTTACTCCTTGGCAACGTGTTCAATTATCAAGACACCCAGACAGACCATACACGTTAGCGTATATCAACGCGATAACAGAAGGAAACTTCATCGAATTGCACGGCGACAGAAGCGTAAAAGACGACAAAGCAATGGTTGGTGGTTTTGGGTTGATTGATGGTAAAAGCGTAATGTTCATCGGACAACAAAAAGGTATCAACACGAAAATGCGTCAATACAGAAACTTCGGAATGGCAAATCCTGAAGGATACAGAAAAGCTTTGCGATTGATGAAATTGGCTGAAAAATTCAATAAACCAATTGTAACTTTTATCGATACTCCTGGAGCATACCCTGGTTTAGAGGCAGAAGAAAGAGGACAAGGTGAAGCAATTGCTAGAAATATCTTTGAAATGATGCGTTTGAAAGTTCCTGTAATTTGTATTATTATTGGCGAAGGTGCCTCTGGTGGTGCTTTAGGAATTGGTGTAGGAGACAAAGTTGTAATGCTTGAAAATACTTGGTATTCCGTAATTTCTCCAGAGTCTTGTTCATCAATATTATGGCGTTCTTGGGACTTTAAAGAGAAGGCTGCTGATGCTTTAAAATTGACTTCGACAGATATGCGAAAAAACCATTTGGTAGATGATGTTGTAGCTGAACCTATCAACGGTGCTCACAGAAGCCAAGACGAAATGTTTAAAATCCTAAAAAAGAAAATCAAATCTTACATCAAAGAATTAAACGAAATCGAACCAAATGAACGCGTGAATCAACGAATTGAGAAGTTTAATAAAATGGGAGTTTGGAAATGAATTTAGAATGAAGAATGAAGAATTAAGAATTATAACTTTTTACTGAGGCTATCGAAGTTAATCGTTTGCTGGTTTCAATTGAATTAAGTCATTCATTCATTTCTTATTCACTCATAAAATCATTTTCTCATTCACTCATTCCTCATAATCTCATTCCTCATTCTCTCATTCCTCATTCTCTCATCCTCATTCTCTCATTCCTCATTTTCTCATTTTCTCATAAAGTCTTAATATCCTAAAGTTCCAACATCCAAAATGCAATCCCTCCTCGATACTCCAATAGAATTTCTAAAAGGCGTTGGACCTCAAAGAGCAGCATTAATGCAAACAGAATTGGGAATTTTTACTTTTAACGATTTACTACAACATTATCCTTTTCGGTATTTAGATCGCTCGACTTACCACCAAATCAAAGATTTACCCTACGTCGATAATTATGTCCAAATCAAAGGTGTTATACAATCAATCAAAGAAATAGGAACTGGACGCACCAAAAAAATGTTCGCGCGCTTTTCAGACGAAACTGGTTCAATTGATTTAGTCTGGTTTCAAGGTTTCCAGTGGATCAAACCAAATCTAAAATTAAACACAGAATACCAAGTTTTTGGGCGTGCTAAAATCTATGGTAGCTCGTGGAATATCCCACATCCAGAATTAACTTTACTTTCAGAACTTACTAATAAATCAGGGCTTCAAGCATTTTATAACAGCACCGAAAAACTAAATGCAAAAGGTTTACACTCGAAAGGAATTGAAAAACTTGTTGGCGCTTTATTACCACAATTACAAGGGAAACTAAGCGAAAACTTACCCAATTGGATAATACAAGAACATCATTTAATCTCGAGAGAAGCCGCCCTCTTTGCGATCCATTTACCCGATTCAGAACAGATTGCTTCCAAAGCACGCTTTCGATTAAAGTTTGAAGAATTGTTTTTCTTACAATTGGAAATGCTGCTTCGAAAAGAAAATACGGGTAAAAAACTCAAAGGCTATGTCTTCAATGAAGTTGGAATTCAATTTACAGAATTTTATGAAAATCACCTGCCTTTTCAACTGACTAATGCTCAAAAACGTGTGATCAAAGAAATACGAAAAGATTTCTTGACAGGCAAACACATGAATCGTTTGTTACAAGGAGATGTAGGAAGTGGGAAAACATTGGTCGCCTTGTTGACAATGCTCATTGGAATTGGCAACGGCTTTCAAACTGCGATTATGGCACCAACTGAAATACTTGCTAATCAACATTTTATTGCCATCAAAGATTTCTTAGGACAAATAAATATTCAGGTTGGCTTACTTACTGGTTCTGTGAAAAAGAAAGAGCGGGTAATCATTCACGAGCAACTAATGAATGGTGAAATGGATATTTTAGTTGGAACGCACGCTTTATTGGAAGATGTCGTACAATTCAAAAATCTTGGTATTGTTGTTATTGACGAACAACATCGTTTCGGTGTGGCGCAACGAGCAAAAATGTGGCGCAAAAACGTCAATCCACCGCATGTATTAATTATGACTGCAACACCAATTCCAAGAACGCTTGCAATGACCTTTTATGGCGATCTAGATGTTTCAGTTATTGACGAACTGCCACCGGGAAGAAAACCAATCTCAACGATTCATAAATTTGAAAGTTATCGCGTTCGTTTATTTGGATTTATGAAGGAACAAATTGCACTTGGCAGGCAGATTTACATAGTTTATCCACTTATCAATGAATCAGAAACACTTGATTTCAATAACTTGATGGATGGTTATGAAGCGATTTCTCGTTCTTTTCCAATGCCTCACTATCAAGTTAGTATCGTTCACGGACAAATGCGACCTGAGGACAAAGATTTTGAAATGCAACGATTCATTAAAGGTGAAACAAATATAATGGTAGCAACAACTGTTATTGAAGTAGGTGTGAATGTTCCGAATGCATCCGTGATGGTCATTGAAAGTGCTGAACGATTTGGATTATCACAATTGCATCAATTAAGAGGCCGTGTTGGACGTGGTGCGGAAAAATCATATTGTATTTTGATGACTGGCGACAAGATTTCAAAAGAATCAATGAAGCGAATGGAAACCATGGTTCAAAGTAATGATGGATTTGAAATTTCAGAAGTGGACTTGCAATTGCGAGGACCTGGAGATTTGATGGGAACACAACAAAGTGGGGTATTAGATTTAAAAATTTCAAACCTTGCTCGCGATGGACAAATCGTTACAATAGCTAGAGAAGCAGCAAAAAAACTTTTAGAAAAAGACCCTCAATTTTTACTTCCTGAACATCAATCGTTGAAAGAAGCAATTCGAACAATCTTGAAGAAAAAACCAAATTGGGGAAGGATTGCTTAGCAACAGATTGAGATGTATAATATCCGAATCAAGAATCGTATTTAAAGTTATAAGAAAGGCGAACCGAATAAGTTCGCCTCTCAATTCCTAAAATATATGATTAATAACCTCCATCATAACCTATAAGTAGTGTTAAGTTTGCAATTAAGTCTTCGTAGCGTTGTTTCAATCTTTTCTTGTCATCTGCTTGTCCAAATGCTTTTGTTGCCTCTAACTCTGTAATTTCAGCATCCAAAGCATTAACTTTTTCAATGAACGCTGTCATTGTATAATCAACTGCTCGAGAAAGGTACATTTTAGTATAATTATTGCCGTTTTCATTTAAGTACACAAACATATTGTGTGACTTTTCTTGAAGTTCAATGTCCATTTTTACCACGTAAACTGCATAATTAAACATTACTCTTAATTCATCATACCCTTTTAAAGTTCCACTTTTCATTACTCTTTCGAAGAATTGGTAATCTTGAGCTTCTCCTTTTTGAGTGTAAATTTCAGCTATTGCAACGTTGGTACTTTTCATGTTTTCTTTCTCCATATTTCTGGCAAAAGTTAAAGCATCATCAGGATTTACTGCCATTAATGACTGTAAAGCAGAAGCTATCACAAGAAAAGATTTTTCTTTAGCCAAAACTTCTTTTAAGAAAACAGTTGCGTCTTCTTTACTTAAAGAACTTAAGCTGTTAATTGCTGTTGATCTAGTTTGAGATTTTGCATCATTTTGAGCAATATCCTTAATTTTAAGTAAATACTTTTCTTCTAATTTTTCATTTACTTTAGCATAATTTTCAACTGCTGCTTGACGAATTGCCCAGAAAGGGTCGTTCATTGCGTCATACATTAATTTGCTTATTTCTGAACCTTTTACGCGCATTGTTCTTTTCAATGCAGTCATTCTCGCCATATATCGTGGAGAATTATAATATTGATGTACAAATTGACTTTCTGGTTTATCTTCATAAAACTTACCTAAAAGAACTTGATTTTCATCAAACAAGACGTTTTTCAATTCTCCAGTATAATTAAATGTGAATGATTGATCGATACTATCAATAATTACTTTTTCAGATCTTTTACCGTTTCCATCCCAAATAGCAAAAGTCACAGGTAATTTATAAATCGGAAAATCATCTGTAGCTTGTTTTTGCTTAGTTGCAATTGTAACTGTTTTATTTTCAGTATTAATTGATTGAGTTGTAAAAACAATTGGATGTCCTTTACTTAAAAACCACTGATTAAAAAACCAGTTTAAGTCTTCACCTGAAACCTCTTCAAAAGCCATTCTAAGATTATGAACCTCTGCTGCCTTGTATTTATTAGTTGTCAAATAGTTATTTAAACCTTTAAAAAATGCATCATCACCTAAATAATTTCTCAACATATGTAAAATTCTCCCTCCTTTATTATAGGAATGACCATCAAACATATCCTCTTTGTCGTAATGTGCAAACCAGATTAAATCATGGTAGCCTTGTTGCATTCCACTGTTAAAATAACCGTTTGCTTCCTGCTCTGCTTGATAATCTGCCTCATCTATTCCATACCTATGTTCATCCCACAAATATTGAGAGTAATTCGCAAATGATTCATTCAATGGTAAATTAGCCCAAGATTCACACGTAACTAAATCTCCAAACCAATGGTGGAACAACTCGTGAGCAATTGTTGATTGGTCGTTTGCATCCATCAATTCACGATCTGTTTTGTAAACATAATCACCAAAAATTACAGCTCCAGTGTTTTCCATAGCACCTGAAACATAATCTCTAACAACGATTTGACTGTATTTGTCCCAAGGGTATTCAACTCCTAATTTCTGAGAGAAAAATTTAATCATTGCTGGAGTTTCACCAAAAATTGCTTTTGCATTTGGTTCAAATTCTGGTTCTACATAATAATTTACATCCATTTTAGTTCCATCAGGACGAGTATAACTATCTTTTACAACTTTAAATTCACCTACAGCCATCATAAATAAATAAGGTGCATGAGGTAAATCTTGTTTCCAATAATCCGTTCGTGTTCCATTTGAATTTTTAATAGAAGAAATCATTTTACCATTTGAAAGTGTCAAATATTTATCTTCTACAGTTATATATAATTCTTGAGTTGTTTTTGCATTTGGTGAATCAATCGTTGGAAACCAAACTGAATTTGCTTCTGTTTCTCCTTGTGTCCAAATTTGTGGTATTTTACTTTTTATTTCTCCTTTAGGATTAATAAAATACAAGCCTTTATCCGAAGTGATAGCTGCACTTCCTCCAGTTGAACGTTCGTCCGGTTTAGATACGTAATCAATCACAACTGTGAATTTTTCTTCTCGTGTGAAAACTTTATTCAATTTAATTCTCAATTTCAAAGAATCAGTATAACTGTATGCAAGAGCTTTCCCATTCATCTCAACCTTTAAAATATCCATTCCTTTGGCATCTAAAATAAAGCTATCAGAAGCATAAAAATGTTGCTTTGCAGTAATTGTAGCTCTACCATTCATTCTTGATTTTTTCCAATCAAAATTCACCTCTAATTTCGTGTGAATTAAGTCTGTTAAAAGCGTTCTTGACGGGTTATAAATCCCTCTTACTTTCGGTTCCTCTCCATAATAATCTCCTTCTTCATCATAATATTCCTGATCATCACCTAAATATTCTTCTCCCTCGTAATTTTCTTCACCTAAATATTCACCTTCAATAGGAAACTCCTCAGCAACTGTTTTATCAGATTTACAGCTTAACAAGACAAGCACAAAAAATAGTGCGTAGACGATTTTATTCATTTTTCAGTATTTTGCACAAAACTGCTTAAATTATTTCATTTAACAAGTTAATTTGACCAAAAAGTAGAATTGATAATTAGAAAGGTTTCGTTAGTTTTGCTGCAAATTATTCCAATGACTGACTTCAAATCCTACGACTTTAACGGAAAAAAAGTATTAATCCGTGTGGACTTTAATGTTCCTTTAGATAAAGAAACGCTTGCAATTACAGACGATAAACGAATACGCGCAGTACTTCCGACAATGCTTCATATCCTAAAAGGCGGAGGAAGTTTAATTGTAATGTCACATTTAGGCAGACCAAAAGAGGGACCAGAGGATAAGTTTTCTTTACGTCATATCACAGCGCGCATTGCTGAACTAGTCGGAACAAATGTACTATTCGCTAATGACTGTATTGGTGCAGAAGCAATTGAGAAAAGTAAAGCTTTAAAAGTTGGAGAAATTTTAGTGTTAGAGAACGTTAGATTCTATAAAGAAGAGACGAAAGGTGATATTGATTTCGCTCGTAAATTAGCCGATCTTGGTGATTGTTATGTAAACGATGCGTTCGGAACAGCTCACCGCGCACACGCAAGTACGACACAAATTGCAAGTTTCTTTCCAACTGATAAAATGGCTGGCTTTTTAATGGATGCTGAAATTGAAAGCGCTCGAAAAGTAATGGAAAAAACAGAGCGACCTTTTACTGCAATCGTCGGCGGGGCAAAAGTTTCAGATAAAGTTTTAATTGTTGAAAATTTATTAAACGTTGCCGATAATATCATCATTGGTGGAGGAATGGCCTATACATTTTTTAAAGCACAAGGAGGAGAAATAGGAAATTCTTTGTGTGAAGAAGAAAGATTTGAAACGTGTCTTGAAATTTTAGAAAAAGCAAAAGAAAAAGGTGTAAACATCTATCTACCCGTTGATTCAACTATTGCCGATAAATTCGCACCAGATGCAGCCACTGAAAATGCAGCGAGCAATACAATTCCATCAGGTTGGATGGGCTTAGATATTGGAAATGAAGCGGCTTCAATTTTTAAAGAAGTAGTATTAAATAGTAAAACAATTCTTTGGAATGGACCTATGGGTGTCTTTGAAATGGAAGCATTTGCAAACGGTACCCTAGCTATTGCTGAAGTAGTTGCCGAAGCAACAAAAGCTGGAGCTTATAGTTTAATTGGTGGTGGCGATAGTGCAGCTGCAGTTCAAAAATTTGGATTTGCAGATGCTGTAAGTCACGTTAGTACAGGAGGTGGCGCTCTTTTGGAATATTTTGAAGGAAAAGAACTTCCTGGAATTAAAGCCATTTTATAGTAAACATTATTTAAAACCCGGACTTTGCATGAAAATAGTTTTCCTCTCTACATTTTATCCTTTTCGAGGAGGAATTGCACAATTTAGCGCACATTTATTTAGAGAGGCAGAAAAAAAACACGATGTTGAAGCAGTTACTTTTACTCGTCAATATCCAAAAATTCTTTTTCCGGGAAAAACTCAACTGGTTAGCTCTGAGGACACTGCTGATAAAATTCCTGCAAAGCGTTGGATAGATTCTATCAATCCATTTACTTACTTTTCAACAGCTCGAAAAATAAGAAATCTTCAACCTGATTTGATTGTTTCACGTTATTGGATGTCGTTTTTTGCACCAAGTTTTGGGTGGATTTTAGGTAATCAAAACAAAAAAACAATTCGTTTAGCGATTCTTGACAACGTTATACCTCACGAAAGACGTTTTTTTGATGATGCATTTAACCGTTTTTTCTTAAATCGAAATGATGGATTTATCGTAATGTCTGAACAAGTTCAAAAAGATTTACTGTTCTACTTACCAAAAGCAAAACACATTTTAATTCCTCATCCAATATACAATCACTTTGGAGAGAAAATTTCAAAAAACGAAGCTCTACAAAAATTAGGGATTTCAGATTGCATTAATAAAAAGGTACTCCTCTTTTTCGGAATTATTCGTGACTACAAAGGGTTGGATATTTTATTAAACACCATTCAATATCTTGATGATAGTTATACTTTATTAATTGCAGGAGAAGTTTATGGAAGATTCGAAAAATATGAAAATATCATCAAAGAAAAAAAGTTAGACAAAAAAGTTAAGTTATATAATCGATACATTGATGACTCAGAAGTTACTAACTTTTTCTCTGCTGCTGATGTTTGTGTTCTTCCTTATCGTTCGGCCACTCAAAGTGGAATTACCAATATTTCTTATCATTTTGAAGTTCCAGTTATTTCAACAAATGTTGGTGGATTAGCAGAAACAATTGCTCACGGAATAACGGGTTTAATTGCTGAAGAGGTAGATGAAAAAGCACTACTTAAACAGATTAAAAACTTCTATGAGATTTATAATCCTAACGAATTCGCTAAAAATATTCAACAATACAACAAAGAAAATAGTTGGGAGAATTTCGTTTCAAAAATGCTTGATTTTTCTAAACATTTAAAGTAATTACCAGAACTAAATCAAAGTATTTCTTTAATAAATACTATGAATGTTGATTTTACGAAACGTAAATTCTATATTTGCACCCTTAATTCAAATTCAAATATTCAAGAAATGCGTTTAAAAGGATTTTTTTGGTTTCTAACTATCTTATTGACAGTTGTTTGTGTTTATCAATTGTCATTTACTTGGGTAGCAAGTAACGTCGAGAAAAAAGCAGAGAAAGAGGCAGTGCTGAAAGTAAATCAGCTAAAAGAGCAAGTCAAAACAACTAATCAACCAGCGCTGTTACCAAACAACACTTATGTTGACTTTAAAAGTCCAGAAGATTATGATTTAGCTAAGGCAGCTTTTATCAATGAAATTTTAAGAGAAAAAGGTGACAAACCAGTCTATCCATTAATTGGTTCAACATTCTCTGAGGTAAAGAAAAGATCTTTAGCCTTTGGTTTGGATTTAGTTGGTGGTATGAGTGTTACACTAGAAATCTCTATTCCTGACTTAATTGAAAGTCATGCTAAAAACCCTAAAGATCTAAAATTTAAGAAAGCACACGATGCAGCACTAGCAGCTTATAAAAAAAATGGTGGAGATTTTCTATCACTTTTTATTGATGCTTACAGAACTCAAAATGGTGGTTTACCTTTAAATTATATCCTAAAAGGAGAATCTATTGGCATCAAGTCAACTGATGCTGACGTTGAAAATTATTTTAGAAAATTGATTTCCTCATCAATGGATGGTGTTGAACAAATTATGAGTCGTCGCATAAATCAATTCGGTGTTGCACAACCTAATATTCAAAAGGATCCGGCAACTAATAGACTTTACATCGAGCTTCCAGGTGTTCAAGATGAAAAAACAGTAGGTGAAAAATTATCATCCACAGCTAATCTTGAATTCTTTGAAACATTTATGCCTAACCAATTCCAAGTTCAATGGCTAGAAGCTAGTAGACTTTCTAAAGAAAAAGAAGTCATAGCTATTGAAGATTCAACAGCTAACAAAGATACTCTTGGTAATGTGAACAAAACCGAAGATTTAACATTAAGTTCTTTGACAGACAACAAAAAAGGTTTAGCTGAATTAATTACTCCTGTTGGTGATTATGCTGTAGGGTACGTGGATTCTAAAAACAAGATTGAAGTTACTAATTTATTAAGAAGAAAAGATATAGTTGCAGTGCTTCCTCCAGATATTGAGTTTATGTGGTCTGCAAACCCTGAAAAAATTGATGAAAAATCATCTAAAACAGCTTACTTTCTCTATGCTTGTAAAGTACCTGAGTCAGGTAAAGCACGCGTAAATGGAGAACATATATCAAAAGCATCAACCGGATACGATCAAAGAGATGGTAAAATTACTGTTGACCTGGAAATGACTGCTGAAGGTTCTGATGAATGGGGAAGAATGACCTCTGAAAACGTTGGTCGTGTAGTTGCAATTACCATGGATAAAGTGGTTTACAGTGCACCAAGAGTTATTAACCCAATTACGACAGGAAACACACAAATTTCTGGTTCATTTACATTTGAAGAAGCCCAAGATTTAGCTGGTTTACTCAACGGTGGTGCTTTACCTGCGCCATGTGTCATTAAAGAGCAAATGAAAGTTGGTCCAACAATTGGTGCGGAAAATACGCGCTCAGGTTTGATATCCTTTGGAATCTCTTTAGTATTGGTATTTTTATATATGTTCTTTTACTACGGAAAAGCAGGTTTAGTTGCTGATATCGCTTTATTAGCAAACATTATTTTCATATTTGGGTCATTAGGTTCATTTGGTGCTGTATTGACTTTAGCTGGTATCGCAGGTATCGTTTTGACAATTGGTATGGCGGTGGATGCAAACGTACTTATCTTTGAACGTATTCGTGAAGAACTAGCCGCAGGAAAAGAGATGAATATGGCAATCGATACTGGTTTCCAAAAAGCATTATCTTCAATCATCGATGCGAACGTTACAACGCTATTAACAGCTATCGTTCTCAAAATTTTTGGTTCCGGTCCAATTGAATCATTTGCTACAACTTTAATCATAGGTATTTTTACTTCTGTATTCTCAGCTTTGGTTATATCAAGATTAGTATTTACTTGGATGTTAAACAAAAATCAAAAAATTACTTTTGATACTTCATTAACTAAAAATGCATTCAAAAACTTAAATATCAATTTTTTAAGTAAAAGAAAAATAGCATATTCCATTTCTGGAGTTTTAGTAGTTTTATCTTTGGTTGCATTATTTACTAAAGGTTTAACTCCTTCTGTTGAATTCTCTGGAGGTCGTACCTATCAAGTGAAGTTTGAAAAATCAGCTGACAACAATATTGAATTTATTAAGGGAAACCTGGGTAAATCAATGAAAGGTGCCTCAGTTGATGTTAAAACTAAGAAAACAAGTTACAACGTCGAAGTAACTACGAACTTTATGCAATCAGATGAAACGGCTAATGATAAGGTTAAATCTAAATTAATAGAAGGTTTAGAAAACTGTAAATCTAAATTAGGAAACTACCAAATAGAACCAGAATCTAGATTCGTCTCTTCAACTGTTTCAAATGAACTAATCACTTCTTCAAGTATTGCGATTATTCTATCCTTAATAATAATCTTTGCCTACATACTTTTACGTTTTGGTTCTTGGCAATATTCATTTTCTGCAATTTTAGCTTTAGGACATGATGTTGTGATTGTTTTAGGTTTGTTTGCTATATTCAATGGAATTCTTCCTTTTAATATGGATATTGATCAAGCATTCATAGCAGCTATTTTAACTGTAATCGGTTACTCAATCAATGACACCGTGGTTGTATTTGATAGAATACGTGAAGATTTATCTTGGAAAAAAGATGCAGATTTCCATACTGAAATTAATGGTGCAATGAACTCAACATTATCTAGAACATTGAATACTTCCTTTACAACATTTATAGTATTGCTTATCATCTTCATGTTCGGTGGTGCTGCAATTAAAGGATTTATCTTTGCTTTATTAATCGGTATAGTTGTAGGTACATACTCTTCAATCTTAGTTGCTTCTCCATTATTGGTTGATTTAACTAAAAAGATTAAAATTAAGTAAGATTTATAAACACAAAAAAAAAGGGTGTTAGTTTTAAACTAACATCCTTTTTTTTTGAAATTATCGGATATTTTATAATAGAATTTGGTTAACTATGATTGCATTTTAAATCAACTATTTATTATGAAAAAGAAAATTATCCTTTTTATTAAATAAACATTTTTAGTGATAATGCTAATCGATTACGAATTTCTGTCCTATCAATAATATAATCTAAAAAACCATGTTCCAACAGAAATTCGGATGTCTGAAACCCATCTGGTAAATCGCGTCCGATTGTTTCTTTAACA
Organism: Chitinophaga pinensis; assembly: GCA_945863605.1. Classification (GTDB taxonomy): domain Bacteria; phylum Bacteroidota; class Bacteroidia; order Flavobacteriales_D; family Crocinitomicaceae; genus UBA952. The sequence goes on from CAMAZP010000040.1 coordinate 12,800, forward strand.
ACTCTTGGTCCTGCAAAACCTATCAAAGCACCTGGTTCGGCGATATTAATGTCTCCTAACATAGCAAATGAAGCTGTAACTCCACCTGTAGTTGGATCAGTTAAATACGAAATATAAGGCAATTTTGCTTCTGCTAACTGCCCTAATTTCCCTGAAACTTTTGCCATTTGCATCAATGAATAACCAGCCTCCATCATTCGTGCACCACCTGATTTCGAAATAATCATAAAAGGAGCGTTGATTTTGATTGCCTCATCTATTGCTCTAGCGATTTTTTCGCCCATAACAGAGCCCATTGAACCTCCAATAAACGAAAAATCCATTGCAGCGATTACGAAATCCATTCCGTCCAACTTTCCTTTTGCTGTTCGAATTGCATCTTTTAAGCCTGTTGTTTTTTGAGTTGCAACAATTCTATCGGTGTATTTTTTTGTGTCTTCAAAATTTAAAGGATCTCCAGAATTCAAATCTTCATCCAACTCAGTGTACTGTCCTTTATCAAAAATGATATGAAAATACTCTTCAGAACCAATACGTTCATGATGATTACAGCGGTCGCAAACAAAATTTTTCATTGCAAAATCATCTGTAGTATATAATGTTTTACAGTTGGAACAATGTAACCATAAACCTTCAGGTGTTTCTTTCTTCTCACTCGTAGAAGTAGTAATTCCTTCCTTTTTTCGTTTAAACCAACTCATATTTCTCTTTTTTAAATTATAAAGTGTTCACGTTTTTTAAATCAGCGAAACACTGTTCCAATCTTTTGTTAAATGTTAACTCTCCTTCTCTCAACCATTTACGAGGGTCATAATATTTTTTATTTGGAATATCATCTCCGTCAGGATTCCCAATTTGAGTGCGTATATATTCTATTTTTGATTCAACGTAATCTCTTACACCCTCTGTAAATGCAAATTGTAAATCTGTATCGATATTCATTTTCACAACACCATAACTGATTCCTTCTCTTATTTCTTCCACGTTAGAACCTGAACCACCGTGAAATACAAAATCGACTGGATTAACTCCTGTATTGAACTTTTGTTGAACAAAATCTTGAGAATTTTTTAGAATGATCGGTGTCAATTTAACATTTCCAGGTTTGTAAACTCCATGAACATTTCCAAATGCAGCAGCAATTGTAAAACGTGGCGAAACTTTCATCAACTCTTCATAAGCGTATGCAACTTCCTCTGGTTGGGTATATAATTTTGCATTATCAACATCTGTATTATCTACTCCATCTTCTTCACCTCCTGTAATTCCCAATTCAATTTCTAAAGTCATTCCGATTTTACTCATTCGCGCTAAATAGTGTTTACAAAGCTCTATATTCTCCTCAATTGGCTCTTCAGACAAATCAATCATGTGCGAGCTGTAAAGCGGTTTTCCTGTTTGGCGAAAATGCTCCTCCCCAGCTTCTAATAAACCGTCTATCCAAGGTAATAGTTTTTTGGCACAATGGTCTGTGTGAAGGATTACAGTTGCTCCATAAGCTTCAGCTAACTGATGTATATGTTTTGCTCCTGAAATACCACCTAAAATTGCTGCTTTTTCATCCTTATTCGACAAACCTTTTCCTGCAAAATATAATGCACCACCATTTGAAAATTGAATGATTACTGGAGCTTTTAATTTGGCAGCTGTTTCCATCACGCCATTTACTGTACTTGTGGTTGTTACATTGATTGCCGGTAATGCAAAACCTTTTTCTTTTGCATACTGGAATATTTGTTGTACCTCATCACCTGTTGCAACACCTGATTTAATAGAATGAGTCATACTTAAATTTATTTTGTTGAATGATTATTTAATGATGGCAAATATAGTTAAAAAGGCTTTAAAATATTCACATTTTTTAAGAATTGACTGGGTTAAAAATACGGATAAACAGTTCTTTTTTAGAAAGAAATAGGTACAATTAAAATAAAAAAATATTCTATTCGTTAAGTCATAAAACGTATAAAGCCTATGACAAAAAATTACACTACAAATTCTTTATTGACAAGCAAATCACTCGACAAAGTTCTAAATTCCACCCTTCATTTTTTACTGAACTATAGTAAAGCAAATGAATCTGTGAAAATAGGAAATAAACAGATTTTGATTTGTAAAAACTAATTTAAACGCATACCAGCGTTATTATTAATTAAAAAGAGGTATAAATATATACCTCTTTTTTTATAGCTTTTATGTAATTATGCAAGTACTTTTGGAGCAGCAGCTAGAATTTCAGCACTTGTTTCTGCAGCAAATTTTTCAAAATTAGCAACAAATTTTCCTGCAAGGTTATTTGCTGTTGCGTCAAACGCTGATTTATCTGCCCATGTGTTTCTTGGGTTTAATAATTCAGATGGAACTCCTTCGCAAGTTAGAGGGAAAGCTAAATCAAAAACTGGTAACTTTTCAAAAGCTACATCATTTAATTTTCCGGTTAATGCCGCAGTAATCATTGCTCTTGTGTAAGACAGTTTCATTCTGCTTCCAACTCCGTATGAACCACCAGACCATCCAGTATTGATTAACCAAACTTTGATATCTGTACCGTCTAATTTATCCCCAAGTAATTTAGCATATTTTGCTGGGTGAAGTGGTAAAAATGCTGCACCAAAACCAGCTGAAAATGTAGTTGTTGGTTCTGTAATACCAACTTCTGTCCCAGCTACTTTCGCTGTGTAACCAGACATAAAATGATACATTGCTTGCTCTTTCGTTAAACGAGAGATTGGAGGCAATACACCAAATGCGTCGGCTGTTAAGAAGAAAATATTTTTTGGTGCCCCACCAATGGAAGGAACTGCGATATTATTAATAAAGTGGATTGGATAAGATACACGTGTATTTTCAGTAATAGAACCGTCTGTGTAATCTGGTGTTGAAGACTCATTTTCAAAACCGATGTTTTCTAACAGAGCTCCAAATTTAATAGCATCATAAATTTGTGGTTCTTTTTCTTTCGATAAATCGATTGTTTTTGCATAACACCCTCCTTCGAAATTGAAAACAGTATCATTACTCCAACCATGTTCATCGTCACCAATCAAACGACGATTAGGATCGGAAGATAAAGTTGTTTTTCCAGTTCCGGAAAGCCCGAAGAAAATTGCAGTATCTCCTGCTTCACCAATGTTTGCCGAACAATGCATTGATAAAACATTTTTTTCATGAGGTAAAATAAAATTTAGCGCAGAGAAAATTCCTTTTTTAATTTCACCTGTATATCCTGTTCCACCAATTAATATCATTTTTTTGGTGAAATTCAAGATTGCAAAGTTATGTTGACGTGTTCCGTCGATTGATGGATCAGCTTTGAAACTTGGTACACAGACAATATTCCATTCTGGAGTAAAATCTTCAATTTCAGCATCAGTTGGACGCAAAAACATATTATACGCGAATAAATTAGACCAAGGTAACTCAGTTATAACACGTAAATTCATTCTGAAAGATTCATCTGCACATGCATATGCATCGCGAACATAAACATCTTTTTCGGTTAAATAGGCTTTCATTCTATTGTAAAGTGCATCAAATTGCTCGGATGAAAAACCTATATTTACATTTCCCCACCAAACAGCATTTTCTGTTTTTTCGTCTCTTACTATAAATCTATCTTTAGGAGATCTACCAGTAAACTCACCAGTTTCGATTGCTAATGCACCAGTATCGGTTAACATTCCTTCACCAGTAATTATACAATCTTCGATTAGTTCTGCTGGAGTTAAATTCCAAAATTGATTCCCTAAATTGGTTAACCCTAAAGTAACACTCAGGTCTGAATTAGATCCAAATTTACCTAACATTTCCATATTTTTAAATTAATTAGCTTTAAGCTGTTATTATCTTGCAAAAGTAAACTTCTATTTTGATTTAAAGTCCAATCAACAAGAGTTTTTAACCACTTTTTTGTAACTTTTGGTTTAACAAGGTGATTAATAATAGATGAATAAGCGAAAAAAAACATTCAATATGAATGCTATACCCAAAATACTGATAAATAAGAATGATAGTAAAAAATGAAATTTGCAATTAAAACAACTTAGTACTAACATAACTATGTTTAAAGTATTCAATAATAATTTCAGTACTAATTAACAAGAATTCTAATTTCGTAATATATCGAAAATTGAAATGGAAGAAAACGAGTTCATACCCAAAGAAGCAATAAATAACGAGGATAAAAAACCTAATTTTAAAAAAAAGAAGGAAGAAAAAAAATCAAATTCCGAGACTTCATCTAAATCTAAAATTACTAGTAAAATTAATCCATTTGAAAAAATTGATAGGCAAAAAATAAAAATTATAGTTGGATCCCTTTTGACTTTATTTTCAATATATTTATTTCTTGCATGCATATCTTATTTTTTTACTTGGTCGAAAGATCAAGACCGTTTGCTACAAAAAAGTTTAATCAATTTTCTTTTCGACAATAATCAAATACCCGTTTCAAATTGGCTGGGAAAATTTGGTGCATGGACTTCTCACTTTTTAATTTATAGACTATTCGGAATTTCTTCATTGAGTTTTTGCTTCTTGTTGTTCATTTCAGGTTTTAAAATACTAACTGATTTGACGTTTGTTAACATCAAAAAATCGTATGTAATTAGTTTAACCTATACCTTGTGGGGATCTTTATTCCTTGGTTTCTTCGCCTCAACTGTCAATTATCTTGGTGGAACTTTCGGATTCTATTTAAATGAATGGTTGAAGTTAACGATTGGTTCTTTTGGCACTATGACTTTAAGTTTAGTTGTTTTGTATGTTATTACTACTGTAATTTTCAATCCAAATTATAATAAAATAATTAATAGTCTATTAAAATCAAAAGATGCTGATATTCCTGAAGTTTTGAACAGAAAAGATACAAATGATAATTTCTATGACCACGAAAACGAAAGTGATATAATTATTATAAACACAATCAAAGATGATCAAATTAAAGAAGATGATATCTCAGAGACTGTTGATTTTACAAAACGAGACGAAGAAAGAAGAAGATTAGAGGATGAAGAAAATGAATTTTATGATGGAGATTTAATTGTAACCATGAAAGAAACTTCTTCAAGCATAGATGATTTCGAAATCGAAGTACCACAAGAAGAAGTCGTAACAACACCAATTCCAATCCATCAAAAAATAGTAGACGAAGATGATTTGGCAGATGGTTTAGTAGCTGAATATGGAGAATATGATCCCACCAAAGATTTAGAAGGTTATGTCCTTCCGCCAATAGACTTGCTAAGGGACTGGGGTACGAACAGTGTTTCTTCGGTCAATAAAGAAGAACTAGAATCCAACAAAGATCGAATCATTGAAACGTTATCGCACTACAAAATTGATATCGCAAAAATTAAAGCAACAGTAGGTCCAACGGTTACCTTATATGAAATAGTTCCTGCACCTGGAGTACGTATTTCAAAAATTAAAAACCTTGAAGACGACATCGCCCTGAGTCTGAGTGCGCTTGGAATTCGAATTATTGCTCCAATCCCAGGAAAGGGTACGATTGGAATAGAAGTTCCAAATTCAAATCCTGAAATGGTAAGTATGCGGTCGTTGATTGCTTCGGATAAATTCCAACATTTTGATGGTGAACTTCCTATTGTGATGGGGAAAACCATTACCAATGAAACGTTTGTTTTTGACCTTACCAAAATGCCTCACCTATTGGTCGCAGGTTCAACTGGTCAAGGTAAATCAGTAGGTTTGAATGCGATTATCATCTCTATTTTATATAGAAAACATCCAGCACAAGTTAAATTTGTTTTGGTCGATCCGAAAAAAGTGGAACTCACGCTTTACAATAAAATCGAACGTCATTTTTTAGCTAAACTTCCAGGTGAAGAAGATGCGATTATAACAGATACATCTAAAGTTGTAAATACTTTGAACTCTTTGTGTATTGAAATGGATGATCGCTATAATTTATTAAAAGACGCTGGAGTTAGAACAATCATTGAGTACAATCGCAAGTTTATTGGTCGTCGTTTGAATCCTGAAAAAGGTCACCGTTATTTACCTTACATCGTTGTTTTGATTGATGAGTTTGCAGATTTAATTATGACCGCTGGTAAAGAAGTTGAACATCCGATCGCTAGAATTGCTCAGTTGGCACGTGCGATTGGAATACATTTAATTGTCGCCACTCAGCGTCCGTCTGTAAGCGTAATCACAGGTATGATTAAAGCCAATTTCCCTGCTCGTATAGCTTTTAGAGTATTATCAAAAATAGATTCTAGAACGATTTTAGATGCTTCCGGTGCCGATCAATTAATTGGTCGTGGAGATATGTTGATTTTGACTGGCTCAGATATGAAACGCTTACAATGTGGATTTGTGGACACTCCAGAGGTAGAAGAAATTTGTGGGTTCATTGGCAATCAGCGTGCTTATCCAGAAGCATTAATCTTACCAGAATACATTCCTGAAGGTGGAGAAGCAATGGGTGATATGGATATGAACGAGATTGATCCTATGTTTGTGGATTCAGCAAGAATTGTTGTAATTAGCCAACAAGGTTCAGCTAGTTTGTTGCAACGAAAATTGAAATTAGGCTACAACCGTGCTGGTAGAATTGTTGATCAATTGGAAGGTATGGGTATCATTGGTGCATTCCAAGGAAGTAAAGCTCGCGAAGTTTTGTTTTCTGATGTAGAAGCTTTGGACGAATTTCTTCGAGTAAAAGGTTTATTGTAAATAAATTGACAATGATCTCTTAAACAAACTCAAATTGTTTGTGTTTTAATTTGAAATAAATTCTTGTTTAGAACAATTCAAAATAAGCAAATTTGTACCTTTGTAACCATTATGGCAGATATAATCAAAAAACCTTTCAATGTTAAAGAAATTCGTGAGCAATTTCCTGCATTAAGACAAAAAATATATGGGAAAAACCTAATTTATTTCGACAACGGCGCAACCTCACAAAAACCACAAGTTGTACTTGATGCCATTAATCTTTTTTACTCAAAGGAAAACGCAAATATTCACCGTGGTGTGCATTATATGAGTCAAAAGGCAACAACTGAATATGAAGCTTCAAGAATACGAATTCAAAAATACTTGAATGCTAAAAAATCAGAAGAAATCATTTTTACGAAAGGTGCAACGGATAGTATCAATTTAGTTGCTTTTTCTTACGGAGAATTACTGCAAGCTGGGGACGAAATCATTATTTCGGCTATGGAACATCACTCTAACATAGTTCCTTGGCAAATGCTATGTATTCGAAAAGGTCTGGTTTTAAGAGTTGCTCCAATTAATAAAAAAGGAGAACTTTTAATGGATGAATTTGATCAATTACTTTCCAAAAAAACTAAACTAGTTGCCATTACTCACATTTCTAATACACTTGGGACAATAAACCCAATCAAAGAAATCATTCAAAAAGCGCATGCTGTTGGTGCAAAAGTATTAGTGGATGGTGCTCAAAGTATTCAACATATCAAGGTTGATGTTCGTGACTTAGATTGTGACTTTTTTGTTTTTTCAAGTCACAAAGTATTTGGTCCGACTGGAAT
>CAMAZP010000041.1 GCA_945863605.1 Chitinophaga pinensis
TTTAAAAAAGCTTTAGAAAAATGAGAAGAAGAAAAGCCAAAAAGATTGCTATTCTGCCAGATCCAAAGTTCAATGATGTGGTAGTTACAAAATTTGTAAACAACTTAATGTTTTCAGGTAAAAAAAGTTTAGCATTCAAAATCTTTTACCCTACCTCCACGTACTAGTACGATAGAGTGCTCTTGCAAGTTGTGGCCTTCTCCAGGAATGTAGGCGTTTACCTCGTTACCGTTTGTTAAACGAACACGGGCAACCTTTCTCATCGCTGAATTAGGTTTTTTTGGCGTAGTTGTGTATACACGTACACATACCCCTTTACGTTGCGGACACGAATCAAGTGCAGCGGATTTACTTTTCTTAACCACCGCAGTTCTTCCTTTGCGAACTAACTGTTGAATAGTTGGCATAAAATACTCTTAATTAAATAAATAAAATACTACCTCAAACGCACTTTGAGGGGTGCAAAGATACTACATTTATCTTAGTATGCAATAGTTAAGTTAAAAATATTTGATTTTTTCAATAAAATAATCTTAGTATATTTATTTTCAACTCTTTATAAACAAAAAAAGCCCTAATTAAAGGGCTTTTAAATTAAAAAATCGAAATTTTATTTTCTGTATAAGGTCCTTTTAACAGCTGTAATTAATCGTTCTTTATTAGGTAGCGCTTCATCAATCAAGGTTGGAGAAAATGCAAATGGAGTATCTGTTTGTGTTACTCTTTCAACAGGTGCGTCTAAATAATCAAAAGCATAACGCTGTAAATGATAAGCAATTTCACTTGAAATTGATGCTAACGGCCAAGATTCTTCCAAAACAACACAGCGATTTGTTTTCTTTATGGATTCGACAATAGTATCATAATCTATAGGACGAATTGTCCTTAAATCAATTACTTCAACACTTATATTTTCATTTTCTAAAATTTCAGCAACCTCGTAAGCTAATTTTATAATTTTACCAAAAGATACTATTGTAACATCAAGCCCTTTTCTTTTAACAGCTGCAACCCCGATAGGAATAATATATTCGCCTTCAGGAACTTCTCCCTTATCTCCATACATTTTTTCAGATTCTAAAAACACCACAGGATCTTCATCACGTATAGCTGCTTTTAACAATCCTTTAGCATCTGCAGGATTTGATGGTGTAATAACTTTCAACCCAGGTACGTGTGCGTAGAAAGCTTCAAATGATTGAGAATGTGTTGCCGCTAATTGCCCTGCTGTACCATTTCCTCCTCTGAATACAATTGGACAATGGTATTGACCACCAGACATTTGCAACATCTTTGCAGCAGAATTAATAATTTGGTCAGCTGCTAAAATTGCAAAATTCCATGTCATAAACTCAACAATTGGGCGTAAACCATTCATTGAAGCACCCACTGCTATACCTGCAAAACCTAACTCTGCAATTGGAGTATCAATAACTCTATTTGGACCAAATTCATCTAGCATCCCTTGAGATACTTTATATGCTCCATTATATTCAGCGACTTCTTCTCCTAAAAGAAAAACACGTTCATCTCTTCTCATTTCCTCTGACATTGCTTCGCGCAATGCCTCTCTAAATTGAATAGTTTTCATTTAAATATTTTTGTTATTATACTATTATTTTAAGCAACTTTAAGTGATGCTAAACCTGATTTTTCAAACTTCGACTTAGCATAGGTAATATCTATATTAAATGTTTCTATTTTCTTTGACGGAATTTCAAACATTGCATCTGTCATTATAGCTTCACAAATCGAACGTAAACCTCTAGCACCTAACTTAAATTCAACAGCCTTGATTACAATAAAATCATAAACCTCTTTTTCTATTGAAAGTTTTACACTATCCAATTCAAACAATCGAACATACTGCTTAATCAAAGCATTTTTAGGTTCCATCAAAATTCTTCTTAAATCTTCTTCCTTTAACGGTTCCAAGTGGGTTAAAACAGGAAAACGTCCAATTAGTTCAGGAATTAAACCAAAAGTTTTAATGTCTAATGGATTAATATATTTCAACAAAGAATCTTGTTCAATGCGTTCATTGTCGGACGAACTAAATCCAATAGTTTGTCGATTAACACGATTCGCTATTATATTTTCAATCCCATCAAATGCACCACCACAAATAAATAATATATTCTTCGTGTCGATTTGAATCATTTTTTGTTCTGGATGTTTTCTACCTCCCTGCGGTGGTACGTTTACAGTTGCACCTTCTAACAATTTCAAAAGCGCTTGTTGAACACCCTCTCCTGAAACATCTCTTGTAATAGAAGGGTTATCGCTTTTTCGTGCAATCTTATCAATTTCATCGATAAATACAATTCCCATCTGTGCTGCTTCAACATCATAATCAGCAGCTTGAAGCAATCGAGATAAAATACTTTCAACATCTTCTCCAACATATCCTGCTTCAGTAAGTACTGTAGCATCTGCAATACAAAAAGGAACGTTTAATAATTTTGCAATTGTTTTTGCTAAAAGTGTTTTTCCTGTCCCAGTTCTTCCAACTATTACAACATTCGACTTATCAATTTCTGTTTCGTCTGTAATATTCTGATTATTAATTCGCTTGAAATGATTATAAACAGCTACGGATAATACTTTTTTAGCATCAATTTGACCGATAACATACTCATCTAAATGTGCCTTTATCTCAATAGGCTTTAGTAAATTAATTTTCTTGTAACTTTTTGAATTACCATCAGTAGATTTGTTTTGGTGCGATAATTCTTCTTGGATTATACGATTTGCTTGATTTGCACAATTATCACAAATATGAGCTGAAATTCCGGCAATTAACATTTTAACAGCACTACGATTGGACCCGCAAAATGAACAGGTTGATTCTTTTTTTGCCATTTAATATTATTTAGGGTTTCTTAAAAGAACCTCATCAACCATACCATATTCTTTTGCTTCTTCGGATGTCATCCAATAATCTCTATCAGAATCAGCCCAAACTTTATCAAAAGGTTGATTTGAATGTGTTGCGATAATATCGTACAATTCTTTTTTTAATTTTTGAATTTCCCTAGCAGTAATTTCGATATCCGATGCCTGACCTTGAGCTCCTCCTAGTGGTTGGTGAATCATCACACGTGCATGTTTCAAAGCACTTCTTTTACCTTTGGCTCCAGCACACATTAGTACTGCTCCCATTGACGCTGCCATACCTGTGCAGATTGTCGCTACATCAGGACGGATATATTGCATAGTGTCATATATTCCTAAACCAGCGTAAACAGATCCACCCGGTGAATTAAGATAAATTTGAATATCTTTTTTGGCATCAACCGATTCTAAAAATAACAACTGCGCATTAATAATATTCGCAACTTGATCATTAATTCCGGTTCCCAAGAATATAATTCTATCCATCATCAAACGCGAAAAAACATCTAATTGTGAAATATTCATTGGTCTTTCCTCAATTATATATGGAGTCATGGATGATTCGATGTAATGATCCATCATCATGCTATTGATACCTAGATGTTTTGTTGCGTATTTTCTAAATTCATTTCCGTCCATCATTATTCGATTTTTAATTTGAGGTTAAAATTAATAAACTTTAAAAAGAAAACCTGATTTTACTTACTTTTAATATTAATTGTCTGAAATGCTACCTACAGAGATTCAAAATAAAAATATTCTAATATCTCCATTAAACTGGGGATATGGACATGTAACTCGATGTATTGCGCTGATATACAATTTACTTAAAGATAGAAATTCAGTTTTCATAGCTTGTGATAATTCACAAAAAAAAGTTTTTATTCAATATTTTGGCACACAAGTGAAATTTATTGATCATAAAAGTTTTCCTTTTCATTTTTCAGGGAAAGGAAATTATACTAAAGATTTATTGTTTTCTATTGGAAAACTCTTGAAAAGATCAAATTATGAATTAATTGAAGTTAAAAGTTATGTTTTTGAATTTAATATTGACTTTATCATTTCTGACCACCGCTATACGTTCCGAAATAATATGTGTTCATCCATATTTATGACACATCAATTGAATTTACCATTAAAATGGTATCAATTCCCTTTCAAACTATACCACAAATATCAACTTAAAAAATTCAATTCGATTTGGATTGTAGACAAGCAAGAAAATTCATTAGCTGGGTACTTATCAGAAAAAAAATATTATTCCAATGCAAAACACATAGGTTACTTATCTCGATTTATGCTTTATCCAAAGAAGGAAATCAAGACTGGAAGTGTTTTAATCATTAGTGGACCAAGAGAATATTGGGCTAATTTATTTCATGTGTTTTCAAAAGAACTTGAATCTAATGAAATTCAAACTATTATTGGATCAAGTGATGCTCAGCAATTAATTCTTAGTGAAAAATTGAATCAAAAGTTTCATTCTAGCGATAATTGGATTGAAACTGACGAGTTGTTGCTATGCGTTCAAAAGATTTATGGTTACATTGGTTACACAACGCTTATGGATGTTGAAGTCTTAAACTGTGATTCACATTTAATAGCAAGCCCGGGGCAATTGGAACAAGAATACCTTGAAAAAATAAGACAAAAAAAATCCCGAACGAATCCGGGATTTAATTAATTATCTTTTTAAAATTATCTTACTGCTGAAGTAAAGTTAGAATCAGTAAACAATTTTACAAATTCTCTATCTTTTGCTGCTTTCATTTTCAATGAGCTATCTTTTGCAAATGCATTTTTAAGGTTATTTACAACTGCATCTGAACCCTCTCCTCCTCTTGCTGCAATGATTGCTTTCAAATAATCAACGTCAGCACTCGCATTTTCATTAGCTAATGCTGTTTTCGCTTCAGTTAACTTATTTTGAAGAACACAAGCTAATGCTTTGTTAAAACCATTATCTTTAATGTTGCTTTCTGCACTAGCATAGTTACCATCCAATATATCTAAAGCTGCACTATTGTATCCATAAACAATATTTCCTGGATCTAAGCTATTACCTTTTGATTGATTTAATAATTTTCTTGCATTAGCTCTATCACCCTCTGAAATTGCAACACCAGCTAAATTATTTTTTGAAGTTGAATTATCTTTATATCCATTTGCCTTTTCTAAACTTTTCTTAGCATCAGCAACTTTGTTTTGTAAGAATAATGTAGCACCTAAATTGTTATGACCTCTGTAATCAGAAGAGTGATTTTGAGCAGCAGCTTGATAAATAGCAGCTTTTTCATTTAAGTCTGTAACTCTTGCACCCGCAAACAACAATTCTTCGATTCCTAAAGAAGAAGGGTTGTTTTTAGCGGCAGCCATAATTTCGTCATCTGTTAAACCTAGTTCTTTATAGTTAATTGTAATAACAGCTCTACGAATTTTAGGGAAAACGTCTTTCTCTAATTCAGTGTATGATTTACCTAAGTTAACCATATCTTTTTCTCTTTGAATTGGATCTTTTGTCATTTCCAAAATACGAATGAAAAGGTTTTTGTCTGCTTCATTAATCGTTGTTGTTACCGCCAATTGATCTTTGAAACCTTCGAAATCTTCACCTTTACCTTCGATTGAATATTTTGTTGTATCAGCCCAATTCAACATATTTGATTTCTTCATCAAATCAACAATCGCTTTTCTAGCAGCTCTGGTTCTATCGTTAGATAAATTTGCATTTTTATCTTCAACACCATCTGGTGAAGCAAAACCTTTTATATCAATTGAAGTTATTTGAATTTTTGGATTTAACTCAGCATCTTTCAACCAAACTAATAGATCAACTATGTCCTTATCTTTCATTTCTAAAGCTTTTACGTCAGATTTAGCTTTATCAAAATTAATTACAGCGTTTGTGCTTTTAGTAGTTTCTCTAATGATAGCATCTTTTTCATATATTACTTTGAAGTCTTTTCTGACCATCAATGGGGTAATAATTGTACCATCAGCAATCTTGGTTTCTGGAATATCTTCTTTTTCTTTTGTTCCTTTGAAAATTTTACCTGTAACTTTTAGATCTGCAGCCTCCATTTCTTGTCGATAAGGAACTTCTAAATCAAAAGTCGCAGATCCTCCTGGTTTGAATGTTATCGTTTGACCGTTACCAGTAATTTTTTCACCTTGAAGTACCCAAGTTCCAATAGCGGTGTTTCCTAATTTAGGTGTTATTTCAGCCTTAACTTTTTTATTAAGTCCTTTTTCAGGAACATTCACTACAACTGTAAACTTTACTTTATCAGCATGCATCTCTAGTGGATTAGGATTTACATTATAAGTAAAATCTTTCACTAAATCACAAGAGGACATAATTGCAGTCGTTCCTGCTGCAAGCGACATTATCAGAATTTTATTCATGTTCATTTATAGTATTTTAAAAATCGGGACAAATTTACAAACAAATAGCATCAAAAACCTAATATTTATTGTTGAAAAAATAAATTAAGTTAAATTACATTACTAATTGACTGATATTTACAGCTGTTTTTGGGTCTTTGAAGTCTGAAAGTTCTAGCATTGGAAACAAAACAAAGTTACGTTGACTATAACTAGGATGTGGAATTTCAAGATTTTTTGATTTAATTACCAAATCTTCATAAAAAATAATATCTAAATCAATTACCCTATCTTCATACGATTCCTTAGTTTTTTTTCTTCCAAGTATTTTTTCAATTTCTTGAAGCTTTTCTAGAACTAATTCAGGGCTCAATTTCGTTTTACAAATCAAACAAGCGTTGTAAAATTCATTTTTCGATTCAAAACCAACTGCTGAATTTTTAAAGATGGAAGAAATCTTTATAACCTCACCTACATTGGCGTTGATTTGACTAATTGCACTTTTAAGATTCAATTCTTTATCTCCCAAGTTCGTTCCAAGCGCAATTACAACTTGATTAAGTTTTATTTTTCGCTCCATTTAAAATGATAAACTAGCTCTAACAAATCAACTTTTAAATATTCCAAAACTGGTCTTAATGAATCATAATTGGGTTTGCAATTTAATAAAACTTCACCACGAACAAAATTATTAGTTGAATCAGTTAAATAGAATTGGAAATTGGTTGCCACATTTCCTTTCAACTCAAAGAAGGTTCCATAAACTTTATTTTCATTATCAATAATTTGCTCAAAATCAATTTTGTCTGCTTTGATTTTATGTTCATCGACCTTGTCATTTGCAAAATTGATTATCTCAGCCAACGAGTCATTATTGGGAAAATTCAAGTAATACATAAATAAAGAACCATTCACAGGTCCTAAATCAATTTCTTGTGTGCAATAGGTTGAACCTTGTTTTTGGGCCGATCTATAATTAAAAATATTAGCTAATTTCAATGAATAAGGACAATCTGATTGAATTTGTCTGTAAGTATGATCTGGTAAATCAAGCTTTAAATAAGTAGGTGGCTTTGGTACCGGGTTTGCTTCATCACAAGCAACAAACAGAAAAAGTACAAGGAACAAATAAGCAAATTTAATCATGATTTAATATCTTAATTTTAACTGTTTTTATTCTTTTCTTGTCGGAAGATTCAACAATTAATTTGTAATTCTCTATTGTGATAAATTCATTATTTCTCAATATCCGTCCAGCTTGTTCGATGATTAAACCTCCAATCGTTTCTGCTTCACCTTTTAATGATTCAAACAAATCTTCATTGCATTCAATAATTTTATAGAAATCATTAAGTGAGGTTCGACCCTCAAATAGATAAGTACTTTCATCAATTTTAGAATAAACTACTTCGTTTTCATCAAATTCATCTGTAATATCACCTACGATTTCCTCTAAAATATCTTCCAATGTAACAATACCACTTGCCCCACCATATTCATCAACTACAATTGCCATGTGCATTTTCATGCTTCGGAAATCTTGTAATAAATCGTTTATTCTTTTGTTTTCTGGAATGAAATATGGCTTTCTGATTTCTTTTCGCCAATCAAAATTTTCATCTTGATTTAGACTTTGCAATAAATCTTTAATGTATAAAATCCCAATTACATTGTCTTGTGAACCTTCAAAAATCGGAATTCGAGAATAACCTGATTCTAAAATAAACTCTAAAACTTCTTTGAAATTTGATGTATTATCAATTGCATCAACCTCAATTCGAGGTGTCATAATTTGACAGGCTTCCGTTTTTCCAAATTTCACAATTCCTTCCAAAATTTTATGATCTTCTTCAGAAGTTGAATCTTCTCTTGTCAAGGCCAATGCTTGTTCTAATTCGTCCGTATTGACTTTCGCTCCACCGTTTGATAACTTTTGAATGAAAAAAGAACCGTGAACCAATCCAAACTTGATCCAAGAAACTGGTGGCATCTTTCCTAAAATCGTTAGGGGATTTGACATAAATCTTACAACTGATATAGCATTTTTTGAAGCATATACTTTTGGTAAAACTTCTCCTGTTAATAATATCAAAAAGGTGATGCCAACAACCTCAATCAAAAATCGTTGTAACTCAGTTCCTGGCTTTGCAGGGAAAATATCATCTAAAACAAAAGTTGATAAAATAACTACCCCAACATTTACAAAGTTATTGGTAATCAAAATCGTTGCTAATAGTTCTTTTGGTCGAGAAAGTAAATTTTGAATCAGCTTCGATTTTTTATCGTTCGTTTTCTTTAAATCTTCATTATCAGCAGGTTTTAAGGAAAAAAACGCTGACTCTGAGCCCGACATAAGCGCTGAAATCAACAATAAAAAAGCAATGATTGCTAAATAAACAAAAGTTGATTCGTTTAAACCAGCTTCAATAACGTTGTATAAAGGTTGACTGGGAGGTTCTGTTTTGATCATTTCTTAAAAAGGATTGTCATCGTCCGCACTTGGGGATAAATCTTGAATGGATGAAGGAGGATTTGGCTTTCCTTCGCTTGAGTAAGGTGTGTGATTTTTGTCAACATCAGGGCGAGAAAGAATAGTTAAATCGTCGCCAACAACCTCTGTGCTGTAGCGTGTATTTCCCTCTTTATCTTGCCAAGACCGTTTTTTTAACTTACCTTCAATATATATTTTTGCGCCTTTACGAATGTATTTTTCTGCAACTTCAGCTAAACCGCGCCATAGTACAACGTCATGCCAATCAGTGATTTCTTTCTTATCACCAGTTGATTTATCGGTAAAAACCTCTGAAGTTGCCAATGAAAAAGTTGCAATAACAGCTCCGTTTTCAAGGCGACGAATTTCAGGGTCTTTGCCCAAATTCCCAATCAGTATAACCTTATTTACGCTTCCATTCATGTTTACAAATATATAAAAATAAAAATCTAATAGTTCTTATTTTTTCTTGAATGGTTTTTTCTTTTTTGGTTTTGAATCTTGACTTTCAGCAATTTGTATACATTCCTCCAATGTTAAAAGTTCTGCTTGCGTGTCTTTTGGAAGTTTAAAATTGTCTTTTCCAATTTTCAAATAAGCTCCGTAACGTCCGTTTAATAATTGAACATCAGGGCGCTCAGTAAATGCTTTTATTAATTTGTTAGCTTCATCCTCCATTTTTTTCAAGTACAACTCTACAGCTTTTTCATAACTGATTGAAATTGCATCTTCTTCTTTAGGTATAGAAACAAATAATTTTCCAACTTGAATATAAGGTCCAAAACGTCCATTGTTTGCTTTAATAACTTGACCTTCGTAATCCCCTAAGGTCCTAGGAAGCTTGAACAATTCCATTGCGTCTTCCAATGTGATTGAGCCAATTGATTGATTCGCCTGAAGGGAAGCAAATCGTGCTTTTTCACCATCTACTTTCTCATCTCCAATTTGAATCATTGGACCAAACTTCCCTATTCGGGCAATAACTTTTTTTCCTGAAATTGGGTCAATTCCTAAATCTCTTTCACCAGTTGCACGTTCTGAATTTTCAAGCGTGTCTTCAACTTCTTTATGGAATGGATTATAAAACCCATCCATCATTGTTGTCCACTCTTGTTTTCCTTTTGCGATTTCGTCAAATTGTGCCTCAACAGATGCTGTGAAATGGTAATCCATAATTTGCTTGAAATTGTCTTGTAAGAAATCTGTAACTACAATTCCAATATCTGTTGGCGAGAGTTTGTTTTTATCTTTTCCTGTCGTTTCTGACTTCTTTTGATCTGTAATTTTTCCATTATTCAACTCAATTGACAGATAATTTCTAACTTCTCCATCGCGTTCTTTTTTTTCAACGTAACCTCTTTTTTGAATCGTTGAAATTGTTGGTGCATACGTTGACGGACGACCAATTCCTAGTTCTTCTAGTTTTTTAACCAAAGAAGCCTCTACATATCTTGAAGGTGGACGTGTAAAACGCTCTAATGCAATTGCACTTCCAAGTACTAATTGCTCATTTTTGATAACCGCTGGTAATAACCCAGAATCGCTCTCTTCTTCGTTATCATCAAGTGTCGATTCTAAGTAAACTTTCAAAAATCCTTCAAAACGTATCACCTCTCCCTTTGCATTAAAAATTTCTCCGTTTGGTAAACCGCTAATTTTTATAGTAGTTCTTTCTAACTGTGCATCCGACATTTGACTTGCTATTGCACGCTTCCAAATCAACTCATATAATTTTTGTTCCTCTGCTTCGCCATCTGTTTTAGAAACCATAAAATCAGTAGGACGAATTGCCTCATGGGCCTCTTGAGCACCAGCCGACTTAGAAGTATATTTTCTAGTTTTCGAAAAATCACTACCGTATAATTCAATAATTGCCGCTTTCGAAGCATTGATTGCTGTATCTGATAAATTGACAGAGTCCGTTCTCATATACGTGATTTTTCCAGATTCATACAAACGTTGTGCAACGCTCATTGTACGTGTTACTGAAAAACCTAATTTCAAACTCGCTTCTTGTTGCAAAGTTGAAGTGGTAAAAGGGGCTGCAGGTGTTTTAGTTGCTGGTTTTTGTTGAATATCTTCTACGAAAAAATTCGTTGTTGAACACATTTCAAGAATACCTTTTGCGCTTTCTGCATCGCTTAATTGTTTGTTAAACTCTGCTTTGAAATTTCCTTTTTCAGACTCAAAATTTCCTGTAATTCGGAAAAAGTTAGCAACTGAAAACGCATCTATTTCTTTTTCGCGTTCAACAATTAATTTCACAGCCACAGATTGTACACGACCCGCTGACAAACTTGGACGAACTTTTTTCCAGAGCACAGGTGAAAGTTCAAAACCAACAATTCGATCTAAAACGCGACGTGCTTGTTGCGCATCTACTAATTGCTTGTTTATTATGCGTGGATTATCAATTGCTTTTAAGATAGCAGTTTTTGTAATCTCATTAAAAGTAATGCGTTTTGTATCTTTTTTCTTTAAATCTAAAGTCTCATATAAATGCCAAGAAATTGCTTCTCCCTCGCGGTCTTCATCGGTCGCTAGCCAAACAACTTCTGCTTCTTTTGCTAATTTCTTCAATTCTGCGACGATTGTTTTCTTATCGGGAGTAACTTCGTAAAGTGGATTAAATTTATTTTCAATTTCGATAGCTAATCCCTTTTTCGCAAGGTCTCTTACGTGTCCAAAACTAGATTTTACGGTGAAGTCTTTTCCTAAATAACCTTCTATTGTTTTTGCTTTTGCAGGGGACTCAACGATGACTAAGTTTTTCGACATGGATATTATTTTGGGCACAAATGTATAAGGAAAAAAGTGGACTCGAGGTAAAAAGTATTATAAATGACTAAAATAAATGTAAAAAGATATTCAAATTGTAGAATTTAAATTACAGATTTGATGATTTTAATCATATATTATTTTAAAAAAAAATACATTTAATAATCTCAAAGTAAAGTATAATAGTAACAATCAATTCAAGTTAAAAAATATCTAAAGTGATTTAATTTCCTTTTTTATTAATGAAAATTTAGGTTGGTTGTACTTATACACTAAAAAATAAAAGATTAATACATCTTTATTCTTGAAACAATAATTCAACATCTGGATCAATTCTTATCGATTCTAGTTCCGAAGAAAATGTTTTACTAAAGTCGGTTTCTCTAACTTTAATTTGGATTTTTTCTTTTAAAAGTTGACCATTTTTCAATTTAAACTCAATTGTCAATGGAAATCGAAAAACATTGCCTTTTTGGACAATAGAAAGTGAAATAGTATTCTGATTTAACTTTTTATTAAACTTCAAATATGGATGTCCTGCTTGATAAAGCCACTGTTTAAAAAACCAATCCAAATCTCTATTCGTAACTAACTCAACTACTTTCTGAAAATCTTTAGAATCCGCATTTGAAAGTCTATATTTTTGGTAATAAGTTCGAATCGATTGATGAAATAGTGAATCACCAATTTCTGTGCGAAGCATATGCAATACCCATCCTCCTTTTTGGTAACTATTTGCATTCAATAAATCCATTAATTCGGTATAAGTTGTATCAACAATCGAATGATTGTAGCGTTTTGAAAAAGCAATTACCTTACTTCTATCCTTTTCCATTTGGGTTTGAAAAGCTTTTTCTCCTTTCGTTTTCTGAACGTAAATATTCGTTAAATACGTTGCAAAACCTTCGCTCAACCATAAGTGCGGCCAGTCTTTTTCTGAAGCTGAATTTCCAAACCATTGATGTACAATTTCGTGCGCAATTAAATTTTCTGAGCTTCGATTACCATTTATAGAATATTCATCGTAAAAAATACAACCAGCATTTTCCATTCCTCCAAAGCGCGTTGTGGATTGAACATTCGTTAGTTTTTCATATTCATAAGGTGCGATGTAATCTACAAAAAACTGTAAAATAGATGGAGCCATATCGAAATCGTAAAATGCACCTTTTTGATTTTCAGGATAAACAGCACTAAAAACAGGAATTCCAGTAACTGTTCCACTTTGCTTTTCAGATAAATTCGCAATTCCAACCACCATTACCTTTGTTGGTAAAACTACTTTAGACTGATAATTATAAACTACAGATTTCTTATTCATTTTCTTTGAAATCAATTCACCATTTGCGACCACTTCGTATTGAGACGGAGCAACTACAACATATTCAACAGTCGCTTTATCAGAAGGATGATCGTTACAAGCAAACCAATTTTGAGCACGATTTGGCCAATTATCTCCAAAAAAAGTACGAGCGCCAAATTTATTTTTTCCGATTACTAATCCATCAATTGGAACGCCTTTAAAATGAATTTCTAGTTCGATGTTTTTAGAGTTAGCTGGACGAAAATTATTGAGTATCAAAAGATTTTCTTTGTGCTTAAAATCAAGTTCATTTTTTCCTTGCATAACTTTCAAAACCTGCATTCCTTTCCCCGAAGAATTAACAGAAGTGAGATTGAAGGAAATCGATTTAGACAAATCTGTGTAATCAAAAACGATTTTTTCTTTCACTCGAATAGTATCATTTTTATCGTTGACTGTCAAATCAATTTTATAGGATTGAACGTCAATTTGTGAGAATTGTGAGAAAATCTGAAACGAAACAATCAGAAAAGAACCTAGGAGTATTTTATACATTATATGGTTGTTTTTTAAGTGAAGTAATTTATTCAAATTTCATTTTTTGAATCAAGTCTTTGAAATAATTTGGGCTCCAAATTGCAAGTTTTTGATCATCGGCAATAAAACGAATCACATCTTCTTTTACTGAATCAAATAAAATACTCATTATAAGTATTTATCCGATTATCCTATTAAATTTTTTTATACAATTTATCGAATAAAAGAATTGAAATGATAAAAATTAACTTCTACTTAAACCCTCTTCGTTTCTTGATTGCCTCGTAAGCATCCTGAATTTGTTGGAATTTTTCCTTAGCACCTTTTTGATATTCTTCGCCCATTGCCGCAACTTTATCTGGGTGAAAAGAAATTGCCATTTTTCGATATGCTTTTTTAACTTCTTCGTCTGTTGCAGATGACTCTATTCCTAGAATTTTGTAGTCAGAATCTACATTTCTGTAGAACATATTTTTAACACTTTCAAACTCAACTCCAGAAACACCAAGCATAGTTGAAATACGTTGAATTTCGCTCATTTCAACTTGCGAAACATCACCATCTGCCTTTGCAATTCCAAATAAGTAATGAATCAACTGAACACGAACTTCATAAGGCATTCTCAATTTAATATCGTTACAAATATCTTGTAATGGAACTTGTTTCGTATCCAAGAAATGCTTTAAAATTTGAAGATGCTCGCTTGTGAAACGTGGACCAAATTGTTGTGAGAAAAAGCTTTTGACATAATCCAACTCAGCTTTAAGAACTTTTCCATCTGCACTCATAACGGCAGCAGAAAGTGCCATTAACATTGTTTGGATATCGTAGCGAGAACTTTGTTGACGATAATATTCAAAAGGGTCTTGTCCATCAGAACTGCTTCTCGTACGAGTTGTAGAGGAGGTACTTGCTTGATATCCGTCAATCAAAGAACCAATAATAAATCCAAGAAAACCAACACCGATCTTTCGGGTCAAAATTAATCCGCCAATACCTAATATCCACTTATACAAAACGCAACGATTTTAAACTAAAAAAGGGGGCATACGCCCCCACAAACTTACATATTTTATGAAATATGTTCTATATTTCGTTCGATGAAACTATTTAATGCTTCTCCTTTTAACATTCCTTGAGCTAATAATGCTAAATCCGTCAATTGTTTTGCTACGGTAGCGCGTTCCTCTTCCGATTTTGTTAGAAGATTTGAAACCTTTGAATGATTAGCGTTTACAACCATTGTATACATTTCAGGGAAAGCACCGTAAAATCCGCCACCACCACCTAACTTTTGTTGCTCCATCATACGACGAATGAACTCAGGTTGTGTGATGATTATTGGTGCATCCGATTCACTCATACTTTCAAATTGAACAGTGTACTTTTCATTGTTCACAGAATTTGTAAATACTGGTTTCAAAGTCTCTTCGTCTTCTTTTGATAATTTAGAAGGAATTTCTTCGGATTTTTTTATCAATTTGTCCAAAGTATCAGCATCAACACGTGCAAAACTAATGTTTTCCATTGTTTGCTCTAACTTAGCAATCCAATGTGGCGCAAGCGGTCCGTCGATGTGCAACACATCGTAACCTCTTTCTTTTGCTTTTTTCACGAAAGAAAATTGCTCTTCAGGATTGTTCGTGTATAAACAAACAACTTTGTTGTCTTTATCCGTTTGCAAAGCACTGATTTTCTCTTTGTATTCTTCCAATGTGAAATAAGCATTATCTGTATTTTTCAAAAGAGAGAACGATTTTGCTTTATCAGCAAATTTATCTTCGGACAAAGAACCATATTGAACAAAAACTTGTAAATCGTTCCATTTATCTTCAAAATCTTTGCGATCTTTTTTGAACATTTCTGCCAATTTATCTGCAACTTTTTTAGTAATGTGCGCAGCGATTTTCTTTACATTTCCATCACTTTGTAAATACGAACGAGAAACATTTAATGGAATGTCTGGCGAATCAATTACTCCGTGAAGTAATGTCAAAAATTCAGGAACAATTTCAGCAACGCTATCCGTAATAAAAACTTGATTCGAATATAAATTGATTTTATTGCGCTGTACTTCTACGTTTTCTTTGATACGTGGGAAATATAAAATTCCAGTCAAATTGAAAGGATAATCAACGTTTAAGTGAATGTGAAACAACGGGTCATCAAAAGTCATTGGATACAACTCACGGTAGAAGTTTTTGTAATCGTCATCCGTTAAATCAATTGGCGCTTTTGTCCAAGCTGGCGAAACATTATTGATTTGGTTTGGAACTTCGATTGCAACACGTTTGATTTTATCATTTTCGTCTTTCTCCCCTTCTGGTGAATCGATGTATTCAGTCTTGTTACCAAATAATACTGGAATCGGTAGAAATTTACAGTATTTGTTTAAAATACCTGAAATACGCTCTTTTTCTAAAAATTCTTTTGATTCTTCAGAAATGTAAAGAACGATATCCGTTCCACGCGTTGTTTTTTCGATATCAGTAATCGTATAATCAGGTGAACCGTTACTTTCCCATTGTACAGCTTGCGAACCATCGTGACGAGAAAGTGTGCGAATTTGAACTTTTTCAGCCACCATAAATCCTGAATAGAACCCCAATCCGAAATGACCGATAATTTGTTCTGCTCCTTCTTTACCTTTATATTGTTGAACGAATTCTTCGGCACCAGAAAATGCAATTTGATTAATGTATTTATCGATTTCGTCAGCTGTCATTCCAATTCCGTTATCGCGAATAGTTAATGTTTTTTCGTCTAGATCTAAAATTACTTCAACTTTTAAATCACCAACTTCACCTTTGTATTCACTATTAGCTGCAAGTACTTTCAATTTTTGAGAGGCATCAACAGCATTTGATACCAACTCACGCAAGAAAATCTCGTGGTCAGAATATAAAAACTTCTTAATAATTGGAAAGATATTTTCCGTTTGCACATTAATTTGTCCAGTTCTCATGTTGAATTATTTAATTTAAATTGAAATTGTCAATCAGTGTGCCATTCAAAATTAGCTGACAGAATGTCGGAGTTAAGGACGAAATTTCAGCGATTACATGTGAATTGAACACGTAATCAAATCAAGTTTAAGTAATTTTGAAAAATGAATAATAACGAACTCAAAGAATTTCTAGATTTCAAAGTTGAAGAATACGAAAATTCAAATTTCATTAATTCTGATCCAATTCAAATACCACATCTGTTTTCCAAAAAAGAAGACATTGAAATTATGGGTTTTTTGGTAGCAACAATCGCTTGGGGTAATCGAAAAAGCATAATTTCTAATGGGGAAAAGCTTGTAGAAATAATGGAAAATGAGCCATTTGAATTTATAAAAAATTATTGTAGTCATAAAAATTTAAAATTCGTTCACCGAACATTCAATGCTAATGATTTAGATTTTTTTTTCAGGAGTTTGCATTCTATTTATGAAAATGGTGGTTTAGAAAAATCTTTTTTTGATACTAATAAGATTGAAGGGTTAAAAGGTAGAATTCACAATTTTAGAACCGCATTTTTGGCTACTGAACATCAACAACGATCTGAAAAGCACATTTCAAACCCACTTGCAAATTCTGCATGTAAACGACTCGTTATGTTTTTAAGATGGATGGTTAGAGACTCAAAAAAAGGAGTAGATTTTGGAATTTGGAAATCTATTTCTCCATCAGAATTATATATTCCTTTAGATGTTCATACAGGAAACATTGCTCGAAAATTAGGATTACTCTCGAGAACTCAAAATGATTGGAAATCCAATGAAATATTGGTCCAAAAATTAAGGATTTTCGACAAAAATGATCCTGCAAAGTATGATTTTGCTTTATTTGGTTTAGGTGCTTTTGAGAATTTCTAATTTATTAGTTATAATCAGGAAAAGGAACGAGTTCTAACGTTTGAACTATATCTGATTTTGTAGTAGGGTATAATACTAATCTATCTTCATATGAAAATTCAAAATAAAAATCCCAATTTTCTGACGGAAATTCAATTGTTAGATAACTATTATCATTATCAATAGAATAGGTGCCAATTTTACCTTTTTGTTCACTTATTTCCTTTAAATTTCCTTTTAACACTTTTCCTGTGAGATAGAAAATAAGAAACTCTCCGCCAAAATCAAGATTTTCTTCTATAATAACATCCCCATTTCTCACTTTTTGCAACATCCAAACCTTACTGTTTCCATCACAGAAAGCGTAAGTAAAATCAATCTTTTCAGTAGGCACACCAGTTGCACAAGAACTTAAAAGTAAGCCGATAAAAAAAAGTAGTTTATTAAAATACAAGTTTATTTTCATTCAATATTTTCTCAACTTCAATGGATACAGAATCTGCTTTTTCGGGTTTTAATTTAGCGTCATTAATCGCTTCACAATTCTCATAAACATAGCGTCCACTTTTCCACGTATAAAGACAATTATAAAAATATTTTTGATTTTCGTAACGCTCAAAAAAACGAACCACAATATTATCATAATTTCCTGCAACAACCCTTCTTTCGATAATGTAACCAACGAAACCATTTGTTTTTACCAATTTTCCGTTCTCACGCTCAAAAATTAAAAGGCGTCTAACAGGAAAAGCATTTACTCCCGCTCTCACTAAAAGCATAAAACCATCCTTCAATTCTTTGGATTTATTCAATTTAAAAAAACGAAAGAAACGAGGTGAACAAGATGGATTATCCAAATTATTATCATCTGCTTGAGTTGAATCACAAATTCCTATTTCTTTCAATAATTTAATTTCTTCATTACTTGAAAAATTATTGAGATTAAAATCTGTACTGATTTGCTCTACTTTTAAGACTTTCTTCTTATCGTCTTCAATAATTTCTTTTGGAGTCTCCTTTGAAGAAAATTTCCAAATAAGCAAGCTACAGATAAAAACGACAAGAGTAATCCAAGCTATTCTTTTTAAATTCATATTTAAGTTTATTGTATAATGAAAAATTTAAGAAAAGATACGCGATGAAAAATCATAGGATTCGTGAAAAGCTTTTTTATCAATTGGAGTTAAAATTGATCTTTCATCAAACCAATCAAGTAAAGCCTCTGTCGGTAGATTTCCTGTTAAATCGTCCTTTGCCATTGGACAACCTCCAAAACCTTTAACAGCGCTATCAAATCTTCGACAACCTGCTTCGTAAGCTGCTTTTATTAACTTGTTGGTTGTTTCAGGACGTGTGTGAAAATGTGCTCCAAACTCAACTTCTTTTAATTCAGCTTGTAAAACTTTAAATAAATCAGAAACATCTTGTTCTTTTGCAATTCCAATAGTATCTGAAAGTGCTAAAAATTCAATTCCTAAATCTTTACTTAAAACCTTTGACCATTTTAAAACGATTTCTGGATTCCATACTTCATCATACGGATTTCCAAAACCCATTGATAAATAAACTACTAACTTTTTGTTCTTAGCTAAAACTTGATTTTGAATTTGTTCAACGCGCAATAAAGACTCTTGAATTGTGGCGTTTGTGTTTCGCATTTGAAAAACTTCAGATACTGAAAAAGGATAACCTAAATAATCGATTTCAGAAAATTGAAGCGCATCCTCGGCTCCACGTTCATTCGCAACAATGGCTAGTAATTTAGAGTTTCCAAATAAATCCAAACCTTTTAAAACTTCAGCTGTATCTCGCATTTGAGGAATTGCTTTTGGAGATACAAAACTTCCAAAATCAATAGTATCAAAACCACATTTCAATAATTTATTGATGTATTCAATTTTCAAATTGGTGGGAACGAAGTCCTTTATTCCTTGCATTGCATCTCTAGGACATTCAATTAATTTAACCATTCTTAAAGATTTTCTTTTAATATTTGTTGATTGATTTTTTTCACTAAACTAGGTCCTTCATAAATGAAACCAGTATAAATTTGGATTAAAGAAGCACCAGCTTTTAACTTTTCCATTGCGTCTTCTGCTGAATGAATACCTCCAACACCAATAATTGGAAAAGCAGCATTAGACTTTTTGTGTAAATAACGAATTACCTCAGTTGAACGTTTCGTCAAAGGTTTACCTGAAATACCTCCTGCTCCAAGTTTTTCAACTTCTGTTTTTTGAGTGGTTAATTTCTCTCTACTAATTGTGGTGTTAGTTGCAATTACGCCATCTGTTTTTGTAGTAGTAATAATTTCAATTACGTCATCTAGTTGTTCATTGGTTAAATCGGGAGCAATTTTTAACAATATTGGCTTAGGATACGTTTTCTTTGAATTAGCCTTTTTTATTTCAGAAAGCAAATTCAGAAGTGGTACTTTATCTTGTAATGAGCGAAGATTTGGTGTGTTTGGTGAGGAAACATTAATTGCAAAATAATCTACATATGGAAACAATTTTTCAAATGCAATTAGATAATCACTATTAGCTTCATCGTTTGGTGTTGATTTATTTTTTCCAATATTCCCTCCAATAATTAGGTCTTTGT
>CAMAZP010000042.1 GCA_945863605.1 Chitinophaga pinensis
TTCTCACACTCATTCTCGCTCTTGAGTAAAATTTTTGAAACAAAGCGAGAGCGAAGTTTTACACTCTGGTTTTTTTGTTCATTCTCACACTCATTCTCGCTCTTGAGTAAAATTTTTGAAACAAAGCGAGAGCGAAGTTTTACACTCTGGTTTTTTTGTTCATTCTCACACTCATTCTCGCTCTTGAGTAAAATTTTTGAAACAAAGCGAGAGCGAAGTTGGTAACTCTGGTTTTTTTTCTTCATTCTCTGTCTGTTTTTCGCTCTTAAATAAATTTTGTAACTTTAATGGAAACCTAAATTATTCACTATGTTTGATTTCCAAAATCTAGCTGTTTATAAAAAGGCGAAATTGTTTCATGTAAATTGCAAAAAAATTATCCTTGAAAAAAAGCTGGACAGTTATGTAGTCGACCAACTGGGCAGGGCCTCTTTCAGTGTTCCTCTCAATATTGCAGAAGGTAGTGGTAAATTTTCTAAAGCAGATAGAAAAAACTATTTTACAACCGCACGAGCTTCTTTATTTGAATGTGTTGCAATTCTAGACATTCTCAAAGATGAGAACAAAATATCAGAGTCAGAACTCGAAATGATGTTAAAGGATGCCGATGAACTTTCAAGAATATTATATTCTATGATTAAGAATTTGATTTGATTGGTATAGTCAATAAAGGCAAAACCAGAGTGAGAAACAAAGCGAGAGCGAAGTTTTACACTCTGGTTTTTTTGTTCATTCTCATGTTCGATATTGATTAAAAAAAAGACAAACCCTTTTTATTTAATCTTTATAAATCAGAAGCCACTACAAACCTCACCCATTGCCATTACACCAAACGGAATCATTGTTCCAAGCTTTGATTGCTTTTTTGTTGTCTGAAACTACAAATGTTGGATAACTTCCTTTTGCAATGACAGCTAAATCATCTGAAATTCTGGCTTTCAATTTTACTTGAGCTGCGTTCCCCAAAAGTTTTTTGTATTTCATGTAATGTGCAGGGCTGTTACTCAATACCCAGTATTCAATTTTCATTCCTGGATTTTTTTTCTTCAAAAGTTTCGACGTTTCGATGGATTGAATGCAGTAAGGACAATTTGCTAATGCAATAATTGTAAGTTGTTTTTTCTTCGGAAAATCGACTTTTGAATCTATAGAATAAGAATTATTTGAGAAATCACCTTGATAAATTGGATGGATTGCAAAGTAAATTAAGAATGGTGCAACAAATAAAACTAAACCAATAATCAGTTTTGGAATTTTACTAATTCGTTTATTTTTAGATTTCTTAAAAAAGAAAAAAGCGAGTAAAATGCCAATAACTACAAACAACAAGTAGGAGATTAACTTACTTACTATGAATGAAAGACCAATATTCAAAAGAAAATTTTCCATAAAGTGTAAAAATAAAAAAAGTGGGCTATTATACCCACTTCATAGTTTTAAAAATCAATAAAGATTACTTTAATTCGCAAGTAAGTCCTAGAATAGCGTATTGCTCTTCCCATGCATCACAAGAAGATTCAGCATCTTTCTTCTTTGAGTCAGGAATTTGTAAAGTAGAAAGAACAGTCCCAGTAGTGGTTGAAGTGCATTCGCAAGTGTAATCTTTCTTGCAAGAAGAAAGAGAAATTAAAGCTACAGTTACAGCAGCAATCGAAAGTAATTTTTTCATGTTTTTTAAATTTTAAAATTTGTCAAAAATAGTTAAATGTTTTCAAAGTAGATATAAGTAGAATTACCCGATTTATCTAAAATAACCGTTTCTTAATTCAAAAATAACAATGCCTGATGTGTTAGTTGTTTTGGTTTTTTCCATGATTCGCAATTTATGTCCTTCAACAGTTCGATGGCTGATAAACAAGGCTTCAGCAATTTCTTTGGATGTTTTTTCTTCACTCTCATTTTCGCACTTTAAATCTTATTGTTCATAGCGAGAGCGAAGTTGGTAACTCTGGTTTTTTTTCTTCATTCTCTGTCTGTTTTTCGCTCTTAAATAAATTATGTAACTTTAATGGAAACCTAAATTATTCACTATGTTTGATTTCCAAAATCTAGCTGTTTATAAAAAGGCGAAATTGTTTCATGTAAATTGCAAAAAAATTATCCTTGAAAATAAGTTAGACAGGTATGTCGTCGATCAACTCGGTAGAGCATCTTTCAGTGTTCCTCTTAATATTGCAGAAGGTAGTGGTAAATTTTCAAAAGCGGACAGAAAAAACTATTTTACAACTGCACGAGCTTCTTTATTTGAATGTGTTGCAGTTCTTGACATTCTCAAAGATGAGAACAAAATATCTGAGTCAGATCTCGATACGATGATAAAGGATGCAGATGAGCTTTCAAGAATATTATATTCTATGATTAAAAATTTGACTTGATTCTTATCTGTAATAAAAATAAAATTAGGTACAAAAAACCAGAGTGAGAAACAGAACGAGAGCGAAGTTTTATACTCTGGTTTTTTTGTTCATTTTGGCAAGCCAAAAACTAATCTTGAAAAGCTATTTGTAATCTAATAAAAAAGGTTATCGCTTAAAATAGGATATTTTCTCAGCTAATTAATTTAAAGTTTCATTACATTAATCAGAATAACATTTGTTCAAAAAAACCTCCAATTTTATTTTTGGAATCGACGAAATGAATTTCAAGAATCCAATTTTTAGCGAAGTTATTATCGGGTTTTGAAAAAATAATTGTATGATTTTCAGGATGAACGTATAAAGAATAGTTTTTTGGCTCTAGTTTTTCATGAGGATATTTTCCTATGAGATGACCTCCAATTTCACCGCCAAACTCCCAATCGTAACTTTTCGCTAATTTTTGTAAATAAACATAAACTTCTGCTCCTGTTGATTTTTCTTGACTAATAATCCAATCTTTAGCTGCGTGCCAAGCTTTTTCAACATCGTTTTTGAGTTTTATTTTATGTGAATTATTTCCAATTACGAAAGTGCGTCCAAAATCTGCTTCCCATTCTTCGAAGATTGGTCCAAAATCTAAAAACAGTATGTCATCATCCTTTAAAATTCTATCAATTGGATTTTCATTATATGGGAAAAGTGTATTTTCACCAGCTCTAACTATTCGTTTATGCCAATAAGTTTCAATTTGAAAAAGTTCAAAAGCAAGTTTATAAATTAAAGTATTTAACTCTGATTCATAAATTCCGTGTTGAATTAAGTTTCTGTTTTCAATTTCTTGAAATAATAATTTAGCTTTTCCCTCAGCTATTTTTAAGTTTTCTAATGAATTTGACATACGTACTTTTATTGATTAAATTTATTTATTGCATCATTCATATAAATTTCAAAGCAGGCTTGAATTTCTTTCTCTCGAATATAAAACTGCTCTGGAGCTTTATGAAGTAGATTTTCAAAGGATATACGTTTAGAAACACCTTCGCAAGATTTAGCTAGCCCAAAAGCTGTTGGGTAATGATCTAACCATTTTTTAGTCCTAAAAAAATACATAAATTGCTTAAACTCGATTTTTAATTCTTGCTCAAAATCTGCTTCATAAATGTAAAAATCTGCTAAAAACTCTTCGTAGTTTATGTCGTGAAACTGCTTCCAATTTCGAGCTAACAAATGATCAAAATACAAGTCAATTGCAATGCCTGCAACTTTAGGTAATTTTTCGTAAAGCGATAATCTTAGTTCAGTAACTGCAGGATGTGTGTCAATAAAATGATCGATAGTACGATGTAATGAAATTCCTTTTTGAATAATGTCAGGGTATTTTGTATAATTTTTCCCTTTTACAAAGTCTCCATACAAGTTTGATAGCATCAAATCCTTGTCGTTGTTGGAAAAATAAAGGTGGCCAAGGAAATTCAAATTGTTAGTTTTTTAAACTTCTAAAGAATTAATAATCATCATCTCCAAAATCATCATTTTTTGAAAGTCGATCAGAAGCATACTTTAACTGTAAACCTTGTAAGAAATTGCGCAAAAACTGATCTTTACACAAGCGATAGTGTTGATGATCTGGTTTTCTGAAAAAAGCGCTTAATTCGTGCTTGCTGATTTGGAAATTCATTAGTTCATAAACATTCAAAATATCTTCATCTCGATAATTAAGAGCGATTTTTAATTTTCTAAAAACGATGTTATTGTTTAATTTCTTTTCGGCAATTGGGGTTTCACCTTCTTTTTTTCCTCTATTTAAGACTATAAAGCCATTTAAAAAATATGCGAGTTGCTGATCGTTTAAATTTTTGAACTCTTCATCCTCTTCTTTTTTTAACCAATCACTTACTTCAGCTCTTGTTACTGTTTTACCAGCCAATTGAAATAATTCAATCATTTTAGTATCGTTGAAATTGAATGTAAATCGTAATCGGCGAAGCACACTATTGTTATTCATAGAAATAGTATTTTTTCAAAGATAGAAATTTAAGTAGCCCAAAAATAGATATGCTAAAAGCGCTTTTATTTATAGTTACATTCCTCGAATATCTTTAATGTTAAACTGAATACTTTTCTTTCCATTAAATTCATTTGTTTCGATTGTATAAGCCATTTCAAAAGGAATACCGCTTACTGTTTCCATTTCTTTATGAGCTAAGTTAAAACCAATTGCTTCATAGCTTAATTTTGAATTAGGTTGAATTACTTTAAGTTTTAAATGAGCTTCTTTAAAAATTTTCGTATCAGATGCAAATAGATTTTTACTGTAAAAAACAGGTTTCATATTTCCTGGTCCATGAGGCTCGAACGATTCAATAATTCGTTTTAGTCTAGGGATTTTAAAATATTCTTCTTCACCATGAATTTCATTTAGTTCGATTTCTATATCAATTTCTTGAATTGGAACTTTACTTTCGACTGTCAAATTTCTTTTCACGACTTCATCAAAGCGAATTTTAAATGCTTCTAGATTTTCCTTTTTCAAGGTCATACCAGCTGCATGTTGATGTCCACCAAATTGCTCTAATAGATCCTCGCATTCCGTTAAAGCTTTATATAAATCGAAATTAGCGACACTTCGAGCTGATCCTCCGACTAAACCATTGCTTTCAGTTAAAACGATTGTTGGTCGATAATACTTTTCAATCAAACGTGAAGCGACAATTCCAACAACACCTTTATGCCAATTTGGATCAAAAACAACTGTTGAAGAAGTCTTTTCAAAATCAATATCTTCTATAATTTGAAGGAATGCTTCTTTCGTAATTTGTTGATCTAGGCTGCGCCGTTCTATATTGTCTGCGTTTATTTCTTTAGCTAAACGACGCATTTCTTCTTGATCTTCAGAAATCATTAGTTCAACTGCCATTTTTCCGCTTCTAATTCTTCCTGCTGCATTAATTCTAGGAGCAATAATAAAAACTACATCTGTCAGTGTTAAAGGAAATTTTTTACCTGAAACTTCAATCAATTCTTTGAAAGCGACTCGCGGTGACTCGTTCAAAATTTTAAGTCCATGTGCACATAAAATTCTATTTTCACCCGTTATTGAAACGATGTCTGCTCCAATACTTATTGCCAATAAATCTAAAAATGGATAAAGCGTTTCTAATGATTCATTACGTTGTTTTAAAAATCCTTGAAGTAATTTAAACCCAACTCCACAACCTGAAAGTTCTTTATACGGATAAGCACAATCTTTTTGTTTTTGATCAAGTACAATACAATTTGGAATTTCATTACCTGGTTCATGATGATCGCAAATAATAAAATCAATTCCTTTTTCTAAAGCATACTGAACCTTATCGATTGCTTTAATTCCACAATCGAGAGCAATTATCAATGTTTGATTGTTTTTTGTTGCATAATCAATTCCTTGAAAACTTATTCCATATCCTTCTACATATCGGTCTGGTATATAAAAATCGATTGAAGCGCAATATTTTTTTAAAAACCCATATAACAGAGCTACAGCAGTTGTTCCGTCTACATCATAATCTCCGAAAAGAAGAATTTTTTCATTATTTTGAATGGCTTGCTCCAAACGATTCACTGCTAAATCCATGTTTTTCATTAAAAAAGGATTATGCAAATCATCTAATTTTGGTCTAAAAAAAGCTTCTGCTGCTTCAAATGTTTCAATTCCACGTTGAAGTAATAGTTCTGCTACAATTCGATCTACTTTTAGGTTATCTCTTAATTCATTGATTTTCTTCTTGTTTTGTTGCGTTTTAACTAACCATTTTTTTTCCATTTCATTTCAAATTTTACTTTAAGTTAATGAAAAAAGTGATTAGAGCAAACTTAATATCGAGATAATTATAATTAAAAGAGTAAAATAATTTAGAAAGAAAAAATAGAATGGTTGTGTTATTATTTTAAGAACGGATAATCCATTCCTTCAATATTCACCTCAAAAATATCGTAATTAAAGACTCCATCATTTTCTTCAATACCAGCAAGAACTACTTTTTTCAAGTCAAAATAAATTTGAAAGTGACTATCGTCATTTACTGTGTTGAATTTTGCACCAAGATTTACAGGTTTACCCCATGTTTGTCCTAAATTCTCAGAATAATAAATATCATATCCACCCATGCCTTTAAGTGCATCAGAACTAAAAAATAAGTATTTTCCATCTGGCGTAATAAATGGTGTAGTTTCTCTCCCTTTCGTATTTATTTCTTTAGGTAGTAATTTTGCTGTTTGCCAAACTCCATTCTTTTTTTCAATTGAATAAATATCCGTTAATGTTTTATCACCCATACGATCGGAGACAAAATACATGGTTTGTGAGAAAGTTTCATCTTCGTTGTAAATTGTATCAGTTATTGTTGCAGCACCATCAAAAAAGGAATTATTAATTCCAGTGTTTTTTATTATCTCCAAACCTCCCCATGTTCCTGGAATATCTGTATTTATTTCAAAAATATCAGAACTTGTTGTAGATTTTTCTTTTGATGCAGCAGTATTTAAAGTCCCTAAACCATATAATCCATCTCGGGAAACAAACGATAAGGCATCAAACCCTTCTGTATTTATTCCTTCAAATGTTTCTTCTTTTAAAGTCCAATCGCCTAATTCAGCATTCCAAACAGCATGATACATATCTTCAAAAAAACGTTGATCTTCTGGATTCAAATTACCACCTGTTGTCTCAGAATTTCTAGCAGTAAAGAATAATTGTTTTCCACCATCGATTAAAATTGGTCCGTATTCATCATATTTTGAATTCAGTTTATTTGATATTGAAATACGTTTATTTTGGATGCCATTTTTTTGTTCGTTTAGTGCAAATTCACATTGTTCCAAATAAATAGGGATATCATATTCAATGGCTAATTTATCTCCAAGATCGGATTTAGCATTTTTAAAATATCCAATTGCACTTTCAATCATATTTAATTTATGATTAATCCTTCCTAGCAATATTTGTAAATCTGAATCTGTTTTATCTTTTGTTAATTCTAATGCTTTATTTGCATTTTCTAATGCCAGATTAAAACTATTTAGTTCAAATTCACTTGTTGCAAGCCAAAAATAGGCCTTCCAGTTATTTGGATTTTTCACTTTTGCTTGTCTGAAAAACATTAAAGCATCAGATGTTCTTCCATTATTATACATTTCAGTTCCATCACTGATATACTTTGTACAAGCAAGTTTATCGAAAAATTTAACTTTCGTATTTTGAGAAAAACCTGTAAATAAATTACCTAAGAAAACTACTAAAAGAAAACGAATCATGTTATTATTTAAAAGTTTAACAAAGAAACACAAACAATTGTTACAATAAAAGTGATACTATATTTTTTTATTAAAAATTAAAGTTGAGAAGTTTTAAAATTAATGTAATTGATGACAAGAATTTACTTGAAACTATAATCCTTTAATCCAGGCGGTCATTTCTATTAAAACTTTCGATGAAAAAGTTTCGTCTAAATCACCATATTCTAAAATGCTACATTTTTTACAGGTTTGAAACAAATGATTTAAGCCTGGAAATAGAATCACTTTAGATTTTGCTTTGCTCTTTTCGCTAAAGTAGCTTCTAAATGCTTCTTGATTTATTAAGGGCGGCACTTGAATGTCTTCTGAACCATTAATTACCAAAATCGGACAGGTTATTTTTTGTAGATAATCGCTTGAATTGAATTTCATAAATTCTCTTGCCCAAGAATTATCCAAAAAAGAAATATAACCATTGATAAATTCTTGTTTTGTTGCTTTTTCCTTTAATTCACTTGGTATTGACTCAAAATTCCGTTCCATAAAAGCAATTACTTGATTAGCGAAATCTTCTTTTGGAGTTTGAATTAAAAGTTTTGTCAAAGTATCGTAAGTTGCGCTGTTCCATTTTGCTAATTCTTCCGATTGACCATTTTTTAGTGGAATCAAGTATTGTTGATCCACTAAAACTTCTCGGCCATTCGTACCAACTGCTGCCAATTGAATTAAAAAATCTACCTTTTTGAGTTGAGTTGTTGCAATTAAGGTATGCATTCCGCCCTCAGAATGTCCTATCAGTCCAATTTTGTTTTTCTTGTACTTTCTGCGAAGAAATTTATAACATGCCTCAACATCACTAGAAAAATCTTCAAGATTTGCTTTTGAATAATCAGCAGTACTTTTTCCTGTTCCACGATCATCAAAGCGAAGCACTCCAATTCCATTCTTCGTTAAATTATCAGCAATAACCCAAAAAGGTTTGTGACCCATAATTTCACAATCGCGATTTTGCGGACCTGAACCGGAGGCAAGCACAACTATTGGAAAGTTTTTTACATTTTTTGGTACCGTTAAAGTCGCTCCAATATTGAATTTTCCGTTGGTGATAATCAATTCTTCAATGGTATAATCAAAAGGCGCTTTAGGTTCTTGTGGACGAATCGTTTTCTTTAAGACTTGTTCTTCTCGTTTGAAAGTAACTTCCCATTCTAAGCCTGATTGCGACATAATACCATAAATAGAATCTCCTTTCGATGAATATTTTCCTGTGTATTTTAAGGCTAATGTTTGCCAAGAAAACGCCAAAGATTCTCTTGTTATCATTGCGTCCTCCATTAATTTTGGTTCAAACTCTGCGATATCAGGCAAGCCAATTTTTAAAGTTCCATCTCTTCCGATGCCATCAATGTATAAATCCATTCGATTGTTTGTTCCTGCGACTGTGAACGATGTATGCCATACTCCTGTTATTTGTCCAAAGAGTTGACTTGAAATACAAATAATGCATACAAAAAGTGTTATTTTCATCTTATTTGTATTCAGGGAAAAGTGATACAATTCCAGCTTCGTTTGCGTCACAAATACCTCTTTCTGTAATTAATGCAGTTATTAGACGCGCTGGTGTAACATCAAAACCATAATTGCTTGCTTTAGTAGTTTCTGGACAAATCAAAACGCTATCTATCTGACCATCTGAACGTTTACCTTGAATGTATTTCACTTCATTTTGGTCGCGTTCTTCTATCGGAATTTCTTTCAATCCATCGCGAATGGTCATATCTAAAGTTGTACTTGGTAATGCCACATAAAAAGGAATTTCATTGTCTTTCGCTGCCAACGCTTTTAGGTAAGTTCCAATTTTATTTGCTACGTCTCCGTTTCTTGTTGTGCGATCGGTTCCAACGATGACCATATCCACTAAACCGTGCTGCATCAAATGTCCACCTGTATTATCAACAACTAATGTGTGGTCGATTCCGTGACGTGTTAATTCATAAGCTGTCAAATTCGAACCTTGATTGCGCGGACGTGTTTCATCTACCCAAACGTGAACTTTAATCCCTTTTTCTTTCGCTTGATAAATAGGGGAGGTGATTGTTCCCCATTCGATACAGCCTAACATTCCAGCATTACAATGCGTTAAAATATTTACAACTGCTCCGCTTTTTTGTTTTGAAATTTCTTCAATAATTGGAAGTCCGTGCACGCCAATCATTCGGCACGTTTCAATATCTTCATCCACTATTTTCCCTGCTTCATCCCAGGCAGTTTTCACTAAATCAGAAGTTGATTCAAGTGCTTTTTTCATTTTATCCAATGCCCAAAACAAGTTAACAGCAGTTGGTCGAGAATTGCGCAAATCTTCAAAAGCTTGATCTAAAAAGTCGGCCTCAAGTTGATTTTCAGCTATCTCTCGCGTTGCCAAGTAAATTCCGTAAGCAGCAGTAGCTCCAATTAAGGGTGCTCCACGAACGGTCATATTTTTTATAGCAATTTCTGCATCCTTGTAAGTTAATAATTTAACAGTTAATAAGTTATGTGGTAGCTGACGTTGGTCGATTACTTCTACGAATCCGTCGCTTGTTGTCCAAATGGTGCGGAATTTTTCTGACATTTTATTTTTTTTGCGAAGTTAATGTAAAAGAGGGAAACAAATTATTAAAGTAATAGCTTGAAATTTTTACAACTTCCGATCTTTTAAGTTGATTTCAATATTGAATAATAAAAACTACAAAATTCTCAATTTAGTTATTTGTGAATAGTTAAATAAATTATATTCGTTGCATGAAAGCAGAATTAGATCATCAAAACCGAAAAATTGTAATCCTTGTAATTGTTGCTGCATTAGGGTATTTTGTTGACATCTACGATTTGGTATTGTTTGGAGTTGTGAAAGCTGAAAGTTTAAATCAAATTATGCACGGCGCATCTGAAGAGTTAAAAGCATCCACTGGAAAATACTTATTCAATATGCAGATGCTAGGAATGTTAATTGGTGGATTAATTTGGGGTGTAATTGGTGACAAAAAAGGAAGGTTAAAAGTACTTTTTGGTTCTATTTTATTATATTCCATAGCTAATATAGTAAATGCTTTTGTAACTGATGTAACCACTTATTCGATTGTTCGTGTTATTGCTGGTATTGGTTTAGCGGGTGAATTAGGAGCTGGCATTACGCTTGTTTCTGAAATGATGTCGAAAGAAAAACGGGGATATGGAACAATGATAATCGTGACTTTTGGAGCATTGGGTGCAGTTGCGGCTTCATTAGTTGGTTCGGAGGGTACTTTAATTGCTGGATTTTTGAATCAATTAACAGGGATATCATTTGCTAATTGGCAAGTTGCTTATATCGTTGGAGGTGTGATGGGCTTGGTATTATTGTTATTGCGAGTTGGAACTATTGAATCTAGTTTTTTCAAACAGGCAAAGGCAGATAATCTAATTAAAAAAGGAGATTTAAAATTAATTTTTTTCAATCGAGCTAATTTAATTAAATACATTCATTGTATTTTGATTGGAATTCCAATTTGGTATATCATTGGATTGCTAATTATGAATTCAAAAGATAATTTTGGTCCATTGCTTGGGATTCAAGATATCGAAAATGGTAAAGCCGTAATGTTTGCTTATATTGGTCTTTCTTTTGGTGATTTATTATCTGGAATTTTAAGTCAAATTCTGAAAAGTAGAAAAATTGTCGTTTTCATTTATTTAGGATTTACCTCAATTTTAACAATATTATTT
This sequence comes from Chitinophaga pinensis, assembly GCA_945863605.1. Classification (GTDB taxonomy): domain Bacteria; phylum Bacteroidota; class Bacteroidia; order Flavobacteriales_D; family Crocinitomicaceae; genus UBA952. The sequence continues at coordinate 11,379 of CAMAZP010000042.1, forward strand.
CTCTTTTTTTCCTCAGGAATATCAAAAGAATCATACTATATTTTTTGTTTTTTATTAGGAACTGGAACAGGTTACTGGGCAATTTTTGTTACGATTGCTGCTGAGCAATTTGGCACAAATATTCGTTCAACTGCGGCTAATACTATTCCAAATTTTGTTCGTGGTTCAGTAAATATTATTGTTCTTTTGTTTACTTTTTTAGTTTCTCAATCAATTAGTGATGATTGGTCAGCGCTGATAGTCGGGGTTATATTTCTTGGATTGGCATTCTATAGTATTTCTAGATTAAAAGAAACTTTTGGCAAAGATTTGAATTACATTGAAGAATGTATATGAAACAAATTTAACTATATATTTGTATGCTGATTATTTAGCCCACGTGGTGAAATTGGTAGACATGCCATCTTGAGGGGGTGGTGCCATTAGGTGTGCTGGTTCGAATCCAGTCGTGGGCACAGAAGAAGTTTGACAATTATGTTAAACTTCTTTTTTCTTTTAGCTAAAAATTAATAAAAAAATGAGCATTAATTTACATCTTCATGATGATAAATTCAGTTCTACGATTTTTTTGATGCTCTTCTTCGGAGCAGTTAGATTTAATTGTACCCTCACATGGGCAATTTAGTTTTAGTTTACTTTCACCAAATCCTTTTCCATAAATTCTTTCCGGATTTTTAATTTTCTTTTTAATATAGTCGGCTGATGCTTTTGCTCTATTGGTAGAAAGCTTTAAATTAAATTCTTTACTCGAGCGACAATCCGTATGTGAACCAAGCTCAATAACCATATTTGGATATTCGTTCATAACTTTTACAATTTTTTCTAACTCTATTGCAGCATCTTTACGAATAACATATTTACCAATATCAAAATATATTGGTTTAACGTCAATTAATGAGGCTAAATCAGTGCCGATTTCAACTTTACCAATCGAAATATCTAATTTTTCATGAATATTAATGATTCCTGGTTTATCAATTTTGTAATTAAAATTTAACAATTTTGTGAGATAACCTTCTTTTGATATAGAAATGGTATAAGTTAATTCATCGTTTATATTTATATTATTTAAACCTTTAGAAAAATCTCCGGAGCTTAATGTTTTTCCTTCATATACTATTTCCCCTGTTTTTTTATCGGTGATTTTAATAAATACTTCTGATAAAACCTGATCTGATTTACTATCTTTAATTAAACCATACAACTCAAATTTTGGAACTTTTTCAAGAAATACATCCATTTTTACCTCTTTTTGAGAATCTTTAGAAATACTTATAACTGATTCATTTTCTTTATATTCTCCATTTGAAACTACAATACTATAATCTTTACCGGCCTCTACAGTAAAAGCATAATTTCCATTTTTATCAGCTGTAACAGTTTCAATAATATTTCCAGCTTTATCTTTCAGAATTATAGTTGACCCACCTAAATTAGAATAGGTTTCTTTATCTTTAATAACTCCAGAAAGTAGTATTTTAAATATGAATGGTTTGGTCATTTGAAAACTGTAAATATCATCTTCGCCCTTTCCACCATCTCTATTTGATGAAAAATGACCTGATTTACCATCTAAATTAAAAGTAAAAGCAAAATCGTCACGTTGACTGTTTAATGGTTTACCTGCATTTGTAATATTATCAATTTTACCATTATCTGTAGTATACACGAATATATCTAAACCTCCTAATCCAATATGACCATTTGAAGAGAAAAACAGCAGACCCTCTGATGATATCCAAGGAAACATTTCTTGTCCTTCTGTATTCACTTTTTCTCCAAGATTTTCATATTTCCCTAATGTTCCATCTGAATTGATTTTAGCTTTGTATAAATCAGCACCACCAAAACCACCTGGCATATCAGAAACAAAATAAAGAGTATTACCATCAGCTGAAATTGAAGGATGTCCTACAGAATATTCTTTTGAATTTATTGTTAACTCTTTAGAATTATACCAATTACCATCCTTTTTTGATACATCCGCAACAAATAATTTCAAATTTTGAATTCCTTTACCGTCTCTTCTATTTTTACCCTTTGATATATTATTTCTTGTAAAATATACTTTTGAAAAGTCGGGATTAAAACACAATGGTCCTTCATGGAAATTTGAGTTAACTGAAGGCGAAAAATAACGAACGTCAGTTGTCAACTTTTTTAATTTATAAAGATCTAAAAATGTTGAACCATTCCATGTCCAATAGTTTTTTACGAGTGATTTTTTTCTATCGGATATCAAAAAATAAAGCTCACCAGGCGCAAATTCATATGCGCCAAAATCAGCGTATGCTGAATTGAAGTTAGCATTATTTATGGAAAAATGTATACCTTCTTTTTCGATATTTTTAAGGTAACTCTTATTTTCTACATAAGATTGCGCACGTTTATCAGATTTGTTTTTATCATAAAAGATTTGCATCCATTTATCACTTTCGGAATAGTTTCCTAATTGTTTTAGTGATTGCGCGTAATAAAAGTAATGCTCAGTAGGTATATCACCCGACTTGATAGCCATAGCATAAATTTCATTTGCTTTGTTTAATTCACCTTTAGAAATATAACAATGGGCAAGTTTAGCTTTCATTTCAGGAGATGATAAAGATGTACTTAATAAGTCTTCATACAAGTCAACAGCTAAATGATAAGATAATTTTTGGTAGTAATCATCTGCTTTTTTCAATTTTCCATTTTGGGAATAACTCACAGAAATAACTAAAAATAAGATGGTTAAGCAGTTAATCGTTTTCATTTTAATAATTTTAAAAATAGCGTGGTGAGCGAATTCCATTTCTGTTGAATGCAAAATCATAAGAAACAAGTATTTCAAAGGTTCCGTAGTTATAGTTTCTAATTGCAGTTGTTGAAAAATCAGTTGCTAAACCTATCCTAAATTGTTTGTTAAATTGATATTGAGCATATGAACCAAAAGCTGCATTCAAGCGATACATTGATCCGATATAAAATTTATCTCTGTAAATTGCAGTTAATGACAGATCAATACTAATAGGTGCTGATACAGTTAATTTTAATTGACTAGTAGGTCTAATTTTCCAATATTCATTAATTTTTATTATTCCACCTGCAATGACGAAATAATGTCTTCGCTCTTTATTTGTTTCGCTTCCATCAATTGATTGCTCAATAATTTTAGGTGTTGCTGCTCCAATAAAAAATGAAGGATTATGGTAATAAATTCCAGTTCCAAAATTTGGATTTATTTTATTTTGGATATTTTGTAACAGATTTGGATCATCTGATTGTGTAGTTTGTAACTCACTAGTATTGGCAGATATTATATTTAAGCCACCTTTCAATCCAAAAGCCAATTTTGATTTTTTTGAAAGTTTAAAACTATAAGAGAAATCCCCATAAAACATAGTTTGGTTTAAAGGACCAATTTGATCTCTGACAGCTGTCAATCCTAATCCTACTGATTCATATGATAAAGGAGAATGAAGACTCAACGTAGTTGAACTTGGTCTTCCATCAAATCCTACCCATTGTTCACGATGAATTGTTGTCGCTGTTAACATACCCGTACTTCCTGCATATGCTGGATTGACAAATAATGCATTATCAAAATACTGTGTGAATTGTGGATCTTGTTGTGCATTTATGGAATGCGATAGACAAGAAAATACCACAAAAAATGAAATTTTAACTAGTTTTCTCATTTTTAATATATTAACGTTTAATATAAACATATCCTTTTAAAATTTCTGAACCATCTCCCTTCAAATCGAGAATATAGTAATAGGTAGCTGTTGGCAGTACCCCATCTCCAACTATCAATCCTCTATTTGCTGTTCCATCCCAATCGTTTGAGTAACCCTCAGCGTAGTATACTTCATTTCCCCAACGATTAAAGAAAGTTAACTTATTAAAAGGATAATTTTCAATACCTATTATGACTAATAATTGATTTGTTTCATCTCCATCTGGAGTAAATGCTTGTGGAACAATAACTCCTGAAGTGCAATCTGGTGTTGAACTATTAGGATCACATGGATCAAATGGATTATTTCCTCCATCAATTTCGTCACCGTTTGTAACACCATCGCCATCACAATCCGCATCCAGCCATTCTTGAGTAGGAGTTACAGATTGGTCTGCTAAATTCACAGAACAAGGGTCACTTGGGTCGGTACCATTAGGGCCTGGATTTCCGTCACCATCTGGATCAATTTCGTCACCGTTAGTAACACCATCACCATCACAATCTGATGTTAGAATTGATTCACAAGGAAGAACAGTTATTACTAAAGTATCATTAACACAGATAGCAGGGAGAGGAGTTCCGCTATCGCAAACACTTACTATTATTGTATCTTGACCATTAAATCCTGCATTTGGTGTGTAAGAATATGTTCCGTCTGAATTTATCGTGATAGTTCCATTACTTGGTCCACTAATAGGAGTTGTATCAACAGTTAAAGTTGTTCCATCAGGATCACTATCTCCAGCATCTGTCAAATCACCTGTTGCAGGCCCACCATCTTCATTGATTGTATTGAAGTCATTATCAACAACTGGAGAATCGTTAACAGGAGTAACGGTGATTACTAAAGTATCATTAACACAGATAGCAGGGAGAGGAGTTCCGCTATCGCAAACACTTACTATTATTGTATCTTGGCCATTAAACCCTGCATTTGGTGTGTAAGAATATGTTCCGTCTGAATTTATCGTGATTGTTCCATTACTTGGTCCACTAATAGGAGTTGTATCAACAGTTAAAGGTGTTCCATCAGGATCACTATCTCCAACATCTGTCAAATCACCTGTTGCAGGCCCACCATCTTCATTGATCGTATTGAAGTCATTATCAACAATTGGAGAATCGTTAACAGGAGTAACGGTGATTACTAAAGTATCATTAACACAGATAGCAGGGAGAGGAGTTCCGCTATCGCAAACACTTACTATTATTGTATCTTGACCATTAAATCCTGCATTTGGTGTGTAAGAATATGTTCCGTCTGAATTTATCGTGATTGTTCCATTACTTGGTCCACTAATAGGAGTTGTATCAACAGTTAAAGGTGTTCCATCAGGATCACTATCTCCAGCATCTGTCAAATCACCTGTTGCAGGCCCACCATCTTCATTGATTGTATTTGAATCATTGTCAACTACTGGTTCATCATTCACTGCATTTACAGTTACTGTAACCGTTGCTTGATCACATTGTGCAGGAAGCGGTGTTCCATTATCACATACTGAATACGTGAAAGAATCCGAGCCATTGAATCCTGGATTTGGGGTATATGTTATTTCACCCGTTGTAGGATTTACGGTTACCGTTCCATTAGTAGGATTAGTACCGACAGTAATACTAGCGTCATCAATTGAACCATCAGTATCAGTATCTGTGTCATTGTTAGTCACATCAATTACAACCGGAGCGTCTTCATTTGTTGTTGCTGTATCGTTAACTGCATCCGGACCATCGTTAATGGCTGTAACTGTAACTGTAAGATTTGCTACGTTTGAAATTAAGCCTGAATTATCTTCAATTGTATAAGTAATAGTTACTGTTCCATTAAAATCAGAAGCTGGTGTAAATGTAACGTCACCAGTCGTACTGTTTAAAGTCCATGTTCCACTTGCTGTAGTTAAGGTGATTTGTTGTCCTGGTGTAGTTGGGTCTAAATCGATTGTAGAAGTCACAACATTTCCATCAGAATCAGTATCGTTTGATTGAATCGATGTTAAAACAACTGGAGTATCCTCATTTGTAGTTGTGGAATTATTATTTGCAGTAGGTCCACACAAAGGCGGTAAAGCAATACTAAACGATGAACTTGCAACAGATAAACAAGCGCTTGCGTTTGTTGTTGTTACCGTATAACTTGTTCCCGCCGTCATTCCTGAAATTGAACCTCCAGCTCCTGCGGTTGGACCACTTGGTGAGAAAGTATAGGTTTGAGCGGCATTGTAATTTGAGATTGTTGCTGTACCTGCTGCTGAACACGTCGCTACTACTGTAGTTACTATTGGTGCAGTTGGTGTTGTTAATTGAGCTGCAATACTAAACGATGAACTTGCAACAGATGTACAAGTGCTTGCGTTAGTTGTTGTTACCGTGTAACTTGTTCCCGCCGTCATTCCTGAGATTGTACCTCCAGCTCCAGCAGTTGGACCACTTGGTGAGAAAGTATAGGTTTGAGCGGCATTGTAATTTGAGATTGTTGCTGTTCCGGCTG
>CAMAZP010000043.1 GCA_945863605.1 Chitinophaga pinensis
CGGCACCAGATCCTAAGTCTGGCGTGTCTACCAATTTCACCACATCCGCAATTAAGCTTAATTACTTTTATTTAAAAAAAACTAAATTTTTAAGCTTTGATTATTTAAAATCGGGATGCAAAGATAATTATTATTTTTAGAAATAAATTGACTTTGTAAAATTTATCCTCTTTTTTCTTGCATCGACATTCTGATCTCTTTCATAAACTCAGATGCGTAAACGAAATTTCCAATTTCAGGATTATCTGTTGTAATGATTGTTTCTCTAGTACCTTGCCACCAATTTTGACCTTTGTATATGAAAATTATATTATCACCAATTTCAATAACTGAATTCATATCATGCGTAATTACAACCGTAGTCATTTTATATTCAGCTGTAATATCTTTTATTAATCCATCAATCAAAATAGAAGTTTGGGGGTCAAGACCAGAATTTGGTTCATCACAAAACAAATATTGAGGATTCATAGATATTGCTCTTGCTATTCCGATCCTTTTTTGCATACCACCACTACATTCTGAAGGGAAAAGTTTATTTCTTCCTGATAAATTTACACGTTCAAGACAGAAATCAACTCTTTTTTGCATTTCTCCTTTGGTCATTTTAGTAAACATAATTAATGGAAACATTACATTTCCCTCAACTGTCATTGAATCAAAAAGTGCTGCACCTTGGAAAAGCATTCCAATTTCTTGTCGAATTAAACTTCTTTCATGTCTGTCTAGTTGTGTAAAATCTCTTCCATCATACAAAATCTCACCAGTATCAACTTCGTGTAAACCTACCATGCATTTAGCTAAAACAGATTTTCCTTGACCGGATTGACCAATTATAAGGTTAACTTTCCCTTTTTCGAATTTAGTACTAACATCTTTTAATACTTGGTTTTCACCAAACGATTTATTTACATTGACAACTTCAATCATTACAACAAAATCATTTGCGTTAATAAAAAGTTGGCTATCAAAATAGTAACACTGCTACTTACTACAGCTTGAGTCGAAGCACGTCCAACATCTAATGAACCACCTTTTACATAATAACCATAAAAGGAAGAAACAGAAACTATTAAAAATCCAAAAACAACTGTTTTGGTAAGTGCATATTTTATATGAAATGGATCAAAAAATGCTCTTAGCCCAAGAAGATATTCTTCTGTTGTAGATAAATTCGATAGAACTAGAGAAATCCATCCACCGAGCATGCTCAATGCCATTGAAAATATTACAAGAATTGGAAAAAAGATCACTGCAGCGGTTATTTTTGGTAGCACAAGAAAATTCAATGAATTAACTCCCATTATTTCTAAGGCATCTATCTGTTCAGTAACACGCATTGTTCCGATCTCTGATGCTATATTAGATCCTATTTTTCCTGCTAATATTAATGAAATGATTGTTGGCGAAAATTCTAAAATTGTACTTGATTGTGTGATATATCCTACGGTGTATGCAGGTAAAAGTGGACTTGACATGTTGGATGCAGTTTGAAGAGCAATAACACCTCCAATAAAAGAAGACATAAGAGCAACAATTGGAAGCGAATTGATACCAATGCCATTTAATTCATCAATTAGTCGTTCGAAAAACACTCTCCATTTGTTAGGAATAGTGAAAACATCTTTTAACATTAATATGTACTTACCTATTTTCTTCATCTCTTTATATGGCTAAATTAAACAATATTTTCACGCTAGAATACACACTATTTTGAAAGTTATTCTTTTGTACTTTTGTATATCTTTATTTAATGGATAAAAAAACACGCTATTCTGAAACATTAAAACGATTTGCACCAGAGGTTTTCGTACCATATTTGGTTGATATTATTCTTAAAAGTAAAGTTATTTTTAAAATAGTACCAAGCCGAAAATCTAAATTAGGAGATTTTAGAGCAAATTTACCAGGAGAATTCCCAGTCATAACGGTTAATGGTGACTTAAATCCCTTCAGTTTTTTAATTACTACATTACATGAAATAGCTCATTTAAGAACCTACAATAATCATGGTAATCGCGTGAGTCCACATGGTGAAGAATGGAAAAATGAATTTAGAGAATTGTTGATTCCAGTTTTGGAAAGTAAAAATCTACCAATTGACTTGGAAAAAGCTCTTTGGAAAAGTTTTACAAATACAAAAGCTTCTTCTTGTTCTGATTTGAATTTATCACGTGCCTTGAAGAAGTATGATAAACCATCTTCTGATCGAACTTATACTTTAGAGGAAATTCCAATGCATTCTCAATTTACATTAAATGGAAAAGAGTTTAAAAAAGGTAATTTGAGAAGGAGTAGGTATCTTTGTACTGATAAAAATGGAAAACAATATTTAGTTCATGCTTTAGCAACAATAGAAATTATAAATTAATATGAAAAATAACAACTACGGATTAATTATGGCTGGTGGAGTTGGAAGTCGCTTTTGGCCAATGTCAACCCCTCAAAAACCAAAGCAATTTTTGGATGTATTAGGAATTGGTAAATCTCTTCTACGCTTAACTTTTGAACGTCTTGAAGAATTAATACCAAACGAACAAATTTATATTTTAACTAATACAATCTATAAAGATTTAGTATTGGAGCAATTACCTGAATTAAAGGAAAATCAAGTTTTGTGTGAGCCAATGCGTAAAAACACTGCGCCATGTATTGCTTATGCTGCAGCAAAAATTTACAATGAAAATGAAGATGCAACTTTAATAATTACACCATCAGATCATTTGATTTTGGACAGTCAACGCTTTTGTGAAATCATTAATACAGCTATTGAAACTGCAACTAAAGAAAATCAATTAGTGACACTTGGTATTGCACCAACACGACCTGATACTGGTTATGGGTACATTGAATTCGATAATTCTAATGGAGTGGAGGCGAACAAAGCGTATGAGGTTACAAACTTTAGAGAAAAACCTGATTTACAAACAGCAAAATCATTTGTAAATGCTGGAAATTTTTATTGGAATGCAGGAATTTTTGTTTGGAATGCTAAAGTTATTTTAGATGCTTTGCAAGCTTTTCAACCCCACTTATTCAACTTGTTTGCTGACAATTTAACAGTTTATGATAATGGATTAAAAGAAGAAGTAGCTGTTTACAATGCTTTTGATAAGTGTGACGATATTTCTATTGACTTTGCTGTAATGGAACATGCCAAAAATGTATCTGTAGTTTTATCTGATTTTGATTGGAGCGACCTTGGAACATGGGGAAGTTTGAATCAACATTTACATAAGGATGAAAGAAATAACTCAATCATTGGAGATAATGTTTTTACTTTCAATTCTGAAAATTGTTTGATAAATGTTCCGAATAATAAATTAGTGCTTTTAGATGGTTTGAAAGATTTCATAGTTGTTGAGTCTGATGAAATGTTGATGGTTCTGAAATCAGAAAACGAGCAAGAATTAAAAAATTACTTGAAAGTAATAGAACAAGCAAAAAAATAAAAAAATAGAATGGTTAAAATTCGAAACATTGAATTAGGTGATTTTCCGCTTTTATTAGCACCTATGGAAGACGTGAGTGACCCTCCTTTTCGTGCTTTATGTAAAAAGTTTGGAGCTGATTTGATGTACACTGAGTTTATTTCTTCTGAGGGATTAATTCGAGATGCAGCGAAAAGCTTACAGAAATTGGACATTTATGAATATGAACGTCCGATTGGAATTCAGATTTTCGGTTCTGAAATAGAAAGTATGAAGCAGGCAGCAATAATGATTGAAAAAACAAATCCTGATATCATAGATATAAATTATGGTTGCCCTGTAAAAAAGGTGGCATGTAAAGGCGCTGGGGCAGGAATTTTACAAGATATTCCAAAGATGGTTCGAATGACTGAAGCAATAGTTAAATCTACTAATTTACCTGTTACAGTCAAAACAAGATTAGGATGGGACGATGAAACAAAGTTTGTTGTTGACACTGCTGAGAGATTGCAAGATATTGGTATTGAGGCTATTTCTATTCATGGCAGAACGCGTAAACAAATGTATAAAGGAGAGGCAGACTGGACTTTAATCGGTGAAGTGAAAAACAATCCACGTATGAAAATTCCAGTTTTTGGAAACGGAGACATTGATACACCAGAAAAAGCTTTAGAATATAAAAATCGTTACGGCATTGATGGAATAATGATCGGTAGAGCAAGTATAGGTTATCCTTGGGTATTTAATGAAATCAAACATTTCCTAAAAACAGGAAAACACCTCGAAAAACCAGGATTAAAAGATAGGGTAGAGGCTACTTTAGACCATTTAAACATGAGCATTCGTTGGAAAGGTGAATTATTGGGAATCAATGAAATGAAAAGACATTATACCAATTATTTCAAAGGAATTTCTCATTTCAAAGAGTACAGAATGAAGTTAGTGGCTTCTCAAGATTTGAATGAAATTCTAGAAACGCTTGAATATATAAAAGAAAATAGTGAGCTTTTTCATTTTGCACACGATGAAATATGATATTTAATTTTCGTTTTAAATATTTTTACTTTGATTTTCTAAATGCTCAAAAATTTCAATTTCCTCAGGAGTTAAATTTAAACCTCTTCTATTCATCATATTATTAGAATATTCAATAGCTTTTTCTAATTTAAATTTCACAAAACCTTCACTACCTCCCCAAGAAAAAGAAGGAATGAATTTTGGTGGAAAATCAGAGCCAAAAATGTTACAAGAAACACCCACAACTGTTGCTGTATTGAACATTGTATTGATGCTACATTTGCTATGATCTCCCATACAAACTCCCATAAATTGAACATCTGTTTTAATTTCTGCTTTCTGCTCATAAGAATACGTGGAGACATTCCCGTAATTATTTTTTAAATTGGAAGAATTTGTATCAGCGCCTAAATTACACCATTCACCAATTGAGGCATTTCCTAAAAAGCCATCGTGACCTTTATTAGAATAAGCTTGAAAGGTAACGTTGTTAATTTCACCACCAACTTTACAATGAGGACCAAGAGTACAAGGACCATAAACTTTTGTACTTAGTTTTAGTGCTGCGTGTTCTTTTAATGCTAAACCACCTCGAACTACAGAGCCCTCCATGATTTCAGCGTCTTTTCCAACATAAATTGGACCATTAGTAGTATTTAAAATTGAGCCTTCAACAACTGCTCCTTCCTCCAGAAATAATTGATTTAAAGGACCAATAAGAATGTTTGTATCACTTAGTTTTTGAGATTTTTTTCCTGCAGTAATTAATTTAAAATCTTGTTCTAAAATAGTGCCATTTTTTTGGTATAAATGCCATCTTTGATTAAGGTGAATGGGCTCTTCACCTGTAAATTGAACTTTTACATTTCCATCACCGTTTGAAGCAATAAATAAATCATTCCAAAATAAGGAAGTATTTTCTCCTAGATGAAGTATGGACGCAACGATATCTTCATTTGGTATTATTGAGGCATTTACGCGAGTAGCATCGCTGATTCTCCCAAATTTTTTAGATAAATATTCTTCAGATATAAATCCAATTTCTGCTTCAGGAAGAAAAGTTTTCCAGCGCTCATCATTTGTAAGAATACCAAATCTTAAATTACCTAACGGTCGTGTTAATGTCAATGGAGCAAAACGTAAATGCAATCCACAATCGTCTAAATTTATTTTCATACTAGGTTAATGCTTGTTTTTTACTAAAAATATAAAAGAGACTAAATGTTAAAAGACCATTTAAAATCAATATTTCAAAGCCAAAATTATAACCATTAAACCAATTGACTGAATTTTTATCTAAATAATAACATAGAAATGGAACGATAATACATATTATTGGAACCAAACTTGAATTTATAATGCGCTTGGTTAAGATTCCGAAAGAAAACAAACCTAGTAAAGGGCCATAAGTGTATCCTGCCACTGTTAAAATTATAGTAATGATATCAGCTTTTGGATGCGTATCAACGTACCATTTCGTTAAAAGAATAATTATCAAAAACAAGACTGAAAATCCGAAATGCACTATTAATTTTAATTTCTTACGTTCTTTTTCTTCTCTTTTTTCAAAGTTTAAAAAATCTACACAAAATCCAGTTGTCAAAGCAGCTAGTGCACTATCAGCAGATGCATAAGATGATGCAGTGATTCCAAGTAGGAAAAATATTCCTGCTATGGTTCCAAATTCATTTAATGCTAATTGAGGAAAAACATGGTCTGTTTTTTCAGGTAATGAAATCCCCTTGCTAGCAGCGAAAACATACATTGCACCACCTAAAACAAGAAATAAAAAATTCGTAAAAACCAAAACAACTGTGAAGGAAAGCATGTTTTTCTTAGCCTCACCAATATTTTTACAAGTTAAGTTTTTTTGCATTAAATCTTGATCCAGTCCAGTCATAGCGATCGTCAAAAACATTCCACCTAAAAAGTGTTTCCAGAAAAAGTTTTTCGCAAGTGGATCAGCAAACTGAAAGATTTTTGACATTGAATTTCCATTACTTGTTTTGGTATCTGCTATTTTAGAATAAAGTCCACTAAAATCAACATTTAAAGCTTGAGCGATTACTATAGTACAAACAATCACGGAGCTAACAAGAAAAAAGGTTTGAAAAGTGTCCGTGTAAACTATTGTTTTTATTCCTCCCTTAAATGTATAAACCCAGATTAAGGCAATGGTAATAATCGCTGTAACCCAATAATCAACTCCCAATGAATCAAATAAAAAAAGTTGTAATACTATTGTTGCCATGTATAGTCTTATGGCTGAACCTAAAGTTCTTGATAATATAAAAAAACTAGCGCCAGTTTTATAACTTACTTTTCCGAATCGCTGTTCTAAATATTGATAAATAGAAGTAACATTTAATTTATAATAAATGGGCATTAATACTTGTGCAACAACAATATATCCGAGAACATACCCAAGTACAACTTGAAAATAAAAAAAACTATCATTAATAACTTTACCTGGAACGGAAATAAAGGTAACCCCTGAGAGAGAAGCACCAATCATTCCAAAAGCTACTAAATACCATGGGCTTTGTTTATCCCCTGTAAAGAAAGTATTTGTATCAGCGTTCCTAGAAGTAATTAGCGAAATACCAATTAATATTAGAAAGTAGATAACGAGGACAGAGATTATAATTTCTTTAGACATATGTTATTTAAGAGTATAAAAATAAGAAAGCTTTTTAGCAAATCTTATTTTTTGTAACAAGTTCGACTTACTAAATTATCTTTGTAAAAAAAAGTAGTTATGAATTTGGTTTTGTTTTTAGGGATTTTGTTGGTGACAGCAATTGCAATGGTTGTTTTAGTTTATATTTTTCTCAATAAAATGAGTGAAAATTTATCAAAACAAGGAGATAAAGATATTAGACATTTACAATTTGAGCTTAAAAAACAACGTCAAGAATTTTTTCTTCCGAATAGAGTAGAGGCTTACCAACGTTCGATTTTGTTAATGGAACGATTACATCCAAATAGTTTAGTGATGCGTTTACACAATCCTGGTTTACCAGCAATGGCGTTACAAGCTGAATTTTTGAAAGCAATTCGTGATGAATATAATCACAATGTGGCTCAACAATTATTTGTTTCTCCAATAGCCTGGAAAATGGTAAAAGATTCAAAAGAGGAAGTTGTTAAATTGATAAATTTAGCAGGTAATCAAATGACAGCAACTTCAACAGGAATGGAACTTTCAGCAAAGATTTTTGAAATTCTTTCTCAAATGGATCAAATTCCTTCAGACATTACAATCGAATATCTTAAAAAGGAATTTCAAGAGTTATTCTAATGAAATATTAATAAAAAAAAGAGGCTATCAATTTTTGATAGCCTCTTTTTTTTGTTTTAATTCTTTATTTAACAATATGGATGAATCCATTCTTAGTCCCACTATCCAAGGGTGATTCATATTCCATTTTGTAGAAATAAACCCCTTCCTCTAAATTATTTCCATTTTGAGTATCTCCAATAAATTGAGTGCTAGTATCCGTTTGTTCATATACTAAATTTCCCCAACGATTAAAGATATAAATTTTGTATTTATCACACGTTTGAAAATAAGCATGCAAATCTAAAACATCATTTATTCCATCATTGTTTGCAGTAATAACATTAGGAAATTCAAATTCATTAAAGTTATACAAATTCACAATTGTAGTGCTAACATAATTTATCGGAGAAATACAACCAAATTGAGATACAATGAACGCTGAATATTCACCAATATCATTTAATTCGAAAGGCATTGTAAAATTTGTTTCGTTAGAAGTAAAGTTATTTGGCCCACTCCAAGTTATGATTGAATTCGATTCAGCTTGTGATGTAAATTGTATTTCATCTCCTGGGCATTCTGGTGTAGTTGCTGCTAATATTGGTGCTTCTGGAGTTGGTGAAACATACATATTAAATGAATCATCAGCTGGACAACCAAAACTACTTAAAACATCCAAAGTTATAGGATAAATTCCTTCATCGTTAAAAACATATGTAAAACTCGAGTCAGTTGAAATTTCGGTTCCAGCTTGCAACCATGAATAAGTTACGCTTTCACCTGTTGAAACTGAATAAGTACTGGCTATTTGAAATTCAATGTCTTCACATATTGTAGAATCGACTATGATATCAATAATTGGGTTATCATGCGCAATAAACGTTAATGTTGTAGTATCATCACATACAATTCCATTGAAGTCTTCTTGTACTATTAGTGTCATTACATGTTGACCAGGTATGGTTATAAGCGATGTTGTTTCGAACGTATTTGCCGCACTCACACCATCTAAAATCCATTCATATGTTGAATTTGTTGAATTTGGTGTTGAAAGATTCGTAAAAGGTACAAAGTTGTTTATACATCTTTCAATGAATGAGAAATTTGATATAGGATTATCATAAATAATCATTGAATCAATAATCGTATCTGAACAACCAAATTGAGATGTTGCTATTAATATAATATTAAGGGTGTCAGACAGTGGAAAAGTTATAGGTAGCGAATCTCCAAAGAAATTTTGTTGCCCATTTACATTCCAAATGTGATTTAAAGTAGATCCATCACTATTCGTACTTGTATTTGTAAACAATACTTCCTCACCTGCACATGTATTTTCTAATACTATTCCAGCAACTGGATTTGAATTTATTGTAATAGTTTTTGTTATGTTATCGGTACAACCTAAGTCTGAAGTTGCAGTTAATGTGATAGTGTAAGTTCCAGCATTAGGATATACATGATTAAAAGTTGAAGCATTGGAGCTAAATCCATCGGAGGAAACCCAATTGTAATTTGAGATTATACCATTTGATATAGTTGTTGAATTATTTAATACCAACTCATCACCAGCACAAACTGAAGAATCTGAAAAATCTGCAATAATGTTTGAAGGTGTTAATGTTGCTTGAAGATTTGCGATACAACCATTCTCAGATGTAATTTGACATGTAACAATTTGACCATTAGTAGGATTTGGAATTGTGGTAGATGAAGTAGTTGCTCCATTACTCCAAAGGTAACTTGCAAAACCATCAGGAGCTGTTAATACAGCCGCATTTACCCCATTTGTATTAACACAATATCTTGAATCAATCGCAAATGGAGCACAAGCTGCATCTACATATGCATAACCATAATGAGCACCAAGTGAACAGTCGCCGGTTGAGAATTCTAATGTAATTGTTTGGCCCATGTAAGCTGATGCATCTACACCAACTGTTTGCCAATTTTTATATTTTGCACCAGAAGTGTTACATGTACTGAATCCTGTTGTACCTGTTCCTGCAACTACTAAATAATAGGTACATGGGATATCATTTCCATTTGGATCTTTCAACCTTGCTTCAAATCTAGGTTGTTCATCTGGTGTATGACCTGAGGGGTTCTCCAAAATTACAGCATACTTATAGATTATCAAACTTGATTGTGGTGTAATTGTGAATTGATAAGATAATCTTTCTGCCTCATTACCATCATCAGAATTTCCTAATCTTGCTGAGTAAATACTTCCAGGAGCAACTCTAGGTACTTGATTACAAGTGTTAGCATCTGTTCCGTTAGACATTATTACATGTCGACCAATTGATTCAGCTGAATTTATTGGGGCAGTTAATAAACCATTTGTTGGTGTTGAAATTGGACAACAAGTTCCTGATTGTCCCAACCAATTTGTAAAGTCTCCTTGTTCAAAATCAGAGTTTACACAACCTATGCTTTGTGAAAATGAAAATTCACTAAATAAGATAAAAACAATTGAAAGTGCGGAGAGAATTTTGTTTTTAATTAAGATCATTTATTTTTTTTTTTTTTGACGAGTTAGTTTTTTTAAAAGTTGCACTAGTAATAAATTATTTTAATAGTTCAATAACACCTGCAGCACCTTGGCCAGTTCCTACACACATTGTCACAACACCATATTTTTGATTTCGTCTTCTTAATTCATTGATTATTTGAACACTTAATTTTGCACCTGTACATCCTAGTGGGTGACCTAAAGCAATCGCTCCACCATTAACATTAACTATTTCTGGATTAATGCCTGTTTCGCGAACAACAGCAAGTGATTGAGATGCAAATGCTTCATTTAATTCAAATAAGTTAATGTCATTTAAAGTCAATCCAGCTTGTTTAATTGCTTTTGGAATTGCGTCAATTGGACCAACCCCCATAATTCTTGGTTCTAAACCGACAACAGAATAAGAAACTAAGCGAGCGATTGGTTCTAAATTTAATTCTTTAATCATTTTTTCAGACATAACCATAACGAAAGCCGCACCATCTGATGTTTGAGATGAATTTCCTGCTGTTACTGAGCCTCCATTAGCAAATACTGGTTTTAATCCTGCAAGAGCTTCAAGTGTACTAGCTCTTGGACCTTCATCCGTATCTACAATATAGTTTTTAACTTGTCTTTGCTCGTTATCATCCAAGAAAATATGTTCTACTTCAATAGGTACGATATCTTGTTTAAATCGTCCATTTTTTATTGCATCGATAGCTTTTAGGTGTGAGTTCAATGCAAAAGCATCTTGATCTTCTCTTGATACATTGAACTGTTTTGCTACAGCTTCTGCAGTTAAACCCATACCCCAGTACCAATCGGGATTAGTTTTCGCAACTTTAGCATTCGGTACGATTCTCCAACCTCCCATTGCCATAATTGACATTGATTCAGCTCCACCAGCAATAATGCAATCTGCCATTCCTGCTTCAATTTTGGCTTGTGCAAGTGCGATAGTTTCTATACCAGACGAACAATAACGATTTACAGTCATTCCAGGCACTTTGTCAGTTCCAAGCCCAATAAGAGAAATCAATCGACCCATATTCAAACCTTGTTCCGCTTCGGGAGTTGCATTTCCAACAATCACATCGTCAATTCTGTTTTTATCTAGTTGTGGAATACTCGCTACTAAATGTTTAATTACAGAAGCTGCGATATCATCTGGACGATAAAATCGAAATCCTCCTTTTCCTGCTTTCCCTACTGCAGAACGAAAACCTGCTACAATATATGCTGTGTTATTGCTCATTTTCTTAATTTAATAGTTATACATTTACTTTTTAATTTTTTGTCTTATTATCTCAATAATCATTGGTAATAAAGATAATCCAATTATTCCAAATATCACTAATTCAAAATTCTTTTGAACGAATTCAAGATTTCCAAAGAAATAACCTAAAAATGTTAGTCCGATAACCCATACTGTTCCACCAATAAGATTAAATCGTATAAACTTGGAATATTCCATTTGTCCAATACCTGCAACAAAAGGAGCAAAAGTCCTTACTATTGGAACAAAACGAGCAATTATTATCGTTTTCGAACCGTGTTTTTCGTAAAACTCATGTGTTTTATCAATGTATAATTGCTTTACAATTTGACGACCTTTGATTTTCCAGCGCAAAACTTTCAATCCAATAGTTTTTCCCAAAAAATAATTTAAAGCATCACCTAATACTGCAGCAAAAATTAATAACCCAAGAACAAGCCATAAATTTAATTGTGCCGTTTGTCCATCTTTTACTACTCCGGCACAGAAAGTTCCGGCTGCAAAAAGTAATGAGTCACCAGGAAGTAAGGGCATAATTACCAAACCTGTTTCAACAAATATTATTAAAAATAAAATAGCGTATATCCAGATTCCGTAATCTTGAATCAATACAAATAAATAGTCGTCAAGGTGTAAAATAAAGTCGATTAACTGTTTTATATAGTCCATTTAGTCGAGTTGTAATGTTTGATCAATTTGTTCTTTCCAAGCGCAAATTCCACCTTTCATGATATAAATAGGTTTTAAATTGTATTCAGTTTCCAAAAGATTAGCTACTGCTTCAGCTCTTTTACCTGATTGACACATTACTATGATTTTTCTATTTCTCGGAATTTCATTAATTCTATCTTTTATTTCTCCCATTGGAATATTTAAAAAACCAATATTGCAAATATTGTATTCATAATTTTCTCTAACATCAAGAATTAATGCTTTATCTTTCAATAATATTTCACAATTTTCAGGACTGATCAGTTCCATAAATTAATTTTGGCAAAGTTATAATTTTGAATTATTTAAGTAACATTCATTTTAAATTTTAAAACTAACCTTTTTTAGTTTTGAAATGGAGATATGAAAGTTGAAATTTAGAATCATTTATTTCCAATCTAAATTACATACATTTATTATCTAATTAATGTTGGTCTTTTAATGCTGATAATTTAATTTTTAATTGTTCAAGCTTCAATATAACTTGTTTAATTCCAGTATCTTTAATAATCTGTCGTGATTCTTTTGATTTCATTACTTTTTTAGCACCATCTATTGTGTACCCCTCTATTTTTAACAATTGATAAATCTTGTTAATTTTTTCAATTTCTTTTACCGTAAAAAGTCGGTTGCCTTTTTTGTTTTTTTTCAAAACCTCAAATTCAAACTCTTTTTCCCAAAATCTTAGAAGTGAGGTGTTTACATCCAAAAAATTAGCTACTTCTCCAATTGAGTAGTACATTTTGCTAAGTTGTTGAATATCAATTAGAGGCATTAGTTAATTTGAATTTGATTTCGAAAATAGTTATAATTTTGCAACTGCAATGTTGAAAACATCATATCATTTTATTTTTTTAATAACTTTTGTTCTATTATTCTTCACTAATAGCCTTGCCAATATTTCGCATGAAAATGATTTTGCTATTAGCTATGATGATTCTATTTCAAAGAAAAGTAATCCTAAGGTTGATGCTATAATATCCTATGCAAAATCTTTTTTAGGTGTTCCATATCGTTATGGCGGAACTACTCCTTCTGGTTTTGATTGTTCAGGTTTCATAAATTACATTTTCGGAAATTTTGGATTTAGTTTAGTTCGAACTAGCTATGGACTCGCCGAATTGGGAGAAACAATAGCATTATCAGAGATCCAACCAGGAGATTTAATGTTTTTTAAAGGTAGCAATGTCAATTCAACAAGTGTTGGACATGTTGCGATGGTCATTGATGTTACTATTGACGAAATAAAGTTTATTCATTCTGCAAATGGTGGAGTACAAATCACTAACTTTAAGAAAAACAAATATTACATCCAGCGTTACGTTAAAACTAAACGTTTGGATTATGGTGGTTATTAACTATACCAACAACTAATCATTTCAATAAAATGGATAAAGATAATGTGAGTGGTCGCCGTCAATGGCTTTTTATTTTTTTAGTTGGATTGTTTATTACGAATGCAGTTACTGCTGAATTAATTAGTAATAAATTAATTCAAATTCCAATCAGTTTTTCAGTGTTCAATAAAGATTATGGTCCATTCATAACGATTGTTGGAATTTTACCATGGCCAGTTGTTTTTATTTTAACAGATTTACTGAACGAGTTTTATGGTTTTAAGGCTGTCAAACGAGTTTCTTGGATTACAGCGATTTTGATTGCTTATTGTTTCATTATTGTTGGTTTATCACTTTCAATTCCGGCGGTTGAAATTAAAGGTTCAAAATTGGCAACAAATGAATCTTATAATTTGGTTTTTGGCCAAGCACAAATGGTCATTGTAGGGAGTATTGTTGCTTTTTTAATTTCACAATTATTAGATGCTTATGTTTTTAATTGGATTAAGATGAAAACAGGAAACAAATTGATTTGGCTTAGAAGTACGGGTAGTACTTTATTCTCTCAATTAATAGACACATATGTCGTTTTGTATATCGGTTTTGTACTTCCTGGGTCACTTAAAATGGGAGATTTTTTAATAATAGCTCCAACAAATTATATCTTAAAAATACTAATAGCAATTAGTTTAACTCCTGTAATTTATATGGGTCATTATTTGGTAAAAAATTATCTGAAAGTTAATCAATAAACAGATTTTTTAGTTCTAATATGCCAAATTAAATACAAAGCGGCAACCAATGAAAGTAAAGCTCCTATCAAAAAGGAAATCAAAATAGTGTGTTTACTGTTGTCATAAAAAATTAATGTTGAAGCAGAACCAAGGATTATTCCAATTTCTAATGCGATAAACATGGTACCAGTACCAACGCCTCTTCTTGCCTCGTGAGATAAATCTGCTGTCCAAGCGAATAGGGTAGGGCTTGATACACCAGTTGCCAAACCAAAAACAACCGCAGAAAGAATGTATGTATTTACAGAGTTTGAAGTAGCGATTAAAATCATACTTATCATCAATATTGTACAGCCAATGAGTAAGGTTTGTCTACGTCCAATTTTATCAGATAAGGAGCTGGTGAAAAGGCGAATAAGAATTGTTGAAATCACATAAATTCCAAAGAAAAAACCTTTGTTAGTGATTCCTAAAAAAGCAGAAATATCTGGTGTAATTACGAAAATAATTCCTGAAGAAAAGGCAGTCAGTAGCATCACCATTGCAGCAGGAAGAACACTTGGCTCCAAAACATCTTTTGCTTTAATTTTCAATTGACTTCCATCAAATTTTTGTTTAACAATTAACGTTTCTTCTACTTTTAGGACTAATAATAATGAAATTACAGTGAAAATCGCTGAAACCATGAACAAGCTGTTGTAGCCGAAATGTTCAAATGTCAGTGAACCGAGCGCTTGTCCAACACCGATTCCTAATGAAATAAAAGTCCCCCAAATGCCCATTGCTTTCCCTCTTGAATCTGCAGGAATTAAATCTGTGACTAGTGCTGTTGAGCCAGTTGGAGAAAAACCAGCACTGAACCCGTGAAGAAATCGTAAAAAAAGAAAAAAGAGGACAGAATAAGAGAGAGGATAAAGTAATGCAACTATAATTGAAATCAAAATCCCAAAATAGATTACCTTTTTTCTTCCGATTGTATCAGATAATTTTCCTGAAAATGGTCGTGAAATACCAGCAGATATTGAAAACAAGGAGATGATTAAACCTTTGTGTTCAGCACCTCCTAAATTTGTTATGAACCCATTTAACTCTGGCAAAACTAAATTGAAACTCGCCATGAAAAAGAACATAGAAAGACAAATTAGCCAGAAGTTTTTGTCGTATTTCATTAGAAGTCCACAAAAGTAGAACTTAATTTAGACATGGCTTTGAATAGTTATTATTTAACTTACCCATTTTATGGAGTGTTTTATTGATTCGATCTTTCTAAAGGGGTAAAATAGGTCCATGCAAGCAAATGACTAATTTTATTTCCTTGACCCATTTGGATCGTTTTAATTTCCTCTACTTTTTGTTTTTTTAAAAGTCTGTAAAGACTTGAAAGATGATCTTTTTTGGAAATTAAAGTGGTGAACCAAACGCAGTTTTTAGCAAATTTTTGACTTTCTATAATAAGTTGTTTTACAAATTGCAATTCTCCTCCTTCACACCATAATTCATTATTTTGTCCTCCAAAATTTAAAGTGACTACACTAATTTTTCCCTTTTTGAGATTTGTTATCTTACGTTTACTTCCAATTTTAGCTTTTTCAGCGGAAGAATGAAACGGTGGATTACATAAAGTTGCTATGAAATATTCATTTTCACGAATAATTCCCTCAAAAATAGATTTATTATTCGTTTGTAAGCGCAATTCTATTTTATTCTTTAAAATTTGATTTGAATCGATTATTTGTTGAGCGTTTTTAATTGAAATTGGGTCAATCTCTGAACCAACAAAATTCCAATCGTATTCAGTAATCCCAATTATCGGGTAAATACAATTTGCACCTGTTCCGATATCTAAGCAGTTAATTTTCGATTTTTGTGGCCCAATAATATCGGCTAAGTAATGAATGTAATCAGCTCTTCCTGGAATTGGTGGACATAAATAGTTAGGAGGAATTTCCCAGTTATTTATTTTATAAAAGTATTTTAACAAAGCAAAATTGAGAGCTTTTACAGCATCTGGATTGAAAAAGTCAATTGATTCATTTCCATATTCATTTACTTTTACAAATTGAGCAAGTTCGGGTAGTACTTTTCTTAAAGACTGAAAGTCATACGCTTCCCTGTGTTTATTTCTTGGGTGTAGATTGGTTTTTGAAATAAGTTGATTTTTATTTTTAGACACAAAGTGGTGGATACGATAAAAGTTTATTTATGGTTTAGATTGTTTTTCTTTATTCATTACATTGACATGCTTCGCATTCTTCTTTTGTTGGAAATCCTTTAGGTGAACAACCGCTATAACTAATTTGCCCACAAGAATTCGTATTTTTATTATAGAACCAAGTTTGAAAATAAGCTAAACAAGCCTCATCTGTTGGAGGAGTTTCTATGCATTTTGCTTTTTTACTATTACTACAATCTTTATCACAGGAAGCTAAACTGAAAGCAATTGCAAGGGGGAAGAATATTTTTTTCATGACGTTTTCTTTTATCTAACATTAAAAGTCGAGTAGAGTAGGTGCAAACATAGTAGTTTTTGAATTTGGTTTCAAAATTTAAATCAAATTTTTCTGTTGAAATTTCTTATTTCTTCAGAGGTTAACCATAATTCTACCCATTAATAAAACAGCTATTTAAAGTTTAATTTTAACAATTGTACTATGAAAAAAGAATGATGTAAATATACTGCTTCCTTTAAAGCGAAAGTGGCACTCGAAGCAATCAAGGAAAAAGAAACGTCTCAAAAATAAGCTTCAAAATTTGAAGTTCAACCAAATCAGATAGCTCTTCGGAAGAGGAGTTTTTAAAAGGGGGCAAAACAAATTTTCAGTAAGAATAAACCAGAACAGAAGTTCAATAATGAACAAGAAAAAGACATCTTTACAATAAGATCGGCTAGTAAGTAAATTAATAATTAACCCTCAATTATCTTATTAAATTTACATGTCCTGTTATTGTTTTTCGAAAATCTACTTGAGGTGTTTTGTAAGTTATTAAAAAGGTATATGTACCATTTTGTGCTTTTTGACCATCAACTCCATAAGTTCCTTCCCA
>CAMAZP010000044.1 GCA_945863605.1 Chitinophaga pinensis
GTAATCTGAAACGAGTTGAAAATCCATATTAGCTCAAAGTTATACCAAATCTAATTATAAAATAGTCTAATCTGTTTTATAATTTTAGATTGGTTAATACCGAAACTAAGCATAAATAGTTCAATGAAAGAAGTTGACATTATCAATGGGGTTAGATTTGGTGGTGAGCTTTATGACTTGTCTTCGGTATTAAAGAAGTTTCAGAAACTTTATGTTTTGTTGAGAATGTTTAGCATTTTTCGAGTATTTAAAAGTGAAGAACGAATAAGCGGACTTATTTTAAAATTCTTTCATTTTTCACACCCTCATATCATTCTCTCAGAACTCTTTCCCACTCTTAAAATACTGCATCAAGAAAAAAGTTACCCCAAAATACACAAAATCGTTAAAGCCGTTATGGTAATCTTTCATTAAGAAATTTCGATTTAATAAGCCCGTTCGTTGCGTTTCTCCATCCAATTAATGAATGCTTTATTGACCACTTTATTTCCACCAGGCGTAGGATAATTGCCTGTAAAATACCAATCGCCTAAGTGATTTGGGC
Organism: Chitinophaga pinensis; assembly: GCA_945863605.1. Taxonomy (GTDB): domain Bacteria; phylum Bacteroidota; class Bacteroidia; order Flavobacteriales_D; family Crocinitomicaceae; genus UBA952. The sequence goes on from CAMAZP010000044.1 coordinate 545, forward strand.
AAGCAATATGCAAATTTTCAACCGATTGAAAAACGATTTCAACTTTTGCTTTTATAGTTGCTGGTGTTAACAATTCAGCAATTTTTGCCGAAATTTGTTCATCTGTAAAAGGCGCATAAATTTCCTTTACATAATTGCGAACTTGTTCTTTTGGTAAGTTGACTTGCTCCAAACATTTTTTATAAACTTCGTCGATAAGTACTGTTTGATTCGTATCGTGCAATAATTGAATCGTAGCTTCAAAAGCAATAAAATCTCCCATTTTAGCCATATCAATCCCATAGCAATCAGGGTATCGAATTTGTGGAGCAGAGGAAACAACAACAATTTTCTTTGGATTTAATCGGTCTAAAATTCGTAAAATACTTTGTTTCAACGTGGTTCCGCGAACGATACTGTCGTCAATTACGATTAAATTGTCGGTGTAAGGACGAATTCCACCATAGGTAATATCATAAACATTCGCCACTAAATCGTCTCGTGTATCATCTTGAGTTATAAAAGTGCGCAATTTCGCATCCTTGATTGCGAGTTTTTCAATTCTTGCTCTTCGGTGAATGATTTCTTCAATCGCTTCCAAACTTGGATTTGCACCTAAAGTTTGAATCTGTTTGATTTTTTCTTCATTTAAATGCTCTTCTAATCCTTTTATTAAGCCATAAAATGAAACCTCAGCTGTATTTGGGATAAAAGAAAAAACAGAATTATCAAAATCGTAATCTACTGTTTTTAAAACTTGGGGAACAATCAATCTACCCAAGGCTTTTCTTTCTTTGTAAATAGCTGAATCCGAACCTCTTGAAAAATAAATGCGTTCAAAAGAACATTTCAAGGGCGTCAAAGGTTCGTTGATTAATTCTTCCGAAACATTTCCATTCTTTTTGATTATCAAAGCATGACCTGGTTTCAATTCTTGAATGTCATCTACTTTTAAATTAAATGCCGTTTGGATAACTGGACGCTCAGAGGCAACTACACATATTTCGTCGTCTTCGTACCAAAATGCAGGACGAATACCATTTGGGTCGCGAAGCACAAAAGCATCTCCGTGACCGATTAATCCCGCCATTGCATAGCCACCATCCCAATCCTCAGATGCTTTCTTAAGTATTTTAACAAGGTTAATATGCTCAGCTATTTTTTGGTAGATGTCTGTAATACTGTAGCCCAGCGTTTTATATTGTTTTAATAATTCATCATTTTCTACATCTAAAAAATGTCCTATTTTCTCTAAAACGGTGACTGTATCGGATTTTTCTTTCGGATGCTGACCAACTTGAACCAATACATCAAATAAATCGTCGACGTTTGTAAGATTAAAATTTCCAGCTACAACCAAATTACGTGTAATCCAATTGTTTTGTCTCAAAAAAGGGTGGCAACTTTCTATTGAATTTCTGCCAAAAGTTCCATAGCGAAGGTGACCCAGAAACAATTCACCTGTGAAACCCGCATTTTTTTTCAGATAGTCAACATCTTTTAACTTTTCAGGATCCACTTTAGCTATTTGTTCAAAGCGTTCGTTGATTTGATCAAAAATATCTTGAATAGGGCTTTTCGCAATTGAACGTGTCCTTGAAATATAGCGCTCTCCTGGTTGCATATCAAATTTGATATTCGCTAAACCAGCTCCGTCTTGTCCACGATTGTGTTGCTTTTCCATCATAAGATGAAGCTTGTTAACTCCATAAAGTGCTGATCCATACTTTTGAAGGTAAAAATCTAAGGGTTTTTTGAGCCTCAAAAGGGCAATCCCACACTCGTGTTTTATAGCATCACTCATGGTCGCTGGAGAAAAAAATTTGTATAAAGTTAGTTATTTGATAGCAATAAGTGGCTTTTTGCGTGATGCTAAAGTTTAAATCAACTTTTTTATTTTTTTAAGTCGTTTCATCCTAAAGAAATTATATTGAATCTCTTTTTTATTTTAACTTTAAAAAATGATAAAAACACTTTTACTGATTGGTTTTGGTGGCGGAATGGGAAGTATTCTTCGCTATTTGACAGGATTTACGATTCAAAAATTTTACGGAAGTACCTTTCCACTTGCTACATTTAGTGTCAATGTTATTGGTTGTTTCATTTTTGGACTTTTTTTATCCTATTTTAGTAAAAACACGGAAAATTCAGAAGAATTGAGGTTTTTACTACTTACTGGATTTTGTGGAGGATATACAACCTTTTCTACTTTTTCAGCAGAAAATTTTCAACTTATTGAAAATGGTAATTTTTTCATTCCTGTTTTGAATATACTAGCAAGTTTGATTTTTGGTTTAATTGCTGTTTTCTTAGGTATACAAATTGCAAAGTGATTTCAACCTTAATATACATTCTCATGCACCTATCCCCCGCCGTTTATTAACGCGATGGGGGAATGCGGCGGTTTGTTAATTTTTTATTTTTTCAAAAACCAATCGACCCAAGCATCCATTTGTAATACTGAGTTTGGTCGGAGAAGAATTTCACGTTTGTTATCTAATAAAAACATCGTTGGTGTTCCAAAAACATAATAGGATTCTACGATTGGACTTTGCCATTTCTTAAAATCACACGAACTGACGAATGGAAACGATTTTGAGAACTGTTGAAAATCATATTCCATTTCATCCAATGAAATGAAAATTACTTCGACACCTTTTAGTTTCCATTTAGAATATTTTTCGGCAATTTGAGGGATTTCTTCTGTACACTTTGGACAAGTACTCGAACCAAAAACAACCAAGGTATACGGCGATTTTAAATCGGAGAGTTTTTTTGTTTTTTCTCGTGAAATATCAGATGGGAAAATAGTATTTGGATAAAAAGAAAAATCAGGAGCTATGTTTCCTTTTTTCATAGCTCGGTAAATTTCTAGTTGTTTAGCGAGGTTGTTATCGATGGTGCAACTCACTTCATTCAACACTTTCAAAGCCAAATATTCCGATGCTTGAAACAAACTGTGTCGTTCCAATAAATCAAAAAGGTAATCAGTTATTTCATTGAGTTTTTTCTCGTCTTTTATCAGTTTAGTCATCATTGAATCAATAGAAACTTTCATTTCAATGAAAACAGAATCCAAGGATTTTCCTGAGTTTTCAAGCAACCAAAAATGACTTTCTATGGCATCTCGCAATAAACCACTTCTGTAAAGTCGTTCATCGGTGTAATCCAATTTTCGAAATGCTTCAATCGTTGCCCGAATTTCCTCAGAGCGGTATTGTGCCACAATGGAAACATCACTTACTAATTTTCGAATTGGTAAATACCAAGCAACGTAACTTTTAGGATCTAAACGATTGAGAAAATCTTGGTCTTGTTTTTTGATTTTAGCACATTGCTTGGCTATGATTTTCTTCGTTTTTTTATCAGTTAAAAACAAGGAATCAAACGTATATATCTGATCTAAATAGCGCCAGGCACTCAAGGTTTGTTCACGTTTTGGATGTTCTGAAGCATATTGACTAAACTCTTGATTTTGTTTCCCTGAAAGCACTTTTATAGTTTCAGGCATTGACAAATAGTCTCCTTTAATTGAAATTTGTTCGTCTTTATCCAAAATCATAAAGTAAAGTTTATTTTCTTCGGTTATCAAATATCCAATTCCAGGTTTATCGGTTGGGAAATTAAAGGAAAAACTCCCATCGCTTCTAACAAAACTACTGTCAATATTCTTGGATTGAAGACCATCAAATACCCCAAATTTCACCTTTTGATTGGAAAGTAAAGGGAATGAACATTGGATGGTTTGGGCGTTGGTCGAGGTAATTACTTGACAACTAATAGCTACTAAAAACCAGTTTATATAAAAACGTATTTCCTTAGCCATTGATTAGTTCTATTAAGGGTTAGGAATTCTAGAGTATTATTTGATTATAAATTTCATGTAATCGATTTCTTAATTCGTCAATTTTGATTTTGTGAAAATCGATTTTTTCTTCAAAAATTATATATTCGTTTTTAAGCCCTTGTTTAATATATCTATTGTTTTTAATAATGGCTAAATCACTCAACTTTCTTGGATCCCCTTGTCGCATCCATACACAACAAATAATTTTATTGAGAAAAAAAGACGTGTCAACTGTAATTGTCATATCGTGAATAATGAAATCATTAACAATTGTACTGTTTTTATAAATCCATAAATTATCTGATCCACCTGAAATTACAGATAAGAAATTTCTCACCGAATATGTAATAATTTGGTCAAGTTTGTTTTTATCTTTGAGTAATTCATTAATAACAGTTTCATTTTGAATGAAGAATTCAAAACGCTCTTCATCTACTTTTGACATAGTTCCACAAATATTATTTACTGTCTGCATATATTGATTTAAAATTTCTTTAAATTCATCAGTTTTAATTTCTAATTCTTTAAGCCATGTTAAGATGTGCGCCTTGTATGAAATAAGATAAAAATGCTTTTTGCTCTCTAGTGTTATTGAATCACTTTTTATGGCATGTTCACTTGGATCTTTACCATCTGGTGTTAGGTAAAAAATTAAATAGTTTTCTCCCTTTATGGAATTAGCGTATTTATCATACTTAATTAATTGATGATTTTGATCTTTGGCGTAAATTTTATTTTCGATGACTATTAAAAAATCATCAAATTCTAGTAATAAATCAATTCTTCCATCTGAGAATTCTTCATCTGAGAAATAAACGGACTTTTCAATATGAACATGCTTGAAATTGCCTATTTTTTTTTCATTTAGTAGACCAGAATTTACAGGTAAAGCATTTTCTATTGCTTTTAAAAAACCATCAATATCCTGTTCAATAAAAAATTTTAATATTCTACTATGGAGCCGAACTTCATCATATTCCAAATTGAGAATTTTGAAAACATTTAAATTTTCCGCAGACTTTGACTTCATGCCATTGTATGCAATTAAAATGTCTTTATAATTATCCATTTGTTTTTAATTAACGAGTGTCTTTTTAATTCCATTTCTATTAGTTCTTAATACATCGGACGGAATAACCATTTGATCGGGTTTGATAGGAAATTGAAGGGGAAATAACGCTCCCGGTTAAATATTGTGACGTATTTGAGTTTTGAGTACTTATAGTACTGCTCCAATACATCATTAATGAACCTACACCGTTTTGAGCCCCATTCGTGCTAAAGCGCTGACCAGCCATTAGAACACATATAGTATTCCTCCAAGCAAAATTACTCCAAGTTGCAGATTCGTCTTGAAACTCAATTATTGTTGGTATACGAAAACCAATTGGGCAAGGATTATTTATACCATTGCCCCCCTGCCACAGACTCGGATTTTGTGGGTTTCTCCAATCGTTGTTGCCAGAACCAGGACCTAATATAAAATTTCCATGAACGGGCTGATCAACCGAACTTAGGGTTGTTGTAGTAAGCGAAGTTCTGCATTGATGTCCATCACTTCTTCTACCCCATTGGTATAAATCACCGATTGAAGAGTAAAAATTTGACCCTCCTGAACTCCCCGCGTTGACACAATTCTGAGTTGCCCCTAAATTACGATCCATCCAAGTTTTTCCTGTAACAGGATTAGTTACTTCAATAACAGTAGTTGGTGTTCCATTACAAAAAACAGATCCCGCTGGATAAGCATAATTCACACTTACCGTTAAAGTGCATGCTTGTCCTCCAATATTTAAAGTAAAACTAGCGGTTCCTCCACCACTCGGCGTGCCAGAAATATAAAATATTAAACTTCCTGCTCCTATTGCAAAAGTGCCAGCAGCTAGAGTTGCAGTTAATCCAGTAACTCCAGTTGAGGTAACTGATTGTCCATTGTGAGTTCCTCCATTTCCACCCGTGTAAGATATGCTTGAACTTACTCCATTTGCAGCTGTTCCAGATGTTAAAGTGCCTGTATTGGTTGCTGTTACACAACTTAACACAGTAATAGTTCCAATTGGTAAATTCACCGTTCGTGTTAATATACAATTTTGACCACCAATATTTAGTGCAAAACTTGCTGTACCATTTCCAGTCGGTGTTCCAGTAATTGTATATATTAAATTTCCAGAACCTAAAGCAAAAGTCCCCGTAGCTAAAGTTGCTGTTAATCCTGTTACACCTGTTGAAGTAATAGTTTGTCCATTGTGTGTGCCTCCATTCCCTCCGGTATATGGAACGCTTGAACTTACTCCACTTGCTGCCGTATAAGCTATTAATGATCCAATATTTGTTGCAGAACCACAATTTAATCCTGAAATAGTTCCTACAGGTAAATTGACGGTCCAATTAATTGTACAAGACTGCCCTCCAATAGGAACTAAAAAACTTGCTGTTCCTGCTGCATTTGGTGTTCCAGAAATTACAAAATTCAACGATCCATTTCCATTTGAGAGTAATCCAGCAGTCAAATTTGCAGTTAATCCTGTTACGCCCGTTGATGGAATACTTTGAGAACCATATGTTCCACCATTTCCTCCTAAATATGGGATACTTGAATTTACGCCACTTATGGGACTATAAGCAATTAAACCACCCGTATTTGTGGCGTTTGCACAATCCAATAGAGTTATTGTACCGGCAGGTAATTGCACAGTAATTGTTAAAGTACAGGTTTGTCCTCCTACATCTAATAAAAAACTTGCAGTTCCACTCGAATTTGGAATTCCCGAAATAGTATAAATTAGATTTCCTGAACCATTTAAAAAAGAACCGGGAACCAATGTGGCAGTTAGTCCTGTTACGCCAGTCGAAGTAACTGTTTGTCCGTTGTGAGTTCCTCCATTTCCTCCAGTATATGGAATGCTACTACTAACACCATTAGCTGCGACACCATCGGTTAATGTACCTGTGTTGGTAGCGTTTCCACAATCTAAAAATGTAATTGTTCCGATTGGTAAATCAACGTTTATGGTAATAATACATGTTTGTCCTCCAATAGTTAAATTGAAACTTGCTGTACCATCTGTATTTGGAGTTCCTGTTATGTTGTATACTAAAGAACCTGAACCAACAGAAAATGTTCCTGCTGTTAATGATGCTGTTAAACCTGTAACTCCAGTTGACAATATGTTCTGATTATTGTAGGGACCTCCATTTCCACCGTTGTATGGAATAGTCACACTAACTCCACTTGCAGCCGAATAAGCAGTTAATGCGCCTGAAACAGAAGCCGAAATGCAATCTAACGTTGATATTGTTCCAGGCAATTGGCCTGAAAACGTGACGTTAATAACATCAGAAATAGTGTGGTTTTCAGAATTACCGTTCGTTTGAATGATTTCCATTTGATTTGTATTCGTGTTAAATCGAATGCTGTCAATTTGTGTAATTGGTTTAGAAACCGTTCCAGTTGTTTTATTTACATTTTGTTGAATTTGACTAAACGCTGAAATGCTAAACGTTGCAAAAAATAGGAATAAAATAGTTTTCATTGGCTTCGTTTTACTTTTTGATAATAGGTTTAGTAATGGTTTTGTTATTGGTGAGAATGCGGCAGTAATAGAAGCCGTTTGGCACGTTACCATCCCATTTATAAGATTCTTTTCCTTGATGTTCGCCACGATAGATTTGTCGGATTTGATTTCCATTGGCATCAATAATTTCAATAGTGATCAAAGACTTTTCTTCCAATTGAAACTGAATGGTTACCTCTCCAACCGATGGATTTGGAAAAATCGATAAGTCACTTTTTCCTGACTGAATAATATCTTGTATTCCTGAAGTATTATCAAAAGCATAGTTATTAATGTTTTGAATGTTCCACGTAGTAACTGTTCCATCAAATTCGTTTAGTATCATGCTGCTTGTTCCAAATTTGATACTTTGGATATTTGCAATTGGAAAAGTCTCTATTATTGAATTATTCAATGTTACAATTAAGTTTTGAGCACAGCCAATCAATGCTATAAAAAATTGAACTGTGAAAAGAATATACTTCATATTATAATTTTATTTCACTCCAAAAATACACCCCTTCAATCATTCTTCTTGCTTCACTCTTGCTTCACTTTACGCTTCATTAGTGCTTCGATTGATATATCTTCTATTTTTGTTTATGCTAAATGCAATCAAAAGTGAATTGGAAAAGAAAGTGGGGTTTGCGCTCGATTCGTTTAAGAACTGTCGGCGCTTAGAAAACCTACTGCAACACAAAGGGCTCTTCATTTCCTACAGCAGTTTGGCACGCATGTTTTCCGTTGGCAACAAAACCACAGAACCGAGACTTTCCACACTCAACGAATTGAGTGTTTTCTTAGGTTATCAATCGTATGAGCATTTTAACCAATTCAATGAGAATTCAGCAGAAAAGCTAGAAGCCTATACACGCAAGGTCTTGGAAATGAAATCGGAACTATTTTTCGGTAATCGACTCAAAGGACTGGAACTATTTATTGATATCCGTAGAAAGTTTGGTAATTTATCGGATTTGCTTTCGCAGGAACTTGCCCTGCAACTTTTTAATACCCAAAATCTACCAAAACAGGATCTGGAACACCTCGTGGCTAAGGGGATTACTGAAGTGAATTTCATGGATTTTTTCATCTACGAAGACGACCCCTTCGGACATTACGAATGGTTTATTCAACATGCTTCTGGAGCTCAAAAACAAAGTCAAGATTTTCAAAACTTCAAGAATCTATTTTCACAGCGAAAAGAATTATTGAAAGGCATGACCACAGATGAAAAAGATCTACCAATCCAAAATATCAATCAATCTGTTCATCTGTATTCTAGAATATTGGAAATCGAAATCTTGCAAATGGCTGCAAACCAACCTAAAAACTTGTTGGAGTTTTATCAAGAGCGCCTCGATCAAACCATCAGCTTATTGAAAAATCGCCACGAATACGACAAAATCATTGTTCTTGGCAGGCTGTTTCGCGCTGCTTGTCATACGGGAATCGATAAAAAAATACTTTTAGACAATGAAACCAAGCAATTCTGCGTGGAGGTAATCAATTCAAACGCCCTAGAACTTGAATTTCAAGCACCCATATACGCTGTCTTGAAAAATGATCCGAAATTGAATTTAAGCTTAGCTTTCTTACACAACAACTATTGGAAAAACGCACAATTTGAGTCTGAAATGCTGATTGCAAAAGCGTTGGGCCTGAAAAAAGTGTATGAAACTTATCAAAAAGGAGTGTTAAAAAAACCTAAATTCAAATACCCAAAAAACTAGAAATAGTTGGGTGCTGAATGTGTTGAAAATAAGTTGTTACACACTATTACTTAATCTAATATCCTTCCAATTTAGCATATAAAAATTCCCCACCGTTTTGAAAGCGATGAGGGAAGACACATAAATTCATTTGTAAGCTACGAACAGAATACAAGCTTATTTTTTTCCAAACAACTCATTTTCTAATTCTGAAATAGTTGGCATATTTTCTTTTAATTTTTCGGTCAATTCATTGTATGTAAATTCACTTATACCAAGAGGTTTATTTATTCCCCTTAGTGAATATTCAACGTCAATCGAGTCTTTAGACTTACATAAAATAATTCCAATACTCGGTTTATCCTCATCCATTTTGAGTAAATCATCAATTGCGGATAGATAAAAATTCATTTTACCAACAAATTCTGGTTCAAACGCTCCCATTTTTAAATCAACTACAACATAGCAATGCATTCGAGTATGATAAAATAACAAATCAATTTTCCGCTCCTTTTTACCAACAATAATAGGATATTGTCGCCCAACAAACGCAAAACCCTTTCCTAATTCGAGCAAGAATTTTGTGATGTTTTCAGTCAAATTCTTTTCTAATTCCAATTCCTGAATATTTTGTTCAAGAGTCAAAAAATCAAACTTGTATGGGTCTTTTAATGTTTCATTTGCCAAATCGCTTTGGTTTTTTGGAAGTGTTAGTTTAAAATTGTTTTGTGATTTTCCTTGGCGATCAAACAAATTTGATGTCAATTGAATGCTAAGTATATTTCTGCTCCAGTTGCTTTTTATTGTTTGCGCAAGGTAGAATTCTGCTTGTTCTATTGTTACACATTTATTTAAAATTAAAACATGATGACCCCAAGGTATGCCATATAAAACACTTTCTTTTCTTAATTGTCCAACGGCCTGTTGGACTAATTCATTTTCACTAATTAACGCAAGATGTGAATCTTTGTAAAAAAGATAAAACTTTCGCATGGCAAACAAATTTGAACGAGAAAAACCATTTGTTTCTGACATTCCCATTTTTAAATCCTTGGCCATTTTTTCCACAATTTTACTTCCCCATTGGTTTTCAATTTGTTTCTGAACTATACTTTCCCCTATTTCCCAATAAAGCAAAATTAACTGCGTATTAACACTAAAAGAGGCTCTTAACTGGGCTCTTTGGATTTTATCTTTCAGTTGTTTAATCCATATTGAATAACTTTCTATTTCATGTAACATTCCTTAATTTTTACTCTTAAGATAGCAAAAAAAATGGAGAAAATAAAATAAAGTTGAAACGAAATGTCAGATTGAAACCCTCTTAAAAAGAAAAATTCCCCCACCGTTTTTGAGGTGATGAGGGAATGCAGCGATTTGTTAATTTTTATTGCTTGATGAGCTTCGTTAAAGATGTTTTATTTTCAATTGAAAGGTAGTATGCGCCACGAGCAACATGTTGCAAATCAATATGCTCTTGGGTGGAACTAATTTTTCCATCACGAATTATTCTACCCGAAAAATCACGAATTGAATATCTTCTTCCAACTAATCCTGATGAAACCTCAAGCGTAATGTTGCTGTTTTCATTTCATCATTAGGATAAACATCGGTAATTAATCATTGAAAAAAAATAATTAAGGTCAAGAAAATATTATACCTTTTCCTTTTTTCGTTTGATTGTATTCAAGTAAAATTTCTTTTATTTCGTCTACATCACTTTTCGAAAAGCAAAACACTGATGCTTTTCCACCGACAACTTTAATATGAATATCTGCACCGATTAAATGTTCGTCAATAGTAATACTTCGTATAAATTTAAATGCTAGTATTTGGCTGTCTTTACCTATTAAAAATCGATTGCGTTTTGAAACAGTTATTGTTTCTTCATCAGTATCAATAATTAATGACCACGGATTTACAACATGTGCTGATTTACCGTTAGCAATTAATGAACTAGCTGATGAGGATTTTTCTATTATCATATTTGTTTACTATTTATTGAATTGATACCAATCACACTTTTACATTATGCCTCTGCTAATGATCACTCTCAAAAACATTTTTTACTAAAGAAGCAAGTTTTTTACATTCATCAGTAACAGTATTTACTAGAATCTCTAGTTTTTTACTATCCACTAATGTTGCCAAACTCGCATCATCTAATTTTGAAAAATTTAATGGAGAGCTGCCAACTAAGATAGTTTTTGATAATACACTCCAAATCCCATTACCTTTATCGTAACCATTTTCACATATAGTATTTCGGACATTTTGAAGAATAGGATTTTTCCCATGATTTTTTATTGTAGTTCCATCCCAAGCTCTTAAACAAATAAAAACACCTGACCATGTAGCTTGACAAATATCTAATCTGTATTTAAAACCACCGAACTTCGCATTTTCAATTGGTATATCTATTTGACAAATTGTTATATTGGAGGTAGATTTTATTGGGGGTGTTTCTAAAACAATTAAATTTTCTCGCAAATTGTTAATTAGCAAATTAGAAAATGTTATACATAAATTTATATTGTCCTTTCTAGACGCCTCAACTACTTTAGGTTTATCATTTGCCAATAAATTAGTTATTGCTGATTGCTCTAAAATAGAAGCAACTACTTGACCTAAATCACGATTTTCAGGAATCAATTCTTTTACTTTATTTAGCAATCTTGAAATTTGAAAAACTCTATTTTTGGAGTAAGTTTCTTTTTGACACATTCGAAATAAAACTTTCTCCCAAGGTTCATCAAATTCTGATGTGGAATTTAACCGTTCTTTTTGTATATCTGTTAAACTTTCTAAATCTAATTTTAATGCTGTTTCGTCATTCCAGGTAACAAAATTTGAATCTTCAATCAATTTATTGTAAACATAAGGATATGCAATTTGTAAGCACACCATTGCAAAGCCTATTAATTTTTCATTGTCAATTTCATTTTGTTGCTCTTCTCCGTATTTATTGATGATAGTGATAAGAGATAATGTATTAGTTAAGCGCTTTAACGCTCTAGGATTTTGACCAACTGATAAACTAGCAAATTCAGTAAGCGATTCTTTGTATTGATCTTCTGTTGATTCTTCTTCCGTAATAAAACCAATGTTTTTCAAAGCTTCAAGTAAATAAACATCTATGGTATAACTTGCCACCGGCATTGAAAAAGGCATCTGAATTATTTTGTCGAAAAACGACCTGAACTCTCTTTCGTTTTTGTCAGTCAATTTTCCAAATTTTGGCTCTAGCCCTTTTATTACTACATCGTAATCAATAGCGAGAATAAAAATACATTTATCTAAATCAAAAATATTTTTAAGTAATTCTAGAATTTGTACAGCAACTGGCGGATCTATTCTATCTAAATCATCAATAAAAAAAATAAAGCCTGACTTATTTTTATCTTTACTTGTTTCAATAATTTCAGCAATTAATTTTTCTATTTCCTTTTTCATCCCGCTAATTTCGGCACCTTCAGAACCTCCACCATCAAAAAAAGCATCTACTCCATCGGGATTCAAGCCAACTTTATCTACAATTTGTTTAGCCAAAAATTTACCTCCGGAAAAAGATATTTTTTTGAACATCGATTTTACATTTTCTACTGTTTTATTTTTTCCATCGTTATCTGATATGGTTTTTAAAATCTGCTCAATCATACCCTCAACTATCTTTAAGATAGCTTCCTCGGGAGTGCGCATGAGCGAGTATTGCCATGAATTAATCCAAACCCTGTAAAATGTACCTTTATCGCATAACTCATCATCAAGCAAATTCATGAGTGATGTTTTCCCACTACCCCATTCTCCTTGCAAGGCAATCGTTAATGGTGTGTGGGAGTGATTAACAAACTCAACTAATGCATTTTGGTATTTTTGAATACCAAATAAATCAGTCTCATGCTTTTTTCTAGGGATATCTATTACACTTGATTTCATATTAAAATTTACTAATTATTTATCAATATCGCCCTAAATGAATTTTTACACACTCAAATCTAACGATTTTATTGGTTAGCATGCACTAATTTATTTTTTCTCAAAATAGACTCCCCCGTTTTATTTTTGTTGGTGGTTCGTTGTGTTCCTTCAAAGGGTTTAAGACATAGTTGAAGATCTATTTTTACAAAAAGATATTTTTTATTTATCTTTAATGTAGGTCTTATTGCCATTAGAATTAATTGTGTATTTTCCGCCTCTTGATCCGGTTTTAATTGATTTACCGCCAACAAGACTAAAATTACATAAAGAGCAGTTTATACAATTATCATCATACATTTCAGAAAATTCATTTGCATAATCACTATCTAAATCAGAACGATATAAAAAAGCTATTTTAAGTATATCACATTGCGAACAAATCGTACTTCCATAATCACCATTTTGTTTATTAATAGTCTCATTACTTGAATACATAGCTTTAAAGATATGTCCTAAAGGATTTTTTTGATTTAAAGATAAAGCTTTGTTAATATACTTAAGTTCATTTTCCATTTTGTATGGAGAAAATTTATGACAACCAAGATATTGAATATCAGGAGCAAAAACTATTTTATTTGCTACAAAGTATATTCTTAAACAATTCTTATAATTTTGTCCATAATCATTATATCTTTTGTAACTGCCATAACTTGGACCTGCGTGTCCATCTTTATGAGTAACACAATAACTTAATAGCGAATTAAGTAACTGACAATCATAATTATTAACATCATTATCAACTAGAAGCATTTTATTTATATTTTCATCCTTACCAAAACAAATATAAAGTCCTTTTAAAATATTTTTAGTTACTCTATTACTTGATTTATAGTTTGAAACAAACTGGTTTTCATTATTAATTATGAAATCCTTCATCTTTATTACAAATCTATCTCTAGTTAAAAAATTATACCCCATAAATTTTGGGAAAACGACATCTAATTTCTTTGATAATGAAGGGATTAGGTGCAGATTATTAAAAGACAAATTTATTGTTGCATTATAAAAATCTGCTCGAGCAAAAGAATCACAACCTACTAATAAATTAGAAATAAGAATAGGGTTGGAAATTGCAGTTTTAATAAAAATAGTTGGCACTAATTCTTTCTTGAAATAAGCAGCATAATCATAGGGTATAATTTTGCTGTAATAATCTGAATTTAAGGTAAATATAAATAGGCTATCATCAACTTTACCATTTAAGTCAAAACTAATATTATTCTGTTTTATTGATATTTTATCAGTTGCTGTAAAGGTTGCTCCTGGAAGACCTATGATAAATTCATTTTTGTCATAATCTTTGTTCTGAATACCAAATGTTTGGTAAAAGGGCATATAATCATATATAAAACTAAATCTCTTTTTTGATCTCAGTAGTTTAAAATCTTCACTAGAAATTTTTGAACCTAAGCTTGAATATTTGCTTTTCGGACCGATATAAGCATAAACAATTGAATTCCTTGATTTTGATATTAATGATGATTTGATTGTTTGAAAAGTCTTATAGTCATGGTCTAAAAGACAATTTTCCAAAAAAGTTAATGTAGGATCTTTAAATATTGAATTACTATTATCTCTTCTAATTTCTTTCTCTAGTTTAAGTCTATCAATTCTTCGTGCTTTAATTAGTGAATCATATTTTTGATGTGCTTCAACTTCAATAAATTTCCTAATGTCGCCTGGCTCTGATATCTTAATGTAGCAATTGTCTTTGTATTCATAAATAATTAATGAACTATCGTTTTGTAATTTTGTAAATTGGTTGAGTTTTTCACAATTACTTTTTGTCTGACTAAAAATATATTTTTTTATTTCCAAATTAACCATTGAAATATTTCCAACTGTTTCGTTATTATACTTATTATTATTGTGTCCCAATTTTGTAAGGCTATACTGATCTTTACTATCAAAATAATCACCTACAAGCAAACCAAACGATAAGGGCTTAAAAAACACTTTGTTTGTTTGAAAAACATATTCTGAGTTGACATAAAAATAATACTCATCTTCATGACAATCTATCCTGAAAGAATTTTCATATTCTCCAAATCTAATTGGTTTCTGAGTATCTGCGTCTGCATCTGGGCGATTATAAAAATTCCTTTTTATACTTATTGGCTTTGGACAATTTAATGCAGATGGCCGACCAGACACATTGCTATTTGTCCAAATAACATTTGCACTACCATTCTTAACAGTTGTTATGAAAATTTCTCCATATTTATCAGCTCCAAACCAACTGTAATTTTCCCATGATTCAAAATTAAATACAACACCGTGCTTCATATTTGATGAAGTCAAAATACTATCTAGTCTAATCTTTAACTCAATAGAAAAATTACCTGATAATGAAGTATCAATAGTCTTTTTGCAAAACTCAAATCTTTTATTAAAATCAATAAACAATTCTCCATTTTCCATAAGAGTAGTTTTGTAATCACTAGAATCCGAAAAGCTTTTGATATTTTGAAAATCAATATTGGTGAGTATGTATTTTTCACCATATTCATCTTCATACTCTCCATTAAGTAAAAACTTATTTTCATGTTTAATTTTACCGGTTTCATAATAGTAAGTATGGATTCCACTTCTTTTATTATTCAGGAAATTGCCTTTTTCTTTTACTTGGCCATTTTCATAATAGAATACAGCTTCACCATTTTTTCTATTTTCCTTAAAATTGATCTCCTCTTTCTTATTGCTATTTTCAAAATATCTTACAAATAATCCATTTAAATTTCCCGCATCATCACGCATAATTTCGGCCGATTTTTTACCAGATAAAAAATACGAAATTGATTTACCTTTCCAAATAGTCTTACTATCATCATCTTTACCAATGAATTTTGCTTCGCTCTCATACAACAGGTTGCCATCGATATCAAAATCCTTAACTAATCCAATAGAGTTACCCTTGTCATCAAAGGAAACAAGTCTATAATATGATGCTTCTTTTTTCTTACAACTTTTCCACGTTTGATTATAATATAGTTTTTCTATATTTTGT
>CAMAZP010000045.1 GCA_945863605.1 Chitinophaga pinensis
TTTGTCAATGGAGTAAGTCAAGCTACAACAACTAATGCTACATTTTTAAGTTCTTTCACGAATGCCAATTATCAAATAGGTAGAGCACCATCTTATTCAACACTAAACGGTGATATTGCAGAAGTAATCGTTTACAACCGAATATTAACGTCCACAGAACAAGCACAAGTAGAAACTTACCTCATGGACAAATATGCACCTCCCGTTAATCTGGGAGCAGATATAGTTTCAAACTACGGTTTTTGTGATACAGTCATTGTTCCAAAGGGTTATTATACAAACTATTTATGGAGTAATGGAGCAACTACTTCGACATTATCAGTTAACCAACCAGGAACTTATTGGGTGACAGCAACTGATATTTTTGGAAGAATATCTTCAGATACACTTCAGTTATTTAGACCTGTTTATGATAGTATCTCACTTCAAGATAGAATTGTTTGTTTTAATAATCTAATCAATGAAACAGCATTTGTTCCTTCAGGTTATTCATTTGTAAACTGGAACGATGGGAATACAAATCCGACTCGATTATTAATTCAAAATGAAAATTTGTCATATACAGTCGCTGATAGTCAAAATTGTCAATTAACATCTAATATTATTGCTGTAACAATTGATAGTTCATTGTTTACTGTTTCACTAGGAGCAGATACTAACTTATGCGTTGGAAATACAATACAATTACAACAACCAATTAATGCAATAACAACTTATTTATGGAACACAGGTAATACAAATCCAATTCAAGTTTTGGATACTTCTGGTTTATATATAATTGAAGTTCAAAATATAAATAATTGTATAAACCGAGATTCTATTTTAATGACAATAGATGGATTTTCTCCAATTATAAATTATAATTTTCCAAGTGAAAACTGTCAATTTTCTAACGTATTATTTTCAGAGTCAAGCACTGTTCAAGGAAGTATTATTACAGCATCTACATGGACAATTGGTAATCAAACTCCAATACTAAATTCTAGTGCACAAACAACGTTTAATCAGTCTGGGATTGTACCGGTGCAATTAGAGGTTGTTTCAGCTCAAAATTGTCGTTCAGTTGATACATTTAGTGTAATTATACATCCAAAGCCTGTTGTAAATTTCACGACAGTTAATTTTTGTCCTTATCAAAATATTGAATTTAATTCAACAAATCTTGAGACATCTGATTTGGTTAGTTACGATTGGAATTTTGGACAAAATAGTTCAACTACAAATACAAGTCAACAAGCAAACCCTAGCCATTTTTATGGTTTTGAAGGTACTTATACAGTAATTTTAAAGGTTGTTGATGAACATGGATGTAAGGATACTTTAATTCAAGATGTTTTAATAAAGCCTGCACCAATTTCTAATTTTAGTGTTCAAAATACTTGTGAAAATACCTCCGTTGAATTCATTAACAACAGTTCAATTTCGAGCGGTTATTCAATTACTTCTAATATATGGTCGTATGGAGATAATTCAAGTGCATTAAATCCAACTGGAGAAAAAGTTTATACAAATTATGGTGATTATTTAGTTGAACTTGTAGTAATTGGTGACAATGGTTGCTCAGATACAGCAAGTAATTTAATAACAATTTATCCTAATCCAGTTTTAAATTGGAATGTATCACCAAGTTGCAAAAATACATTGACAGTTTTTGAAGACTTATCTACAGTACCTTTTGGAACAATTGCCTCCACAGATTGGTTAGTAAATCTTCAGTTTCCTTTTTCAACACCAATTGCTTCTTACAGTTTTGCAACTTTAGGCATTCAATATTTAAATTTAACATCAACTAGTGACCAAAATTGTACCTCAGATACATTAATTCTTGTTAATGTGAATCCTGAATTAAATGCTAATTTTAATTATTCTCCAACTAATGTAGTTGCAGGAATTCCAGTCACATTCACTGATTTAAGTACAGGTTCTTCAATATCAACATGGGATTTAGGAATTGGAGAACAACTATTAACTTATACACCACCTATAACTCAGTTAACTAAAACTTTTCCATTCGATTGGATTGATTCAACTGTTGAAATAACTTTGTTTGTAGAAAATCAAATTGGCTGTTTGGACACAATTATTAAAACAATAGAAATAACAAGACCTTCTTTTGATTTGGAACTTAAATCAATTTTCATTCAAGAAATTAATGGATATAATACAATTGGTGTCGAATTTAAAAATAAAGGCACAATTGAAATTTCAAAAATAGATTTTGATCTTACAACTTTGAATTCCATACCAATTCAAGAGACATGGAATGGGAATCTACTTGCAAATCAAAGTTTAATTTACATGTTCAACGCAAAACTTTCAGCGTTTAATTCCTCACAAGATGATGTAAATAATATACTTTGCGTAGAGGGGGTTGCAACAGATAACCTAGGAAATGTTGATACATACATTATCAATAACAAGGTTTGTAAAAATACAGAGAACGAATCACTAGCACTGATTTCTATAGCTCCAAATCCAACAGCTTCTATAACGAATGTAAGTTTATTGATTCCCACAGCTAATTTACAATCTAAAATAAATGCGCAGTTATATAATTTGACTGGAGAAATTGTACAGATTGTACTTGAAGATAAAATCGTTGAACCTGGTATATTTGATTTTAATGTCGATTTCTCTTTTTTAAGTAAAGGTTTATATTTACTAAAAATTGATGATGGTTCAGTAATAAAAATTATTTCCGTATCAAAAATTTAAAAAAAAACATAATTAATTGTAAATCAATTATTTAATTTTTAATTTATATCAACTATTATTTTTTTAAATAAATTTTAACGTTTTTTTTTAAACTTCTCAAAACATAATTAAATTCATTTTGTTTAGTCTTTTAATTAATTCATTAAACAATAAATTTTTAATTATGAAAAAAACTTTCATTACACATTTCAAAAAGTCGACTTTAGCATTTGCTTTGGTTGCAACATCTTTTGGTGCATTTGGCCAAACAAACGTTTATGATAACGTTATTTCGACAAGCCCAAATCACACAACATTAAAAGCAGCTTTGATTCAAGCAGGGTTAGTTACTACTTTGCAAAATCCAAATGCTACATTAACAGTTTTTGCTCCTGACAATGCGGCATTTGATGCACTTGCTTCTGCTTTAGGAGTTACAGCTACACAACTTTTAGCAAATCCTGAATTAGGAGCAATTTTGGCTTATCACGTTTTAGGACAGGAAGTTGCTGCTGCTGCAATCACAAATGGTCAGGTTGCAACATCATTAAACACTACTGCAAATGGAACAATTTATTTAACTAAAACTTCTACTGGGAGTGTTTTTGCTGATCAAGCAAATGTAACAACAGCTGATTTAACAACCGATAATGGAATTGTTCATGTTGTAAATAAAGTTCTTTTACCTATAAAAACAGTTGTTGACGTTGCTGCAACAAACAATTTCACTACTCTTTTAACAGCGGTTACGCAAGAAGAATTATTACCAGCATTAACTGATCCTTTAGCTACATTGACTGTTTTTGCTCCAACAAATGATGCTTTTACGGCTATCGCAACAGCTTTAGGTACAAACATTAATGGTTTGTTGGCAAATCCAACCTTAGATGAAATTTTGAAGTACCACGTTCTTGGAGCTGAAGTTACTGCAGCTAACGTTACAAATGGTGCAGTTGTAAATACTTTATCTACAGTGAATACCTTAAAAATGACTAAAACATTAACTGGTTCAGTGTATGCAAACCAAGCTATGGTCACATTGGCTGATGTTCAAGCTGACAATGGTGTTGTTCATGTTATTAATGGTGTTGTTCTTCCAGCTGAAACAGTTGTTGATCGTGCTATTGATGCTGGTTTCTCTACATTGTTTACTGCAGTTGCAAAAGCAGAATTATTACCAGCTTTAACTAATCCATTAGCTACTTTAACTGTTTTTGCTCCAACAAACGATGCATTTGATGATTTAGCAAGTGCTTTAGGAACTGACATCAACGGAATCCTTGCTTTACCAACTTTAGGAGAAATATTAAAATACCACGTTTTAGGTAGCGAAGTTCTTGCTGCTGCAATTACAAACGGTCAAATCGTTGCTCCTTTAAGTACTTTGAATACATTGAAATTAACAAAAACAACAACTGGTGATGTATACATAAACCAAGCACAAGTAACAACTGCAAATGTAGATGCAGACAATGGTGTTGTTCACGTTATTGATGAAGTTGTTTTACCAGTTGAAACAGTTGCTGACAAAGCGATTGATGGTGGTTTATCAACTTTAGTTGCGGCTGTTGTTAAAGCAGAATTATTACCTGCATTATCTGATCCTTATACAGAATTAACAGTTTTCGCTCCAACGAATGCTGCATTTAATGCACTAGCTACAGCACTTGGAACTGATTTAAATGGAATTTTAGCTTTACCAAATCTTGATGATGTTTTGTTATATCATGTTACTGAAGGAAATGTTGTTTCAGGTGATTTAACAAACGGAAGCGTTACTATGTTAAATGGTGATGATGTTATAGTTGACATTACAAACGGAGTTCAAATTAATGATGCAAACGTTACAACAGCAAATGTTGAAGCAGATAATGGAGTTGTTCATATTATTGATGCAGTATTATTGCCAACATCAGGATTGACAGAATCTTCATCTTTGGTAACAATTTCAACTTATCCAAATCCAGCAACAGAAACAATCAAAGTTAACAATGTTACAAATGCATCTTTTGAAATTATCGATATGTTAGGTTCAACTGTAAAAGCTGGTACATTAAACAACAATGAAATCAATGTTGAATCATTGACGAACGGGACATACATGATCCGTTTATCTGACAACACAAACACTTATCAAGGAAGATTTATTAAAAGATAATTCTCCAACTCTTATCGATTAAGCCCAACGAAAGTTGGGCTTTTTTTATGTCTAATTTTTTAAAAAAATATGAAATTCATTTTAAGGATTTTTTTAAACGAAATTACATACATTTGTGACTCTAAATTATATGAAGTTGAATATGTTGAAAGAAGATAGAATCAATTACCTAAATATTGGTTTGATGGTATTAACTGCAATCGCTGCCTATCTTTTTCCGTTCGAGACTTTCCTTTTGGCTTATGCATATTTAGGCCCCTTACACTATTTAACCGAAATAAGTTGGCTTCATGATAGAAATTATTTCTCAAAAGGAAAGTATGACTTTTTACTTTTATTAATCGTAGGTGTATTACTTTCTTATGCTGCGTTTGCAAAAGACTTTGGTGTTAGCGTAGAGGTTTATGACTACTTCGTGAAAATGAATCTATTTGATAAACTTCTTGTTTTCGCTTTGTTCAGTTCTATTTTATTTGCTTTAGTTAAAAATTTAATTGTTAAAATAATTGCGATTCTTTTTCTGTATGTTTTTGTTTCAGGTTGGTTAAGTCCAGAGAAGTCAGATAATAATGGAGGAAGTACCATGGTTTTTGCTTTAACCTCACTTGTGCCAACATTAATTCACGTTTATTTATTTACTGGATTATTCATGCTTTTTGGCGCCTTAAAATCAAGAAGTAGATCTGGTCTTTGGCAAATGGTTGGATTTATTTTAGTTCCTATTTTTTTAGTTTTTTTCATTCCTGTCGATGTTAAAAGAAGTAATCTAACCGAATATGGTAAAAATGCTTATTATGCTGGGGGTGATGGATTTTTCTATACAAGCATTAGTGTATTGGAACATTTTAAACTGATAGATGAACCTAAATTTACAAATAAGCAATTTTTAGAAAATTATGTAAATAATGAAAAATCTAAACAAAACATACCCATTGAGGAACGAAAAAGACTAAATGATTCCTTAAAAAAGAGATTAAATGAACCATACATTATTAATGATCCAACTAATGAGTATTATAAAAAACCAATTCCTGTTAAGAATGCATTAGGAACTTATGATAAAGATTCATACTGGGGTATTGTTTTTTATTCGAATATTGGAATTATGTTAATGCGTTTCATTGCCTTCGCCTATTTATACCATTACTTGAACTGGTTTAGTAAAACGGAGGTGATTCGTTGGCATCAAGTACCAAAAATTCGTTTTGCTGCAGTTATTATTTTATGGATAGGAGCAAGCGTTTTTTATGCCTATGATTATTCTCTCGGATTAAGTCTACTTTTTTTCTTGAGCTTTTCTCATGTTTTGCTCGAATTTCCTTTGAATATAGTTTCCATAATTGGAATCGGTAAAGAATCATATTTGATTGCCACCAAAGGTTTCAATAGTAAAGGAAATTAATTTTATCAATTTCCTTACAACATTTTTTACTGTTACATGATGACATTAATTTGGCCTATCAATGTATCATCTTGTATTTCTTCTACCAACCAGCTAGCCGTAGTTGTTCATTCTTTATTTATCCTACAACCGTGTAAGTAGAAATGAAGTAAAGTCTCCTTGTAAATAATCGTTTAATACCGAAGTTGTTTTCAATTGTCGTATAGAATACTCATTGAAAACTAACTCGGCATTATACCAGACAGTTTTTCAATTGCGTCATTTAATATGTAAATTGGTATAACAGGTATTTATAATAATCATAACTCCGATTTTACTATCAATTTCAGTTTAATAAATATGTCCTTTCTATTTTTTTTAATTTAAATTTCTCAAAATATAATTATTGGAATTTCAATAAAAGTCTATTCATTGGTGAGAATCATAATTTTTTAGCTTATTAAGTTGCATTTTTTTTATTCACTTTCTATTCACAAATAAAAAATATTTTAAAAAAAAGAGGCTGTCTCAAAATACTGAGCAGCCTCTTTTTTTTTTGTTAAGTGGTTAACTATTGTTTTATAATTCTGAATGTCGAGGTGTTAGAATTATTTGACACTTTTAATAAATAAGTTCCTTTAGATAATTCCTCCAAATTAATTTGAGTTTCATTTCCATTAAAACTAGCTTCTTGCACAATCTTACCTTCTAAATTGTAAATTAAAATATTACAATCTGTATTAAAGGTAGAGCGAATAGTCAGAAACTCACCTATTGTTGGATTTGGATATACTGAGAAAACAATTGATTCTTCAAATATTGAAGCACATTCATCAGCGAAAACTTCAATAGAATCTGTTGATTCACAATTTTCTAATGAAATAGATGTAATAATATAAACTCCAGCTTGATTTACAGAAATAATTGGAGTGGTTTGTCCTGTATTCCAACTAAATAATGAACCATTTCCAGTTGAAGTTATGGTTACAGGAAAGTCGTAATCACAAACAGTAATATCTGGTCCAGCGCTTACTATTGGTAATGGATTAGCAACAACTATTAAACTGTCAGAATTTGAACAATTATTTGAGTCTGTACCAACAACAGAATAAGTAATTGTATCAGTAGTTTGTGTAAAACCAACTCCATTTGTAATATTGTTATTCCAAGTGTAAGAACTTGCTCCTGTTGCAGTTAGTGTTACAGTTTCTCCAGCACAAATTGTCACATTAGATCCTGCTTCAACTGTTGGAATACCAAAAACTATTAATGAAACATTAGCAGAATTTGAACAACCTGTGGTTGTATCAGTTCCAATAACCGAGAATGAACTTGTTGAAGGTGAAGTAGTGGTATTGATTGTTAATGTATTACCTATCGTACCATTATTCCAAATGTATACGTCAGCACCTGTTGCAATAAATGTTGCAGTTGCACCACCACAGATTGACTGTGTTGTTCCTGCATCTATAGTTGGTAATGCATTTACTTGAACACTTAAAACAAGTGATGTATCAAGACAAGATAAACTTGTATTGTTCACTGCTACAGAATATAATCCTGTTTGATTAACATTTAGAATTGAATCTGTTTGATTTGTAAGATTCTGACCATCTTTAATCCACTGATATGTAACATTAGGTACTGGAGTTATTGAAAGTTGAGTACTATCTCCTAAACATATGGTGTTTTCATTAGTTGAAATAGTTGCTCCAGAGGTTACCGCACAACTATTAATCTGATAAACCGTTAATGTTGAACTTACTTCGTTCGCTAGTATTAGTAAATCATTTCCGTTAGGTGACTCAGAAGATGGTATAAATATTAACCCTTCTGCACCTAAATCCGGGCCACTTGCATTTGTTAATCTATTATTTGCATAACCAACAAATATCGGGTTTGTGGGATTTTCAACATTGAAAATCATCGCACCGCCAATTCTCTCCAAAGAAATAAAGGCATATGTTTTTCCATTTATAACATTAACAGTAACACCTTCAGGTTCTGGTCCTTTATCATCACTTCTGTTTTTCAATGCTGGTGTACCTGTTGAATTTGAAGCGTTAAATATAGATCCAAATGTAGGGTGATTAGAAGTAATTTGTTCAATTAAGTCTTTTGAATCCCAAACCAATGAACCATCAATTGGATTAAAAATACTGAAAGAACGTCCACCCATTACATGTAATTCATCGTAATCTCCATCACCATCTGTGTCTCCGGAGTACTTTAAAGCATTTAAGCGGCCTAAAAATTTGTTATTTTTTAAGATATAAGCATCAGGAAATGCTGTTGCATCCAAGTTAGAGAATGTTGATGATGATATTCTATTTGCATCTTGCACAGAACCAAATTCTCTAGAATCACCTTCGTTTGCAGTAAATAAGTAGCCTTGATTTCCAATTGTTTTGAATGCCATTGCATCAGGCATATATGCTCCTTTTATTGGTAAATCACCTGTTATTAATACACTACCACTTTGATCAGATGCGTCTAATGCATTGCCAGAACCATTTGCATATGAACTATATCCAAGAGGATTCAATGCTGTGATTGAATTTGTATTTAAATCTATTGATACTAATGCATTATTTTCTTGAAGCGTAACATATGCTTTTGTATTATCCTCAGAAACAGCAATATATTCAGGTTCTAAGTCTTGAGCTACACTTGCACTTGAAGTAAACACTCGAATTCCTTGAGCTCTTAGAGCTACTTCTTGCCCATTATAAGCAGTGAATCCTAATGTTGTAACATTTGAATTTGTTAAACTTGCATAACCTGGAGTTAAGTCAACAATTGAAACTGAACCTTCAGGGTCTACTGAATAATCTGCGTTTGGTTCACCTTCGTTTGCAGTTAAGATTTTTGTGTAATCACGATTAAATGTTATCATGTCAGGCATCGGACCAACCTCAACTTGACTTATGAAGACTCCGTCAGAATCTAAAAACACAACTGAACCATTAGCTTGTGGATTAGAATTTTCTATAGCTAATGCAATTACTCCATTGTGAACTGCTACTGAATTGATATTTCCATATGCTGTAAGAGTAACTGAGTTTATAAGTTGAGGATTTGAAGGATTAGAAAAATTGATAATATCTAATTTCCCTCCTATACTGTTTGCAATATACAGTCTGTTTGTACTGTCATCAAAAACAACTATCTCAGCTGAGTTTGATCCTGAAATACCATTTGAAAAACTAGTTAAAAGTTCAAAGTTTAATTCATTTGAAGCAGTTGGAGCTTGATAGTCATTATCTCTTATGAAAATAATTTGATAATTATTGGTTGCAGAAATGTCTGCATTTACACCTGATAGAATTTTAACAATAATACGTTCTGCTTTTTCTGATGTAAGGTCATCAGTTATTGAAATAGGTAAATTAAATACACCATTTGAATCTGCAGGAATAGTTAAAGTATTTGTCCATGTAAAATCAGCGTTCTCAACAGCATTAGAATGAACAGATAAACCAAATACTAAATTAACTGCAGATAAATTAGAATTAGCAATTGTAACAGGAACATTGATTGTGCCTACATTTTCATCAACTACTACAAAATTTGAAGCACTTGCAATAGTAACAGTTGGTGATGCCCCAGTAATTGTTACATTATCAAAACGCCAAGTTCCACCAGTTGCAATAGAAGCTGTGTTTGCAGTTTGTCTAAATTCTCCAGTAGATTGATAATGAGCCGCTAAAATTCTAACTCCAAAATTTACGTTATTATCAACAGCTGTGATTCCTGTAAAATCAACAGAAATACGTCGATATTGGTCACCGGTAGTATTCACTTCGAAACGTCCATCGTTGATTGAACCATTACAAAATGTGGTATTTGCACTTGTCATTGTGAAATTTTGCCAGATAGTTCCATCAGTAGTATACTGAACACGAACTGTATTAGTTGCAGTATTCGACCATCGTTGATCCCAAGTAAATTTGATTCCTTGATATCCTATGGTAGATACATTATACTGTACACCACTACTTTCATTTGTTAATCCTGGGTTAGCTGTAAAAGACCAAGCACCCGGGTTAGTACCGTTTTGAGTTCCACAACCATTATTTACCGTAGGCGACATTCCAGTAGCAGCATTTGCAATAACAATTGAACCAACGATAGAAGAACTACCATTTCCAACGTTAGCAATAGGGTTAGCTGGCTGGCCAGAAATTCCATCATAATTCCATGTTGCAATTGTAGCTTGAGCTACTATCCTCCCATGAAATGAGATAAGACAAATAGCTACTAATAATTTAAAGATGATTTTCATATTTTTTTTTTTTGCAAAGGTCTGCTTTAGTACTAAAATGATTGTTAATCTTAAATAAAATATAGGTTGCTAAATTGTTAATTTATTTTACTTTTGATTGATAATTAATTAATTAGAACATGCATATTTTAATTCGAATAATTAATCAATTAATAATTGAATAAGTTTTTCAATTATGTACACCGTTTATTAAACATAAATTCGTAATTTAATGTCAGTAAGCTATATTTTATACATATGGTATCAAAATTGAAATTAACAATTGTAAATTTGTAAAAAATAATAAAATGAATAAAAGAGTTGAAGTAGCATTAAATGACCAAATTCTAAAAGAGGCATCCTCGTCACAGTATTATCTTGCTATGGCATCTTGGGCTGAAAATAACGGTTTAAACGGAACCTCAAAATTTATGTATACACATTCTGATGAAGAGCGTTTTCATATGTTGAAATTAGTAAAATTCGTCAACGAACGAGGAGGTAAAGCAATTATACCTGCAGTGAATCAACCCCCAACGGAGTTTGAAAACCTAAAAAGTGTGTTTGAATTATTATTGAAACATGAAATCAGCGTAACTGAATCAATTAACAATTTGGTTGATATTTGTTTACAAGAAAAGGATTACACAACACACAATTTTGTTCAGTGGTATGTATCTGAGCAATTAGAAGAGGAGGCTTTAGCAAGAACAATATTAGATCAATTAAAATTAATTGGAAATGATAACGGTGGAATGTATATGTTTGATCGTGATTTGGAGGCCTCAGTTCGAGCTTCAGCTATTTCTGAACCGAAAAAATAGTACATTTTGAAGCAATATTTAATTTGCTTAAGTATATTTCTTACAGTATACATTACTAGAGGGCAAGGCGACCTCCGTTTTAATAGTTTTACAATAAGCAATGGCTTGTCACAGAGTTTTGTAACTTGTATTATTCAAGACAATGAAGATGCTTTGTGGATTGGCACCCAAGATGGTTTAAATCGATTTGATGGTAAAAATTTTGAAATATATAGTTCAGATGAAACTCCTGGTATTAGAAATAGTTTTATTAAATGTGCTGTAAAATCAAAAGATGGAAATCTTTGGTTTGGAACAGCTAGCGGATTGTTACTCTTTGAACCAAATAAAAATAAATTCACTACATTTCAAGTTAAAAGCTCAGTCCTACTTCAAGTTGAGAGCATAACTGTTGAAGACGATCAAAATTTATGGTTAAGTATTTTTGGCCACGGAATAGTAAAATTCAACACAAAATCAAAACTATTTTCAAATCCGATTTCAAAAATACCCACAAAAAAATCTCATTTAATCTCATTCATAGGTAAAAACCTACTATTATTAGATTCAGAAGATAAAGGAACGCTAGTTTATAACACTGAAAAAGAAAAAACAGATTTGATAGCTTTTGATTCAAATTCAATTGAAAATATTTCTGTTTTAAAAATTGTAAATCATAAAAAAAAGATTTTTCTAGGGACAAATAATGGTGTTTTTTTACTCAATTTGATTGATAAAAAAGCAAAACTTTTAATAAATAATGCACTAGATTTAAAAAAGATAGTTGCTACAGACATATTGGAAGTCAGAGATAAATTATTTATCGCAACTGCAACAAATGGTTTAATTTCAGTAGACAATAAAAATAAAAAATATGTAAGTACATCAGATATTTTTCAGAAAAATTCATTGATATCAAATAATTTAACTTGTTTATTCAAGGATAATATTGGTAAAATATGGGTAGGTAGTGAAAGTGGAATTTCATGTTTTGACCCAAATAGAACAGGTTTTCTGAGCATAGGTCCAAGTGTTAATCTAAACAAAGGTCTTCCATCATCTAACGTGTGGAGTTTTGCAAGTATAAAAAAATCATCTGATATATTCATAGGTACAGATATTGGGATTTCAAAATGGAACAAAAACACGGGGAATTTTGAGCAATACAATAGAATAATAGGTAACGCAACATACAGTGAAACAGGTAAAGAAGTTGTTTTATGCATGTATTCATTATCGAATAATAAGCTACTTGTGGGATCTTTAGATGGATTGTATGAATTAAATATCGTTTCCAAAAATAATTATAAGTACAAAAAAATTGAATTGTTTAAAAATAAAAGTAAAAAACATGAGCGGGTTTATTCCATTGTTCATTTCTCAAAAGATCAATATTTTTTAGCTACAAATGGAGGGGTTATATTATATGATTACAAGACAAAAGAGTCAGAAGTATTTGAACATAATCCAGATGATAAACAAAATTCAATTTCATTGGGAGTATGTCGTTTGATTTACAAAGATCCGTATGGTAAATTTTGGTTTGCAACAAGTGGTGGTGGAATAAATTATTTCACAATTCGTAATGGTAAAAAGCAAATTATTCAACACCCATATAGTAAAATACTAATTAGTATTTCTAAAGATTATGTTTCTTCAATATGTTCTATTGG
The DNA here is from genome assembly GCA_945863605.1 of Chitinophaga pinensis. Taxonomy (GTDB): domain Bacteria; phylum Bacteroidota; class Bacteroidia; order Flavobacteriales_D; family Crocinitomicaceae; genus UBA952. Next base: position 12,974 of record CAMAZP010000045.1, read on the forward strand.
TCCTAATAATTTATGTCTTGGAACATTTGGGTCTGGATTAGTATTTGCTAATCTAGAGAATAACTCTTATAAAGTATTTACTAAGAAAAATGGTTTACCAAATAATGTAATATATGGTATAGTTAAAGATAAAAAAGGTGTTTTATGGTTCAGTACAAATCGTGGTATTGGTTGTTTCGATTCAAAAACAAATAAAATTAAAACCTACACAGAAAAAAACGGATTAGTTAGTGACGAGTTTAATTCAAATTCTTATTTCACATCAAATGAGGGTGAAATTTTTTTTGGTGGGATTCAAGGATTCAACCATTTTTTCCCTGAAAATATTACTGAAGAAACAGATAATTTGAAGGTATGGATAACAAAATTTAAAATTTCAAAAGATTGGCTTTTACCAGGAGATAAAGATTCACCCTTAAATAACTTAATTTCCAAAACTAAGTACTTAGAATTAGATTACAAACACAGAAGTTTTACAATTCGTTTTCATGCCAATGATTTAAGTAACCCACAACTAATAAACTATAAATACATATTGATTGGCTCTGATTTAGGTGATCAATTAATTGGAACTAATAATGAATTAACTTTTAATGCACTTTCACCAGGTGATTATACATTGAAAATTTATGCAAGACTTGGAGAAGGAAAGTGGAGTAGAAGTCCCAAAGTATTATATATAAGAATAAATTCTCCTTTTTGGTCAAAGTTATGGTTTTGGGCGATCATAATTGTAATTGTAGGATGTATTATTTTTTTATATATCAAGAAAAGAATTGAACTTACACGTAGAGAACAAGTTAAGTTAGAGGTAAAAATTGCAGAAAGGACAAGAGAAATTAGAGATCAAAAGTCCCAAATTGAAGAAAAAAATAAGTTAATTGAAGAAAAACGAACGAAACTTGAAGAACAACAAAAATTATTGCAATTAGAAAAAGATAGAGCAGAAAAATGGTTAAATAATACACTTCCTGCTGAGGTAGTTCGTGAATTAAATCAAAGTGGAAAAGTTAGAGCACAATCTTTCAAAACAGTAACTGTACTATTTACAGATGTTGTTGGATTTAGCAATATTTCAGAGAAAACCACACCAAACAGATTAGTTAATAAATTAGACATCCTTTTTCAAAAATTCGATGAAATTATTGAGGTTAATAATTTAGAAAAAATTAAAACCATTGGAGATGCTTATATGTGCGCTGGTGGTATACCAACAGAGAACTCAACAAATCCAATAGATGCTTGTATTGCGGCAATTCAAATTCAAAATTATATGTCCAAGTTGAAATTTGATGCAATTGCAAATCATAAAGATTATTGGGAATTGAGACTTGGTATTAATACTGGTCCTGTAACGGCTGGTATTATAGGGAATCTAAGATTAGCATATGATATTTGGGGCTCAACAGTAAATTTAGCTCAACAAATGGAAATGTTAGGAAAAGCAGGGAACGTTGCAATTAGTGGTAATACTTTTAAATATATTGAACCATATTTTGAATGCGAATACTTAGGAAAAGTAACTACAAAAACAAAAAATCAGGTTGATATGTACTGTGTGAAGAGAATTAAACCTGAGTTATCAGTAAACAGTGAGGGACTTAAACCAAATTTTCGTTTTGAAGAAATTGTTCGTTTACACCATTTTAGCTCAATTAAATATTATAAAACAGAACATCATGTTTTATCAATTCTTGAAAAAAACTTATCTGATAAACTTTATTACCATTCAATTGAACATACTAAAGATGTTATTAATGCAATAGAAAGAATTGCGCTTCTAGAGGATGTAACTGATGAAGGATTATTTTTATTGAAAACTGCAGCAATTTTTCACGATGCAGGTTTTATTGAACAATACGAACACAACGAATCTATTGGGGCTAGAATGGCAACTGAAATTTTACCAAAATATGGTTATAGTGAACAACATATAAAAACAATTGTGGAATTGATTCATGTCACCGAAATACCTCATCGTCCTATAAATAAACTTCAAGAAATTATTTGTGATGCTGATTTAGATTATTTAGGTAGAGATGACTTTAATGAAATTGCCGATCGATTGAGAAGGGAACTGAGGGTTATGAACAAAATAAACAGTGATCGACAATGGGATAAGCTTCAAGTTATTTTTTTAAATCAGCATAAATATTTCACAAAAACTTCAAATTCGACGCGTCAAAAGAAAAAAGAAAAAAACTTGAATGAAATATTAGAACGAATTAAAAAAGATGATTATGTAGATTAATCTTTTAACTCATCTTGTAGTTATACTGTTTACCCAGAGTTCGATTCTAAAATTTTAATTAACATAAAAGTATATTAATGGCGTTGACTCGAAAATTTAATTCCGTTGCTGCTTAAAAGTTAGTGGGCTAAATTTAAAGGAATCAAGTCAGTACAATTGCTTTTATGTAAAAGTTAGCACTATTTCACTGATAAACAACGAATTATTGAATAATCCATCTTTGATTTATTCTCAATTATATTCAAAAGTAATGATCATAACTCATTGTAGCTGAAAGGTCTGACCGCGAAGCAGCGACTCAGTCAATCAAATTTTATAAATTGAACTCAAGTTATTATTATGTACAATAAATTAATTTAGAAAAATATGATATGAAAAATAAATTGAAGCTTTTGTTCGAAGTGTATTTATATTGAACTCTAGGCTAGAGATTAATAAAAACAGAAAACCAAATTAAAAACTAGGACATGAAATTTTTCTAAAATTCTTAGCTTTCTTTTTACATTTCAGGTTCAATCCCATTGATACTTCATGTGAACCACCTGAAACTCCATTTCCTAATTTTGAAACGGTTAAGTCATAGCTGTACCCGATTTTAAATTTCTCAGTCGTAATTCCAAAACACAAAATGAATGCATCTCTGTTTCTATACCAAGCCCCAACAGTGAAATTTCCGTATTTAACATAAGTACCAATACTTAATTCTTGAAAACCATTTTGATATTGGTAAATAATATTAGGCATAATACTAGTTGTACT
>CAMAZP010000046.1 GCA_945863605.1 Chitinophaga pinensis
GAGACGTTTATACCGATATAATCGATGATCTTGTACAACGTGTAGAAAGTCGTATTAATCGTAAGATAAAATATTCGTTAATTAGTGAAGATCTGGACGGGCTTGTTCGACCAAACTTGAAGCTGTTTTGATTAGTGTGGTCCAGACCGTCGAGAGGTATTTGCTAATTCGTGTAATTCGTTAAATCATTGATAATGAGCGAATATTTAAAATATAAGTTTTCTCAAAATATTAAAAAATTAATCAAAATAAAGTTAGTTGGAGTGCAGTTTGGTGCGCGATAAAATTAAGAGCATTAAACCATAAGCAATTATTGTAATTGGGTGTTTTAATCCAATTTATACAGGACACTTTGCGTATCTAATAATGGCAAGGCTTGTGGCGATAGAATTAATGTAATTGTCAATAGCGAACAATAGGGTGTCATGAAAAGTTTAAAAGAGTTTTTAAGAACATGAACAAGTGATTATTGTGTCAATTAAAAAAAAGCGTATAAAAAAGCGCAGATGAGGTGGTGCTTTTTTTGATCAAAATTAGACTCTATTTAAAACTTGAACATCAAATCACAACAAGTTAAATGAGTCTTATCATTCGAAATTTGCTCATGGAGTTAATTTAATCTATTCATCCATACCAGATGTGCCAGTATTTTTAGAAGACTGAGTAATATTGATTAAAGGACATGAAGAAAATAATCAGACTTTGACCACTTTATTGAAAATGTGATTTAATAAAATCGTGAATCACGAAATTATTGATTCAAGTATACTTTCTACTATTTAAAATATAATCTAATGCTAAATAAACTTATTAAAAAACTGCCATACTTTGGAATCGTTCAATTTGATGGATTTAAAATGAAATCGTATGGGCGTTGTTTGGAATCAGAATTTTTTTATTCAAATTTATTTTCAAAAAAATGGGATTTTGAGATAAATGAAAGAAGAGAATTACTTCAAATTTTAAAGGGGGTGGACGTTTTTATAGACATAGGTGCAAATACGGGGTATTATTCTTTATTAGCATCTTCAATGAAGGTTGAAAGGGTTTATGCCTTTGAGCCTGAGTACAATAATTTTAAGCTATTGATCAACAATATTTTAATTAATGATTTTGACATCATTTGTATTCCATTTGGATGTGGAGAAAAAGAAGAATTGTTGGAATTCTATGTGGGTGAAGATTACTCCCACCGGTATAGTAATAGTTTTAACCGTGATTTTAGTTCAGCTAGGTATAAGAAAATTAGATCACGGACCAAAATCGCTGTACCTGGTGACTGGCTGATAAATTTCATAAGTCAGGAGAAAAAGATTCTTATAAAAATAGATGTCGAAGGGTATGAGAATTCTGTTGTTCCAGGAATAGCTGGATTAATGTCTCGGGAGATAAAACCTAGCCTTTTAATTGAAACAGAAGATATCAATTTGATTGAAGATATTTCAAAAAAGTTTGGTTATAAGATAATTTCTTTATCAGGCGAGAATATTGATGTAAAAAATTATCTTTTAGTTAATACTTAATTATGGTCTTTAATTGAAATTTGCAGTCAAGTCAATCGATTACAGATTCATGTTATTTTGTTTTCCCAGTTATAAGTTAATTTAGTAAAATTTTGTTTAAAGTAAAATTCAAAGATCTTTGGTGTTTCCTAATAATGCGGAAGGAGTCATTTTATTGGATGGCGATTAGGGTTATGAATTTAATTCCGTTAATACTAATATCAAGAGAATTTAAAGTTGAACAGTCAATTGAGTTTAAGGATTTAAACATAGTATTTTTATCTTCGCTTGGTTTATTGGGTTTTAATACAATTTTTCAGCTAAAAAAGTGGTCTGGTTTCGTGTTGATTTCATCTGTGATGCAATTATTCGTGTTACTTTTGCCAGTCCATATTGGGTTAAGATTTTTTTTCATTTACACAAATATCTCGACACTGATTTTTGCATACCAACTGCATAAATTCTCACCTGTGAAATTTCTGGTCGCTAATTTCATATCTATTTGTATCAGATGTTTAGTTATTTTTTGTAATGAATCTAATTTTATTTTTTATCTATTACCGTTATTTTATTATTTATATTTGTCACCAAGTTTAAACGTTTTTAATTTAAGATTTTTTTTAAAGAACTTCCTGACAGTTTTCTTTATAGACCTCCTCTTTTTTTTAATATCAAATATAGACAAATTCTCGTATTTAATTTTCCATTCCATTCATGGACCGACTACTAATTATTTCTTTTTAAGTATTTTATCAAGCGTCGTAGTAACTATTGGGAGTCTCTTTACGATGAGTCGACTTAAGTTTGGAAAGGAAAGTGATAATTACGCAGCATATCGGAAATTTGTCTCTTTTTTGATTCTTCTTCTGAGTCTAATTTCATTTTATAACGGGCGGTATTATTTTGATATTTTGAGCATCATTGTTTCATTATTCAGTGTTTTGGTTGTGTATGAAGTGAATGTGGAATTATTAAGTGTAGTGTCTTTTTCTTCTGTGGTCAAATTATTTGCGGTTTTATTCATGAGTTTATTGATTTTTCTTATATTTAGTCGTCCAATCATACCTTTTGTAGTGTTCATATTTTATTGGACTTACGTTAAGGATTTGACAAAATGTTATATGAACATTCTTCTGAGAAAATTTATTAATTGAGTAGTGGTAAACTCGTCTCGTCACCCTAATAGAGAAGAGCAATATTTCCTTGTTAAAGAGGGTACTTATAATTTGAAAAAGTATTCAATATGACAGAAAAAACTCACATTTAAATTTTAATAATACAAATTATGAATCTTACATATCTATTAAAAAAGCACAGTCCTTCCCGTGTAAAAAAAATGTACCATGAATTAAAGTGGTTGATCTTTTTATATATTTTAAAAATTAATTATGGTATAAAAGGTATATGGGAGGAAGGGTATAATAGTCAATTTGGACAAGACAAATTCTTGGATTCATTTATATTTAAAAAACTTCAATTGGATTTAGATTTTTTAGTAGATGTTGGGAGCAATCACCCTGTCCATAACAATAATTCTTATTATTTTGAAAAGGATATCAAATGTATTTGTATAGATCCCATGTATCGTCAGGCGGATTATAAGGTAAGGGAGAATACGATCTTTTATCAACTTGCTGTAAATAAGAAAAAAGGATATTCTTCCTTTTACAGAGTTGAGAAGGTAAATGGTTGGGAGGACCAAATGTCTAGTTTTGTAAAACCAGAAGCTCATTTCAAAACGATCGAAGAAAAAGTAAAGGTTGAAAGACTTGAAAATATATTAGAATCAGTGATAAGTGATGGAGACAAATTTGGATTAATGATCGATGTTGAGGGCATGGAACATGTTGTTTTGGATACACTTAATATATTACGTTTTCGTCCAGTTTTTATCCTTGTTGAAACCCCAGCTTTAAATTTTACTTTAAAAAACAAACTTATCGGAGAAGGTTACAAATATTTAGCACGTGTTGGTCCATGTGATGATTTTTTTATTGACTGCAAAGTGTTGAGTCATTTGAGGTCTTGAGGAGTCATAGTAATAATAAACTCAAATTTATACACTTAGCTTATATATTGAGTTTTGATATCTATTGAATAAGGTTTATTCTTGAATTTCAATTTCCTGTAGCTTAAAACTGTCCGAAAATTTTTCAGCTTCAAAATTCATTTCAGCTGAATTCACCAGATAAGTTGATTTTTTTCATAAGAAACTAAAAGTTTGCACTACTCGGTCGAATGCCAAAGTGCACTCATATAGAATTTAGTTATTGGTTTCTAAAAATTGCACTCATTACATGACCTTGGATTATCTACGTTGAATTAATTATTTATAAAACAATGATGTTGCATTGATATTTAAATCAAAGTTTATCGAGTTGAATACGAATTTTTTTTAGTAGCATCAGATTTAATTGTTTATTATGATAGCTAACAATCATATTGTCTATTTTGGGTTGATATTAAACAACGTCCTAGAAGATAATGCGGATTTATATTTTTCACATACCCGGAAGACTTCTTATGGGCAGCTTTTAGAGTTGACGTCGTTCCTAACAGTGACTGAAAGGACAAGAATTACAATTTTAGATTTCAGCAATTCAAATTTATTATTTTTTCCTTTGATTAAATTGATTTTTTTCAAAAAGAAATTGACAATGAATATAAATCACAATCTAAATAGTAGTTTTTCGAGACTAATAATCAAGACTCTTCATTTTCTTAAATTGGTATCTTTCACGGCAATAAATAATTCAGTTGGTGTTAATGATTGGATTGCTACTGCAAATGAGAACTCAGGAGAGTTATACGATGGTTTTAAGAAATACTTCATTTTCAATCCTAGACGACGTGATCAATTGAATGAGATCGTTTTAGACGTACTGATTAGAACTTTGAGTGAACGAAATTTTTATATAACGAATCTTGAAAGATTATCCTCAAATTTATCTTATGAACTTCTTTTTGCGGAAGAGGATACTTTGCTGATTATCAACTATTCATACGATTACTATCGGCACAGTGGAGTTGTATTTGATTCGATTTTGAAGGGAAGATATATTTTGCTTCCAGAAAGTAAATATTATCGTGAAATATTTCAGGTATTTCCAAATGTAGGTTTTTATTGATGAAAAGAAGGCTCCGAAATATATTGTTGTTGTTATTCTTTCTTCCTTTGTCAATTCCATTACCTTTTTTGTATTTGTTATTGCTGTTTTTTTCATTATTACTTTTTGAAAAACGCATGCTCTTTACTAAATTGACATTGCTTTTTGTATTTACTCTTGTATTTATTGTATCTCGCGAAATTTACTTTTGGGAATCGTTTGAAAGAATTACAATTTTTGACTTTGCGGCTTTGAGATTTTTAACATTGGCGTTAGTTTCTTTATTTGTATTTACTGTGCTGGCACAGTCAGATTTTGTCATAGATAAATTGTTTAAAAAATTAATATTTGTCTTGATTTTATTTAATTTAATTGGTTACTTACTGGGTGTGTCATACAATGCACCTATTGAGGGTGATGGAAGAGTGTTTTTATGGCCCACTACAACGTTGGTTTTTTTACTTTTCTTTGCTTTAAAGGATTTTAAACCTTTTCGCTTCTCGATAATAATGTTCATCTTGTTACTCACAAAGAGTCGGGCTTTATTATTTATTATCGCTTTATTTATTAGCCAAATAATCTTTAAAAGTAAGAAAGCATTTTTAGTAAGTTTTGCGATTGTTGTCTTAGTTTTAACCAATTCCAATGTATTGTTTGAGAGATTACGTGAAAATTCATTTTCAGAAGATGCACGATATCTTGAATTATTTGCTGTTTTACACGCTTTTGATACTAATTCAATAGCATTATTAATTGGAAGTCCCTTTAGTGTTCAAATATGGGAAGGGATGGTAGAGTCTGGTGGGATATTTGACAGTGAAGCTGTCTGGGCAGTTTACAGCAAATACGAAATTCACAATTTTTTTTTAATTTTTATTTTTAGAATGGGTATTCCTCTAACTATGGTTTGGTTATTGGTAATTTTGAAATATATTAGGGATAGTAGGTTAAGAGGAGCATTTGTTATTCTAGGTGTAACGAGCAATGCTTTTTTAACTAATCCCGAGGCATTAGGTGGATTTTTTATAGCGAAGAAGTTGAAGTAGAGTTCAAATATTTGTTTTGTAATGAAGAAAATTTGGAGCTATTTATCTATATTTTTAGGTCTTTTTGATTTCAAATTATACAATCTGAGAGGTGATAGTCTTGTGCTAATTGGGTATCTAGTCAGAACTAACAGCTACCATTCAAATAGATACGATGTCGATTATTTAGTTAATCACTTTGTAAGTAGGGGACACAGAGTGATGTTAATTAATTTTCGATCTTTGTGGAGTTTTTTTGTGGATCACAGTGTTTTTGTTGGTTTTGGATTATCTTATCGTATGAGTACCGCGAAATTGCGATATTTATTCCACACTGAAGGCCCTCAAAAATTATGTCAAGTCAGATTTGATATCAGATTTTTTTCTAAGAACTCTGGGAGGGTAATTAATCGGTGTAATAAATTTTTCCGACATGAAGATGAAATTAGCGCAACAAATTTGATTTTTTTAGGCAATGATTTTGATAGATGGGATCATGTTAAAGGAGAAAAGATAAATTACTGGCCCAAAGTTCCAGCTTTAAAATTAAATCACACTTGTGAAAGGAATAAAATTTTGTTTGTGGGCAGTCATGGCGCGCATTTTAAGGGTTTGGATGTTTTAAAATTACTCGGTGAATTAGGTTTGGAGGTCTATGTTATAGGTGTTTCGGCACCCGAATTTAATAGGATGTCCTTTCCCGCATGTATTGTTAACATGGGATGGATTGATTTAGAAGCAAGTACAGACTTTTTGTCACAAGTAAAAATTGCCTTTAGTTTTTCTGTTAGTGAAGCTTGTCCCACCGGGCTATTTAAATTATGGAAATCTGGAATTGAAATAGTTTTGAGTGACAATTGTGGCATAAAAAGAAACTCATTATTTGGTATATCCGTGGTGAGATCAGAAGATGAATTGATTCTAAAAATGTTGGAATTAATAAATGGTGAAGTAAGATGGCCTTCACATGAGTGGAGCGCGGACATTCAAAGTGTTGAAAAAGTTTCTCTGAAAATATGAAGGAATTACACGTCATTAGTAAGTATAGCGAAGCTTCTGCGGCTTTCATCCATGCTAGAAAGCGGTCGTTTAAGCGAAATGTTTATATATTAAGTATTTCTGGTTTAGTTCAATTGAAAGATGGAGAAATACTGGAAACAATGCTTTGGAGCAGTATTCAAAAAGTCCTTTTTAAAATTTTTCAAGGGTTTAATTTAATTATTACCAAAATAACCAAGTCAGAATTTTATCTTATTAACTCTCCATTAATGAATTCGGCCATACTCAATAAGACATTTTATGATAGAGTTATAGTACACAATTGTTTTAATGGTTTTATTTCATCCCGTACAATTAAAAGTTTCGTGAAAAGTAAGTATTATTATATTTTTCTGCATGACTACGCGATGATCAATAATGGACAGCCGTGTAGAAATCTAAATTCGAATTTATTTAGAAGGATGATTTTTCGATTTAATAATGGAAGTCAAAAAGAAATAGCTGAGAGTTGGATGTTTATTTCACCGTTAAAAGAAACTGCAAATTTTGTCTTAAAGGAATTTGGCATCAGATCTGTCGTGCTGGAGAACATAATAGCAGAGGATTTAATTGATTCAATTAAAGAGGACTTTTATTTAAGTGATTTGACTTTATTAAAGAAAATAATTGTTTTCACGTACAATATTCATAAAGGGCGAGATTTTACTTATGAAATTTTAAAACTTTTGGCAAGGAAAAAGTCGAAAGATCTGCTGTTTATTTTAGTCGGTGAAGGTAATTTTACACTAGAGTCTTTTGGGATGGTGAAAGTTTTACGTCTGCCATCCCAACCATATCCATCAGTTATTTCAATCATGAAGTCGGTTGATGTTGTAATGGTTAATAGTACAAATGAGACATACTCAATGGTTGCTGCTGAAGCGAGGTACTTGGGTAAAGTATTATTAGCTCGTGATCATCTTGTCTTTACCAACATTTCTTATGATAAGTCATATTATTATAGAACACCAGATGAGTGCGTGGAAATTATTAATAATGTATTGCTTTGAGAGAGAAAAAATTGTTTACAGGAATATTTGTATTCTACAAAAGTAATTTAGCCAGATAATTTTATAAGTCATGAAAAGTTTAGGTAAGAAGATACTCTTTATATCATCGCCTGGTGGTCATTTTGTAGAGCTTTTGGATATTTTGACATCATTAAATCCTGATAACTTTGCTGTTGTGGTAAGCGGCAAATCAAGTTATGACAAGGGTGATATAAGAATAATACGTGCACCTCAGGCTGATCGTAATTTAGCTGTGTTTCGTCAGTTTTATTTTGCATTTGTCTGTCTAATCAAAGAAAGACCAAAAGTAATTATATCTACTGGCGCTGGAATAGCTGTCCCATTTTTTGTTTACTCCAGAATTTTGAGGATATATACAATATATGTTGAAACCCCTACTGCGATTTTTAAACCAACATTTACTTGTAGAATTGTGCGTTGGTTTAGTGATAGATTGTATGTTCGTACGGAAATGCTTCAATCCAAAGTAAAAAATTCTATTTATTTGACTTGATCATGTTTAAAACAATTGTGATTATGGGAAATATGGAATTGCCATTTCAAAGACTTATCGATATAGTCCTAGAATCAATTTCATTTCTTCCCAAACCAATATTAATACAAGGGAAAAATATCAATTTAGAAACTATTCCTGGCGATGTGACTGTTGTTGATATCATGAATTTTACTGATTTCAACCGAACTATAGAATCTTCTAACGTCGTAATCAGTCATGCTGGTGTAGGGGTTATTATGCAAACATTGAAATCTGGAAAGAGACCATTAGTTATTCCGAGAAGGGCAATACACAAGGAACATATTAACGACCATCAGTTGGATCTAGTGAAATATTTGGAAAATAGTGGTGGATTGGTTTATTCATTCAGCTCAAAAAGTGAGTTGTACGATATTCTAAAAAGGAAATCTTTAGTCTACGATTCTGCTTTTGACTTTCCGCTTTTTAATAATGAAAAAATAATTCAGGATATCAGACAATATCTTTCGACATTGTAAGTACGGTGTTTATCAATGAATAGATATGCGAGTTAGTGTAATAACGGTATCCTTTAATAGTGTAGAAACTATTGAGAATACTATTCTTTCTGTATTATCACAATCTTATGATGATATAGAGTATCTATTAATTGATGGTGATTCTAGTGATGGTACGCAAGAAATCATTTTGAAATTTGCCTCTAAATTGTCTGTTGTTATATCTGAGCCCGATAGCGGACTGTATGACGCCATGAATAAAGGGATTTCTTTAGCAACTGGTGAATTGATTTTATTGCTCAATTCAGACGATATTTTTTATAACAGAAAAGTTGTTCAAAATATTGTGGATTTTCATACTGTTAGGAATGTAGATTGTTCAGTTGGAAACGTTGTTCAAGTATCCAAATTTGGTGAAGTCAGGAGAAAATACTCTTCTCGGAATTGGACCCCAAATAAACTAAATGTTGGAATGATGCCCCCACACCCCTCTGTAGTTTTGAAGAGAGAATTATTTGTAAGATATGGTAACTATAACTTAAATTTTAAAATTGCCGCAGACTACGAATTGTTGATTCGTTATTTTATAAAGCACCAAATTAGCTGGGAGTATTCTGGTATAACGACAACTTCTATGTCAATTGGTGGTTTAAGTAGTTCTGGTATTGGTTCTTATTTAGTTATTTCAAATGAAATTGTTAGAGCGTTAAGTATGAATAACGTTAGACATTGGAAAGGAATAATTTATTTTCGACTGATTCGGAAACTTTTTGACTTGCGATTTTCTTTGGGTAAGAGTTAGTCGAAGGGAACATATTTTATTAAATTAATTTAGAAATCATGAAAACTGCATTAATAACGGGAGTTACAGGACAAGATGGTTCTTATCTTGCTGAGTTTTTATTAAATTACGGTTATAACGTCCATGGTATTAAAAGGAGGGCATCTTCATTTAATACTCAAAGGATTGACCATTTATATCAAGATCAACATGAGTCTCACGTTAATTTTAAATTACATTATGGGGATTTGACAGATTCAACAAATATTATTCGGATAATTCAAGAAGTTCAACCGGATGAAATTTATAATTTAGGAGCAATGAGCCATGTAAAGGTTTCCTTTGATTCACCCGAGTACGTAGCGAATGTTGATGGAATAGGGACATTGCGAATCCTAGAAGCTGTGCGCATCTTGGGCTTAGAGAAAAAAACTCGCATCTACCAGGCGTCCACTTCTGAATTATATGGTGGTTTGGCAGAGAACAAAAACGAAAAAGGCCTTTATGATGAGAAATCTCCATTTTATCCCCGTTCCCCATATGGAGCTGCAAAAATTTATGGTTTTTGGATAACTAAAAATTACAGAGAGGCATATGATATGTTCGCATGTAATGGAATATTGTTCAATCATGAATCACCTCGCAGGGGAGAAACTTTTGTAACTAGAAAGATAACTATGGCTACCGCAGCTATAGCTTTAGGACATCAAGATTGTTTGTACTTAGGAAACCTAGATGCGCAAAGAGATTGGGGCCATGCTAAAGATTATGTGGAGGCGATGTGGCGCATCTTACAACAAGATGTTCCTGAAGATTATGTAATTGCAATGGGAGAGACAACTTATGTGCGTGATTTCGTTCGTATGGCATTTGCAGAATTAGGTATTGAAATTGAGTTCAAGGGAGAAGGTGTAAATGAGAAAGGCTATGTTAAGGCATGTACTAATCCATTGTATCAACTTGAAATTGGTAAACAAGTAATTGCTGTTGATCCCAAATATTTTAGACCTACCGAAGTAGATTTATTAATTGGAGATCCAACTAAATCTAAAACACAATTGGGCTGGAAACCACAGTATGATTTAGCAGGATTAGTGAGCGAGATGGTAGCTGCGGATGTGGATCGAGTGAAGAAGGAAATAATGTTGAAAGAAGCTGGTTTTTGAGCATGATAACATCAGATTATTATACCATGAATAAATCATCTAAAATTTATATCGCTGGTCATCGCGGTATGGTGGGTTCGTCCATCTTACGTGCGTTGCAAGCGAGGGGCTATAATAATTTTGTATTAAAAACCTCCGCTGAACTAGATTTAAGAAATCAACTAGATGTTGCTAATTTCTTTGCCATTGAAAAACCCGAGTATGTTTTTTTAGCTGCAGCCAAAGTAGGTGGTATTGTTGCTAATAACACTTATAGAGCGGATTTCATTTACGAGAACATTATGATTCAGTCGAATGTGATTCATCATTCTTATTTAAATGGAGTTAAAAAATTATTGTTTTTAGGGTCTTCCTGTATTTATCCCAAATTTGCATCACAACCTTTAAAAGAAGAATATTTATTGACGGGTTTACTGGAAGATACCAATGAACCCTATGCGATAGCAAAAATTGCTGGAATCAAGATGTGCGATGCATATCGTGCACAATACGGTTGTAATTTTATTTCAGTAATGCCAACTAATTTGTACGGCCCTAATGATAATTATGATCTAAGCAATTCACATGTACTGCCCGCTCTAATCAGAAAGTTTATAACCGCTAAGCTTAACGGTGATTCAACTGTGACTATTTGGGGTACTGGAGCTCCACGAAGAGAGTTTTTGCATGCAGATGATCTTGCTTCAGCATGTTTATATTTAATGGAGAATTATAATGAGAGCGGCTTGGTCAATATTGGTGTAGGTGAAGATATTTCAATATTTGATTTAGCACGATTAGTAAAGAAGATTACAGGATTTGAGGGTGAAATTATGACTGATACTACTAAGCCAGATGGTACTTCACGGAAGTTAATGGATGTCTCTAAGTTAGCTGACCTAGGTTGGCGTTCTAGTATTACGTTGGAAGAAGGTATCGGGAAAGTATACAACGAAGTGAATGGGTATAATTGGTCTTGATTTTATGATATTTAGTTCAGTTCAAAGCGAGTTAGAAGAACAACATTTTAGGATTGTTGATAAAGACCATAACCGTCCTTGGGGTGGTTTTTTTGTAATTGCAGAAGAACAAGCTCAACGTTTTGCGGATGTATATTTTGATGGTTTGGATATTTCAAGTTTGAAAATATCAGGCAAGTTGAGTCCCAAAATACTGATAGTAGCACCTAATAAGAGGTTATCGTGGCAATACCATCACAGAAGGGCAGAAATTTGGAGGGTCATTCAAGGTCAGGCAGGAGTAGTAAGAAGTAATACCGATTCTGAAAATGAATTAGAATTATTAAATGTTGGCGCAACGGTTACATTACTTCAAGGTGAGCGTCACCGTCTTGTGGGTTTAGAAGATTATGCCGTCGTAGCTGAGATTTGGCAACATACTGATGCAGATAATCCATCAGATGAAAATGATATTGTTCGATTACAAGATGACTTTGGGCGATGATTTATCTAACGGGCTCATCGGGTTTTGTTGGTAATTCCTTTTTAAATTATTTTAAACGAGACAATGTTTGTGTTTCTTCAAGAGGTGAAGAATTTAAAATTGATGATGCTGAAGTTGTTATCCACCTCGCTGGCAAAGCTCACGACCTTAAAAATGCCTCTGCATCACAAGAATACTACGAAGTCAATACTGAACTAACCAAAAAGGTATTTGATGCATTTTTGGCATCAAACGCGAAAGTATTCATGACCTTAAGTTCAGTTAAGGCGGTTGCTGACGAAGTGCAAGGGGAGTTAACAGAAGAACTCATTCCAAATCCAATTACCCATTACGGCAAGAGTAAACTATTTGCAGAGGAATATATTTTCTCAAAAGTAATTCCTGAAGGAAAGAGGGTGTATGTATTAAGACCTTGCATGGTTCATGGGCCTGGTAACAAAGGCAATTTGAATTTATTGTATAAACTTGTTTCAAAGAATATTCCTTGGCCCCTTGGTGCTTTTGAGAATAGACGTTCTTTCTGTAGTATAGATAACTTAATGTTCATTTTTAATGAGCTCATAGAAAGAGAGGATATTCCGTCAGGTATTTATAATGTGGCAGACGATGAGCCGCTTTCTACCAATGAACTGATTGGGTTAATGGCACAAGCACAAAACAGGAATCCGAAGCTTTGGAATATTTCAAAGAAGTTTATAGAAAGGGTTGCATCCATAGGAGATAAATTTCGTTTACCACTAAGTACAGAGCGCCTACAAAAATTGACATCTTCGTATGTGGTGAGTAATGCAAAAATTAAAGCAGCAATTGGTAAACCCTTACTAGTGTCGAGTAGAGAAGGATTATTAAAGACATTTAAATCATTCAATAATTAATGACTCGCATTTTTGATATATTCTTTTCATTCGTTGGTTTAATTCTTTTAGGTCCTATCCTGATTGTATTAGTAATAATTGGTTATTTTGATACGGGTTCTCCCATCTTTCGTCAAGAACGTGTGGGTAAGGGCAAGAAGCCATTCCGTTTGATGAAGTTCCGTTCTATGCATGTCAATGCACCATCGGTTGCGACTCATTTGGCCAGCGCTAGTTCAATAACACCCTTTGGTAGTTTCCTGCGTAAATCCAAGTTGGATGAGCTCCCCCAACTATGGAATGTTTTTGTTGGTGATATGAGTTTGGTGGGTCCTCGACCCAACTTGTTCAATCAAGAACAACTGATACATGAGCGTGATTCGCATGGAGTGTATTCAGTGCGTCCTGGTATAACAGGTTTAGCACAAATCAACAAGATTGACATGTCCACGCCTCAACTCTTGGCAGAAACCGATGCCAAGATGATTCAGGAGTTAAATACCCTGGG
>CAMAZP010000047.1 GCA_945863605.1 Chitinophaga pinensis
CTTAATTCAATAAGGAATTTTCTTTTAACTCTGAAGTAAACTTTTTTATTTAATGGTAATGGAGATTTTATATTATCCATATTACCATTATTATATGTTATTATTAATGAATCTTTCAAGCAATTAATTTTCCCAATAAAAGAATTCCCAATAAAAAGTTTACCATTTTCATTAATTTTTAACTGATCATTATTAAAAATAGGTATGTAAAGTTGCGTGAGAGTTGTGTTAGAGTGTGAATTATTTTTAGTACTAAAATTGACACCTATTGAATTTAATCGCCATTCTCCAATAAGATTTTTATTAAAGGTTAATTTTTCTTCTTTAATTTCTTTTTTTTGATTTTGACATCCTAAAGAAACTATAATCCCTAAGGAGAAAACAAAATATATAAACTTATTAATCATCACTTTTTTTATTAAAAAAATTAAACTCATTTTCTTTCATCGAAGGATTAATGTATTCAAACATTTTCTCTTTTAGCTCATCATAAGTACCAACATTGGTTTCTCCATAACCATTCCATGTTGATACGTAGATTAAATTTTTCCCATAAACAACTGCCCTGGAACATTAATTTTCAAAAAACTTAATGCTGCCGAACCAGCAAGTTTCGCGGTGTATTGTAGGTTTTCTTTCATAGTAGTATTATATAACTTATTGTTTACTTATCCATATTATTTACCAAAGCAAGATTAATTCCAAGTCGGAAATGACCAATTTCATCGAAAGATTTTTCTGAAAATTGCATGCCATATCCAATGAAAAAGGTCATGATTCCATGGTTTGTAAAATTCAAATCAACTGCAACTCTGAAATCGTTAATCCCAGTTTTAAAATAGTTACTTAGGTTCAAACTGACACCAAAGATTCCAACATAATTGTAAGTCATCTTTAATCGTGGGCCAATGATGGGCGCATCAAGCAAAAAAACGTCCGTGTAAATTCCCATTGAATAATTAGATTCCTTTCTATTTCCAATATTATTTCCAACAATTCCGCCTAAGCCAATTCCATAATTGCCCTGAAAAAATGTTTCAATTCCCACTCCTTTCTGGTAGTTTATGTTGCTTATTTCCTTGGTAACAATTTGACAATTGGCGTAGTTATTTATCAATAGCAAAAGTGCAATTAGGGTTATGTTTTTAGTTATCATAAATGGCTTTTGGGTATTAAAATTTTTGTTAACGGTTTTGTTGCATTAATAAAATACAGCTGGATAAGGTTGTTAGTAGCCGTATGAATTAACAAGGTCATTAATATTTCCTTGTTGCAAGATTCTGTATTCTATTTTGAATGTTCTGCATCAGAAAAATGTAATTAAGCATTTGTTATGGACTTTAAATTTTACCTAAACTATACAAAAATCGAAATGAAAAACCAATATATGAGGAATTTCGGAAATGATAAAAGTTGTAACTCTTACCACTATCAAAAATTGATCTTGTAATTTTTTCTTCATTTTGTGAATAACGATAGGATAGCGAAACATTCAAACTTAGAAGTTCTGTTTTATTTTTTAGTAGCGGAAAGTTTTTTCCTATAGCGAAGTATGCCTTGAATGGCGATGCTTTCTGCAGTGGTGCTATTGTTGTTGTCATTGAAACTGTGTCCTGTATTCCGTAGGAATTAATACTTATTATTTCAGAATCTACACCCCAATAAATTGAATTTGAAATAGATAATCCCATCCCTAACTCAACAAAAAGATTTTTAAAATTATGAACATTGAAATTATATTCTATAGATATTCTAGGTTCAAAAAAACTAGTTTGCAAAATATTTCTGTTAAACGAATTCTTAATTGATTCTGAATCTCTATAGTAAACTGATCGAGAATTATTTACAAAATAATTATATCCTAAATGAATTCGAAAAGATTTTAATGAATAAAAAACAGATATACCACCACTAAATGAAGGATTGTATTTTTTCAAAAAAAATCCATTGGGAATGATGCCAGCACCCTTATAGTTTGAGAAAACTAGATTAGGAGTAGTTTCAATAGATATACCCATTTGAGAATATCCACTTTTACTTAATAACAGTAATATGAAGATTATTTTTTTCGTAATAATAGATTTGAAGTTAAATTAATGAATAAAGACTGAATCAAAAATGCAGAGCAAATCTCAAAAATCAACTCGGCATTAAACATTTATATAGAAAATTAAAATTAATTCTCCTTTATAAATTTCCCGCGATAAACTTTTCCTGAAGAATGTAAGATTTTATAAAAGTAAACGCCAGTTGGAAATTGACTCGTTGAAATTGAAAAATTAGACGAATTAACCGTTGAACTGAAATATTTTTTTCCTTGCATATCTGTGATTTCGAAAGGAGATTGTAACAATTCATCGCTGAGTAATTCAAACGAAATTTGCTCATTGGCAGGATTTGGAAACGCCTTTAAAGGTTGAATTTGATTTTCTTCTAAACCAACTAATGTCCAACGGTAGCACGCTTGAAAATCAGGATTTAAATAAACAAGCGAATCATTTTGGTGAAAACAGCTAGTGGCATTACTACTGCAAACAACATAAGAATGAGCATGTCGCAGACCGTAAAGACTACCAATTCCTTCAATCCAAACTTGATTTGGCCAAAAACCTGTTGATATTGTATCTAGGTTTGTTAAATATAATTTTTTTCTGTAATTACTTCCAATTAATAAAGAATCCTTACCTACTACTTTTAATGCTATTGGTTGCCCAATAGTACTTTGAGGATACTGTATGGTGTCCCCGACTTCCATATTAAAATCATAATAAAGAACTTCTGATGTTTCATTTGGAAAAACAAAATAGTATTTTGAATCTTCTTCTCTTACGGCGCAATAAAACGGATAATTGGATTGAAATTCAAAAAGGGTATCTGTTGATTGACCGATTTTTATGTATTGTGTGTTGTTTATAGTGGTATCCCCAATCACTCCAATTGGATTTTCTACCACTAAATTTCCCATATTAGAACTAAACATATTCCAATACGCATTCGTGTCGGGAAAAGGATAGCTATTTTGTGCTTTTGATTGAAAAACAACTAGCAATGAAAAAACGAATAGGTACTTTTTCATAGTTATAGATTTGAAGTTAAATTAATGAATAAAGACTGAATCAAAAATGCAGAGCAAATAGCAACATTAACTCGGCATTTAAACTCTTATTTTGTGAATTAAAATTATTTTTTCTTTAAGGTTATAATTTCAGTATAGGTTCCTGTACCAACATTACCATCTACACCGTCATAGAAATTTTCAGTGTAGGCGAATTTTATATTGTCTTTCTTCCATTCTACAATGTCATAAACTTGTGAATCAGTACCGATTGTAAACGACAATTTATTTTCTGTGTTTGAATAAGTAAAATCAAGGGATTCTAATGCGTTATTATTTTTATAAATTCCTGTGCCGTTTTCATTAAATGTATAAGTTCCAATATTGACCTGCGTTTCGTCGAAGTTGTCAGGTGCAAAGGTGCTAGTTTGTTTAGCAGAAAAACTTTCTACGTTCCATTCTCCACCATTTTTCCAAAGATTTTTTTCAATTCTTGTTTCTTTACTACAAGCGGATAAGGTAATTAGTCCAATAAATACAATACTCAAGGCTAAAAAATTAATTTTTTTCATTCTATTTTTTTTTAATTTTATTTCCTACTCATCTGGCTTTTCGGATTGCGCCCCTTTTTTTTAGTGGATAATGGTCGCCACTTTTTTTGTTTTATCAATTCTTAATAATAACGGTCGTCCCCGCATTCTTTCTGTCTTCTGAAAACTTCATTCCATTGATGCGACAAAATTGTTTCACAGCTGTTTCATTCAATTTACCTTCTTTGACAAAACCTTCTGAAATAATATATTGGGCTGAATGCTTTAAAACTTTACACTTTTTAAGTTTGCAACAATGGTTGACTTCCAAGGGGTCGTATAGATAAATTTCACTAACCCATATTTTTTATTGAAATAGAATTTACAAGAGAATTGTCCAAGCTCTTTTATGTTATTCAAGTTTTTACCTTCAATCACATAACATTTTAATTCTTTATTCTTGAAAACAATTGTAGTAGAATCTACTAGAGCTACTTCTTGTTTAATTCTTTTTCCGGCAAGATTAATTTCTTCATTCGTCTTTCTATTGATAAAAGAAGCTTTCTGAATTACCATTTCGGTAGAGGTTTTAAACCCCCTACCAAATGGTTTTGAAATAAATGGAAAATGCACAATTTCAGAGACATCAAAATAGGAATCTCGCGGGGGATGAATATGAATTCTTTCAGTATTATCTTCAATTCCCGTAGTTTCTGTATCAAATGATTTTCCATTTTTCAAATATTCGTATTCAACCGTAATTTGTCTAATTGCTTTTTCAGCAACATTGGAATTTCTTGTTTTCATATTCAGTTGAAATGAATCCAAAACAATTCCGGAAGAATCTTGTACCGTAACATCAAATTCCCAAACTCGCCCCGGTTTATAAACAGAAGCTTTTTCAGTGGTTCCACAACTTTGCAAGGAAAGGAATAGTAATCCAATGGTGGCAAATAAAAGATTCATTTTCTTTTTATATGTCATATTTATTTGTTTTAAATATTGCTAATTAGTTAGCTTTTACTATAGTTTACGCATTGCTTTACGATACATTTCCTTTTCTTTTGGCTCCCAATATTCTTGAATGTCCAAATTCACTTTGATGACTTTGATTTTACAATTTTTATTGTCACGAGCCAAATCCTCCCATATTTTTACATGATCCTTATTTAATTTCCCGGTCCAGACATTCCAATAAATTAATAAATAGAAATCGGCATTATTTGGCAAATTCATTTCATTCCCTTTTAAATCTCGGAATTTTGTCCATTCCTCTGCTAAGCCTGAGCTATCAGGTTTGTTATAGGTGCCAGATACATTTAATTTTGGAATAAAATCAAAAAGTCCAGCATTACAAGAAGTGTCCGTTTGGCGGTATTCTATGTATTTTCCATTGCTGTCATAAATCGCTGCATTGGGAATACTTGTACTTTTTAAGACGTAAGGAAAGTCTTTACTCGTTACTGATACGATATTTGTAGTATCCAAACCAAACTTTAAGGCTTTTTTGGTAATCGATTCACGATTTTCAATATCCGGTTTTTTAATTCCATATATTGCTTTCATGATGGGCTGGCAACTTGCTAATACAAGGATTGCTGCAAAAACGAGTAACTGTCTCATATTAAAAAGTTAAGCCTAATGTCAAATGTCCGGATAAACCCCCTGAATTTATATTTGGACCTTCGGTTAATTTTGTTTTTCCTGTTTCCCACGTTGATTTTGAAAAAGGCATATAATACGAACCTTTGAAACCGATGATAAATTTATCATCCGATTTACGAATATTAATGAGGTAATTGAATTGAGCGGTAATATTCAATAAAAAAGAAGTCGTATTCATTTCTAGTTGATTTCCAACTGCGGAACCATAATTGTTATACGAAGTTCCATCCGCTACTTTCTCATTGATTTTTAAAGTGGATGTACTGTAAGCTAAACCCATAAATGAATAAGACTGAAAGTTTTTTGAATTAAGATACGAATAGCCTAAAAGAGATTGGCTAAAACTTATATTTCTGAAATTGACAGAAGCAGAATCATTTGAAGCGGTTCCGCTGTATGTAATTAACTCTTGGTGAGAGACAAATTTATTTTTAGTTAATTGAATAAATCCTACTCCAGCTGAGAAAAAATTCGTTCCTAGAACGGGGTAATTATTCGATAAAGTTGAATTATTCAACCACGAATTTACTTCCTTGATTCCCGGTGACTGCAACCCAAAATACAAGTGAGCTTGATTTTTTTTGAAGGTAGATGAGTCTTTCTGAGCAAAAAACAATTGACTCGAACAAACAAGAAGTAAAAATGTAAATAATCCTTTTTTCATAAGTATATTTTATTGGACTAAACTAAAAATTAATTCAATGTAGTTTTAGTTTGGAAAAATTAGGATTTTTGTATTTCGAGCTATTTCCCTTAAAAACAAAGGATTTTTGATTTTTTGAAAAACTAAAAAATTAGAACATGTTCTAAAAACGAAACGATTGAAATCGTTAAAAAAAATTGGCATTCTACTAGGTGCGGGATTAATCCCGCACCTAGTAGAATGCCGGTTGTAACAAAACCATTTTAATGGTTTCATACCAACGAACGTTTTATTCGTTGCGGCGAAGTCTTATGAAAAACCTATGAAATCGTTTCCACCGTGGCGGAGGTATTATACCATAATTAATTTTGAGGACGACATTTATTATGTAATTTGGTATAAATCAAAAATGCCGAGCAAATAGCAACATCAACTCGGCATTTAAACACTTATTTAGGAAATTAAAATTATTTTTTCTTCAATGTTATAGTTTCTTTATAAACTCCGGAACCTAAATTACCATTTACTCCTTCGTAAAAATTTTCAGCATAAACAATTTTCATTTTATCTTTCTCCCATTCAATAAGGTTATAATATTGCGTCTCATTATCGATGGTAATCATCAATTGGTTTTCTGTGTTTGTATAGGTAAAAGCAGATGTTTCAATAAACTCGTCAATTATTAGTTTAACAACTCCTGTTCCATTCTCATTAAATGTGTAAGTTCCAACATTGACATACGATTCATTGAAATTATCGCTTGCATAAGTGCTAGTTTGTATGACATTAAAACTTTCGATGTTCCACTCACCACCATTTTTCCAAAGATTTTTTTCTATCTTTTTTTCTTTACTACAAGCGGATAAGGTAATTAATCCAATAAATACAATACCCAAGGCTAAAAAGTTAATTTTTTTCATAATAATAGATTTGAAGTTAAATTAATGAATAATGATTGAATAAAGTATGCCGAGCAAATAGTAAAATCAACTCGGCATTTAAACACTTATTTAGTGAATTAAAATTAATTTTTCTTAAGCGTTATTGTTTCAGTATATGTTCCTGTACCTACATTACCATTCACACCTTCGTAAAAACTTTCAGTGTATGAGATTTTCATGTTGTTTTTCTTCCACTCAACGATATCATAAACTTTTGTTTCACCATCAAGAGTCATAGTCAATTTATCTTCAGTATTTGAAAAGGTATGTGCGCCAGTTATAATTTCGTTGTCTTCTATAAATTTATAAACTCCAGTGCCATTTTCATTAAATGTAAATGTCCCAAAATTGGCATACGAATAATCGAAATTATCGAATGTGTAAGTGCTAGTTTGTTTAGCAGACAAAAGTTCTATGTTCCATTCTCCACCATTTTTCCAAAGATTTTTTTCAATTCTTGTTTCTTTTTTACAAGAGGTTAAGGCCAAAAGACCAGTAAATACAATACTTAAAGCTAAAAAGTTAAATTTTTTCATACTATTTTTTTTAAAATTTTTTATTTCCTACTCATCTGGCTTTTCGGATTACGCCCCATTTTTTTTAGTGGATAATGGTCGCCACATTTCTTTATTTTATCAATTCTTAATAATAACGGTCGTCCCCGCATTTTTTCGGTCTTCTGAAAACTTCATTCCATTTATGCGACAAAATTGTTTCACAGCTGCTTCATCCAGTTTACCTTCTTTGACAAGGCCTTCTGAAATAATATATTGAGCTAAATGCTTTTTAAGTCCAAAAATGGGAATTTCACATTTATCCATATCAGGATTTAAGAAAGTGATGTCAAAGTAATTAACTTTTCCATTAGGATTTGAGCTTGTAATAAGCTTTGAATCCGAATAGCCTTCTGCGCTAAATATTGCCAATTTTTCGTTGTTCAAATTATACAAAGTAATTGCCTCAGGATAATTTTTATAAACTAACGTAAACACGGCAGTTCCGTCAACACTGACAATATCATTCTTGACTGTCACTTTCTGAGCAAAAAACAATTGACTCGAACAAACAAGAAGTAAAAATGTAAATAACCCTTTTTTCATGCGTTTATTTTTTTTGGTCTAAACTAAAAAAACAATTTAAAGTATTTTAATTTGGAAAAATAGAAATTATTGTATTGTAGGCTATTTCCCTTTAAAACAAAGGGTTTTTGATTTTTTGAAAAACTAAAAAATTAGAACATGTTCTAATAATGAAATTATCAAAATGTGCTCAATCGCTTGCTACTTTGCGTTTTCAGCAAAAAAGAATATTCTCTAATTTCTAAAAATAAAACCTGTGTACTAAAAAGGTATCTTTGAATATGAATTCTGATATTCTATTGTTTTCGATTCATTTTTCTTCTGTTTTGGCATTTTTGCCCATTGCTATTATGTTGTGGAATCTTAAAAAACTTAAACAACGTACTTTTGGTTGGGCGATTTTGGGTTATTTTTCTTGCTTGTTTTTTGCGGGTGTTTTTAGTTATATTTCAGCGTATTTATTTGAATCTACCTATCCTGTTTATCATGTATTTATGTTAATTCAAGTATTTTTCGTCCTTCAATTGTTTAAAAATGAATACGCGAATAAACATTTCAGAACAGTAAGTTACTTCTTTTTTGTTGTCCTTATTCTTTCAGAAATATTTGAATTTACTTTCAAAGGAGGTTTTTTTGCAAATAATACAATTACCTATCCAATCATCAATCTCACATTCATTTTACAATTCTTTCTTTACTTAGTGGATGCGATAAAAAATAGACCAGGCATTATTTCCAACCGAAAAAGTCCGTTCCTTATTCTTTGCTCAACTTTATTTTATTCCATTAATCAATTGCTTTTTTCTTTGATTGAAGAAGATATTCGAATGTTATTAATAAACAATGAATACGCTATGTTGATTTGGGCACTCTTCGTTTGGTTTTATACTTTTTTTCTTCTGATTGCTAGCTATATATTATGGAGGAACTTGCGCTCATAAAACACAATCATTTTTATAGAACAAAAGTGAAAAAATTAGAACATGTTCTAAAAATGAAAATAGCAATAGGCGTCCAATCGTTTACTCACTTTCGTTTTCAGTGAAAACAAATATTCTCTAATTTCTAAAAATAAAACCTTTGAAGTAAAAAGGTATCTTTGAATATGAGTTCTGATTTTTTAGATATATCGGTCAACATTTCTTCAATTGCATCTTTTTTGCCAATTGTTGTAATGCTTTGGTATTTTAAAGTGCTAAAAAAACGAACTTTTGGTTGGGCAATTTTTGGATATTTTACAACCTTATTTTTTGTTTCAGTACTTTGCTATCTTTTTATTTATTTATATGTCAATGCGCTCCCTGGGTTTCATTTGTTGATTGTTTTCATTTCATTTTTCACATTTGTCTTATTTAAAAATGAATACTCGAATAATCTTTTCAAAAAAGCAAGCTACTTCTTTTTTGCTTTGGTACTTCTTACGGAAATAACTGAATTTACTGTTAGAGGAGGTTTTTTTACAAATAATTACGTATCAAATTTCGTTTTACATTTTACTTTTATTTTGCAGTATTTTTTGTATTTGGTTGATACAATAAAAAACAGACCTGCCATTATTTACGATCGAAAAGGGTCATTCCTAATTATAACTGCAACCTTCTTTTATTCCTTGAATCAATTGCTCTTCGCAATAATTGAAAATGATCTTCGCTATTTACTTGTGAAAAGTGAATATGCGGTTTTGATTTGGGAAATTTTCGTATGGCTTTATACTTTTTATCTTCTGATTGCTAGTTATATATTATGGAGGAACTTGCGCTCATAACGAAATTCATATTCGTCACCTTGTTCTTATTATTTCTGATAAGTGCGTTTTTCGTGTATGTATTTATTTTATTCAAGAAACGATTGGAAGACCTTGATTTGGAAAAAGAATTAGAACGTCAAAAAAATCAATTGCAACAATTGGAGGCAATTCTCTCTGCGCAAGAAAATGAACGAAAATCCATAGCCGATGATTTACACGACGAAGTAGGAGCAACGCTTTCATTGGTTCAAAAAAACCTTAGTTACATCCAAAAAAATCAAAATACACCTGCGCCTTTCAATGCAGAATTAATACAGTCGATCGAATTGGTAAATTATTCCATTCACGCCATTCGAGGAATTTCCAAAGAATTGATTCCTAATAATGTCATTCAATTGGGTTTAATAAAAAGTATTGAGCATCAATTAAAATACGTGGGGAAAACTACGTTCGAAAGTTGTCAATTCAAGTCACAAATAAACAGTGATTTCGAATTAGAGCAAAGTCGTTCCATTGAAATATATCGCATTTACATGGAATTAATAAATAATATTGTGAAACACGACGAAGCTAAAAATCTCTCTGTAAATTGCTCGATAAAGGATGCTACATTCATTCTTTCAATTACGCACGATGGAAAAGGTTTTAACAACGAAGATTACCAAACGTTTTTAGTTAAAAGCCAAGGTTTAGGTTTAAAGTCTGTTGCCA
The DNA here is from genome assembly GCA_945863605.1 of Chitinophaga pinensis. Lineage (GTDB taxonomy): Bacteria > Bacteroidota > Bacteroidia > Flavobacteriales_D > Crocinitomicaceae > UBA952. The sequence continues at coordinate 10,372 of CAMAZP010000047.1, forward strand.
ATCGATTACAACGTATGAACGGTTCTATTCAATTTAGCAGTAAAGACAATCAATCGCAAATTAACGTTAATGTTCCACTTGGAGATACCAAAACTTTATGAAGAAATCGATACGTGTAGCACTTGTAGACGACCATATTGTAGTCAGAAAAGGAATTGCCAATCTCCTCAAAAAAGAAGCTGGAATTAAAATCGTTTTCGATGTTTCAAATGGCCAAGAACTTTTGATGGAATTGAAACAGCATGAAATTGATGTTGTACTATTAGACATCAAAATGCCAATAATGGACGGAAAGCAAACATTGAAAGCCTTGAAAGTTAATTTTCCAGACGTTCTTGTAATTATGTTGAGTATGTTTCAGGAAGAAGCGATTACAGCTGAATATTTATCACTTGGTGCATCTGGATTTTTGGCTAAAAACTGCTCGATTGATGAAACCGTTGACGCCATTTTCAATGTTCATTTTGAAGGAAAGCAACATGTTTCAAAAGCGGAATTTTTCTCCCAAAGTGATGAAAATGCTAAATCAGCAATTGAACTTGATGAACGTGAAAAAATTGTCTTATCACTCATTTGCGAAGGAAAAACGAGTGATGAAATAGCCAAAGAGATTAATCGCTCCAAAAAATTAGTTGATTTGATGCGAACTAAATTGATTCAGAAGTTTGAGGC
>CAMAZP010000048.1 GCA_945863605.1 Chitinophaga pinensis
AGTAGTAAAACCACTGAGATTTACACGCATGTTAGCACCAAAAATATTCAGCAAATAAAAAGCCCTTTTGATGATTTATAAAATTAAAATTATAAATTTGAGAATTAAAAAAAACGAGACAGCTTATCGAGAATCCTGCCAAATTTGGGTTGCTTTGCGAAAGGTTGTTTCGAGTATATACAAGTTACCAACAAGCCTAAAAAAGAGACAGCGACATGAAAATTGACAAGACGACATACAAAGACAAAGAAGAAAATCAAATCGGACTGACTGCGACCACGCCAGCCGACCCGATAAAGTTTTATTTTTTGCCGACCCACATTTTTTGTTTTCACGAGCCGACCCACAATTGGCACATTGCCTTTTGCCCGACACACAAGCCCACGCTTCGCAAAAGTCAAAGAGCCAATTCTTGCCGACACACAGTCTGAAAGTAAATATCATTTAATTTAAAAATATGTTTACAATACAAGTATTTGAAAAAAGCACGGGTAGACCAGTTTACTCAAAAAAAGTCGGAGTAATTTTTAACGGTTGGACACGTGGTTGTGCAAAAGACCAATATACTGACAAAGATGGCGAAGCACATTTTTCTGAAGACAATGGAGAGGGAACTATTTATATTCAAGGAAGTAAAGTTTTTGAAGGAAGAATTGAAGGAAGAAAAGTAATTTATATTTGATACAAAATCCATAATTATGAAAAAGCCAAGTATTATTACGCAAATAATCTTTTCCCCATTGACTTTATGGTTATCAATTGGAACTATATTTCTTTTGTTGCTTTACAAGTTTGAAGTAAGCATAAAAAACATTGGAAATGAAACAAAATCACACTTTTACAAATATGATTTTAAGCCCATTGAATATCATAAACTAAGTTTTTGGGCTACATTCTTTTTCTTTGTAATCTTTCCCTTTCTTTTATTAAAGGATATTGCATTATTCATTGGTGTAATGTTTATCTATATTTATGAGTTTGTGGTTAATACTGTTGAAGAACTTTACCGTAAAGTTGTAAATGAAGTACAATCATTATGGGAGAGAATAGTAAAATCAATAAAATAATCCAAGACATGAAAAATCCCTATGTTTTGGCTAAAAATAATAAACGCTCTGTTGAGGGATTGGGAGCAATAAATTTAAAATAATATGGCAACACAAGGTTTAAAGTACAATGTAGATTTGGTTTTCTGCATTGATGTTACTGGTAGTATGAGTGGGATACTTGAAACAGTAAAGGCTAACGCTTTGAAATTTTACCCCGATTTAAAATCTTCTTTAGCAGAAAAAGACAAAAATGTAGATTCATTAAGAATTCGAGTTATTGCTTTTAGAGATTTCGAAGCAGATGGAAGCAAGGCTCTTGAAAAACTTGACTTTGTAAAAATTCCAGAGGATGACAGTAAATTTAACAATTTTGTAAAGGGATTGACCCCAGATGGAGGTGGTGATGAACCTGAGAATGGATTAGAGGCAGTTGCTCTTGCAATAAAATCTGAATGGGACAACGGTGGTGATAGACAAAGACATATTATTGTTGTTTGGTCAGACGCTTCTACTCACCCACTTGAAAAATCTTCAAGTCACAAACCAAGTGGTATGCCAGCCAATTTTAATGAATTGACAGATTGGTGGGAAGGACAAACTTATATGTCAAGAACAGCAAAACGTCTGATTCTATTTACTCCTGATGCAACAGCATGGACAGACATAGCAACTCACTGGGAAAGTGTAATTCATGTACCGTCAAAGGCTGGTGAAGGTCTTGCTGATGTAGACTATAAGACAATTTTAAGCACAATAGTCAATAGTATATAATCATGTATTATGTATGTATATAAACTGATTAAGAATTTGAAAAATAAGACTCTTAACAGAAAATTAAACAGTAAAAAAAGTTCTATTATGAATCTAATCATTGACATTCCAAAAAAAGAAAAATTTGGCGAAGATGCTTCTCCTATGTTCATGGAATCTGAAAATAAACAAATTTCTATAATTGGAGTGTTTGATGGTATGGGCGGGTCAGGTAGCACCTTGTATGTTGAGAATGAAGAAAGTCATACAGGTGCTTACCTTGCCTCTCGAACCGTAAAAAATGTTGTTGAACAATTTTTCGATGAGCAATTGAAAGATGAAAATTTTGTCTTTTCACAAGATAAAATACTCATTCTTAAAGAGAAAATTGTTGATGGATTAAAAAGTAAATTAAATAAACAACATTACGAGCAAAGCAAAATAAGAAGTTCTTTAATTAGAACTTTCCCCACTACAATTGCTATTTGTATTGTTTTTCACCATAATACTAAATCTACAATACAAACCATATGGGCAGGTGATTCACGCATATATTGTTTATCTCCTGAAAATGGACTTGTTCAATTGACAAAAGACGATTTGAAATTAGATAATGACCCTTTTCAAAATATTGAAAATGATTCGCCACTATCTAACATGATAAATCTTGACGAAGATTTTATATTAAACTTTAAAGAAGTTGAAATACAAGGAACTAGTTTGATTTTAGCTGCAACAGATGGATGTTTTGGTTACTATTCAACTCCAATTCATTTTGAAAATGTTTTATTAAAAACAATGCTAGATTCAACTTCTATTGATGAATGGCAAAAAAGAATCATTGATGAATTAAACAAAGTTTCAGGCGATGATTTTAGTATGTCACTTAAATGTATTAATAATAAAGAAACTGATTTCAAGCAATTGAGAAATTTATTTCAAAATAGACTTGAAGTTCTGTATCGTGATTTCATGAAAGATATTAACAATATTGATGAAATTATGACACGTCTTAGAGAAAAAGAAATCGCTTTAAAAAACGAAATCGAACAATACGAATCGAAGAGAAAAAAACTTTTTGAACAATTATGGGATTTATACAAAAAAACAAATTATTCACACTTTAAAACAAAAGCATAATGAGAGAAGGTGAAATTATAAATGGCTATTCTATCTTAAAGAACTCCACACCCGCTGGTGGCAGAGGAGAAATTTCTTTCGCAAAAAAAGGCGATAAAGAGTATTTTATTAAAGTTTTTCTTTCACCTAAATACCCTGTTGATGGTTCACCTGGTAGTTCTAAAACTATTGCTGAAAAGAGAAAAAGGTGTGAACAATTTGAACAGCACCATAAAAAGCTCAACGATAGCATTGCGACTAAATGTACATTAGGTGGAAATCTCGTATATGCTATTGATTTTTTCAGAAGTGGAACTTGCTATTATAAAATTAATGAGAAAATTGATGTTTCTTCTATCAAAGCAAAAGATGTTGCAAAACTGCCTCAGGATAAAATTTTAATTATCCTTAAAACTGTTACTCACAGTCTTAAAATTCTACATGACTTAAATATTGTACATGGTGATTTAAAACCAGACAACATTTTAATAAAAAAAACTGAAACTGGTAGTTACACTACTAAATTAATCGATTTTGACGACAGTTATTTCTCAAAGAATCCACCCGATTACACTGAAATTGTTGGAACTCCTGATTATTATTCTCCTGAATTGTTAGAGTATGTAAAAGATTCAGGAAAATGTGGCAAGGGTGAATTAACAAACAAATCCGACATTTTCACATTAGGATTGATTTTTTCCGAGTATTTATGTGGAAATAAACCCAAGTTCTCTGAAAAATATAAATCTGTTGCCGAATCTGTTGCCGCTAATAACGAAATTGTAATTAACAGTTTGCCAAATAGGATTAAAGAACTAATAAATTCAATGTTATTGAAAAACATTGAGCAACGTCCTGATGTTAGACAAGTTTTTGAAACTTTAAAGTCTTCAGATATTCTTTCTTGGAGTGACGAACCAAAAGAGGATAAACCAGATATAAAACCTGAACCACCCAGACCAACAATCAGAATATCAGGTAATCTTAATAAAGAAGATAAACCTTCAAGTCACACAACAGATAAACCAACTATTCGCATTTCAGGTAACTTAAAAAAATAGTAATAAAACATGAGAAATTGGCAGTGTAAAAATTGCGAGCATATCAATATTCCTTCTGAAAATTCTTGTGAAATTTGCGGAAGTACGAGAGCATATTTTAATTACATAAAGTATGAACTTACTGATAAACATGGTATTATAATTATTTCTTGGGATTCTATTAATGCAGAAGACGTATATTTTGTTAAGAAAAAGAAAAAATACAAAGTAGATTTATCCGGTTCTTATCATTTATCGGATTGTAAGCATAAAGAAAAAATTGTTTTTTATTCTAATAATAAAATAGCTGAGAACAATTGTGAGTTAACGGTTTTATTTGAAAAACCCGAGATTGTCTTTTTTGAACTTGAAAATACTAAATTATTAATAGGAGGTAAATCCAAGATTGAATGGCACGTAAATAATGCAGAAAGAATAAAAATTTCTGAAATAGGTGTTGTCGAAGATAGAGGGTTTTCATTGATGGCTTTTAAAAAAAGTCCAATTACAATTACTGCAGAAAATGAAGTTGGTAATGTTGAGAAATCAATATTAATTGATTTCATACCCTCTCCAGTTATTAGCTTTAATATTGAGAAAGCAAAAATTGAAAATAGTGAATCTACAAAATTGTCATGGGAAATAACCAATGCGGTGAAAGCAAATTTATTGTATAATGAAATAGTAGAGGAAATTCCATTAATTGGGAAAAATGAGTTTTACCCAATTAGAAATACAACATTTAAAATCGTTGTCATAGCATTAGATAACACAACTATAATAGAAAAAGAATTATCAGTTCAAGTATTTGAGAAACCTCTAATTAATTTTTTCAGTGCAGACCCAAATGTTGTATTAGATTGTGTTCCTGTTACAATTTCATGGAATGTTGAAAATGCTAAAAAAGTAGTCATTGATAATGGGATTGGTGAGGTTGAAATCGTTGGAACAAAAAAGACTTTACTTCAAAAGAATAAAACATTTTTCACATTAACTGCTTATGGTGAATTGAGTAATTGTACTCAGGATGTTGCTGTTCGAATATTGCCAACACCAATCATTGAATCTCTGAAAATTCCAATGCCTGATTTTACAAGTAGGTTTAGTTTAAGTTCGGTTGTTTTAAATCCTCCTAGTATAAATGTATCAATCAATTTACCTGACTTTAATTTCAATATGCCAGAATACGTTACTCCAAATATTCCTTTAAATAGGATAAAACCAGAATATAAACCCAAAATGTCAATTTTCAATTTTTCAAAAATATATGAAAGAATTAGCAGGAAAAGTAAAATCTAACGAAGACAGAGAACTAAGTAAATTACAACATTTTCTATGTATCTGTGCAGGCGTTGATAAGGAGGTATTGAAACAATGTCCTACAGAATGGAATAAATATACCGGAATTGGTGCAACAATTTTGTTTACGGGTATTTTGGCCTCATTGTCTGGTGGATTTGCATTATACACTGTTTTCAGGAATGGCGATTTATCTCAAATTGATGTGGGCGCTTTATTTCCTGCATTTATGTTCGGGATTTTGTGGGGATTGATTATCTTCAATTTAGACCGTTTCATTGTTTCAACATTTAGAAAATATGAATCTGACACTTGGTGGGTAAAAACAGGAAAAGAATTATTACAAGCTTCGCCTCGTATTATTTTAGCGATTATAATTGCAATTGTAATCTCTAAACCAATTGAAATAAAGATATTTGAAAGTCGGTTAGCAGAACAGATAAAGAAAAATGAAATTTTATCAAAAAAGAGCAATGCTTCAGAATTTGATAATATCTATGGAGTATCTAATAAGGAAAATAGAATTTCAAATATTGACACGACAATTACAAAACTCCAAACAGAGTTGAATACTGACCCACAAAATGTTAAAGATTTAATCAATAACGACCTTGCTCAAGCTAACAACACTTTAACTCGAATAAAGAACATCAATAATCCGAAAATTGAAAATCATAGAAGTAATATTCGCTCAATCAGAAATAATCAAAATAATTACCGACCAGTATCGGACAATAACGGCAATTTTATTGAGAATCGGCTAACAAAGGAAGCTAACGATAAAATCCGAGATGAAAATAATGCAATTGGTACTTTAAATAGAGAAATTGGCAACCAACAAGCAGAAGTAAATAAGATAAATAATGAAATTATTGAAGCTAGAAAAAAATATAGAGAACAAAAACAACAAGAAATAGATAACAAAAAAACCGAAAAAACTGATGAAGAATCTCGTTTAAAAGAATCTAGGACGAAAGCAGACGAAGAAACTAAAACAGCAAATGTTACTTCTGAACGTGCGTTTACAAATAATTTTATCACACAAATTGAAGCCTTAGGGGATTTGACAGGAAATGATAGAACGATGTGGTGGGCAAGTTTTATGATAACCTTATTGTTTTTGACTATAGAAATTGCACCAATTTTAACAAAACTAATAACAAAACGAGGACCTTATGATGAAATACTTGATAGAGTTGAATATGAAACAATGGTTGAGCAAAAAGAAATAATCTCACAAAAAAACTCTGAAATTAATGAACTTTTAATTAAAGCAGAAGAGGCGGGGAAACTCAAGGGAGAAACTTTTATTCAATCTCAAAAAGATAAATTGGATGCTGAACTAAAGAACAATAAGATAATACTTGACAAAATAGCTTCATATCAACAGGAAATTGCTTTGCTTCATATTGAGAACTGGTATAAAACTGAAAAAGCAAAAGCAGAGTCAACAATTGAAAAACCAAAATTTGTAGATATTTTCTGGAAACAGAAAGATGCAATTGATAGTATTGAATATTGTTTCAGAAATGGGTCTGTATCCGATAATGAATTGTTGTATTTTGAGAATGGTCATTTGAGTAAAGGAAAATGGAATTTTAACGTTCTCAATAATGAAATCAAGATTTACCTGCTAAGCAATAATGTTGAGTATGTTATTGTTGAAGTAAAAGATACTCGCCTAAGGCTCAAAGACAAAGAAACAAATGAAATAATAAATTTTGAAAAAGTATAATGGCTTGGAGGTTTAGAAAATCTAAGAATTTCGGCCCATTTAGGGCTTCAGTTTCAAAAAGAGGTATTGGAACAAGTTTTGGCTTTCTCGGCTTTCGTTTTGGGGTTAGTCCAGAAGGCAGGAGATATTGGAGTTTCGGAATACCAGGTTCGGGCTTATATTACATTAAATACTTAAATTAAACGATTGCCATGTTTAAAGGATTAAATGCTGTTGGTAAAGGATTTGAAAAGAGTTTCAATTCAGTTTACCATGCCAAAGTTCGTTGCCCTGTATGCAAAGAAGAAATATATGCAAATGCGTTAATGTGTCCATTTTGTAAAACAGATTTTAAAAGTGTTCCATATACAACACGCATAGCATGGCAGAAAACAGCCCTAAAAATAGTTTTAGTATTTTCAATTCTAATTGCTTTGGCAATAAGCTTTAGTGAAGCACCAGTTTTAGTTGGGATTTTTGTAGGTCTGGTGTTTTATGGTTTGGGTTATGTGATTATTCAGAAAATTCAAAGTTTCATTAACTATCATAAAAAATAAAAGCATGGGACATTTTTCAGTAAGAGTAATGTACAGTAATGGAAAACCAGCAAGTGATGTCGGTGTAATGATTGATTATGGACTATTAAACGGAACAGATGAAAAAAGAACCCATAGTGATGGCTGGGTTGAATTTCATAATCATGGGGACAAATCTGGTTATATTTGGGTTCATGGTCATAAGATGGGTTCTCATTCTTTGGCTGATGGTAAAACCTATTCATTTACAATATAAGATTTAAAACAATTTATCAATCACAATATGCCGACACACAAAGCATACACATTTGCAAGCCGCACAAGCCCTGACACAAACCAAAGCTTGCAAAAGAGTATGCTTTCTCCGTCCCAGAGAAAAAACAAAAAATCTCCCCGTATAAAGAAAAATAAAACTTTGCCGACACACAGCCCGACAGACAGCAACGGAATTACAGAACAGACTGAAAATATTAAAGGTATGTCGCTTGAAAAGAAAGAAGGCCTGTTGGTAACAAAGTGTAGCAGCAATAAGGGTTTCAGTGGTAATTCAAGCGTTCTTCCCCGCTCAAACTTCGGTGTATTTCGACAGGAAAGTAGCCCGCAATCCCTTACTGCTGCTACACTCAACCGTTGTATTGCAATTTAAAAAACCGCAAGGAATCCAAAGACGACCTTTGACAATTTAAAAGACTGAAATAAGGACATGACATTTAACTTATTTCTTTTTTTTAGAGTTCGGCGCTGAGGCGACCAAATCGTTTTGATTTGAGACGT
>CAMAZP010000049.1 GCA_945863605.1 Chitinophaga pinensis
ATTTTTTATCTTTTAAAAGTTGGTTTCTAATTTTCATTTACTAATAAATTCATTCCTCATTCGCTCATTCCTCATTCACTCATAATATCCTAATATCCTAAAGACCTAAAATCTTAACGTCCCAAAGTCAAAAAAAATGAAACACCTCCCAATTCTCCTTTTACTATTACTAAGTTCCTGTATGAAAGGGATCAAAGTTGATATGGTTATTCACAATGCGCGTATTCATACGATGGACGACTTAAACACCGTTGAAGAAGCAATGGCTATTCGCGATGGAAAAATTATCGAAGTTGGACCGGAGCGACAGATATTAAATAAATACCGATACGACGAATCAATCGACGCGCAAGGTAAAGATTTATATCCTGGTCTAACCGATGCACACGGACATCTCATTTCTTATGCTGAGCAGCGATTAAGTGCTGATTTGGTAGATTCGAAATCTTTTGAGGAAGTAATAGTTCGTTGTGAGAAATATGCTAGTAGAAAAAATAATAAGTTTGTCATCGGTAGAGGTTGGGATCAGTCTCTTTGGGGAAATTCAGCTTTGCCAAGTAATGAAAAATTAAACCAGCTTTTTCATTCAATTCCAGTTTGTTTAGTTCGGATTGACGGTCATGCTGCTTTGGTAAATGACTACTTATTGAAGAAAGCAGGAATCAATGCTAACACAAAAATTGAAGGTGGGGAAATCGTACTTAATAATGGTAAGCCAACAGGTTTATTAATTGATAATGCAATTAATTTGGTTCAAAAACACCTGCCAAAATTCACTGAAACAGAAATTTCAGAAACGATACTCGAAATTCAAAATGAACTCTTGATGTATGGAATCACAGGTGTTCACGAAGCAGGTATTGAATTCAAACACATTGATTTATTTAAAAAAATAGTAAGAGATAACAAGTTGAAAATTAATTTGTACGCGATGTTATTGCCATCACAAGAGAATTTTAATTTCGTTAAAAAAAATGGACCTTTTCGTTACAAAAATTTACACATTCAAAGTTTTAAAGTTTATGCCGATGGTGCTCTAGGTTCTAGAGGTGCTTTGTTGAAAAAACCCTATTCAGACGCACATCATTCACATGGATTGTTGTTGACTTCAATAGAAGAAATAAAGTCAATTGCAGATTTTTGTTTAAATAATGAATATCAAATGAATACGCATGGAATTGGTGACTCCGCTAATGCCTTGATTTTATCGATTTATAAAAATGCATTCGAGCGCAAAAAAGACCATCGTTTCCGAATAGAACATGCACAAGTGGTTGACCCACTGGATTTTGCTCTTTTTTCTGAGTATGCTGTTTTTCCATCTGTGCAACCAACACATGCTGTTTCTGATCAACGCTGGGCAGCGAGTAGAATTGGTAAAGAACGACTCAAAGGTGCTTATGCATACAAAACCTTGTTGAATCAGTTTGGGATGTTGGCGATTGGAACAGATTTTCCAGTGGAATTAACAAATCCATTTTTAACTATACACGCAGCTGTTGAACGAAAAAATGCATCTAATCAACCTATGAATGGCTTCTTATCTTCTGAAGCTTTGAGTTTGGAAGAAGTAATGCGTGGAATGACCATTTGGGCAGCATTCGCCTCATTTGATGAGAATAGATTTGGCTCAATAAAAAAAGGGAAAGATGCAACTTTTGTAATTTTCGAAAATCCGCTGCGCTCATCACCAAATTTTCAGCAAAACTTCTCTTGGAAAACTTTTATCAAAGGAGAAGTCGTTTACGCGAGTGATGAATTATAAAAATACTATTTTTTATTCAATGGTCGAATCTTGTTTTTCAATGCGAAAATCAATATCAATACTGCTACAAATGCAAAACTTCGTCCTATGAAATCTCCGTAGGTTGCATAAATCGTTTGTTTTTTTGATAATTGTACTTTTGCTTTAATTACTGCAGGGACCCACCAATTTGTAGTTTGTAAAACTTCGCCTTTTTCATTAATAACACCACTTGTACCTGTGTTTGCTGAACGAACTACCCACCGTCTGTTTTCAATTGCTCTTAAACGTGCAAAACTAAAATGTTGTTTATATCCTGGAGTATCTTTCCACCAACCATCATTTGTTATTACACACAATAATTCAGCACCAGTTCGAACCTGTTGTGCAACAAATTCACCGTATATTGATTCGTAACAAACAATAGGGGCGATAATTGTATTTTTTGTTTTAAAATTTTTTGGATAGGACTCAATTCCCAATGTTCCTGAAGTACCCCCATTACTTATAGCTAGTTCCTCTAAAAATGGAAAATAATTGGAGAAGGGCAACTTTTCAACTCCTAAAACTAATTTAGATTTGTGAATAAAACCATATTTACCCGACTTTGGAACAAAAAGTGAAGTATTATAACTTTCGTAAAATCCGTTTCCATTTCCAAGTGGTAAAGTCGCTCTTGAAACTTTCTTTTTAAATGCTAAAGCAGTTGAAGCTCCAATTAAAAGTTCGGTTTTTGAATAGTGTGATAAACGCTCTTTTATTAATTCATAGAACTTATAATTATTCAAATCTGGCTCGAAAAAACCTTGCGATATTGCTGTTTCTGGACCTATCAATAAATCAGTATTCTTTGTAACTTTCTTATCCGCTAGGTTAAAAAATTTATTAAGCTGTGACTCAACTGTAGAAGTTGGATTAAATTTTTCGTTGTAAGGATCAATGTTTGGTTGAACTAAAACAACTTCAAGCGTTTTTCCATTTAAGTAAGGCGTTTGCATCATCCAGTATGAATAACCAATGGGTATAAGTAAAAACAATAATGAAACAATAATCAAATTTCGTTTAACTCTTTTTATTGCTGATTGCTCAAATTGCATTTTGAGAACTAAAAAAAACAGTAAATTAACTACTAATACCCAAAGAGTACCACCCAAAACACCAACATACTCATACCATTGAATCCAATTAGTTCGAATGGAAAAAGCATCTCCAAACGCAAGCCAGGGCCAAGAAAGTTCCCAATTAAAATGAGCATATTCAAAGGCTGTCCAAATAATTAAAAGAGAAATATAACCTTCCTTATTACCGATAAATTTCTTTGCAAAATGAAAACTTTGAAATGCTAAAGTCATCAGTAATGAATTAAATACAAATGCTAGAACTCCGCCTACTTCTGTTGAATTCCATATCCAAAATGTACTCCCTAAATTATATATGAAAAAGGTAATGTATGCATGTAAAAAAACATTTGCAGCGTTCTTTTTTTGATTTGAAATATCATTTTCTACAAAAAGCACAGGAACAAGCGCAATAAATAATAAAGGAGTTAAACTTCCGCTAAATGGAAAACTAAGTACTAGTAGAAAGCCACTTAAAATAGAAAGTAAATAACGTTGTTTGCGATTAATCATTAATAAAAAAATGTAAAAATAACAATGATTTTTGATGTTTATATTAATTGTTTCGGAGAGTTTGTGTTAACATTTATTTCATAAATAATAGATATTAAAAAAATTATATATATTTACTGACAAGAAACAATGAAATGAGTCACAATCTATCTAAAAAGTTATTGTCTGTTTTCCTGCTAGTCGTTCTAACTTTTTTTGCATGTAAAAAAGCAATAGATGACCCCAATACAAATGTAGATATTCAAAACCAAGTGAATATTGATCTTGCCTTAGTTCCATATTCAAAATTATCTGATTATAAATTTTTTAAAGGTGATTTAAAAAATCAAGATCCAAATACTGATGTTATCCCTTATCAACCAGCTTCATCTTTATTTACAGATTACGCAAAGAAAAAGAGATTTATATGGCTCCCAAATGGCACAAAAGGAAATTATGTTGCAGATCATGAACTTATAGAATTACCTGTTGGAGCAGTATTGATCAAAACTTTTTATTACGATAGTGTTCAACCATCAAATAATACTAGAATTATTGAAACTCGCTTAATGATTAAAAAAACTACAGGTTGGATTTTTGCAGAATATGTATGGAATGAGGATCAAACAGAGGCCTACTTGCAAATGGATGGTTCCTATGCAGCTATTTCCTGGCTTCAAAATGGTGTTACTAAATCTACAAACTATAGAATCCCATCAGAAACCGAATGTTTAATTTGTCATAAAAAGAACAATCAAGCAGTACCAATTGGAATAAAGCCACAAAATCTAAATACGGATTATCCTTTTTCCTCAGGTATTCAAAATCAATTACAAAAGTGGGTTGCTCTTGGGAAATTAGATAACAATATACCAAATTCTATTGTCTCAACTGTTGATTACAATGACGAATCTCACTCCCTAAGATTAAGGTTACGGTCGTATCTTGATATTAATTGCGCACATTGTCATAGAGAGAATAGCCATTGTGATTATCGACCTTTAAGATTAGCATTTGATGAAACTGATGAATCTGTAAATATGGGGATTTGTGTACCACCAGATGAACAAATTAATCCAAGTCTAGTTGAAATTATAGTACCTGGAAACATTAATAAATCAATGATGCACTTTCGTTTAAATTCAACGGAGGCAGGAAATAGAATGCCACTCCTTGGAAGAACTATCGTACATGAAGAAGGTGTAAACTTATTACGACAATTTATATTATCAATTAATAACTGCGATTAACATGAAAAAATTATTACTTTTTACTTTGCTTTTAACAACAAAAGTTATTGGTCAACAAACATGTTCGACTTCACAATTAATTACAGCCGGAACATACACAATAGATTCTATAGATGGAACTGAAATACCTAATCCAATTTGCGCTTCTGGGGGAGGAGGTGCTACAAATGGAAAATGGTATAAGTACATTCCGACAAATGACTATACAGTAACCGTTACAACAGACTTTACTGTAAATGGAAATGTGGATAACAGAGTACATATCTATAATGGAAATTGCGGATCTTTAAATTGTATTGCTGGTGATGATGATAACGGTGCCGGCTATTTATGTCTTGTTTCATTTCAAGTTGTTCAAGGTTCTGAATATTTTATAGCATTTGATGATAAATGGGATGCAAATGGATTTATTTTTGAATTAATAGAAACATCAGCTGTTGTAATTGATACAACCTATGTAAATTTTACTCCAGAGTTTATATCTACAATTGCGGGTAGTTACAAAATTGCAGTTTCTGATATGAATGGAGATTATCTTGATGATATTGTATCGGTAACTGATAATAATGTTCAAATTCACTATCAATCAACTACAGGAACTTTTAACGCTGTAAATTACACAACTCCTACCATTCCTAATATGCCATCATGGAGTATGGCTATTGCGGATTACAATAAAGATGGTTATAATGACCTATTATATGGAGGTGGAAACGGAGTTAGCTTTCTAAAATCCAATGGCAATGGAACTGGATATAGTCATTCCACAACATCAAATTATGTTTTTTCTCAAAGAAGTAATTTTATAGACCTTAATAATGATGGAAATTTAGATGCTTTTGTATGTCACGATGTAGCGCCTAATGTGTTTTATATGAATGATGGCAATGGAAATTTAACGTTTAATCAAGGTGGAATTGGAGATCATCCTAATGGAGGAAACTACGGTTCAATTTGGATAGATTATAATAATGATGGGCTTCAAGATTTATTTATTGCTAAATGTAGAGGTGGCCAAAATACAGCTAAAATCAATGAATTACATAGAAATAACGGTGATGGGACATTTACAAATGTTTCTGTTCAAGCAAACCTATCTGATTCTGTTCAAACTTGGTCTTCAGCATGGAATGATTTTGATAATGATGGCGATATGGATGTGGTTGTTGGTGCAAGTTCTTTTAGTGATGGAAGCCATAAAGTAATGAAAAATAATGGTGATGGTACATTTACGAACATAACAACTGGTAGCGGTTGGGATGTCTTTACAGGATTAAGTATCGAATACGTTTCCTATGATTTTAATAATGATGGTTTTGCAGATGTTTTCACTAATGATTACATAATGTACAACAACGGTGATTTTACTTTTACTCCAATTCAAGTTCCTATGGGTGTTGCAGCTGTTGGGGATTTAAATAACGATGGCTTTCTTGACGTTCAAGTAGGTAATAATATTTATTTCAGTAGTGGAAACTCAAATAATTGGATCAAATTAAACTTAGAAGGTGTTCAAAGTAATAGAAACGGAATTGGAGCTCGAGTTGAAGTTTATGGTAGTTGGGGTAAACAAATCAGAGATGTGCAAGCTGGAATAGGATTTAGACACATGGGTACCTTAAATACTCATATTGGAATAGGATCTGCTAGTTCTATTGATTCAATTATTGTGATGTGGCCTTCTGGTCAAAAAGATTTAATTTGTTCTCCTTCAATAAATACAAATTTACTTGTAGTTGAAGGTAATGGAACTTTACCAGTTTCTGATTTTTCTGTTAATTTTAATACAATTAATGCTGGTGAGTCTGTTAATATTTCAGATTTAACATCAAATTGTCCAACTAATTGGGTTTACGCAATTTCTCCTTCAACAGGATGGCAATTTATAAACGGAACTACTGTAACAAGCCAAAATCCTCAAATTCAATTTAATAATTCAGGTACTTATACAGTTTCACTTTCTGCATCAAATTTTAATGGTCAAAGTTTAAATTCCGATTCGGAAATTATCAATGTACTTTCAACTATTGGCATTAATGAGCTAGCGGATACAAAAATTGCTATTTATCCAAATCCAACTAGTGAAAAGCTAAATATCAATGTATCTGCGAAATTTCAGTTGAAAGAAATTAAATTATTTTCTTCTTTTGGATCGTTAATTCAGGTTGTTGAGCCAACAAACATTATTGATGTTTCATCATTAAGTACAGGTATATATTTTATTGAATTTAATTCAATCAATAACGAATTAATTAGACTTAAGTTTGTTAAAGATTAAAACATATTTAATTTAATAAAATTGAAGAATTTAAATTATCTTTAATTATGAAAGCCGCTTAAATTTTAAGCGGCTTTTTTGTTTATCGAACCTTTACGAAATCTATAAAATGTCAAGACAACGAATGATTTAAGAAGGGTTAGAACAAGTTGAAGTTCTTAATAATTGTTTTCATAAAAAAAGTTAACAAAATTCCTAAAACTTATTAGACTGATGTGCTTTTAGGAATTTTACACTATTGGAATTATCAAAATACGTATCTCGAGTTTAGGGCATAAAAAAACCTGAGCCAAATGACTCAGGTTTTCCTTGTAGAGAGGAGTATCGAATTATCGAACCTTGAAGATATCACCTATATGTCAAGAAAACGCCTGATTTGGGAGGGGTTGGAACAAATTGAATCTTTAGATTAACCTTAATCTTTTAGGTTAATCTAGATTATTAAAATCAATCCAAAACTCATCCGACAGATAAAAAACGGTATCGATGAAATATAGAAGACCATCCTTTGTTAACACATTTTCATCGTGAAGATCTTCAAGGATCAATCCTAATTCACGATTGTAATAGTCGTTATTTCTGGTGTTTGAGAACCCATTTTTAAGTAGAAAGTCTTTAATTTGTTCGAGATTCGTTGTCGAAGTTACCTCAACAAAGGGTTGTTCAACTACAGCAAATAAATTGTCATTTTCAGTATGAAAGCCCATTAACTGATAGGCCGTATCTTCAAAAAAAGTATTGTGCAAGAGCAAGTTATGAAAATAATCTTCCCAAGAA
>CAMAZP010000050.1 GCA_945863605.1 Chitinophaga pinensis
AGGGTCGTGGAAGACTACCACGTTGATAGGCTACAGGTGTAAAGACAGTAATGTCACAGCCGAGTAGTACTAATTACCCGTAGACTTACTAACTCGTTAAACTTTACTTTATTTACTGCTTCAATCGTCCGATATATTTAAGACTTTAAAATATTATGACTTAAAGACTTTATGACGGATTTTAATCAAGGAAACTTCCTTGTATCTTAAAATCAGTTCGTCCTAATGTCTTAGGTTAAAAGCTTTGGGTGTCTATAGCATCACGGTCCACCTCTTCCCATTCCGAACAGAGAAGTTAAGCCTGATTGCGCTGATGGTACTGTCCTTTTGAGGATGGGAGAGTAAGTCGATGCCGATTTTTAAAACCTCAACTAATTTGTTTAGTTGGGGTTTTTTGTTTTATTAAAAATACAACTTTTAGATTTAGTGTGATGTAAAGCTTTTACTAGGTGCATGAAGATTCCCCTGTTTTTGTCAGTAAAATCATTAAATTGTTATATTGAACCGGCATTCCAACTAAAATAGTGGTTTACTTCAATTATATATCCATTTCACCAACTAATGATTTAGTTAAAAGAATGCAGATTTCTTTTGGTGAATAATTAAAACTAATCAAATATTGTAATTTGGTTAATGCCGCTTCTGTTGTTAGATTCCCTCCACTAATTACTCCAATTTTTTGGAAGAATGCAGAGGTTTGATATGTTCCTTGTTTTACAGCTCCCGAACTGCATTGTGTTACATTTAATACAATCCCACCGGAATTTATATACTTAGTAATATATTCTTGTAAAATAGAATCACTCGGGGCATTACCTGCTCCATAAGTCTCAAGAACGATGGCTTTTGTGTTTTGCAGTTCAAATAAACTTTTATAAAATTCAATAGGTATTCCTGGGAATAACTTCACCATACCAATTTGATTTGAGAACGCAGTATGAACTTGAAGAGTTGGTAAAGTAGTTCTAAATAAGCGTTCTATTGAAAAATCGATACTTACTCCAGCTATTGCTAATTCTGGATAATTGGGTGATTGAAAAGCTTCAAATTGATTTGCTGAAATCTTAGAGCAACGATTACCACGGTAAAGAGAATATTCAAAATACACTGCAACTTCCTGAACGATTGCTTCATTTTTTTCGTCGTAGGCAGCAGCAATTTCAACAGCTGTAATTAGATTTTCTTTCCCATCTGTACGAATGGTACCAATAGGTAATTGTGACCCAGTTAAAATCACAGGCTTTTGCAAACCTTGTAACATAAAACTTAGTGCAGAAGCAGTAAATGCCATTGTGTCTGAACCATGAAGTACAACAAAACCATCGTAATATTCGTAATTAGTTTCAATGATTTCAGCAATTTCTTTCCAATGTTCGAAATTAATTTCAGATGAATCGATTGGTTTTTCAAAGCTGATGCTTTTTAAATTTAAGTTTATACGCTCTAATTCAGGTACGTGGTCATAGATGTATTCGAAATCAAAACTTCGCAGTTCACCCGTTCGTTGATCTTTAATCATTCCGATGGTTCCGCCAGTGTAGATGAGAAGGATGTTGCGCATATCTTAAATTTTAAATCGCTCTAATTGAAACAACTCCATCGCATTTTTACTTGTTACCTCAGCAATTGTGTGAACTGAAACTTGATAAATATCCGATAATTTCTCAGCGACATATTTCACGTATTCACTTTCATTTCTTTTTCCTCGAAAAGGAACGGGTGTTAAATAAGGAGCATCGGTTTCAAGTACCAAATGTTCCAATTCTATTTTTTTTAACAATTCGGCTAAATGTGAGTTTTTATAAGTCACCACGCCACCAATCCCAAGTTTAAAACCTTCGTAATTCAAGATATGGCGAGCAATTTGTTCATGACCTGTGAAACAATGAAAAACACCTTTTAATGATTCATCGTTTTCTTCATCGAGAATGGCTAGAATTTCTGGGAAAGCGTCTCGAGCATGAATAGCAATCGGTAAACCCAATTCTTTCGCCCAGCGAACTTGTTTTCGAAATGCAATTTTTTGAGCTTCGATAAAGGTTTTATCCCAATACAAATCCATTCCAATTTCACCAACAGCACAATATAATTTTGGATTTTCAAATAGTTTTTTCTCCATCACCTCCAATTGTTGCTCCCAATCTTCTTTCACATAAGCTGGATGCAAACCCATCATTTGAAAACAATGTAGATAATTTGCTGCAACTTCCTCCATTTTCGGAATGCTCTCAATGTCGATATTGGGAAGCAAAATATATTTTACCGAAGCATCTGAAGCTTTTTGAATCATCGCTGAACGATCTTCATCAAATTCTTCAGCGTATAAATGAGCATGTGTGTCGATTAACATTAAAAAAGGGATAAACTTAAGCCAAACTGAAAAGGATGTAGTTTCACACTTTCACGGCTTTTGAAAAGTGAGTTAAATTGATAAGAGCCAAATAAAGCTAGACTTCTTGTTCCGGCACGAAAATGAACTCCATAACTCAATAAATTTCGGTCACTTAATACATTGGTGAAATACTCTTTTTCACCATCAGATTTGGTCAAAAAAACTTGATTTAAAAAAGGTTGAATACCAACGTTAGCACCAATAATAAACTTAAAGCGATTCCATTTTTTGGAAGCAAAACGCAATTCTAGAGGAACATAAAAACGATGTGATTTAATAAAATTTTGGTCGTAATTATCTAATTGTGATTTATTTGATAGCACAACGATATTAGAATTAGACTCAATCAACTTTTTGTTAGTTGATATTTTAGAATAAGCGTAAGCAAAACCCCAACCTAGAGAAAGTGCTTGATGTTTTTTTGAGCGAATATCAAACATTAAATTAGTGTTGATACCAATTGAATTCAAATTGTTTTCAAAGGGTGATACTGCCCCAAGCCAATCATTGTAAGTTAGATCTAATATCAAGCGGTCATATTTCCTAATATCTGTATCTTTTAAAGGACGCAAACCTGTGAAATACCAAAAAATTCCAGGTCGATGGCGTGAAACTAAATCTGGATCTTGTTGGCCATCCAAAGAAGTCCAAATTATTAAAAAAAGTATAAAAATTTTATTTTTCATTATGTTCAATCAACTTTTTTTCCCAGTTCCAAGCGTCTATTACTGCATCTTTAATGGATAATTTAGCTTCCCATTCAAGTATGTTTTTAGCTTTGGTTGCGTTAGCAAAAATTTCAGTTACATCTCCACTCCTTCTTTTGCCATATTTCCATTTCAGTTTTTGACCGGTTTCACTTTCAAAAGCACTTATTATTTCAAGTACACTTGATCCTTTACCTGTTCCAATATTTATTGTTTCGAACGATCCAAATTTCCCAGCTAAAAATACAATTGCTTTAACGTGTGCATAAGCCAAATCAACAACATGAATATAATCACGTATACAAGTTCCATCAATTGTTGGATAATCGTTACCGAAAACAATTAATTCCTCTTGCTTACCAATAGCTGTTTGAGTAATGTATGGCATTAAATTATTAGGTTTACCAATAGGAAATTCACCAATTAAAGAACTTTTATGAGCTCCTACAGGATTAAAATAACGCAAGTTCATAAGATTTAAACTTGGATTAGCTTTGAAGGTATCCTCAATAATTTGTTCACCAATCCATTTTGTAAAACCATATGGGGAATTTGGAAAATTCTTTGGTGTTTCCTCAGTTACTTCCTTAATTCCTTTTGGCTCACCATATACTGTACAGGATGAGGAAAACACTAAATTTTTAACATTAAATTCTATCATATTTGATAATATATTAATGAGTCCCATTAAATTATTTTGGTAATATTTTAATGGTTCATCTACAGATTCCCCAACCGCTTTATAAGCAGCAAAATGAATTATACCCTCAAATTTATAACTTTCAAATATCTCCTTGACTCCATTTTGGTCGCAAACGTCTAGCTCTATAATTATAGGTTTTTTTCCTAATATTTTCGTTAATCCATCGATGACAACTCTATTTGCATTTCTAAAATCATCAAGAATAACAGGGGTATACCCATTTTCTACAAGCGAAACAACAGTATGTGAACCAATATATCCAGCTCCACCAGTAACTAAAACGTATTTTTCCATGAGTCAAATTTAAGTATTCATTATCGTTCAATACTCAGTTTTTGTTATTTTCGTTAATAAAATTATAATAGTATGAAAATAATAGAAGAATTCAAAGATTTTACTTTAAAAGGAAATGTTATCGACATGGCAGTAGGAATTGTTATAGGTGTAGCTTTTGGTAGAATTGTTTCTTCTATGGTTAATGATATTTTAATGCCTCCAATCGGTGTATTAATTGGAGGGGTTAATTTTTCTGATTTGAAGTTTATTATCAAAGAGGCCGGAAAAAATAGCCAAGCAGTAACTTTAAATTATGGAAATTTTATTCAAGTTATTTTAGATTTTATAATTATTGCATTTTCTATGTTTGTGGTAATAAAAGCAACGAATATTGCAAAACGAAATCGTGAAAAAGAAATTCAAGAATCAAAACCAATAATTATTGAGGAGGATTCAAAAGATTTAGAATTATTATCTGAGATTAGAGATTTACTCAAGAAATAGTAATTTAACCTATTCATTGAATTTTCTTTGAATACTTTGTTGGCTTAATGGCATGTACTTTGTAATGCTCCTATGAAAACAAAATAATGAATAGATACTCCTATTTTTTCTTATTGTCTTTTTTTAGTTTGATTATTTTTTCAAGCTTTAAATGGACTGATTTTCCCAATGTAGAGAATAAAGCTTTCCAAGTGGGTGAAAAACTTAGATACAGAATAAATTTTGGTTTTGTTGATGCTGGAGAAGCCACACTCGAATTAAAAAATACCTCAAAAAAAGGAAATGGACGAGAATTAATCCATGCGGTTGGTATAGGAAAAACATTGGGTGCTTTTAATTCATTTTACAAAGTTGATGATCGTTATGAAACATTTTTAGATAAAAAAGGTGTTTTCCCATGGTTTTTTCTGCGCCGTGTTGATGAAGGAGGATATAAAATAAATCAAGATTATATTTTTAAACATCATATTGGAAAAGTAGAAAACAGCATAGGAAAATCGTTTAAAATACCAATTGCAGCTCAAGATATGATTTCTTCGTTTTACTATGCTAGAACATTGAACTTCAAGAATATTAAAAAGGGTCAAACTTTTGAATTCCCCTGTTTTATGGATGAAGAGCTATTCAAATTAAAAGTAAAATATGTAGGTGAAGAATATATAAATATTAGAAAAGGTAAGTTTTTATGCATGAAATTTGTTCCTGTTGTTCAAACTGGAAGGTATTTTAAAAGCGAGGAGGATGTTAGCTTTTGGGTTACAAGTGACGCAAATAGAATTCCTATTTTAGTAAAAGCAAAAATACCTGTTGGAGTAGTCAAAATGCAACTTGTTGAGTGGAGTGGTTTACGAAATGATTTGACAAGTAAAATAAAGTAAATTGAAAGAGTTGTTTTTAGTCTAAACATTTGCAAGGAGGATCCATTACAATTTTCACATTTTGTAATTTTTCTTCCAGTTTTTTTTGAAAAATGGTACCATACATCGTTCCACTGATATCCAAATATTTTAATGCCTCTAGTTCGTAAATACCCTTCCCAAAATCAGTAATTTCATTATTATAAAAATCCATTTTTTCAAGGTTTTTTGCATTGCTAATATAATCGGGTAAATATGTTAATCGATTATTGGAAGAAATAAGAGTTTTAAGGCTTTTTAAGCGCGTTATTGCCATTGGAAATAACTCAAATTGATTATGGTCTAAACTGAGTAACTCCAAGTTGCTAAATAGATCAAAACTATCAGGAAGAACACTTAATTTATTTTTATCTAAATATAATTTTCGAAGATTTTTGAATCGCCACAAACTTGCTGGTAGTTCAATTAATTTCATTTTTGACAAAGAAAGATGATAAATAGTATCTGGATTTGCAAACTGAACCTCCTCCCATTTATATATTTTTTCAGTAGATTTCTGCCCGAAATAAGGGCTAAGAGATAGTAGAGAAATAAGAGCGAATAAGAGCTTCATCTTTGCTTAACTGGGATTTGAGATTAGCTAAGTTAATAAATTTTTCCTCCTTTCGGACACGTTTGTAAAGACTAACTTTTAAATCTGCTTTGTAGAGGTCTGCTTGAAAATCGAAAAGGTAGATTTCAATAGATTTTTTTTGGGTTTTTGAAACTGTTGGGCGATATCCAATATTCATCATTCCGAGATAAACTTTACTATCATTCATCAAGTGAACTTTCACAGCATAAACACCATTGGCAGGAATCAATTTTGTACTTTCTTTCAAATCTAAATTTGCAGTTGGAAAACCAATTGTTCGACCGACCTGTTCGCCTTTTATAACTGTTCCTGAAAGTTCAAACGGTTTATTTAAAAAGACATTGGCAATTTCAACGGAACCGTCTTGCAGTGCTGTTCTAATTTTTGTAGAACTTACATTTACCTCATTTATTTCTTCAGCTGGAATTTCGATAACATCATAGTTGAAATCGTTGGCGTGTGCAATCAAGAAATCAATATTTCCTTTGCGGTCGTTTCCAAACTGATGGTCGTAACCAATAATTATCTTCTTCGCTTTCAAACTTTTATAGAGAACGGTCTGTACAAAATCTAAAGCTGATAATTGTGCGAATTCTTTTGAAAAGGGCAGAATAATTACATTTTCTAAGCCATTTTCTGCCAAAGTTTGAAGTTTCTCAGCTTGTGTTTGAAGCAATTGTAAATTGTGATTGTCTGGAAACAAGACCAATCGAGGATGAGGATGAAAGGTAATCAACACACTTTCTCCATCAATTTTCTTTGCTTCTAAAATCAGTTGTTGAATTATTTTCTGATGTCCAATGTGAACGCCATCAAAAGTTCCAATCGTTACGACCGGATTTTTTATTTGTCCCACATTTTCTAGACCTTCAAAAATTCTCATACTCATTTTTCGAGCGCAAAGGTAATAATTTGACTTATTTAGGGTGAATTATTTCTTCAGAACGAAATTTTAGAAAAGAACGCTTTGAAATAAACTGATTTGTCAATAATCCTTGATTTTTCATTAAAAACCTATTGTTTGAAATCAACTATTTCACTAACTTAAGGTGGAAAAACAATTTTAATCATGGATAAAATATACCTCAAAAAAACCGAAAACCCCAATCATATAAAGGTTTGGCATCCATTTAACGACCAATTATTTTGGAAAATGAAAAGTATTGAAGGTGCAATTTGAAACAAAAAAAAATGTAACTGGTCACCCTCCTAGCCTCCCTCAAGGGAGGAAATAGATCTCGTGAACAGAATAAATTATTGGAAAATAGAAAATTAAATCTTTTCACATGATTAAATTTCGAAGTGAGATTAAGGTTTCCCTCTTTGAAGGGGGATCAAGGGGGATGACTTAACTAGGTACTGATTTAAGATACATACAGGAATTACTCGGACATTCGAGTAGTAAAACCACTGAGATTTACACGCATGTTAGCACCAAAAATATTCAGCAAATAAAAAGCCCTTTTGATGATTTATAAAATTAAAATTATAAATTTGAGAATTAAAAAAAACGAGACAGCTTATCGAGAATCCTGCCAAATTTGGG
>CAMAZP010000051.1 GCA_945863605.1 Chitinophaga pinensis
AAATTATCCGAATTCAAATTTGGGATTGTGTTACCAACTAACACATCATTAACTCCATCAAAACTAACAACAGGAAGATTATTGTATTGTAAACTATTAGCTAGTAATGGTCTTGAAGTTGCTGTCGTTTGAGCTGCATTGTTGCCATTACCACTTTGGTCATTCCATTGGCTTACAGCGCCCGAAACTGTTATAACGCCAGCATCAGCTCGCAACCACATTGATAAATTTGACAATGAGTTCGGTAATATTTGTGCATTGAGTGTGAAAACACCTAATATTGAAAAACACAATATAGAAATGTATTTTTTCATTTTGTTTAATTTTTTAACCAATTCGAATGATTAGGTAATTGTATAACTTAGAACATTTATTTTTCAATAAAAAAAAATTAAAATTGGTATTTGATTTTTAAGATCATAATAAATTAATTGATTAATAAATTATTACCATAATCTAAAATAACTTTTATTTAAAACACAGCAAAATTATTTTTCTTACTAATTTAGTATAAATTATTTATTACATTACTCAGTCTTGCAACTTGGCTCTTTACCAAATAATTATTCAATTGATTTAAATTAGGTTGTTTAGAATTATATCGGATTGAATTTTTCATGAATTCTAATACTTGTTGACCGGAATCCATCACAGATCCTAATCCAGATTTATTTGCAATTTCTTCCAAAACGTCATGATCATTTGGACAAACGATGAATGGTTTTTGTAAGCTTATATATTCAAATATTTTACTAGAAGTAACTCCTTTTATATTAGAATGGGAAATCATAAGAAGTAAGTCTGATTTTTTTTGGATTTCGATGACCTCTTCTTTTGAAATTCGATCTGTCATAACCAAATTTGATTCATAGCCTTTCATGTTTTTCAATACACGATTAGCTTGTTTTTGATCGAATAAAATTCCAGGCATATTTAATTTAATTATTTTATGAGGATATAAATCAATTAAAAGTTTTAATCCTTCTAAGAAAATTTCAATATTTTGCGTCTCATACAAAGTTCCGTTATAAGTAATGACAAATGAATCAGGAGTGCTTACATGTGCATTTTCGATTAATTGATTAAAGCCATTATAAATTATATGTCCTGGTATCTTTAATAAATATGAAATTTTTTCTTTATAATATGGCGAAACTGTAGTTATACAACTAGCTGTTCCAACCCATTTTTTTTCAAAATATCTATGAAATGAACGAAATGGTACTTTAACAACTTCCGAGGTTGTCCAATCATCCCTGTAGTCTGCTATCCATTTAATTTGCGGAAATTCTTTTTTTAATAAATATCCAAAATAAAACTGTTCAAATGGATTACCGGATATAATTAAATGTTTGATCTCAGGATTTTTTTTTAGTATTTTTCTTGCTTGGAAATATAAATTATTGAATGGTATGAAGCGAATAGAAAAATTTTGACCTATCAAATAAACTGCAGTAAGTACTTTGCTTAAATTTCTATAAAATCGATTTGCTTGCCCTTTTTCGAAACATCGATCTCGGAATGAAGCTCGATAGGGCATGTAGAAAATTTCAGAATTGTCTTTTTGAATATGGCGAATATCAGTTCCTGATTTTTTCAAACGCTGAACCTCATTGAGTTCCTCTCCAGTCCAATTGCGCGTTACCACAATTGGATAAAAACCATTTTCCGGCAAGTACTTTTCCCAACTTCCGATGCGCTGAGCAGCAGTAAGATTACAGGGGGGGGAATAATAGGATATGATAAGTACATTCTGCATTATATTTTATTTTCTATAAATTGCTCCTAACTAATAATTCTATTGGATTCAAAATGTTTGCAAGATTAAAAGTAATAGGCAATATAAAAATTTTCATAATTTAAAAGTCTATTCTGTCAACCGAGTATTGCTTATTT
Organism: Chitinophaga pinensis; assembly: GCA_945863605.1. Classification (GTDB taxonomy): domain Bacteria; phylum Bacteroidota; class Bacteroidia; order Flavobacteriales_D; family Crocinitomicaceae; genus UBA952. The sequence continues at coordinate 1,897 of CAMAZP010000051.1, forward strand.
ATTTTTGCAAGCATATAATCCAATTGCTTCAGACTGACAGGTGTTAAAAGTTTAGGGTGAGACAAAATGTGTAAGTAGGATTTTCTTCTTAAAATCTTTAAAACTGATTTGGTGATTACAGGATTTAACATTTCAATGCTTATTGGCATTTCCATTGAAAAATAATCAAAAAAACTCTTCCTTTTTAGACCTGTATTAATTTTTGATGAAACAGATTTCCCATCACCAAATGGTTTATATTCGGAATTATTTTTCATAAATCTGTAATTGATTCCATTCAAAATTTTATTTAGACCAACAATCTTTAATTTTGAAATAGGATATTGAGTAAAAGATCCGCCTTTATCTTCCTTATGAATAAATGTTGAAAAATTATATTTTCTTTCAGATGGGGAATTTGAAAAGTCATATTCAAAAGGATAACCATCTCTTTTCGAACCTGGAATTACACTAAATTCATTTTCAATATTGTATTTTTCAAAAAATGGCTTGATAATGTCAAAAGGTTCAATAAAAAGTCCACCTGCTCGATAACCATTAGGTAATTTGTTTGAATTAGAAATCTTATATATTTCAGATAAAAAGTTAAATGAAAAATCAAAAATTTGTTCCCTTTCTTGTTTATTCAAAAGTTGAAATACAAATCTTGAATTATCACTCAAATCCCATTCATTTGTGTTAATGATATACTTCGCATCAAGCCAGTGAGGGTGAAGGTGGTGAAAAATATAATGACCATCAGCAACAATTTTAATCAATTGTTTTTTAATTTTTTCAAAATCTAATTTTACAGATTTGTATTCATTAACAAGTTTTGTGAGCCTAAATAAATAGGTGGTATCTATAAAAAAGACCCCTATTTGATTGTGTCTTCTTAGGATTTCAAGAATCTCATTTGTTGGGTTGATTAAACAATTATCAACACTTCCACTTCTGTTACCCAGAAAGAGTTCGTAATCAAAAGTTAAAAGTAAATTTCTATTTAACATTAATTCTTGATAATTTTTACTCCATTTAAATTAATCAATCTCAAATCTTTTCTTGTTATTAGACCTTTAATTTTTGTCATTAATAAAAATAGATTATATCGATAAGGGTTTATTACTTTTACAAAATGATATCCAGTAATTATGTCACAACCGAATCTCAATTTATAATTCTGAATTCCGTTGTATTTTGTATTATTAATCAATTCTTTACGATAACCGCCCATGATTAGGTATGAGACTTTTTTTATACTTAACAAATTAATTAATTCAAACATAAGAAGTTTATTAGACCCAGGTATACTACATTTAACTGCACTACCAGCATAGAAATAATAACCAAAGTGTTTATCATGTAAAACTAACATTGCTCCTTCATTATTGTTTTCATATGCTGATTTACCAATTAAAACATGATTACCCAAACGATTAACTAAGTCATTAAAAAATGTAATTGATTCAAAATTTAAATTCTGTCGTAAATGAGTATCACGGTACAAATTATAAAACTCCTCGATATATTCATTTCCAAATCTAATAGTTACCTTATCGGTTGCTTTTTTTATTTCATTCCTATAATTTGAAGACATTTTCTTTAAATTTAACTGAGGTGTTTCATCAACCCTCAAACTTATTATGTCTAATTCAAAAACAAAACAATTAGGTGGTATAACTCTAAAATTTACCAAATGTCTTGGAGGTAAAATTACGTCAACCAATTTGTTTCTATTTACAAACTCATGAAATTCAATACATGTTTTTAACTCATTTTCTTCTGAAAGAACCTCACCTGAAAGATTTAAAGGAATCCAAATATAAGTACCCTTTTTAATTATTTTTAGTTTTTCAATCTTAAAAAGAATAATTGAATTGTAACTTTCAGAAAAATAAAATTTAATGTCAGCATTATTTCTAGATTCAATACTTATCCATGTTTCTTGAAAAAAAACAGGAAAATTAGAGGCAATTAAACCTAAATCAAATAAAGAATTATAAATCTTCACTTGTATTTTTTAAATTTTTAATTTCTTTCAATAAAGCCTTATCTATTTCTCTTGTATCACCTATCACCCTTCCTGGAATTCCTCTTATTACAGAATAATCGGGGAAATTACCCTTCACATATGAATAAGCACTTACAATAGATTTTTTTCCAATTACAGTACCCGGCATAATAACAGAATGAGGACCAATATAGCTACCTTCCCCAATTTTAACACATGCAATATTATTCAATATTTTTTTTGACTTCAATTCCATACCCTTAACATTTGGAAATCTTATCGAATTATGGGTTGAGTGTGTCAAAATTTGGGTATAATTTGTAATTTGAACGTTGTCTTCAATTACTAATCTTTCATTGTAAGCATCGATATAATTAAAATGACCAATAAATACATTATTACCGATTTCAAGGTTATTTTCGTAATTAGAAATATGTGTGGTATTACTGATGCCAACCTTCTTACCGATATTTTTAGAAAATCGTTTTGGGTTACCGATTATTTCGGGTTTAAACCATTTTAAAAGTTTGTATTGAAAATATGAAAATAAGTTATTTGCCATAAATCATTAAGTGTTTATAAAAGTTATTGTAATTTTTCTCTGCATTATACTTTTTTTCCCACTGTAAGCGAGCATTTCTTCTTTTCTCAGTCTGAATTTCTAAAGAAGCCTTTAAAAAAACTTCAAGTTTCTTGGCAACCAAATCAACATTAAATTCTTTTTCAATTATAAACCCACAGTTTTCATCCACTATTTCACCTACCCCACCAACATTAGTTGCTAATACTGGTATTGCTGCAGAAAATGCTTCCATAATACTTACTGGGATACCTTCATGTGTGCTCAAATTTATAAATAGATCCACAAAATTAGTACTGTAAAAATCTAAAATGTTTTCATTTTCAGTTTCTCCCTGCAGCTCAAAAGTAAACCTGGCATCTTGAAGTTCATCGTTTACCATTTTCTCGTATTCAGGATAACCCCACCCAAAATGTACCCAATGAATGTTTAGAATATTTAATTTCTTTAATATTCTCGGGATAAGGTGCACGCGTTTTAAATGATTAAAATGACTGCAACTGCAAATGATGATTTTATCATCCATTTTTTCAAATAAAGGTTTTCTTAGATTTTGTTTTCCCAATCTGCTTACTGAAATTTTATCTAACATTTTATCTTCAACATAGGACTCTAGTTCTTTTTTCCCAATTTCTGATATGCTGTAAGTTTGATCTAGGTTTGAAAGAATAAACCTCTTGTAAGGTAAATAATTCAAAGTAGATCTAAATGCAAAGATATCTGAAGAATGTGCTCTAGAAATAAATATCCCTTCCATTTTTTGCTTTAATCGAGCTAAAGCTAAAGCCTTATAGTCGTGCCAATAGGAATAGAAAACACTTTGATTTGGATTTATTTTTTCCTTGATTAAAGTTTTTTCTATTTCATTGATTAAACTACTTGATTTAAAGGCGTCATTGACTACAATCTTTAATCTATTCCAGATTGTGGTTCGTTTATGCATGCTTAAAATCTCACTAATTGTTGGTTTTGAAAAGATAAATGGAAGAGAATTGAATATAACACTAATATTTCTTTTAAATGACCATTCATTCACAATCATGTTAGTACTTGTGTAATGTTGAAAAGTCTGATATTGTTCATTCGGTACAATTACTATAATCTTTTCAAAATATGATTCTGCAATTTTCATTTCATCATCCAAGAAAAATTCTCCAAGACCAATGGGGTAAATATCTGTAATTAATATAAGGTGTTTTTTAGTCATGGATTTTATGCTTGATATAATTTTAATAATTTATCCACATAGCTTTTTATGTCGTAGTTTTTAGCGAATTCATTAGCATTAGTTGACACCGCTTGATAAGCTGATTTGTTTTTTATCAAAAACATTATTTTCTCCACAAATAAATCAGGGTTTGCCTCTTCGATTAGGAAACCATTTTTTCCTTCCTCAATCAAATCTCGATTTCCCCCTCCGTCAAGTGTGATAACAGGAAGACCTGCCGCCATAGCTTCTAATAAAACAAGACCTAATGGTTCATACTTTGCGCTGTGCACATAAATATCTGAATCCCATAGATGTTTTTCAACATTATCTACATTACCCTCGAAAAAACAGCTATCCATCACCCCAAATTGTATCGCTTTTTCTGATACTTCATGCCGAGTTGGACCGTCTCCAAGAAAGTATAATTTCGTTTTAAACCCCCTCTCTTTTAAATTTGAAACCACTTTAACCAAAAAGGACTGATTTTTCTTCGGAACAAACGAACCGACATTAATAATCTTTATGAAATCATTTTTTGGCTTTAAATGATTTTCAGGCCTAACAAAACGACAAAAATTGATAGCGTTGTGCTGAAGTATTACTGGAAACTTATTTTGTGTGCTTTTAATATAAGATGCTGTGTGTTTTGAAATCGCAACAAATTGTGAACCATTATTTATCTTGTAACGTTTTAGAAGGTATTTCTTTTCAAAAAGTCTTAAATATTTATCTTTTGACAAAATAGATGAAAATCTAAAATTCGCCAATTGAGACATGTTATCATGGACATGAGAATACCATTTTGCCTTTGGATATATACAACTTCTACTTACTATTTCTGCTTCAAATAAATGTGTGTGAATAATGTCAGGTTGGAAATCCTCCAAAAATTGTTGTAAGGTATCAATTTGAAACTTGTTTTTACGCCACAAGGATAAGTGAACACTTGCTGGAATAATATGAACCAAGTGTCGTATATCCTGAATATCATAAACGATTTCATCTCGAAATAGAACCATACGCACTTCAACACTTTCACGCGTTGCCAATTCACGGACAATGTCAGTAACTAAGCGCTCGGCACCGCCTTTTCGAAGATTAGGAATAATGTGGAGGATTTTCATTTTAAAGTAAATCTATTTTTAGAATTTCAAGTGAATAATTTACAGAATCCGATTAATGTATTATAATGATTAACTATCATTCTATAGTTGATTGAGGTTTTATCATTACTTACGAATATTTTTAACTTGTTCATTTATTATTTCTAAATAATCAACCTGAAAACTGTGGATACATGGAACTCCAAGTGCTTCACTTTCATAGGCAACTAAACCCCATGATTCGGAATAACTCATGTATAAATTTAGATCCATAGATCCTAAGACATGAAGAAATCGATCACGTGTCAAATTTTTCCCATGTTCAATTATACGCTCATCCATATTTAGATAGGAAAATATTGACTTATCTAAAACGTGAATTACAGCATTTTCAATTAACAGGGCATGAATAACTTGATTGTGTAAGTTTTTGTTGAAGGTATCCGCTATATAATTTTTCTTATCTCCGTATTTTTTTTTCCAGTGCATAACTTGATTAAGACATTCACTTTCAACTTACTCTGCTTGTTATTTAAATCAGTAAATAATGATTTTGTAAAAAATGATATTGCTTTGAGCCTATTATTTTGTGTTAATTCATATTTTGCAATATTGAACAAAGCGTTTGACTGCAGTTCTCTTTTTATTTTGTTTCGAATTTTGTGTTGTGAAAAAATAATTTTTAGGGTCTCATAACTATCGTAAACTGATTTGCCAAGAATAGAGCGATCGTCATGATCTATTTGAATACATGTATTGAACCT
>CAMAZP010000052.1 GCA_945863605.1 Chitinophaga pinensis
CCAAACAATACTTCTTTTTAAGGGATAACCTTTTCTACCTTTTTTGCTTCCTCTGCGAATTGTGTTGAAGAAAAATTTGGTGTTCATACTTGAAAAAACGGAACACTGTATATGATCAAATCGTTTTCCGCCAGATTGCTTGCGAACAAAATTAAAATTCAGAGCCTTGATTTTTGATTCTTTTGATCAAGCAAAAGAATGGCAAAGTAAAATATAAGACAAATAAATAACTTAAGTTTATTTTTGATTGGTGGTACGAAAGCATATACTCAAATAATATCCATTACAAATAGAATCTTCCTCAAACGATCAACCATTCTAACATCTTCAAATAGCCTCTTTTTGTGATAGTTGACTTGATTTCTTCAGTTAGTTCGCTTGGATTAACTGCATAATAAAAAAGGCTATCATATTCACGGCTAAAATTATCTAGCTTGCTTAAGGTTCTGATTTTATCAATCTCAGATTTGATGGTTTTTCCAGTTTTAAAAAGGGTATATTCTTCAATCAATTTTATTCGTTCCAACGAACCTTTTAAATAGAAGATGTCTTTTCCTTTTGTTTTGGTATAAATCGAATCAATACAGTTTAATACCATTTCATACTGATGTGTTAAAACAAGTCCTTCACAAATCCAAAATTCAAAAAACGGATAATCTGACGAGTCAAAATTAGCTCTTGAAACATTGATTTGATCTAGAAGAGTTTCTAAATTTTTTCCTTCTTGAAGAAATTCATTCAATAATAAAACGTTGTAAGCACGAGCAACTGTAATTGGATGGATGTCAGTGTGAAAATCAATTGTTTTAATTGTCGAGATGAATGAATTTGCAGCTTCAAAATCTTCCAGGATAAGATTACGCCAAGCTAATATACTGTTTGAAAACAAAAGGTCTTGGGGTTGATTTGAATTTTTGTGATAAAATTCTATGGCTTTATAGTGATTAATCATAAAGAAATCCATGTCCACAAACAACTCAAAATAGTAGAATCTAGCAATTGGATTTGTTGCCCATTCTTGCCATAAAACTTCACTTATTTCTGAATGATTTCTAATGTGAATGCCAATCTTTTGAATTAGAAAATAGAGATTAGTATTTAAGTAATGGTCACCGTTAAAAACCCTTTTTATTTTGAATACATCTTTTAAGAAATTGACATCTTCTCGCTGAAAAGCAAAGTGAACAATAGAATTCATCAGATTAAACACGTGTTCATTGGAATCGAATTGATGAAGACAAGATTCTATATAATCAATAGTAAACGCTTCTTTTTGTTGAATTTCAAGCTGTAAATTATAAATTAAACTTAAGTTCTTTTTTGATGATTTTTCTGAAATAAATTCTGCGTAACATTCATATTCACAATATCTTGCTAAAATATCTAATGTAGAATGTGATAATGAATTGGTATTTCTTTGGCCGGCCAAATTAAAAAAGCGGCGCAATGTATTGTAGCTAATTGTTTTCTTCGATTTTTCATAAATTGCTAGACTCAATGCTTCACAATCTGGTCTATTCGATACTTTTTTCCCGAATACTTTTTCTATTTCTTCTTTTAAATTCTCGAAATTCATTTTTTGTAACAAAACAATTGGTTACAAATGTGTGAATTTCTTATGGTTTTTAGTAATTGCAAAAAACTTGTATCAATTTGTATCAAAACAGCATAGAAAATGGTGGTTACTTTGTGGTGATTTTTTAATAAAAAAGTAAATTCTAACCAAATGAAAAAAATAATGATGATTTTAGGAGTAATTCTTTTTACTTCAATGATTTTAACAAGCTGTGGTAATAAGGGATATGACTTATCCAGTCCTGAATCAACAATTAATACGTTGATTAAAGCAAGTTCAGAAAAAGACAAGGACGGATTAAGTTTATGTTTCTCAAAACAAAGTCCTAGAGAATTTAAATCAATTGTGAATAAAAAACTAACTGATAAAGATTTAAATGATTTAAAAGAGATGTTTGAAAACGCCAAAATTAAATCCAGTAAAATTGATGGTTCCTCTGCCTCAGTTTCAATTAAACTTGAAAACAGAGACGAAGAAATATGGATGGTAAAAGAAAATGAAAATTGGGTAATCCTTGATTTTTAATACAAAATCCATAAAAAATAGAAGCGTAAGAGCTAAAAGCACATTAAAAATATTGCTAATAAATCAAAAATTAAACAATGAAAATTACTTCAATAATTATTTTTCTTTTTCTTCAATTCTGTCTTATATCTCAAAAGGGAACAACGTACTTAAATTTAGACAAAGCATTAGAAAATCCTGATAGTGTTTACATGCTTGATTTATCATCAGATGGTTTAACTCAGTTCCCTTTAGAGATAACGAATTTTAAAAATTTAGAAAAATTATACCTAGGTAACAATAACATAGAGTTTATACCTTCAGAAATTGGTAAGCTGAAAAATTTGGTAGAATTTAGTATTCATAAAAACAAAATTAAAATACTACCAGAACAAATTGGTGATTTAGAAAATTTAGAAAAGTTATATTGTTATGAAAATAATATTTCTTCATTACCCAAGTCAATAGGAAATTTAAAAAACTTAAAACTGCTTTCTGCTTTTAATAATCAGTTAAATGAAATTCCAAAACAAATAGGTGATTTAAATAAATTGGAAATTTTGGACTTTCAACAAAATTTAATTTCGAAAATTGATGTTAATTTATATAACCTAAAAAGTTTGAAAAAATTGATGTTAAATGACAATAACATAACTGAATTATCGGATAGTATTGGGTTTTTGGTTAATCTAGAGTATTTAAATTTAGGTAGTAATATTTTGATTCCAAACTTACCAAAATCAATAGGGAATCTTTCAAAGCTTCAAACATTGTTTGCTAACAATGCTAATTTAGGCTCAATTCCAAAAGAGATTGGCAACTTAACTAATCTTGTAGAATTCAATCTGTCAAGTAATAAAATTGAAAGTCTTCCTATAGAGATTGGAAATCTTCAAAAGCTTGTAGATTTAGATTTAAGGGATAACAAACTAAAATCAATCCCTTCTGTAATTAATAAACTTGTTTTACTTCAAAAATTTGATTTACTAGCAAATAAAATCACTTCTTTGAGTTATGATTTTTCCAATTTAACAGATTTGAGGTCTTTTGATTTTAGAGAAAATCCTATTGACTCAATCCCACAAAACTTAGTAAGTTATTTTTTGAAAGCTTGTTGTGACGGCGATACATCTTTACTAGATTTTTCCAATTTTAAAACAACATCCATCTCAAATAAATTGGTAAATAAAGGTGTTTCAGTAATACTTTTAAGACATAATGAACTAAAAAAACTACCAGAAAATTTAGAAAAATTTGGTGAAATAACAGAATTAGATTTATTTTCAAACAACTTAACAACTCTTCCTGATTACATTGGAGAATTTCAAAAATTGGAAAGATTAAGCCTATTTAAAAATAATTTTTCAGAAATCCCTGATTGTATTTATAAATTAAAGAATTTAAAGGAATTAAGTTTAAAGGAAAATCCATTATCAAAGAGTGAATTAAAAAAAATCAAAAAGGCTTTACCTTTATGTGAAATAAAATATTAAAATATCTATCATAAATAATTCGCCAATTAGTTGATTATACAAACTTTTTAACTCCCGCAAATAATATGGTGGGAGTTGTTTGTTTTAAGCGTTCAATTTTCTAGAACCCAATCCAACTCGGCTATTTCTTTATTTAAAAAAGCTTCTAGTTGTTCCTTTTTTTGGTAATTCAACTAATTTAAACACTGAAAATCACAAATCATCCCACAAATCATTAAAACTTGCAATATTTACAAGTTTTAATGATTTAACAAGAAAAAATTCACCAATCTCACCAGCTATCATATTCACCATCAGAATGAATGTAAGCATGTGAATTTTCTTCAACTTTCGTATCTAATTCATCTTCAAGAAAGGGATAAACGATTTTTCCGTTTACTTTAACTTTCCTATTTTGTGGAACTTCAACAATCAATTTTACCTTTTGATCCCTTAATTTGTCGCTAACTGGAAAAGTGTAAAAAGTATTCGCTTGGACAGTTTTGCCAACTAATTTCGTTTTAAAATCAATGTGTTTTGCTTTCAAAATTGCTTTTTGGTGATCGCGTCCGTTAGCAGTGAAATATTGCTTGATATGAAAAATTGAATCCGCAGATTTTCTATATTCAATTTCAATTCCATGTAAATAAATGCGCTTATTGGCAACTTTTATTACACCTCTATCTCCCCTACTTATAGTTTTAAAGCCTTGTTTATCAACACCAGTAGCATGGTCGAAATTTAAGTTCAAGACAGTTGTATCGACAGTAAATAACTCTTTTTCGATTTCACCATTTATTGCGAAAGCTCTACCCGTTTTTGCACCAGTTATTGAAAGTAGAACAATTCCAACCACCATCATAAAAATCAGACTTAACGATGAGTAGCGGATAATTGAAGATTTAAAAGAGAAAATCGCTCGAATACCTGTCAACCAAAGTAATCCAATGACTGAGGAAGCTGTAAAAATAATTCCCCAAATTAAATAGTCTGAATCAGTTGTTGATTCCAAAATTAAAGTCCCAAAGTCGCCAAATGACATAAACTCACCATTAATTTGTGCAGGAATAAAATCTGGGTCTCCTAAAAGAAAAACAATTGCAGTGATAAAAAAAGCTGTTCCTAGGAACAAAGCAAACAAACCAAAAAATACTGAAATAATTCGTATTAATTTTTTAAGACCATTTTGTAATCCATTTTCTTCTTTAATTTTGTTTGTCCACGCTTTCGATTTCTTCTGAATTCTATCTGCAGCGTTTTCAATTTCAGATTTCATCGATTCTAAATTCACAGGCTTTCCTTTCATTTGTAATTTTTCAAAACTCGTTTTCGCTTTGGGTGTAATGATCCAAAGAACGATGTAAAGCGGAAAACCGAATCCTCCAAAAATGATGAGTAAAACATATACGGCACGTATGACCGTAACATCCCAATTCATATAGTTTGCAAACCCAGCTAAAACACCACCTAAAATTGCATTTTCCTCATCGCGAAAAAGTCGTTTGTCAACTCTTGCTTCTGATGTAGTGTAAGTCTCTTTTGCTGTTGTTGGTTCATCCTCTCCGAAAATTTCTGGATTTCCAAGAATTGCTAACACTTCTTCCACCATTGTTTGTTCAATCACTTTTTTTGAAGGTAGTAATAGTTTAGTGAAAAGTTCTACCATTCGAAGTTCAACGTCTTGGATGATTTCTTCTGAACCTTTTTGATTGTGAAGGATTTTTTTAAGTCTATCTAAGTAATTTCTTAAAATTTCGTAAGCACCTTCTTCGATTTGAAATGGTGTTCCTTGTAAATGAATGGATATTGTTTTATACATGATTTCTTATTTTTTGGTTAATGATTCGACAGCTTCTTTCAATTCTGTCCAGGTTATATTTAATTCGCTTAAGAAGTTATTTCCAGAATCTGTTATGTGGTAGTATTTTCTTGGCGGACCAGAAGTCGATTCTTCCCAGCGGTAGGAAAGTAATTCTTCATTTTTCAATCTCGTCAACAGCGGATATAAAGTTCCCTCTACCACCAACAGTTTCGCATTTTTCAATGCCTCGAGAATCTCGGACGGGTAGGCTTCCCCTCTTTCAAGAATACTTAGAATACAATATTCTAAAATTCCTTTTCGCATTTGTGCCTGTGTGTTCTCTAAACTCATAGTACTAATTTTAGACAAAGATATATGTTTTAAATTGTATTATGCAATACATAGTACTAAAATATTTAAATCAAAAACTTCGAAAACTAGTTCAATCCCTTATTAGATGAACGAAAATTGAATAAAAAATAAATTTAAATTTTCTTTGAATAACCATCAATTGAATTATATCCTTTTTGTTTTGGACTTAAAATCCATTACAATTTCCTAAATTTGAATCCCATGAATAAAAAATTAGAATTACTAATTCAAGAATTTCAACTTCTTTCTCAAGGAAATGTAAATTTTGACAAGCTTGCAATGTACATTTCTACTTTTCATTCAACAAGTATAGAAGGAAGTACTTTAACAGAAAATGAAGTAATAAATCTATTATCATATAATAAAACAGCTAAAAAACCAATGGAGCACCACTTGATGGTTCTTGATCACTTTGAAGCATTTCGATTTTGTCTTGAAAAAGCAAAAAGTAAAAAACTAATATCCATAAGTTTCATAACTGAATTAGCTTCGCTGATTACTAAAAACACAGGGACAAAAGTGAATACTGCTTTAGGAACTTATGACATTTCTAAAGGTGAATTACGTTTAGGTGGGGTTTTTGCAGGTAAGAGACAATTTCCTGATGCTAAAAAAGTTCCTTTACTACTTAATAAGTTTATTGATGAGATAAATTCTGGATTAAAGTTGGCAAAATCCAATGAAGACAAATTAATTCTTGCGTTTAATGCTCATTTTGAATTGGTTAGTATCCATCCTTTTGGTGATGGAAATGGTAGAATTTCAAGATTAATGATGAATTATATTTTAGCTTATTTTGAACTGCCTATGACAATTGTTTTCAAACAAGATAGAATTAAATACATTGATGCATTGGAGGCTTCGCGAAATAAAGAAGACCGAACGATTTTCTTCAAGTTTATGTTTGCCCAATATGAAAAATTCATCAAGAAAGAACTGAAGATTTTAAAATCAAATTAAGTTAGAATATTAAACCTTTCAAGAAATTAACTTAACCCAAATCATTCTCCCATTAATTTTTCCATGTTGGCGATATTGTACTTTTTAGTGTAATAGCCAGGCGCAATTGTTTTAGACAACCAAACAATACTTCTTTTTAAGGGATAACCTTTTCTACCTTTTTTGCTTCCTCTGCGAATTGTGTTGAAGAAAAATTTGGTGTTCATACTTGAAAAAACGGAACACTGTATATGATCAAA
>CAMAZP010000053.1 GCA_945863605.1 Chitinophaga pinensis
TTTGATCATATACAGTGTTCCGTTTTTTCAAGTATGAACACCAAATTTTTCTTCAACACAATTCGCAGAGGAAGCAAAAAAGGTAGAAAAGGTTATCCCTTAAAAAGAAGTATTGTTTGGTTGTCTAAAACAATTGCGCCTGGCTATTATATTAAAAAGTATAATGTTGCTAATATGGAAAAATTGATGGGAGAATAAATTGAATCTAATTAATTTCTAAATAGTTTTTAAATTGCTAGTATAACTGATTTTAAAATCTACAATTGGAATTATCTTATTTCTCTATATCTTATTATCTTTTCCTATTTTTGAAAGAAGAAATTTATTATGTCAAATAAAACACCAAATTTTTTAACAATTCCACCATCACCGACTGTAGATAAGGTTGGTGTAGAAGAACGTGTGGCACGCTTTCAAACCCGAAGTATAAAAAATCAATCCAAAGAACAAGGGCTAAAAATGGTCTTAAATATGATTGATTTAACAACGCTAGAAGGAAAAGATACGCCAGGAAAAGTGAAACAAATGTGCTATAAAGCCCAACATCTACATGATGAATTTCCAGGTTTACCAACCGTTGCAGCTGTTTGTGTATATCCTTCAATGGTGGCAATTGCCAAAAAAGAGGTGCAAAACTCAGGAGTGAAAGTTGCCTCCGTGTCAACAGCTTTTCCTTCGGGTCAAGCGCCATTATCGGTGAAAATTGCTGACACTAAATTTGCCGTGGAATCCGGAGCTGATGAAATTGATATGGTTATCTCGCGTGGAAAGTTCTTAACTGGCGAACATAATTTTGTTTTCGATGAAATTGCAGCCATTAAAGAGGCTTGTGGTGTAGCGCGCTTGAAAGTTATTTTGGAAACAGGAGAATTAGTGACTTTGGATAACGTTCGCAGAGCAAGTGATATCGCTATTTATGCCGGCGCTGACTTTATCAAAACGTCAACTGGGAAAATTCAACCTGCGGCTACGATGCAAGTAACTTACACGATGTTAATGGCCATTCGCGATTACTTCGACGAAACAGGAATAATGATCGGAATGAAACCAGCTGGTGGAATTTCAACTTCTAAATTGGCATTGCACAACTTGGTAATGGTGAAAGAAATACTTGGTGATGCTTGGCTAACAAACGAATGGTTTCGCTTTGGAGCAAGTAGTTTAGCAAACGATGTATTGATGCAAATTCTAAAAACAAAAACTGGAGTATATCAGTCTTCAGATTATTTTTCTATCGATTAATTATGGCAAAAGATCAAACAACTTGGGAATATGCACCGGCTCCAGAAGGAACTGGACATATCAAATTAAATAAAAAATATAACTTATTCATTGACGGAAAATGGGTAGCTCCTTCCTCCAAGAAATATTTTGAAACCATCAATCCAGCAACGGAAGAAGTATTGGCAGAAATCGCTTACGCAAACGAAAAAGATGTTGATTTAGCGGTGAAAGCAGCTCGAAAAGCATATACCAATGTGTGGTCGAAAATGCCTGCTTCTGAACGTGCAAAATACATTTATCGCATTGCTCGTTTGATGCAAGAACGCGCCAGAGAATTTGCAGTGATTGAATCTTTAGATGCTGGGAAAACGATTCGTGAATCACGTGATATTGATGTTCCATTGGCTTGCAATCATTTTTTCTATTACGCAGGTTGGGCAGATAAATTGGAATATGCATTTCCGAATCGCAAGGTTGAATCTTTAGGAGTTGCAGGACAAATAATTCCTTGGAATTTCCCTTTATTGATGGCTGCTTGGAAAATTGCTCCTGCTTTAGCAACTGGAAATACAGTCGTTCTAAAACCATCTGAAACAACTTCTTTAACGGCATTGAAATTAGCTGAAATCATTGAAGAAGCTGGTTTACCTCACGGGGTTGTAAATATTGTAACAGGTTATGGCGACACAGGTGCTGCGATTGTCAATCATCCTGATGTAAATAAAATTGCGTTTACAGGTTCGACCGCGGTTGGAAAAATGATACAAAAAGCGATTGCTGGAACACCTAAAAAAGCAACGTTAGAATTGGGTGGAAAATCGGCGAATATTATTTTTGAAGATGCTCCAATTGACCAAGCTGTGGAAGGAATTATTAACGGAATTTTCTTCAATCAAGGACACGTTTGTTGTGCGGGTTCACGTTTGTTTGTGCAAGAAGGTGTTGCTGAAAAAGTAATTCGTAAATTAAAACAACGAATGGATAGTTTATACGTTGGTAATCCAATGGATAAAAACACTGATATTGGAGCTATCAACTCTAAAAAGCAATTAGAAACGATTAAAAAATACATACAAATTGGCTTAGATGAAGGTGCTGAAATGTACCAATCAACTTGCGAATTACCGTCCAAAGGCTACTATTGCGCTCCAACTTTATTTTTAGATGTTGCCCAATCGAGTGTCATTGCTCAAGAAGAAATTTTTGGTCCTGTTCTGACTATTCAAACTTTTAGAACAGTGGACGAAGTAATTCAAAAAGCAAATAATTCACCTTATGGATTGGCAGCAGGAGTTTGGACAGATAAAGGTTCACGTATTTTTAACCTAACGACAAAACTAAAAGCTGGAGTTGTTTGGGCAAATACGTACAATAAATTTGATCCTACTTCTCCTTTCGGAGGCTACAAGGAAAGTGGATTTGGTCGCGAAGGTGGAGTGCACGGATTGAGTGGATATGTTAAGTTGAGTTGATTAAATTGCATTTATAATCAATTATAACCATTAATATTTTAAAAATTACGCTACATTAAATCAATAGATTTAAAAACTATATCTGAACTATTTTAGTCTAAATTATTAGGTATGATAAAATCAATTGACCCAATCTTTAATAAAATCTTATATGTTAGTTTTGTTCTTTTAGCATGTTATTATTCTCTATTTTCTAATCAATATGGTGAAGCTGCAATGAATTTGGGAATAGCACTTGCTTTCGATCCTTTTGATCAAAATAAAACCTGGAAAGAAAGACCTTATTGGCAAAAAGCTTGGTTAATACTACATTTAGCTACAGCAGCCTCGCTTATTGGTTATCAAATAGGTTTTAACGATAAATATTAAAAAAAATATCTAAATTTTCTCTTCAACTTTAATAAACGAAACCTTAGTATTATTCAAATTATATTCTGGCTTTTAATTATTTAATACTTTAGCAACAAATTTCTTAAATGCGAAAATTATTTAACAATAAATGGATAAAAATCCCATTTACCATTTTTCTATACGGCTTTGCTATTTATGGTTTTATTTTGACTGCTACCTACTTTGCTGTAACCTTTCAATGGACAAATGAAGCAGGGAAACTTGACGAAAACAATCGCTATTTCCAGGATATGCATGATAAATATAATCAAGGATTCAAAATTGATAGTGCTTCAATGGTTCTTCATAGAAAGGAAGCAATGAGTAGAATTTTAGTACTTCAAGAATTTTATCCCGTAAATGCAGAATATATTTTATCCGTTTTATTAAAAAATAAAAATGAAAAACTAGCACTGAGAATGTTAGATGCTGTTGACTTGCGACTGATGAAAAACAAATCCTATCGAAAAGCAGTTATGAAAATGCGAGCAGAGATGAAGGGAAAGAAAAGCAAAACTAACGGTCTTTCAGCATTTGAATGGATGAATATTGCAGAATGGCAAGATTTTAAAATTGCAGTTGCAAAAGATAAGTATTACATTGATTCTGCTGCAAAAGTTACTGGTGTTGAACCACGTTTAATTGTTGCTTGTTTAGTAGGTGAGCAAATACGATTATTCAACTCAAGTCGAGAATCTTATAAACGCTATATAGGCCCAATGAAAGTATTAGTACTTGAGAATCGATTATCATATGGTGTTACGGGAATTAAAGAAAGTACAGCTATAAAAATTGAGAATTTCATGAAAGATAAATCGAGTCCTTATTATATGGGTGAAGAATACGAGCATTTACTTGATTACGATTCGACAAACAGTTATACCAATAATATAAACGATACAATGAGCGTTAGATTGCGTAGATTAGTTCAGTTTAAAAATCATTATTATTCTTATTTATACACCGCTTGCTTTCTAAAACAAATCAAAATGCAATGGGAACGGGCAGGATTTCCTTTAGATGAACGACCTGAGATACTAGCATCCTTATTTAATTTAGGTTACCAAAAATCAAAACCAAAAAAAAAACCTGGAGTTGGTGGCTCAAACTACAAAATTCACGACACTGAATATACTTTTGGAGCTGTTGCATTCGAATTTTATTACTCAGGAGAGCTAATGAATGTATTTCCTTATAAAAGTAAAAGCTTTGATTTTTAACAAACACTCCATTAAATTCGCTAATACTCTCCTCTCAAGAACTTTCGTTCTGCCCAAAACGTTCCGAATGGCACAAAAGAAGCAATAAAAAGAATAAGTGAATCTTTGAAGTTAAATCTCTTTTTTACAAATAGTAACAGTAAAAGCACACAGTATATTACGAAGAAAAGTCCGTGAAACCAACCCGTAAATTTTATTGGAGGTAAAATCGCAAAGCCATATTTTAAAATCATTGCGACAATAAGTAAGAACCACGAAAACCCTTCGATTAAAGCTACTGTTCTAAACTGTTTTAATAAATTATTTGTATTCATTTTTTAGTTGTTTTTCTAAGTCAAATAATTGGTCACGCAAACGTGCTGCTTCTATGAAATCAAGCTCTTTCGCCGCTTTCTCCATCGCTTTTTTAGTTGCTTTTAGCTGTTTTTCTATGTCAATTGGATTGTTATACTGTGGACGATCTTCTGCAGCCAATGCCACTTCTTGGGATTGTTCGTAGCGCAACGTTTTTAATGCAGATTCACCATCGGCAACCGTTGTGGATTCCATAATCTTCTCCTTCGATTTGTTTAAAGCAGTTGGAACCAAGCCGTGCGCTTCGTTGTAGTCTATTTGTAATTTCCTTCTTCGCAAGGTTTCATCTATTGTTTTTTGCATCGATTTTGTAATTTTATCAGCATACATAATCACAAAACCATTTACATTTCTTGCAGCACGTCCAACGGTTTGTACCAATGAGCGTTCATTCCTTAAAAATCCCTCTTTGTCAGCGTCAAGAATTGCAACCAAAGAAACTTCGGGTAAATCAAGTCCTTCACGCAACAGATTGACGCCAATCAACACATCAAAATCACCCAAACGCAACTGACGTAAAATCTCTACACGTTCAATCGTATCAATTTCACTGTGAATGTAGCGACACAAAATCCCGAGTTTATCTAAGTATTTTTGCAATTCTTCCGCCATTCTTTTGGTTAAGGTAGTCACTAAAATCCGCTCATTTACAGCGATTCGCTCTTGAATAGCTTCTATTAAGTTATCAATTTGGTTTAAACTCGGACGCACTTCAATCACAGGGTCAAGCAAGCCAGTCGGACGAATCAATTGTTCTACCATCACCCCTTCTGACTTTTCAATTTCATAGTCGGCTGGTGTTGCTGAAACGTAAATAACTTGATGAAACATTCCTTCAAACTCTTCGAATTTCAAAGGTCGGTTATCAATTGCTGCTTGTAATCGAAAACCATAATCCACTAAATTTATTTTTCGAGCGCGGTCGCCACCATACATTCCTCGAACTTGTGGCAAAGTCACATGACTTTCATCGATAACCATTAAGTAATCGTCGGGAAAATAATCCAATAAACAGAAAGGTCGTTCTCCTGGTTGTCTGCGGTCGAAATAGCGCGAATAATTCTCTATTCCAGAACAGTAGCCCAATTCACGAATCATTTCTAAATCGTAATTCACACGTTCATCGAGGCGTTTTGCTTCTTCCAATCGTCCCTCTTTTTTGAAATTTTCAACTTGTGCAACTAGGTCATCTTGAATTTGCTCAATTGCTTGTCGTGTATTTTCAGGACTCGAAACAAACAAATTAGCTGGAAAAATATCAATTTCTTTAAAAGTTTCAATTTTTTGGTTAGACTCCGGATCAATCGAAGTTATCGCTTCAATTTCATCTCCCCAGAAAGCAATGCGCAACGCATAATCGGCATAAGCCAAGAAAATATCAACCGTATCGCCACTCACGCGAAACATACCACGTCCAAAAGTATCTCCAGCTCGTGAGTATAAATTTTCCACTAACCGAAAGAGAAATTTATTGCGCGCAACCGTTTGTCCGACTTTCAAATTGACGATACTATTCTTAAATTCACTTGGATTTCCGATACCGTAAATACACGAAACAGAAGCAACGACGATCACATCTTTTCTACCTGAAAGTAAAGCAGAAGTAGCTGAAAGTCTAAGTTTTTCAATTTCATCGTTGATTTGTAAATCCTTTTCGATGTAAGTTCCTGTCACAGGCAAATATGCTTCTGGCTGATAATAATCGTAGTAAGAAACGAAATATTCTACTGAATTGTGAGGAAAAAATTGCTTGAATTCTCCATACAATTGAGCGGCAAGTGTTTTGTTATGAGAAAGAATCAATGTCGGACGATTTACATTTGCAATAACATTTGCCACTGTAAACGTTTTTCCACTTCCCGTCACACCGAGTAAAGTTTGGTGCTCGATTTCAGCTTGTAGACCAGCAACTAACTGACGAATTGCTTCTGGTTGGTCGCCCGTTGGTTGGTAATCTGAAACGAGTTGAAAATCCATATTAGCTCAAAGTTATACCAAATCTAATTATAAAATAGTCTAATCTGTTTTATAATTTTAGATTGGTTAATACCGAAACTAAGCATAAATAGTTCAATGAAAGAAGTTGACATTATCAATGG
>CAMAZP010000054.1 GCA_945863605.1 Chitinophaga pinensis
GCGATAAAACAGGTTAAGCACAAACACTTGTAGCAAAACGTGAAAGAAATTTCAGGTGGAAGCACGAATATGAAAATTTACACTTTCTTGATCTGTTTAAAATATTGATAATTAAATGATTAAACACAAAATAAAATACATATGAAAAACGGAATAGCAAAACCATTTTTAAAATGGGCTGGCGGTAAAACGCAATTGATAACAGAAATTGAGAAATCATTACCATCTGAAATAACTAACAAAAAATTCACTTACGTTGAACCATTTGTTGGTAGTGGTGCTATTTTATTTTGGATGCTTGAAAATTTTCCGAAATTAGAAAAAGCCGTTATTAACGACATAAATGCTGATTTGATTAATACATATAGAATCATAGCATCAAAGCCCAAAGAACTTATTTCTATACTTCAAATTCTTCAAAATGAATATCACAATCTTGACGGAAAAGAGGAAGAAAAAAAGGAATACTACTACAAAAAAAGAGAATTGTACAACACAAGAAAAGAAGAACAAAGCGGACAAGCCGCTTTGTTTATTTTTCTCAATCGTACTTGCTTTAACGGTCTTTACAGGGTAAATAAAAGTAATGGTTATAATGTGCCAATGGGAAGTTATAAGAAACCGACCATCTGTGACGACCAGAATATTTTTGCTGTAAGTAATGTTTTACAGAAAGTTGAAATTCTTTGTGGCGATTATGAAGCGACATTAAAAGAAACAACATCTAATTCATTTTTCTATTTCGACCCGCCATACAAGCCATTAAGTAATACATCAAGTTTCAATTCTTATGCAAAAGATGAATTCAATGATGAGGAACAAATAAGACTAAGAAATTTTTGCTCAAAACTTGAAAAGCAAGGACACAAATGGATGTTGAGCAATTCAGATGTGAAGGGAAAAGACACAAACGACAATTTTTTTGATGAAATTTATTCTGAATTTTCTATTTCAAGAGTAAAGGCGAGAAGAAGCATAAATGCAAATCCCGAAAAAAGAGGAGAACTAAACGAACTATTAATTACAAACTATAACTATGAACAAGCTTTGCAACCTGCTTAATCTGCAAAATGAAGACGAGCTTTTCGTAAAGATAACCCAAAGCTTCAAAGAAAAAATAACACGTTGGGATTACTTTGTAAACTGGGAAAAAGTTATAATCAATGTCAAAATGTTTGAAAAGGAATTAAACATTTTGAATTATCTAATTGGCAAAGACAATTTAGAAAAAGAAGCATTTAATTTATTTAAAAAATATCCCGATGCTATCAAAGCAATTCCAACTTTATTGGCGGTAAGAGAGGGGGCAATTGATGTGCTTATAGATTCAAAAAACTTTAAGTATAAAAATCTAAACTTTTTTCATTTTGAATATACAGATTCAGAAATCAATGATATTGTAGAATTTGTAATTAAAACTGGTTTTGGAGATTTAATTTTGAATAAGCAAATCAAAAACTTTGTTGATTATGCCACAGGTGTAGAAGTAGGTTTAGATAGTAATGGTAGAAAAAACAGAGGTGGAATATTAATGGAGAGCCTCGTTGAAGAATTTGTATCTGATACCTGCCAAAACTTAGGTCTGAAATATATGTCTCAAGCAAATGCAAAGAAGATAAAAGCAGAGTGGAATATTGATATAGTAGTAGATAAATCATCAAGAAATTTAGATTTTGCAATTAATAAAAAAGGGAAACTATTTTTTATTGAATGTAATTTTTATGGCGGTGGTGGCTCAAAACTAAAATCAACAGCTACTGAATATACCGAAATGAATCGTTACTGGAACAATCAAGGCATTGAATTCATTTGGATAACTGATGGTGGGGGTTGGAAATCAACTTTAAAACCTTTAAGAGAGTATTTTGATAAGGCAGATTATTTGTTAAATTTGGAAATGTTAAAGGAAGATGTATTAACTAAAATTTTAAAATAATATGGAGGAAAATACTATAGTACAACTTTTAGGTAAACTTTCAAATTCAGATTAAATATCTAAATTATTAAAAAACAAATCAAAAGATTATTTGACAGAGACTATAAAACCAGAACTTAAAGATTTTTATCTTTCAGAAGGTTGGGAAATTGACAAAGAATTTAAAAGCTCTTTTAGAATGAAAAAAGGTAAAAGTTTTGATTTAGCATTTGAAGATGAAGTATGGTCATTGTTAGGGTTAATGGGATATAAATTCTTAAATAAAGACAGAACCTTTGAGATTCCTTATGATAAAAATAATCCAAAACAAACTAAACAAATTGATGTTTTTGCAAAAGATGATGAAACTATTTTAATTGTAGAATGTAAAAGTGCCGAATCAAATAAAAGAGGCGATTTTAAAAAAGAATTAGAAAGTTATATTGGTATTTGGAAAGGTATTTTAACTTCAATACAAAGTCTATTTCCAAGAACAAAACATAAGATTAAATTTATACTTGCTACAAAAAATCTTTCAATATCAAATGAAGATCTGGTAAGATTAAAGCAGATCGGAGGAATTCATTTTAGCGAAGAAAATATTAAGTATTTTTTTGAATTGAATTCTCAACTTGGAATTGCAAGCAGATATCAATTTTTAGGTAATGTTTTTGAAGGACAAGAAATTCCAGAAATGGAAAATAAAATACCTGCTGTAAGAGGTAAAATGGGAGGTCACACTTATTACTCATTTGCGACAGAACCTGAAAAATTATTAAAAATTGGTTATGTTCTACATAGAAATAAAGCTAATATTAACATGATGCCAACATATCAAAGATTAATAAAAAAATCAAGATTAAAATCAGTTGGAGAATTTATTGAAAATGGGGGTTATTTCCCAAATTCAGTTGTAATTAATATTGATGCTAAAAGCTGTCAGTTTGATATAGCTAAGACACAGGTAGTAAGTACCATTTCGGATGTTGGAATTTTGCATTTACCAAAAAAATACAAATCGGCATATATAATAGATGGCCAACATAGACTTTATGGGTATTCTAATAGCAAATATAAAAACACAAATACTATTCCTGTAGTAGCCTTTGTAAATCTAAGTAGAGAAGAGCAGGTTCAATTATTTATGCAAATAAATGAAAATCAAAAAGCTGTTTCTAAAGATCTAAGAAACACATTAAATGCAGACTTATTATGGACTTCTGACAATTATTTGGAACAAATTAAAGCTCTCTGTTCTAGAATTTCAATATACTTAGGTGAGGATAGAAATTCACCACTTTTTAATAAAATTTCAATAGGTGAGGATAAAAAAACGATTACAACACAAGCTATTGAAAACGCTCTAAAGAAAAGTAAATTTTTAGGTAAAGTTTCAAAGAATAAAATAGAAGAAATAGGATTAATTTACAATGGCGATATAGACTTTACTTATGATAAGTTAAAAGAGTATTTGACAAAAGGATTCGAATATTTATCTACAAACATTAAAGAAGAATGGGAAAAAGAATCTGATGGGGTAATTTTAATAAATAGAGGTATCTATGGGTTTATTTTATTATTAAGTGATATTTTATATTACTTGAATGAAACCAAAATTATTGACTCCCAAAAAACAGCTGTCAATAAGATTTTGTTAGAAGCAAAAACTTATATAGATCCCATAATTAATTTTATAAAGGAATTAAATATTGAAGAAAGAGAGGAGCTTAAAAAAGCTTATGGGGCAGGTGGTGAAAATAAATATTGGAGAACATTTCAAAAAGTCGTTAGAGATACACATCATAAATTTAATCCTGAAGGATTAGATGAATTTATTGCCAAACAAGAAAAGCAAAACAATGATAGGGCATTTACTATTATCAGGGAATTAGAAACATTTTTTAATCAAGATTTCAAGAACAAATTGGAAGATAAATTTGATAAAATGTGGTTTAAGAAAGGACTACCACCACAAGTGAATGAGTCTGCTGTAGCATTAGCAAATAAAAAGAACTTGGAGGTGGAGAATGAGGAAGATGAGGTTGAAGCTTGGGATTGCTTAACTATAATTGCTTACAGAGCAATTGCGGTGAAAAACTGGCAAGATGTATTTGATAAAGATTATACTAAACCTGGAGAAGAAAAAATAAGTGGCGGTAAAGAAGAAAAAACAAAATGGATGGTTAATCTTGAGCAGATAAGAAATAAATGCGTTCATTCGTTTTATGTTGACCCAGATGAACTCCGATTTCTAGAAGAATTATTTGATTGGTTAATAAAAAAAGAACTCAGAAATAAATTTCAAAAAGAAAATGCTTAATACATATTTCAAATCATCAGACAAAAACTTCTATCTTCTTAAAGGAGATACAATGGATCTTTTGCCTCAATTTGAACATAAGTTTGATATGGTTTTTGCCGATCCTCCGTATTTCTTATCGAACAATGGGCTATCAATCCAAAGCGGTAAAATTGTTAGTGTAAATAAAGGAAAATGGGATAAATCGGAAGGTTTTGAATATGTAAATGATTTTAATAGAAAATGGCTTACTTCTGTTCGTGATAAAATGAAAGATGATGCTACTATTTGGATAAGCGGAACAATGCACAACATTTTTTCGGTAGGACAAATATTAACCGAATTAGGGTTTAAAATTTTAAATGTTATTACTTGGGAAAAAACTAATCCGCCACCCAACTTTTCTTGCCGCTATTTTACTTATTCTACTGAGCAAATTATTTGGGCAAGAAAAAGTAGAAAAGTTCCTCATTACTTCAACTATGACCTAATGAAGCAACTTAATGGTGACAAACAAATGAAAGATGTCTGGAAATTAAATGCAATTGCACCTTGGGAAAAGACTTGTGGAAAACACCCAACTCAAAAACCGCTTTCTGTTTTGACACGTTTAATTTTGGCTTCGACAAAGCCAAACGCTTGGATTTTGGATCCATTTACAGGAAGTTCGACAACAGGAATTGCAGCTAATTTAGCAAACAGAAGATTTTTGGGAATTGACCAAGAAGAAAGTTTTTTGACAATTAGCAAAAACAGAAAACTTGAAATTGAAAACCCAAAAACAGCAGCTATTTACAGACAAAAAATTGGAGGTTTCAATGACAAAAAAGAACTTGAATTATTCTTAGTAGAAGAGCCCCAAGTAGAATACGGAAATGAAATACACTTTTAATGGAAAATAACGAAACTTGCATACATGGTGGCGTTTCGCCCATTTCACTTTTAGCAGAGTTACATCATAGCCAAGCAGGAAGCGGTAGACATCGTTGTCCAACTTGTGCTTATGAACAAGGTTTTAATTTAGGGAGTAGTGGAAATTGGAATAGCTATGAGCAATATTGTAACTCTTTAACAGATTCAGAAATTTGTCAAATTGGGTCTACTGCCCCTTCTCATATTTTATCAAACCTAGGCGACAATCAAGGCGGAACAGGAAGACATAAATGTACAAACTGTGCTTTTAAACAAGGTTTTGAGGTTGGTGTTTTAGAAAATGGTATTCAAGATATTACTATTGAGATTGTTTCTGCTCCTAGTCCTCAAGAAAACCAAGGCAACGCAATTATAACACCTTCAAAGATAGATTTCATTGAAAAAGAAATTAGAAATAAACATCTTGGGTTGCTTGGTGAATTATTTATTCTTAAGAGTGAGATTGAATTTTTAAAATTAAATGGTAAAGATGATTTAGCTAACAAGATCCGACACGTTTCAGTTGAAATCGGAGATGGTTTGGGTTTTGATATTTTGTCATACGATCTTTTAGGAAATGAGAAAAAAATTGAGGTTAAAACAACTAGAAGTGATATTTCTAGACCATTCTATTTAACAAGAAACGAATTAGAAGTTTCATCTAAAAATCCTCGAAACTATTATTTATATCGCCTTTTTGACTTTGATTCAAATTTAAAAAAAGGGAAATATTATGTAATTACTGGTGACTTGGCTAATTCTTTAACATTAGACGCTTTAGTATTTATTGCTTATCCAAAACCTAATAATAGTAATTAATGCCAACGCTTCGTAGTCATACACATTTTCAAGCCACACAAAGCCAAGCTCAAACCAAAGCTTGCAAAAGAGTATGTCTACCCAACCGCACTGCCGACAGACCAATGGACGACTTAAAAGAACAACGAAGGCATAACAGCACCTACCCAAAAGGCGGGGTTTCGTGTTCCAAAGACAGTTTTGTAGTTAATCAAACATTAGTTTTTCAAATCAAGTTTTGTGGTAAAAGTCCCGCCCTTCTTGTAGCTGCAAACCGTTGTATTGCAATTTAAAAAACCGCAAGGAATCCAAAGACGACCTTTGACAATTTAAAAGACTGAAATAAGGACATGACATTTAACTTATTTCTTTTTTTTAGAGTTCGGCGCTGAGGCGACCAAATCGTTTTGATTTGAGACGT
>CAMAZP010000055.1 GCA_945863605.1 Chitinophaga pinensis
TTTTTTTCAATCAATTCTTGAAAAAGTTCAATTGCTTTATCAGTTTTATTTTCATTAAGAGCATTAATTGCCCTTTCTATTTTTTGTGCAAATATTAGTTGCGTTGAGAACAAAAGCACTATTGTGATAAATATTTTTTTCATTAATAAAAAAATTGTACGTTTTAAAAACTCCTAGGGTGTTGAGATTCAAGATAAGTTCAAAAATCAAATGATCCTATTTCATTTCTATACATGCTTGATATAGAGTTTTAAATGAAAATTTTCTACATGCATTATACAAAGTTATAAATAAAAAACCTTTTAAATAATAAATATTTTATATTTGTTTTCTATCATAATTGTTTTGGAATAGGCACAGAAGTTTTACGATTACTCACCATCCCCCCAAGAACTTTGTTTATATCTCATTTTACAAAGTGCTAATTATTAGATTGTCTGATCGTGATTCGATCACCCACATCAGATTGAATTTATAACTGTTATTTCAACCAGCTGATGGGTTATATCTATAAAGCACTCAACTTTCAAATCAAGATTGAATTTTTCAATGTAAATCAATACATAACATATTGATTTACAATATATTGAAATGAAAAATATAATAAAATACTTATATATTTATAATTAAATATAATTATTATACTATATTTGACTGTCTAGCCTAAATTACAAGACCCCCGTTGTGAGGTTATATTTTTTAAATTAAAACAAAAAAAATGAAAAAAAATTTTGGAGTTTTTGCTTTAGCAGCAATTACATTATTTGCAAGCTGTTCAAACCAGCTTTACACTGGTAATGGTGCTCTTAGTGATGTTTCTCTACAAAGAAACTCGTCTGAGTATGAAATTAAGCGTTTGAATGAAATTGAAGTTTCTGGAAAGTCTTTCTGGGGAATTCCTTCAAATAGTTACAACGCTAATAAAAACAAAAAGGGAATGATTGTAAGATTCAATGGATTAGAACTTGGAAGAACCCCTAAGATTTTACCAATTTTAACAATGGTAGGTTATTCATTTGGCGTTGGAGGATTATTACAAGAAACATTTGGATTTAAAGATAATGGAGATTATAAAATAGGAACTGTTCCTTCAATATTACTTGGCCTACCAATTGCTGGTGCCCTTAATAATGTAACTTGGAGCGGATCTGCATTCTCTGGTGCAACCAATGAATTAAATTATAGACTTGTTACAGATAATCCAAATGTGGATGTGTTCTTGAACCCTAAATATTCAATTGATTATAAAATGGGATTCTGGGGACAATCTGCTACTGTGAAAGCAAAAGTAATGGGAGCAACAATTAAAAGTAATTAAATAATAATATTATTTAGTGATACAAAAAAAGGACGCAATTGCGTCCTTTTTTTATTCTAATTTTAAATACTTATTTTTTCTTTGCAACTGCTATTTTTAAGACCTTAACCAAGCTAGGTATATCTTCTACATTTTTCTCTGTCCAAAAATATAAGAACTTACCAGTACTTGCCTGTGTGTTTTCGTCAATGACTGGTATACTAATTGAAATTCTTTTTTCTTTTTCTACTACAGTATAATAGAAAACCATTTCTTTAGCTTTAAAAATAAACTCACTAGACTTGTTACTTAATGATAGTCCTAGGTTTGGTATAACATTTTTTTCTAGAAAACTTATAAATTCATTTACCTCATCTAATCCAATGTAAGCAAAAGAAGTAGTTTCATCTTTTTTCCTTATTCCAAAACCACCAATCGAAGCGGAAGGGTCAGCAGTCTTTACCATCATTTCTAATTGCAATGCATTTAGTTTTTCTCCCGTCCTTAAATTTTTTAATTCAACAGGGAAGAAGTGCACATATTCCCCAATTCCTGATTTAAACTCTGCTTGGGTACTCCAATCTCTAAAAAAATTGAATTGGGGTTCAATACCAATAAACTTTCTAGTTGCAGACTGTCCATCAACAAATATTTGTTGTCCTATTGATTGAGATGCAAAGAAAATGGATAAAATCGTAAATACTTTTTTCATCAAAATAATTTTAAGTTTTCAATAAACTAACGATACCATGTTCTAATGACTTTGTTATTGTAGACCACTTTTGGTTGATTATTTCCATAAGCCACACCAATATCTCTAGCAGCAGAAATTGCTTTTTTGCGAATATCTACTTCGTCATTTTGAACTTTTAATGCTAATTTCCATTCTCTGCCGTCCTTCTCTTTTGCCCATGCCCTAACTTCATTTGCAACTTTTTGAGCTTCTTGATTACACTTTGAATCGGTTGGAATTTCGGCTAGGTAAGCACTTGTCGTTTCAATGTCCTTAGACGCCCAGGCGCCCTTGGCATTTCCAAGTGAAACCTCGCATCTATGGTCCTGGATACTTTGCAAAATACCCTTAATTTCAGCATAACAACTCATGTCTGGAGTATAATTAGAGAGATAATTAGCAGCTTCA
Organism: Chitinophaga pinensis; assembly: GCA_945863605.1. Lineage (GTDB taxonomy): Bacteria > Bacteroidota > Bacteroidia > Flavobacteriales_D > Crocinitomicaceae > UBA952. Next base: position 2,439 of record CAMAZP010000055.1, read on the forward strand.
TCCCAATTATTTTGTGCAATTAGGGCTTTAGCTTTACTAATGTTTAATTGGCATTCGTTTTCTGCTTTTGCTTTATAGATTTTTACCCCAAGTTCCATTGCGTCGTCATAACATGTTTTACAAACCTCTGGAACTTCTGACAATGCATATAACGCATTATCATAGGATTTTTGATCAGATAATGCACTTGCCTGCTTTAGAATAAAATCACATTTCGAATTATAATATTCTATAATCTTACTTTTTCCCTTCTCAACAAAAGCTAAAATACTTTTATCAGAGGTCTTTATTTTTTTTAATGCATCTATATAAGCTTTGGTTTCATTATCACCAATGGACTTAATAGTTATAGCCTCTGTAGCAAAAATTGTTCCCTCCAATCCATCTCCTATAATCAAGTTAACTTCAAGCTCAAGAACAATTTGATCGGGAGGTCCAACAATGATGTTTTTAGACAATTCATTTATTTGACCACTAATCAAAAACCTTTGTGATGCACCAGAGCCTCCCATGCCGTTTGCAGCAACTATTGCGTTTAGTTTAGTTTCAAATAATTTTTGCGCCGCAGGTTTAATATTGGCATCTGTGGGAACATATGTATTCAATACAATTCTAGCGATGTCATCGCTTTTGCCAAGCGAGTTTTGTGCATTAACAACAAAGCTCAAAAAAAGCAAAATAAAACTTAAAAGTGTTTTCATTTTAAAATATTTATTCAGGAGTAGTTCCAATTACAAGTGTAGCAAGACCAAGTTTTCCGGGTTCAACTGTAGAATTAATTTCAAACTTTTTTAAATATTTTTTAAGGTCTTCTAAAAATGTTTGTGCAGTTACGGCAGATGGTTTTGCAGTCTTAGATAACTTATTCACTTTGGTTAAAGGGATTCTTATATCTTTAAGTGTCATTTTATTTTTAGACGCTGATACATTCCCTTCAGAAAGTGCATTGTCGGTCATCCAAACTCCAATTATTTCTTTCAATGGATATGCTTCTCCTTCAACATTATACTCTTTATCTAAACTGCCCTCAAAACTTGAAGAAGTTGTAATTGTTAATTCAACCTTTCTGCCTTGAGATTGCATTTTATCAAAATATTTTTGAAATCTTAAAATAAAACCATCCATTTTATCATTTACTGATTGTAAAATTAATTCTCCTATAGATGCAGATCTAGACTCTGGGCCAAAGCCCCCTTCTTGTGAAGCTGGCTCTGAGGTATAAGAATCAAGTGCTTCAAGTTGATATTCTAATTGATAATTAGGCAATTTTGGAATCACTTTCCAATAGGCTGATATTTTTATATCTGGCGACACTTTATTAAGTATCTTATCTAACATAGAAAGTTGTCTGCCGTCATCAGAAAATTCATCCTTAACTTTTTCTTCCTCAATTTTTTTAATTTCATTTTGCAAGTCAAGTAAATTATCATAATCTCTGTCAATAAAAAGCTTTTTTATACTGCTCATGGCAGTCATAAACTCCTCGTCTAAAATAGCTTTTTCATAATCAGGAGTGATTTTAAAGCCGCCATTTTGATCATCTGTTTTTTTAACATATCCCTTGGCCTTACACCAAGTGTCACTTGGATAAATGATGATACTTGGCTTAGCAACACTTTTATCAAGTTTTGCAAATTTTTCAATGATACCATCTGCTTCTAATTGTTCTCTTAAAGCAATTACGTTTACTTGTGCAGTCATGTTTACACGATATTCTGTCTTTGTCACCTGGTCAACCTTGTCTGGTCTTCCTGTTGGTAGTATGACAAATTTTGAAAACGTACCGCCGTCTGCAAAGAAAGCATCAAAATACTCTCTTTTCTCTTCAAATAAATTAGCATTTTTAGTTAATCCAGGTTTTGTTTGACAGCCAACACTATTTCCAAAAACGCCTTTGAAAATAACACCATGTACGGCATTTTTCTTTGACTGGTTGATAGCTAATCTGTCATCTCTCAAATAAGAAACGACATCGATTAAATAAGAATTGTCAGAACCTCCTGTCCCTTTACAGCTTAGCTCATATCGCCACTCTTCGGTGGCGATATTTGCTTTTCTCTGGTCTCTTCCTGATTGGCCAAATGTCAAGTTGACAAATGAAAACAGAATAGAAATGAAGAATATTTTTTTCATACTTTATTTGATATTTTTATTTTACTAATCTTACATAAAACCACTCTCTAGCATCTTTATTTTTACCTTTAAAATAAGTTTGTTCGATTTCTTGTTTTGGAGCTCCGTAACGATTATCCCAAACTTTATTCTTATCTACTTCAATTGTACCAATTTTATTATACTCTCCTCCTCTTATTTCTAAAATTTCAAATTTCTCTCCTCCTTCTAAACCCTCTTTCATGCCTAATTTAGCAGAAAAAGGATCTACTCCAGTAAGTTGATACAAAGGCTTGAATACCTCATATTCTCTTTGTAGTTTAGTAAATACCTTATCTACGTTTCTAACTGTAGAAAGATCAATGATTTCATCTTCCGTTCTATCTCCCTCTCCTTTTTTAAGCGAGAATGTAACCAATGAAGTTGCCTTTTCTTGTCCAATAAATTCTAAATTAAAATTCATTGCATTAAAAGCATTGATATCAATTGATAATGATGAATTGATGCCTTTTGAAGACAATAATTTATTGAAATCAGTAGCAATTTGCTCATTCCACTCTAACTTATATAACCAAGCGGTTGTCCATACAGAATAGCCTTCTGATGCTTTTTCATATATCTTATCGGCAGCCTTTCTTGCTATAGTCTGTAACATTCCGCTTAATTTATCGGCTGCGGCATATGCGATTTGGCGAATTGCTTCTGCAGGTACAGCATTGGACACAAAATTTAATTTTGTAAACACAACAAAAGTATTGTTAATTAGCTTTAGAGACATTTTATCAATTTCTGTTTGTGCAATTGCGGCTTGTTGAACTCTTTGTTTATCCTCTTCTGACATACTTAATTTGATTCTTTCGTTGAAAACAGAATAATCAAGTGCTCCATCGTCTTTTATTGAGTACCACTTTCTAACTAATTCTTGTGCTATTTTTTTATCTTTAATGTATTTATCTAATTCGTATTTAACCTGAGAATTATTTTCTAATATTCCTGCAGTAGCAGAAGATAGGGCACCACTTAATGCGTTCCCCAATTCTGAGTCTTTTATCCCTAGTGCATCTTTTTCTTCCTGGGTTAATTTATACGCA
>CAMAZP010000056.1 GCA_945863605.1 Chitinophaga pinensis
GATTTCTTCAAGCTCGGGTTGTAATAGTTATCAAACACCAAATACGTTCATTTACAATATTCCTAACGGCTCTATTACAATTTCAATTAAAATAATTTCCGTTGGTAGAAATAGTTCAACTTGTTCAAGTTTTAATAATGCAATGAACACAGGCACAGCATCAAATTTTGATCGTGTTGATGAGGGAATTTATCTTGATGACCTAGAAATTTGGGCTGATGCACCGAATCCATTACCTACAATTTCAGTTTGTGAAAACCAATCTTTTTCGATTGGAACTAATAATAGCAATTCAGCATTTAGCTATAATTGGACTGGTCCAAATAATTTTTCATCAACCATACAAAACCCTTTGGTTAGTAGTTCAGCAACACTTTCAATGTCAGGAATTTATACTAATAATGTTTTTTTTGCTACTTGCCAATTAGTAACTTTAAACCAAATAGTAAATATAAACATGGGACCCAATGTTACAATTAATGGTGGATTAACAATATGTAATGGTTCAAGTACATCATTAACAGCTTCAGGAGCTTTAAATTATCAATGGTCTAATAATTTGGGAAGTAATGCTTCTGTTCTCATTTCTAATACTGGAACATATAGTGTAACTGCATCAAATGGAAGTAATTGTACCTCTCAAACGTTTGTTACAATAAATTCAATAAATTCTCCATCTATCATTTTCCTTTCCCCTCCTTAAAATCATTCAAATAAATTATTAATATTTACTTTTGAAACATACTCTGCAATAATACTTTTATTATGTTGTAGCTCAATCCACTGAATTTGATTCAAGTTTTTAAGTATAAAAACTTCAACGTAAATTGAATTCAACGTAAATAAATAAATGAAATGACTCATATTTTCACGTGCACCAATGTAAGTCCCATTTTCTTTCACTAATTTAATTCGTTCAACTAAACTTAACTTATTGAATTGCTCTATTTTCATATAAAAGATATTTATTTTGAACCAAAATCAAACACGGGTGTAAACGATACAAAATAAGGAAAAAATGAAACTCAATTTACTTATTCTGATACTTTGTTCAGCTTGGTCGTGTGCAAGTCAGATTCCAGAAACAAATTCAAATACGAAGATAGTTCCTAATACAAATTTAAATTCCACAAATAATGGATCAAATTTTAATGCGGTGACCAACTCAAATTCAACTGAATCTTTGAATTTTGAGTTGTTGGATTCTGTCGTTATTCAGTCAGATAAATTACTCGAACGCAAGGAAAAATATACAAGTGATAAAAAAGTAAAATCAACTTCAAGTGTTGGAAAAGTTCAACCTTCGTCTGTGGACCAAAAAGTGGCGAATCAAAAAGTGCTTATTTCTACTGAGTTTACTAAGACAAAAATACAATCAAGCACACAGAAAACACAGCGAACACCAACTCCTGAAATGCAACAAGCATTAGATGAAAAAGTAAAAGATTTGAATGAAATAGCACCTAATTCTTTTGAGTATCATTTATATAATTATTCGTCTGGAAATTATGATGTTAGCAGAGAAGAATCGCTGAATATTATTTATAACCAACAGCCTGGAAATATCGAAGTTCTTAAATTAACTTCTGCAAATGCAATTGTTAAAGGAGATACTTTAAATGCCAAAAAACACTTAAACCAGTTAGAATTTAAGAACGTAATTCAAAAAGAAACTATTGATTACACAGCTGACGTTCTCAAGTCTGCAGAGGGTAACTCGACTTTAATAACCCACGGATTTAACGACAGTTATGGTGCCTATCAAAATCAATTAAGTAAAAATCAACAAACCGACATTGATGTAATTTCTTTGGATTTTATGCAAAGTCAGTCTTATCGCGATGTTTTAACAACCAAAGGTTATTTTATTCCTGTTCAAAAAGTAGTGGATGTGAATTATCTAAAATCTTTTTGTGAGTTGAATGCTAATAAAAATATTGCTATCTCCATGACTTTACCAAAAGATTATTTAATTCCATTGCAATCAAAATTATACACATGTGGTTTGATTTTTGAATACAGAGAAAGCCGAAATGATTCGGAAAGTGCAAGACTAGAAGATTTATGGTATAACCAATTGAACAAAAAGGTAATAAATGTTTATCAAACTAGTTTAAGTAATGCATATGCCGGTAATTATTTACCTATGTTGCTTTTTTTGAAAAGTTACTATGAACAAAAAGATGACCTTGGAAATAAGGAAAAAATAGAAATGGAAATTCAAAAAGTGAGCAATAAATCAGGAAAATCTGGTAGCTTGAAAAAGAAATATTAATGCAATTATTTAAACTGAAATATAATTCCATGACGGATGAAGAGTTGATGAAAGCCTTGTCAAAAGGTGATCAACGTGCTTTTGATGAATTGTATAAACGGTTTTATGCACAACTTTTAGGCTATTTTAAGAATATGCTTTGGGGAGATCGAGAAAAAGCCGAGGATATGGTCCACGATATTTTTGCGAAGATTATTAAAAATCCAGATTATTTTGATACCAATCGTTCCTTTCGAACTTGGCTTTTTTCAGTGGCTAGCAATATGTGTAAAAATGAATATAAAAAACAAGCAGTGCGAAAAAATACGACTACAGGAGTTGAAGATTATCGCTCTATTTCTTCAAGTACAAATGTGATAGCAGAAGTTCAAGATATTCAGTTTCAACATGCTTTTGAAGAAAATCTAGCAAAAATGGATGAAAAACATAGAGAAGTTTTTGCGTTGAGACACCTAGAAGGACTTTCGATGAAAGAAATTGCAGAAGTAATGGAAATCAATGAAGGAACTGTGAAATCGCGTTTGTTTTATGCAACAAAGTTTTTGGCAGAGAAGTTAAAAGTTTATAATCCAATTTTAAACTATTAGAAAATGGAAGAATATCAAATTGAAATCATTCGCACTATGACTTTTCACGAGCTATCAGAGGTGCAACGAGAAGAAATGAAAGATTGGTTTACGACGGAAGAAGAATTTTTGGATTTACAGCATTTGTTTGTTGGCGTTCAATCGTATAAACAAGCAAGTGAGAAAGAACAATCTACGCGCAAGAACGAACTAGATGAAATGTTTATTCAAGTTCATAGCAATAAACCTTCATTTGATTGGAAGAATTTCTTTTTTCCAGCATTTCGTCCTATTGTTTTACAACCAGGATTTCAACTAGCATTTGGTTTACTTTTCATATTTGGAATTGGTTATTTCGTAAACTCCAATTTTCAAACTGAAACTCCAATCTTGCAATCTAAAAAACAGAAAGTAGAAAAAGAGAAAATTGAGATTCAAAAAACAGTCAAAAAAGTAACAAACTCCAATTTTGAAATCGAGGAGGAGATACAAAAATTATCAGAAGATCCAATTTCGATTGCTTCGACAAATACATTAAAGACTGCTTTTGTTGAAGAAGAAATAATGACAAATGGAAAAGTAGATTTATTTTTGGACTCCTATACAGCGCCATTGGTTACAGAGGAAACAGTACTTATGGATGCTTCAACGATTTTTTACACTAAAGATTCTCAAAAACAAATCATTGATAATCAACCAATTAGTGTTCAACCAGAAATTTTAGAATTGTTGTTTACGACTTATTAGACTACTTTCCACGAAGTATAAAGTGCTCTTTCACCTGTTGTTTTCGTGGAATCAAAATACCCATTCTAAATAAGTCAATTGAAACATTGTATTTATCGGAATTTCGTAAATAATTCCATGCGTCAAACATATCCTCACTCCAACGAATGTCGTCAAGGATAAATATAGTTTCGTTATGAGAATTGTTTTCTAATTTTTGCATATAATCAATCGTAGCATTTCCATCGTGATGTCCATCCACAAAGATTAAATCATATTTTTCAGTTGAAATTTTATTCAAAAAATCACTAAAAGTTGATTCAATAAAAATAATAGATGAAACTTTATCTTTTAGAAATTCTCGAGTAAAATTAAATGTTTCAGGGCAAGCTTCAACTGTCGTAATTTGACAGTTAGGATTTCCTAAATGAAAATGTAAAGTTCCAATTCCTAGTGAAGTTCCAAGCTCTAAGATATGTTTTGGTTGAAAATAATTACTAAATTGAAATAAAATTTTACCGTATTGACCTTTACTTGAACTTGTCTTGAAAATTTGTTGAATTGTACGTGTGTTTCCAAGTTTATGTGAACCAGCTCCAAAGTCTTTGATTGTTATTGTTTTTTTATTCTTTTCTAAACTTTTAAACGTTTGTTTTAGAAGCTTTAAATTTGAATACGAAAAACTAATTTTAAATACCTTATCAACTAAATCATAAACATAAGGTGAATGAATTCCATGTCTTTCCTTTGCTTTCCATTTATATTTTATATATTCGAAAACTATATTCACAGTGCAAAGAAACAATTTTAGATTAAATAATTAATGACTACAACACAAGAACAACAAATTAATTCGCAACTGGTAAAAGTTAGTCAGCCAAATCCTAAGCTGAATATAATTGCACCATGTCGAATCGGAAATGGTATTTTAAAATTATCAGAATCTGAATGGAATGCATACAATAATTCATTTAAAAACTTAAATTGTAAAATAGGCGTTTTTATTCCGGCCTCTGGATCTGGCTCAAGAATGTTTGAATTTTTATTTGATTTTTTAAGTAATCCAACAGATGAAAATCGAAGTTTGGTGGAGCGTTTTTTAAATCAAATACAAAAATTTGCTTTTTTTAGACATCTTTCAATAGAACTACAAACAAAACTCATCAATTTTGAAGTGTCTCTAGAGGAATTTGCAAATTTTTTACTTCAAAAAGAGGGGATGTCTTACGGTGAAATGCCAAAAGGTCTTATTCCTTTTCATGTTTTAGAACCTTTTGTATTAAATCCAATTCAGGAGCATATCGTTCAAGCAAATTTATTAAGAGTAAATCAATTACACTTTCATTTTACAATACAAAAAAGATTTGAAGACCTTTTCAAGAAAACCATCAGTCAAATTGAAGGTTTAACCGGAACAAATTTTCAAGTTTCTTATTCAGAACAAAATCAAGCTACCGATTCCTATGTTTTTGAATTAGATGGTAATTTAGTTCTAAATGATGAGCATCAGCCTCTGAGACGTCCTGCAGGACATGGTGCTTTATTGCACAATCTACAAGAAGTTGAAGGAGAATTGATCTTTGTTAAAAACGTAGATAATGTGCAACATTATTCGAAATCAGATCCTTCTATTAAAGTATGGAGTGCAATTGGTGCTTTGCTTTATGAATTCAAGCAAGAATTAATACCTATAGAAAGAGAATTAAATATTGAACATCTTAAAATATTAAATAATAAGTACGACGTTTTTTCTAGTTCAGAATTAGACTCACTGGAAAGCGATGAACAATTAATTCAACTTTTAAATCGTCCAATTCGCATCTGTGGGATGGTAAGAAATGAAGGTCAACCTGGTGGAGGTCCATTTCATGTAGAGGAGAATGGAATTATTAGGAAACAAATAGTTGAAAAAGCTCAAATTTCTAACAATCCTGATCAGTATAAGCAAATGATTCAAAGTACTCATTTTAATCCGGTTATGATGGTTTTAAGCACAACCAATTTGAAAGGAGAAAAATTGAACTTAACAGAATTTTGTGACGATTCAAAATATTTTGTGGTTTCTAAAAAAC
>CAMAZP010000057.1 GCA_945863605.1 Chitinophaga pinensis
CTTCTGATCCATACCCTTAATCATATCGGTGTCAATAAAGCCAGGGGCAATGGCATTTACACGTATATTCAATGGTGCCAATTCTTTACTTAATGATTTGGTAAATCCAATAATCGCCGATTTAGAAGAACCATAAATACTTTGGCCTAAATTACCTTTGGTACCAATAATTGAACTCAAATTAATAATAGAACCACATCTGTTTCTCAAGAAGTGCTTTATCGCATTCTGAGAAGGCAAAATTGTCCCCAATACATTGGTATTATAAATTTTGTGTATTAAATCTGTTCTGACCATTTGAAGCGTCGCATCTTCCATTATACCTGCATTATTGACAATACAATGGATAAAAATTTTGTTTTGACTTAACTCATTGAATACTCTCAAAACATCCTCTTCTTTGGTTACATCCATTTTAAAAACCAAATGTGGCGCTGAATATACAGGAAGATCTGAAACCATTAAATTCAACGATTCCAAATCTCGACCTGTAGCAATAATTATTGCCCCCTCCTTTGCGAAGATTTCACTTATTGCTTTTCCTATGCCTTTTGAAGCCCCGGTAATTAGACAAAATTTATCACGAAGTAACATATTAAAAATTTATTCCAAGTTTAATCAAAATTTCTCGAGCCTTTTTGAATGAACTCAAGTCAATTACATCATCAGTTTCAATCGAAACATTAAAATCTTCCTCTAATTGGCTTATTAATATCATGTGAGAAATAGAATCCCATTCAGGAATGCTCTGATAAGTGAGATTATCCTTAATTAAGTTTGAATCGATTCCTAATGCCTCATGAAAGGCATGTACTAATTTTTGATTGTTTTCCATCTTTGTTGTTTTAAACTGTTATTTTTACTTATTCTAATACAACTCGCGCAGGATTACCGAACACTGTTGATTTTTTTTCTACTGACTTTAGAACTACCGCTCCAGCACCTATTTTAACATCATTTGCTATTGAAATATTATTGTTCAGTATAGAACCTACTCCTACGAAAACGCCATCTCCCAATTTAACAGATCCAGACACCCTAGATCCTGGATTTATAGTGCAAAATTTTCCGATTTCAACATCATGACCGATTGAACAACCAACATTGATCAAGACCCCTTTATCTATAATTGTATTTACTGAGATAAATGTATTCGCTGCAATAATACTTCCCGAACCAATTGAAACAGATATCTCTGGAATGACAACGGTTGGATGAATTAGAACAGGAAACTCCTTTTCAAATAGAGTTAACATCAAGTTTGCACGTACCTCAGGATTACCAATGGCAATGACAACGTTTTTAACGTCCGATTGACATAAATCCTCTAGGCCTCCCAATACTCGTTTACAACTCACTACGGATCCCGCTTGGACATAATCATCATAGAAACCTATAACATTCCAAATTGCACTTTTTTTGTTGATATTATTTACCAGCTCTAGCACTTCTGATCCTAAACCACCAGCACCGTATATTACAAGGTCTTTCATTCGTTTATGTAATTTTTTCTACACCAAAAGTACAACTTAACTTCGTTCAATACAATTCAAGTAATTCTTAGCTAAAAAACGTGACGTTCGAAAATTCATCAAATAATCATGCCCCGACTTACCAATTCTCTCGCGAAGATCTCTGGGCATGGAATAAAAATATAATATTCCTGATTCTATGGCGCTGACATTCTCCGCTTCAACAATTAATCCACAACCTGATGATTCAAATAAATCATCATATCCTGAAAAGGACGCTAGTATTGGCCTCGAAGCATATAAATAATCATTTAATTTATTTGGAGAAACTCCAAAATTATATAGATCACACTTTCTGGCCCCATAATAAAGAAGATCTGATTTTTTCAATATCCCAATCAAATTAGATTTACTGACTTTGGGCAAAAAGTATATGCGATTGAAGTCATGACATTCTTGCTTGAATTCATTTTTTAACTCTCCTTCTCCTATAATTAAAAATACAATTTTATCATTGATTAATGAAATATTTTTTGCAGCACGCAGTAAAAATTCGACTGAATTGACTCTTCCAATGGTGCCGGAGTATGAAACGACAAAATCATCATCATTAATCAAAACGCCATATTCCTTAAAATTTGGTTCCTCTACTTCAAATTTACTCAAATCAAATCCATGTGGAATATAACAAACCTTTTTTGAATCATTTATTATATTCTCAACATGTTTATTCAACGCAGGCATTGAACCTACTATTAAATCAGATCTATTGTAGCCATATTTTTCTATCAATGAGAACAAACAATACACCGGATTTATCGGTTTTAAATTCGAAACATACTTCAAGGTCAGGGGCCATATATCTCTAACTTCAAAAACTAGTTTTGCTTTATACTTTTTCTTCAGCATGGCCCCCGAGATGATGGTAAACAGCGAAAGTGAAGAAGCTATAACCACATCTGGATGACATCCCAATTGACGTACGGTCCTTACTAATCTTATTTCAAACAAAATCCATGACCAAATCCTGCCAAAAGATTTTGAACCCTGATATGACGGAGTATTTATCCATACTGTCTTTACTCCTTCAATAATTTCTATCTTGAATAAACCGCTGAATTGAGGCAAGCCAGAAACTACATGATTACTATTTGAAGTAAATACTATAGTCTCATTACCTAGCGAATTAAACTCTTTCGCAAAAGCGAAGTGCCTAGTACCAAAGTTATATTTTTCCGGACATGCATATTTAGATATATACCAAATTTTCATTATATCTTTTTATAGAAATAGAATAAATATGCAATTAATTTGGCCGAATATTTCTAGCAGGATTACCCATAACCACACCACCATCAGGAACATCCTTAAGAACAACTGCCCCAATACCCACAGTAACATTATTGCCTAGTGTCACTTTTTGAATAATTGAAGAATTCGGAGCAACCCAGCAATTTCGACCAATCTTAACACTGCCGGCAATTTGAGCGGAGGCAATAATTAGAGTATTCTCGCCAATTTTAACTCCGTGAGCTACGTGAACTAAATTGTCAACCTTTACATTCTCCTCTAAAATAGTACTTCCAATAACCGCTCTATCAATACAAGTATTATTTCCTATCTCAACAAAATCCTTAATAATTACATTCCCAATATGCCGCATCTGCCTTTTTAACCCGCAAACGTCATCAACATAACCAAAACCTATACCTCCGATGGTACAATTAGCACCGATTACTACATTATTTCCTATGATTGTATTTCTCTTAATTATTGTACCCGATCCAATTTCAACATTGTTGCCAATAACACAACCACTTTCTATGATTGCAAAAGCTCCTATTGACAACGACAATCCAACAACTGTGCAATTATCTATCGAAGCATGTTTACTTATTACACGAGGTTCTGGTATGTAAAAGAAATCTTCAATTACATCAGCAAAAATCTTTCTTGGGTCAGGAACAAACAAATATGTGACATCTTGACTGTAGTTACCACTATAATTTGAACATATAATTATACCTTTATTTAAAGCCACTAACTGGTGTTCATTCTTTTGGCTAACCCAATATAAACTTTCACCACAAGAACCTAAAGTATCAATAGAACCTATTTTTTTTACTATCCTATTCAAATCACCCCGCCAATTCGTTATGTCATAGCGTTCAATAATTTCCTTGACCGTTACCATAAATTAAATAAATAATCTTATCACTTCAAAAGCTTCAGCATAATCTAACCCAGCCTGAACACCTCGCGTTTTCGCTAAAGAACGAATAAAATCCGGAGAAAGATACTCTCTAAATCCTTGAGAATTATACTTAGATAATGCATTTACTTTCGCATTCACATGATTTTCATTTAAACTCACAAAACACTGACAATTAAAAGAAATATTATTCCAAATGAGCTCATAAGCCAGAATTGTAGTATTTTTAAAAGCCCGCAATGCCTCAATTGCTACAGTAGAATGATCTTGATGCAAATCATTTAGAGCGGGAATTAACACTAAGTCGTAATTACTATTTTTTCTCAATTGTACTAAATACTCAAGTATTTCTTGCCTCACATAGTTTAATTTACGAACTTCAAAATCGTAGATAATCAAATTTTTTTCGGGAATTCCAAGTGCAGATGTCGCATTCCTCACTTCAGTTTTCAAAATATCTTTAGGAAAACCATCTGGGACAGACTTAGACGCTGTACTAAATGCCACGTAAGTTACCATCGCATCATTCTCAATAAGCTTAGATATTAATCCACCAGCTCCTAACTCGCCATCATCTGTGTGCGGCGCTAATACAAGTACATTACTAAAATTCCTCATTGTAAAAATGTTTTGAATACCATTTATCAAAGATAAATATTTTAAAAAAATCTCTATAATTCAACTGCGATTTATGTGGATAAGAACTAAAATCCCTTCTAATAAAACAATTATCAAGATAGGGATTGTTCATTGTCTCGAAATGATTAAAAAGAGCATCTCTTAATCCACCTTTTAAAAAAAGTTCATCAGGAGCCTCGAAACCAAGTTTTGAACGTCTATCTATAATTTTTTGAGGCAAAATACCAAACAAAGCATCTTTTAAAACACTTTTAACATCTCCACGCTTGAAAAAATATGAGGCCGGAAGGGAAAAAACAAATTCCACAATTCGATGATCCAAGAATGGAACTCGAGATTCAATTGAAAAAGCCATCGAGCTTCTGTCTGCTAGCCTTAAAAGAATGGGATAGCTATATTTTTCTATATCTAATTTAGACATGTCTTTTGCGGAGTTGCTAAGATATGCTGCTGGTTCTTCACAAGCCATATTTTTGAAATATTCATTTAAAATCAATTTTTGATTACCGACTAATTTCAAAATACGACGTGAATGGTACAAGTTGATTAATTGTTTTGATTTTGCAAAACGAAAGAAATAAAACACTTCCCTAAAAAACGAAAAATAATTTTTATTCTTGAATAATTCAAAAATATACTTGTAATAAAACTTTCTGTAGCCCATGAAAATTTCGTCAGCGCCTTGCCCATCCAGTATCACCTTGACGCCGTCCTTACTTGCATCAGACATTACAGCCATTTGATTTAATAAAGAAAATGATGTAAAAGGCTCATCGTGAAAATTCAAAGAAATTTCGAGCAAATTAAGTATCTTAGTGGAATCATA
>CAMAZP010000058.1 GCA_945863605.1 Chitinophaga pinensis
TGTGACGAATCTCGTTATGGCTTATTTTTCAACGTTTTTACGTGCTCTATTACTAATTTAATGTTTTCATCCGTTTCTAAAACAGCTTCCTGAGCAGGCATTGCGTTTTTTCCTTTTCGGATAATTTGTTCAATTTGTTGGTCACTCAATTTAGAAACCGAAAGATCTTTTGCTCCAGATGAACCCAATTTTCCATCCTCTCCGTGACAGGAAGCACAATTTAGCACATACAAGCTTTCACCTTTTTCTTCAGGTGTTTCACTTGGTAAAGAATCATTTTTTGAACCACCACTTCCACATGCTGTCAACAACAAAATGGAAGCAACAAAAAAACTACTTCTTAAAACCATGCTCCGCCTAATGCTGTTCTGAATGGCCAAGGAATCGACGCAATGATTATTACTAATCCGATTGTATACCAAATGCGGATTTTTTTGTGTTTATCAAGATCGTTTGTTTGTTTCTCAGCAATTTTTCTTCCAATAGTAACCAATACAATTGCAACTACCATTCCTAATAAATGCTCCATTCCATAAAAACGGTAAAATGCGTCTTTCATCCAACCATCAAAAAATTTCACTTTATCGGAAATAAAATACAAAATCAAACCAATCAATAATTGCGTATGTAATGAAACCATTGCAAAAAGATTAATCATTTTGTGTTTCTTTTCGTAAGATCTTGCCGTTAATGAATTTACAATAGCCAAAAGCAATAATATCAAGGCTACCCAACGCAAACCTGAATGTGCGTGTTTTAAAATATTAATTAAAGTTAGGTTCATTTTTTCTGTTTTTAATCGTTTAATTTTAATACTGCTAAGAACGCTTCTTGTGGAATTTCCACTCGTCCCACTTGACGCATACGTTTCTTACCTTCTTTTTGTTTCTCTAATAATTTACGTTTACGAGAAATATCTCCACCGTAACATTTTGCGGTAACGTCTTTACGCAATGCTTTGATGGTTTCACGTGCAATAATTTTCGCTCCAATCGCTGCTTGTATCGGAATTTCAAATTGTTGACGAGGAATCAATTCTTTCAACTTCAAACAAATTTTCTTTCCTAAATCGAATGCATTACTTCTATGTACTAAAGCAGATAAAGCATCAACTTGTTCAGCATTTAACATTAAATCCATTTTGATTAAGTCGGATTCACGGTAGCCAATTGGATGATAATCGAATGATGCATAGCCACGAGAAACGGATTTCAAACGGTCGTAGAAGTCAAAGACAATCTCCGCTAGAGGCATTTCAAACGTAATTTCCACACGGTCTTGCGTCAAATAAACTTGATTAGTCAATTCGCCACGTTTTTCAATACACAAAGTCATAATTGAACCAACATATTCAGATTTTGTAATTACTTGCGCTTTGATATAAGGTTCTTCGATTCTGTCCATTCCAGAAGGATCAGGCAGTTCAGAAGGATTGTTCACGATTAAGACTTTATCAGGGTTCTTTTTCATGTACGATTTGTACGAAACGTTTGGTACAGTAGTAATTACCGTCATATTGAACTCGCGTTCCAAACGTTCTTGAATGATTTCCATGTGCAACATTCCTAAGAATCCACAACGGAAACCAAAACCTAAAGCGGCAGAAGATTCCGGTTCGAAAACCAACGATGAATCGTTCAATTGCAATTTCTCCATCGAGTAACGCAATTCTTCATAATCTTCTGTATCAACAGGGTAAATTCCAGCAAATACCATTGGTTTCACGTCCTCAAATCCTTTTATTGATTCTTCGCATGGATTTTCAGCCAAGGTAATTGTATCACCTACTTTTACTTCTTTAGCTTGCTTGATACCAGAAATGATGTAACCAACGTCTCCTGTTCGTACTTCTTTTCGAGGTGATAAATCCATTTTTAGAATTCCGATTTCGTCAGCGTTGTAAGTCTTACCTGTATTGAAGAAACGCACTTTATCACCTTTTTTCAAAACGCCATTACGAATACGGTAATAAGCTATAATTCCTCTAAACGGATTGAAAACCGAGTCAAAAATCATCGCTTGTAACGGTGCGTTTTCGTCTCCTTTTGGAGCTGGAACACGGTTGATAATTGCGTCTAAAATTTTGTCTACACCAAGTCCTGTTTTTCCGGAAGCTTGAATAATGTCTTCCAAATCGCAGCCAATCAATTCCATAATTTGGTCGGAAACTTCTTCAGGCATTGCGCCCGGTAAGTCCATTTTATTCAAGATTGGAATGATTTCCAAATCGTGCTCTAATGCCAAATATAAGTTGGAAATGGTTTGTGCTTCAATTCCTTGCGATGCATCAACAATCAACAAAGCGCCTTCACAAGCAGCAATTGAACGCGAAACTTCGTAAGAAAAATCAACGTGTCCGGGAGTGTCGATTAAGTTTAAAATGTATTCTTGGCCATCGTGTTTGTAATTCATCTGAATGGCGTGACTTTTAATCGTAATCCCACGTTCGCGCTCCAAATCCATGTCGTCCAAGGCTTGCGCTTGCATCTCTCGGTCGGAGATTGTTCCTGTAGTTTGTAGTAAACGGTCAGCAAGTGTGCTTTTTCCGTGGTCAATGTGGGCAATTATGCAAAAATTTCTGATGTGCTTCATACGGGTGCAAAGTTAGTTTTTAAAACTGATAAAAAAAGAATGGAAATAGAGAATTGAAAATACTTACAAGATTGAAACATCTATTTTTAAATGATGAAATATAATCTTTTATTTTAAATGAATTTTTTAGATTTCAAGACATTTTTCAAACCAATTCCCCTCAAAGGTGTATCTTAGTTTTATGAAAGTAAAATTGCTCTTCTTCACGTTGTTGATTAACGCTTTTACCTTTTCACAATTGCAAATTGTTCGCGATCCGATTGCTTGTGCGTATGGATTGAAAAACACTGATAAAAAATGGGTTGTTCCTGCGCATTACCAAGAGATTCAATTACAACAAAGTGGATTTTTCACTTTTAAAGAAGGTGATAAATGGGGAGTTTTAACCCGAACAGGAAAAGTTTTCGTCGGTGCAAAATACGATCAAATCAATATGCTGACGGCTGACCGTTTTGTTTTGGTGAGCAAAAAAGTGGAAAACAGTTACACTCAGAATCTGATGGGAATTATGGACACTTCTAAAGTTTGGGTGCTTCCACAAGAGTTTAGTTCCATTCAACAATTAATTAAAGGACGATTTTTGGTGGTTAAAACAAGCTACTCAAAAACGGGTCTTCCGAAACACCAATCGACTATTTTAGAAGCAAACGGAACCCCACTTTTGCCTTATTTTGATGGGGTGATGATTTACAAATTCAATGAGCAATCTGTTTTTGTTGTGGGCGATAATTTGGTAGAATCAAGTACTGTGATGGGAAATGTCCGCTTCTTCTCTTCTGAAGGTAAATTGCTTTCCGACAGCACTTTTGATAAAGTAACACCTTGTGGAGAAAATTATACCGTACTCAAAAACAACAAATACGGACTTTTCAGCGCAGAAGGAAAAGCGATAGTTTGGCCAAAATATACTTTCGAAAAAAACTTGTATAATTACAGTAACTCCTTACCATGTTTGCACAGTCATCATCAATTTGTTTTCATAGAAAACGGCAAAAAAGGAATCTTAAACGGCGATTGGAAAGTTCATTTAGCTCCTATTTACGAAAAGCTAATTACGATCTATGCGCAAGTTCAAACTGTTTCAAGTGCGCGCTATTTTGGGTATCTCTCCGAAACTAATTCCTACGATTTAATCGATGTGAAAGGCAAAAAACTCGCTGAAGCTGACACATTTATGACGAAGAGTATTCGCGTTCCAAAAACGGATTACTACGCTCAAGATGCTTATCGTGTTTATTTTTTCTTCGGCAAACGACAAGATAAAGGTTTCAATTGGGGAATTATGGATGAAAAAGGAGTTGTTTTGGTTCCAGCCACAAATGCAACAATTCTTATCACCAACAACTTCGAGGGTTTATTGGTTGAATCTGGAAATAATGGCGTTCCACAAGTGAATAGAATACTTTTAACAGAAGCAATTACAACCGGTTTTAAGACGCAACCTGTTACCTTCAAAGCACAACTTGACAGTATTTATCTTTTTCAATATGAGCAGAATTATTATCCTTTGATTTACGATCAAACACAAAAAATGTGGCGACAAGAAGTGTATGGGTACAATTTACCCAAAAGTTTTGGTCACCTTTTATTAATTAGTGGAAATATGGGAGGGTTTATTTATGATAAAAACACCAGTAGTGTAACCAAAGTAAGACATATTGATCTTTTCAACGGTGGACTTCCTACGGTTCAGACAGCTGACGGAATGAACTTAATTCATCCGCGAAAGGGCTTACTTTTCAAAGAAAGTCATACACAAATCAACCAACAATTTGCTAGTAAAAATCGTATTTGGGCACAGACAATGAAAGGAAAATGGCGCATTTACGATACACTTGGTGTGCAACGCGTCGATTCTGATTTTGATGCAATTCCTTATGATTGGGAAGCGATGATTGTGCAACAAAACTACAAAAAAGGGCTCCTTGACGAAAATTGTAATTGGGTGTTTCAACCGCTTTTTTCGGATTTGTTTTTATTCACCAAAAGTTTATATGTTGGAATTACATTAACAGGAAAAGTAGCCGTAATCAACCGAAATAACCCTACCCAAATCGACACTTCTTACACGAGTTTCATTCCATTGTATTATTCTGGAGACGGAAACGTGATTTATTATAGTTTGGAAAAAAATGGCAAAACGACTTGCTATGATAAAGATGGAAAACTTTTTTCGCAATCGAAAAAGGAAATTTTAATGAACCATTGGACGGAAGAAAGCAGCTATAATTTCTTCTACATTCAATTTGCTGAATATGCTCAAAAATCCATTTTACAAAACCATCGAGAATTAGTTTACGACTATTTTTACCCTACTTATTGGAGTCAGATTCAAGGAAATAAAAGTGCAGTTATCAATGGTGTCAGAGGAAAGAGATATGGAGAAAACAACTATTTCAAAGCAGAAATTGTAACATCAAAAACGATAAGTTTATCTATTACAGAGCCACCAACAGTTCAACT
>CAMAZP010000059.1 GCA_945863605.1 Chitinophaga pinensis
TTCGCAAGCATCCATAGGTGAGTCTGTAGCTGATTTTGGAATTAACATTTATCCCAATCCAACAAATGATTTTGTCTACTTAAATTTCAAAAGCTCGTCCCTTAATTATGAACTTTCAGATGCTCAAGGAAGAGTATTATCAAAAGGATTGATTGCAAATAATGGAACTATTTCACTTCTAAACTTTGAAAGAGGAATCTATTATATTTCGTTGAATAATGGAATCAAGTCAGAAACGAAAAGTGTCGTGAAGAATTAAAAGTTATTCTTTCTTTTTTATGTCTAAAGCATTTGATTGTAATAGTTTCTCAAACACTTTTAATGTATTTTTGCGCTATGGATCATGATTTAGAATTACGTTTTCAAAAACTAAAATTGCATCTTGAAAAAGACTTTGGCGGTGGAATGGATGTACAAGCATTGTTGTTTTTGATTGGTGTAAACGAACTAGGAATAGGCTACAAAAACTTTACAAAACAAGAAAAAACGGATATACTACATATTGCAGTTTGTACCTTGTTGGAACCTTATGGTTACTACGAATTTGTTGGAAAAGACGAGGATGAATGGCCACATTTTAAACTTTTAAAAGAGCTTCCGACTTTAACCCACAACGATCAACAACATTTAATTAAAGAAGCAATGTTGGATTATTTTTTAGCAAATGATTATTACTCAGAAGAAAAGTAAAGTTACTAATCTAAAATTCTTTTAATCAATTCTCGCATACCATCGCTTGCCTTAGACTTGATATTAACAAAATTTGATGGAATTTCAAAATCATCAACATTTGGGTCAATAACATAACATTTACAATTATCTGGAGCAAGATGAACCAATCCAGCGGCAGGATAAACTTGAAGCGAAGTTCCAATCACAACTAATATATCAGCTTCTTGAATAATTTTTGCAGCATCATTTAAAGCAGGAACTTGTTCGCCAAACCAAACCACATGTGGACGCAGGCGGAAACCTTCTGTACATTTGTCGTTTACTGTTAATTCCCAACCATCAATTGGATAAAATTTTTCTTCTTGTTTTGGACCAGAAGACTTTGCAAGACGAATATTTCCATGTAAATGCAATACGTTTTTTGAACCAGCTCGCTCGTGTAAGTCGTCAATGTTTTGAGTTATCACGTTTACATAAAACTCATTTTCTAAAGTCGCAATTAGTTTATGAGCTGAATTTGGCTCTGATTGAATAACCTGTTTTCTGCGCTGATTGTAAAAATCACTTACCAAATCAGTATTCGTATTCCAAGCTTCAGGTGTTGCAACATCTTCAATATTATAGTGTTCCCAAAGACCGCTAGAATCTCGAAAAGTACTGATTCCACTTTCGGCACTAATACCTGCACCAGAAAAAAATACCAATTTTCTTTTCATAAGTTAAACTTATTGTTAATTTTACGCTAATATATTAAACTTTTAACCATGAAAAAACTTTTACTTAGTCTAGCTATCTTCGCTAGTATTTCTTCAGTAAAAGCTCAGTTGCCAGACGGAAGTATTGCACCTGACTTTACTGTTTCTGCTTATCAATCTTGGCTTTCTGCAGCAGGTATGAATAGCGATGGAACTTACAAACTTTATGATTATTTAGATGCTGGATATACAGTATTCTTGGATGTTTCAGCTACTTGGTGTGGTCCTTGTTGGAATCACCACTTAACTGGAGCATTAGATGAGCTTTACGTCAACCATGGCCCTGCGGGACAATTAGGTGTTAGTGCATCAACTACAGATAACGTTATGGTTATTTGGTTAGATGGAGACGGAACAACTGCTGATGCTACAATGTTAGATGGTAATGGTTCAATTGGTAATTGGATAGAACCAAATGCTACTTTAGGTCAAATCCCATTCCCTATGGCAAACCCAGTAACAGCAACAGCTAATCAAATTAATGATGGTTATAATATTGCTTATTTTCCAACGATTTATAAAATTTGTCCTAACCGTGTAGTTACTGAAGTTGGTCAATTAACT
The DNA here is from genome assembly GCA_945863605.1 of Chitinophaga pinensis. Classification (GTDB taxonomy): domain Bacteria; phylum Bacteroidota; class Bacteroidia; order Flavobacteriales_D; family Crocinitomicaceae; genus UBA952. The sequence continues at coordinate 1,992 of CAMAZP010000059.1, forward strand.
GCAGATGGATTTTACGCTACAGTTGGATCATGTCCTCCTCCAGCAACTGAAGCAGCTGACGTAATAATGATGTCTTATGATGCTGATACTTATATTTGTACAGGATCTTCTCATACACCAGAAGTTACTATCCAAAATAATGGAACAACTAACTTAACAAGTGCTACTGTTACTATTACTCAAGGTGGAAATACTGTTTCAACTGGAACATACACAGGAAACTTAGCTACTTATGGTATTGCAACAATTACTTGTACTCCAATTGCAAACCCTTCCTCAGGAGCAATGGTTGCAACGGTTACAACAGCTGGTGACGCAGTTTTATCTAATGGTGTGATTAATACAACTTTAACAGTCTATACTGCTGCTGCTGCACCTCTAGCTCAAGATTTTACTTCAACTGCATTCCCTTACGCTGAATATAAAGTAAGTTCAGCTACTGGTACCAATTGGACTTACAACACAGGTAGAATGAAATTTGATTGTTTCAATTACTCAGCTGGTAGCAAAGGAGATTTATCTATTGAGCCAGTAAATCTTTCATCACTAACAGATCCTTCTTTGTCTTTTGATGTTGCTTACAGAGGTTATTCAGCTGCAAATCCTGAAGATGATAAATTAGAAGTATTTGTTTCAACTAATTGTGGAACTACTTGGACGTCTGTTTATAACAAACAAGGAGTAAATTTATCAACTGGAGATACACTAGCTACTTCATTTACTCCAGCTACAGCAGCAGATTGGAGAACAGAAACGGTTTCTTTAGCTGCATTCGCTGGTCAAACTGAGGTTTTTGTTAAATACGTAGGAACATCTGATTTCGGAAACAATATGTACATAGATAACATTAATATCTCTAGTGCAACTAGCTTAGGTGAAAATGAATTAGTAAGTTTAAATGTATATCCTAACCCAGCTTCTACAGAAGTAAATGTTTCTTTTGAAGCTAAAAACGCAGACTACTCTGTGAAATTAGTTGATTTACAAGGTCGCGTAATTGCTAACCAAAACTTATCAAACTTAAATGGAACACAAGTAATTTCTATCCCAACTTCAACTGTTGCTAAAGGAAGCTACATCGTTTCAATTACTTCAAATGGAATGACTTCAACTAAATCAGTTGTTATCAAATAATCCATAAAATAAAATTTAAAGAAGGCTGTTTCGAAAGATGCAGCCTTTTTTGTTTTTTAGAAATATTCTAAAGTTTAAACTTAAAAACAAACCGTTCTAAGTAGGAAAATTAAAGTTCAATTCTTCCATTTTTGAATTAGTTTTGCAACATGCCTCAAAACAACGACACAATTTGTGCTTTAGCAACCCCAAACGCAATTGGTGCTATTGCTATTATACGTGTTTCTGGAAACAATTCTAAGCAGAAAACAGAACAATTCTTTAGTAAAAAATTATCTGACAAAGCTTCTCACACTGTTCATTTTGGACTTTTTAAATCAGCCAAAGGTGATACGATTGATGAAGTTTTAATTAGCGTTTTTGATACAAGTAAAAGTTTTACTGGCGAAGAAAGTGTGGAAATTTCTTGTCACGCTTCCCCCTACATTCAGCAACAAATTCTAGAAACTTTAGTAAGTGCTGCTTGTCGTTTGGCTGAGCCAGGCGAATTCACGAAGCGTGCTTTTATGAACGGAAAGTTAGACTTGTCACAAGCAGAAGCTGTTGCGGATTTAATTGCCTCTCAATCTAAACAAGCGCATCAAATTGCCCTTCGTCAATTGCGAGGAAACTTCTCTCACGAACTACACGATTTGCGCGAAAAACTAATTCATTTCGCATCTTTAATTGAACTCGAATTAGACTTCGCAGAAGAAGATGTGGAGTTTGCTGACCGAACACAATTGAAAGCTTTAGTGTCAGAAGTGTTACGAATTGTGAAACGTTTGGCTCAATCTTTTGCACTTGGAAACGCACTCAAAAATGGTGTTCCTGTGGCGATTGTTGGTGCACCAAATACTGGAAAAAGCACATTATTAAATCAATTATTAGGTGAAGACCGCGCAATTGTTTCAAATATTGCGGGAACAACGAGAGATGTCATTGAAGAAACATTGAACATTGATGGAATTCTTTTTCGATTAATTGACACAGCTGGAATCCGAGAAACAACCGAAACAATCGAAGCTTTAGGTATTGAACGATCACAGCAAAAAATAGAACAAGCGAGCATCGTTTTATGTATGGCAGATGCAAGCAACCCAGAAAATGTCGCGCAAGTTCAATCATGGAAAGCAGAATTAATAGAACTTCATCAAGACAAAGAGGTTTTATTAGTGCTTAACAAAGTTGACATCAATAGCATTGAAATAGAAAATAGCATTGCGATAAGCGCCAAAAAAGGATTGGGAATTGACCAATTAAAAAGTAAACTCGTAGAACTAATCATTGGAACTTTTGACTTACAAAGCGAAACAATTGTTGCCAATGCGCGCCATCATGAAGCCTTACTGAAAACTGCAAGCGCACTTGAAAAAGCACAATATGATTTAGACAACGGAACAACGGGAGATTTCATCGCAATGGACATTCGAGAAGCGATGCGCCAATTGGGAAATATCACCGGAGAAATCCAAATTGATAAGGATTTACTTGGGAATATCTTTAGTAAGTTTTGTATAGGGAAGTAATGAAAATATCCAATACATTAATGACCTAGTAAATTTCTATATTTGTACAAAATCAAAGTTATTGAAACTAATTATTATATGTCTATTTTTAATAAGTTGATTACATTTTTATTCCTTTCAATATTAATCTCATCTTGTGATATTAATTATGCGAAACAAAGCAAAGTAAAAAAAATAGTTGTAGCATCTGATTTTCTTATGCCAAAAGACACAG
>CAMAZP010000060.1 GCA_945863605.1 Chitinophaga pinensis
ATTAATGCATGAGCTTCTCCATATAGTGTGTATTTCACTCTATTTTGACTTATGAAAAAGTTAGAAATCAATAAAAATCCACTCAAGATAATAAATTTCATATTTTTAAATTTTATTTTATAATTGTTATTGTGCCATGTTTAAGTTGGTTTTCACTTATTATTTTGTAAAAATACACTCCTTGTGTTAATTCATTATTATCTAAATCATAACCTTTAAAATTAGATTCATTATTTATTGATTTGAACACCAAATTACCCCATCGATTAAAAATTAATAACTCAAATTCTAAACAATTTTCAATTAGGTTACTTAAATCAAATTCATCGTTTATTCCATCACCATTAAATGTTATTACATTGGGTACTTTTTGATCATTTAAAGTTTCTTCTTTTGATAAATTGATGACCTTAGTAATTTCATAAAGACATGGAAAGTCGTTTAAAAAAGTAAAAGTTATTGGAAATAATCCTGAAAAGTCAAACTGAAAAGTCGGATTTAATGTGTTTTCAGCAAAGAGATTTGAATCATAATACCACTTACTTGAAATTATGGTTTCATTACTTGGAATTATACCTTCGAAATTAACGATGTAATCACATGCTTGCGTATAATTAAAATCTATGATTGGATTCGTTGGTACATCAATTGTTTGGTTTATTGAGTCAGTACAATTTGCTAATTGACTACTAACTATTAATTGAATAATTGAATTCCCTGAGTTTAAAAAATCGTAGTTTAAACTATCGAGTTCATTCGAGATATAAACATCGTTTAAATACCATGATGTATTTAAATTATCAGAAAACTGATTATCAAAAACGGTTGTATTTGTCAATGATACAAAAGTTGAATTACAATCAACGCTATAAGAGAATGCTGCTGAAGGAACTTCATGAACTTCCAATATTAAAGTATCAGAATCAATACAAGAATTATTATCAATTATAGTTGTAACTAAAACTTCTATCCCAACTTGAGATGGCTGATAACTCATTCCATTGGACAAATTATTATTCCATGTGTACGTTACATTTTGTGGGGATATTGCATTTAGATCAATTGTTTCCCCTAAACAAATTAATGTATCATTTCCAGCGTTTACTTCTGGCAATCCTACAATTTGAAGGATTAGTGTATCTGTTGAAAAACAACCATTTACATCAAATCCCAAAACATCAAGTTCATAAATCCCTTCTGTTAAAATTGTGTCTTGATTGTTAACGAAATTAGATGACCAATCAAATGATAAAGCACCTGTTGCAGAAGGTGTAAAGGGATAACCACTACAGATTATTGTGTCGTTTCCTGCAGTTACAATAGGTTCTGTATTGACAATTAACTGAAGTGTGTCACTATTTGAACATGTTGTTATTGTATCAGTAACTGTCAATATGTAATTATTTGTTATTGCAAAATTTGTTGTGTTCGACAAACTGAATACTGGATTATAAATATTACTTACTGAAAGATTTAAGGAAGGATTCCATAAAAACTGAGCGTTTTGTGTCGGATAACCATTTAGTTCGTCATTAGCAAAAATACAATAAGAACTATCAGGGCCAGCATCTGAAATTGGTAACGACCTTATTTCTATACTATCTGAAATTGAACAATAATTGGGAATAGAGTAATTTATTATTGAATAACCAGGAGTTAAATTAATGGGATTAAATGTACCACTTGAATTTACCCCTTGACCAGACCAAATACCATTTTGTAAATTTGCCTGTAGAACTATAGCTTGTGAATTAGAACAAACATATTCAGGAACAACAATTTGTGGATCAATCACGTAAATATTTTTAATTATTGTATCTGAATTTAATCCACAAGTAGAATACAAATAAATTTGATAAACCCCCGGATTAGCAAATGTTAAAACAGGATTAACACTCCCATTAAAGAATTGACCATCAATATTCCACTCTTGAAAACAAGTTAACCCTTGTATAGTAGTATTACTAAAATAAATACTATCATTGATACAAACTGTTGTGTCTGAAATAGAAAAATTAGGAATACTTGTACATGATTGACAAATGTATTGATCATTAGGCACGAAATCTACTGAGTTAATTGATGGTATATCCGTAGAAACTGTCACACTCTGAATACTTCCTGCATCAGAGGGAATTGTATTTACGTTTATCTGTTGAAGAGGTGGACTTGACATTTGGCATCCTACAATTCCTACACTATCCGTTTTAATAAAAAGAGGATCAAAACTAGCATCTACATTTCCAAAATAAGGTGAGGTTGTAAATGCTGAAATTGAAAATCCGTTATCATTATTATATTTGACCCCAACGCCTTTATCCCTATCAGCTCCTCCATAAGTACGCGACCATATTAAGTTTCCGTTTTCATCTATGTTGTAAAGTAGTATATCTTTTTCACCTAATGCTTCAAAAATATTTTGATTAATATTAACACCTGTTGGAAAAGAATTAGTATGACCAAGTATAGCATATCCATTTGGGCACTTTGTGATATCTCTAGATTGATCTCTGCTATTTCCGCCATAGGCCTTTGACCAAATAATACTACCGTCAACTAAAGATAGTTTAGAAATTAAAATGTTTTCACCCGCAAAACCACCAGACAGTGTTGGTGAGGTAACAACTAAAGAGTTTTCAACAAAATTAACTGCTCCTTTACATGACCAAGTTGAATGATCAGTATCTGTCCAACCAGTACCTCCATAACCCTTCATCCAAATGGGATTTCCTTGTGAATCTAATTTTCCTACAGCAAAATCTTTTCCTATCGAATTATTTACACTAGTAATAATTAAATCTCCATTAGTCAATTCATCAAGCCACAAACCCATATCTCCAAATCCTGTGATTTGTTTTGACCAAATAATAGTACCAGTATTTGTTGTTCTCAATAAATATAATGAACCAGCGTTTCTTCCAAAACAAAGTAAGTCTCCGTTTGATGCCTCCTTTGAATACATCATCCATTCAAAACCGTATCTTTTTATCCAAATAACATTGCCTTGTTGATCAATCTTCATATTAAATGCTCTACTTGACCCACCGGAGTAAAGTCCAGAAACTAAATAATTTCCATCATTTAACTGAATAATACTTTTACCACCTTCTTGTGCAGTTGTACCATAAATTTTAAACCATTCAATGTTCCCACAAACATCTAATTTATAGACATATATATCACAATCACCATGAGATCCATTTCCTTCATGTTGTCCAGTTGCAATAAAACCACCATCATTAGTAACTTCTAATTGAAGTGCTCCTTGCATACCAGACAGATTATATTTTCTGTAAAAAGTATTGTTTTGGGAAAATAAAAAAAAATAACCTAATAAAAATTGAAAAAATAAAATTGATTTACAAAGTTTTAGGTACATGAAGACTTATTTTGAAGCAAAAATAATTTAATAATATTAATTGAATATTAATTAATAATTAACCCTCAATTATCTTATTAAATTTACATGTCCTGTTATTGTTTTTCGAAAATCTACTTGAGGTGTTTTGTAAGTTATTAAAAAGGTATATGTACCATTTTGTGCTTTTTGACCATCAACTCCATAAGTTCCTTCCCA
>CAMAZP010000061.1 GCA_945863605.1 Chitinophaga pinensis
GGACGAAGTGCACCGTTTTGGTATCACCTTCCATAGAGCCCAAAGGTCCAAAGGCGCTTTAGAAAACAGCTTGGACCATATTACAGGCATTGGACCAAAAACAAAGGAGACCTTACTAACTTATTTTAAATCGGTCAGTAAAATAAAAAGCGCCAATCCCAACACATTAACTGAACTGATTGGCGCCGCAAAAACTAAAATTCTAATCGCTGCTTTTGAAAAAGAAAAGCATTAGAATTAGAAAATTATTTGAATGAATCTATTAATAAAAAATGCGATATCTAGTTATCGCATTTTTTATTTCAATCAATCTTGAACTAGTAGACCCAACGGTCTTGTTCAAAATCAAATATTTTTTGCTTAATCTTCTCCGCTTCTTGAAGACGTTTAATAGGATCTTTATATAATTCACTCAATAGTTTATCGTTGATATTATCCATTGAAGATTTAACAATATTTCCATTGAAATAACGACTTTCAAGCAATTCTTCCCATGTTATACGAGTGGAAACATTTTTTGGATTATACACTTCATATTTAGAAAGTATTGGTCTTAATTCTGGATAATACAACCAAAAAAGTATATTCTTAGAAGTTTTGTTTTCTTCTATGCCAGTATTCAGATTTTTTACTTTGTACGTAAATGTAGCAATTGGAGCAATACCAATTATTCTACAGTACATCCTACTAGTTCTTTTATCAAAAATAAATTGTTCTTTTAATAAAAAAGTATAAACAGAATCAGGTTTCACTGATTTTTCTGTATTGTAAAATTCTTGTTTATGACTGCGTCCGTCTCCGTCATCAATTTCTGCAGTATCTAATTTTCCACGCATCAAGGCATTTACTTCATCCATTGACATTGGTTTAGTAAATCGATCATCTCCTCCGTCTGGAGAAAAAGGTGTTACTTTAGGTAAACCATCTTCATTTAATTGATTTAATGCATTCAATAAAATGGCAAAAAAACGTTGATCCCCATTTTCATCATATGCTGTATAAATAAAGGGGCGATTTAATTTTTCTCTAGCGTCAATTTCCTCCCAAACAAACACACTATATAATACGTCTTCTTCTCTTATGGGCTGATAAGGTAATTCAATCCTGTCTTGTAATTTTCTTGTCTTTGATTCAGATGCACCCGTCGCAAAAGCATGATTCGGTCTAAGGCTATTTTGCTTCTTTGCGTTATAACCAACTATACTTGTAGTATCAACTTTCCTCACCACAGTATCGAGGACTCTTAAAGTTGGCGAAGAATCAGTCTTTGCTACTTGTAGCGTATTTAGGGGCGTAGTTCTCTCTATTGGAGGTGGCGTATTATTCGGTCTAAATTGTCCAAATACATTATTTGTAAAATATATCGACAAGAAATAAACAGCAAAGAATATTTTATATTTATACATAACTAATCTAAGATTAAAGAAATTTGACGAGGAAAATTCCTAGTACCTCCCCCAGGTTCCGATAATTTAATATTGCCAATTGTTATATTCGTTCCGGGCTCACAAAGACTCATTAAACTTTTTGCCTTTGCATTAAATGATGAACCATTGACATCCGCCCAAGTTAATTGAGGAAAACCTTTTCCAGCAAAGGCAATTGTAAAGGAAATTACATCAAATTTTACACCTTCAAAGAAGAAGTCTTTTAAATCGGCGTAAACGCCTGTTTGCTGTTTGAAAAGACCTACCTGCATATTTCCACCTTCCACCCTGCCAACTGTCACAGTTGGATCAGGAACTTTTTTAATTTCAATTTCTTTTTTATAAGAATTTTGTCCATCTTCCACAATCAACATTGTTTTACCAACTTGAGGACAACTCACAATAAATTGTCCATCAGCAGCACCAGGCTTTACTGAAGCTCCTGAACCATTAACAGAAACTTTGATATTTTTAGCGTTACCCCCACCATTTATAGTCAAAGAATTATCTTGTCCTTTGTAAAAAACTCTTGTTTTATCAAATGAAACTGCCAAACCTGAAGAAGAACCAACAGTGAATTTTACTTCCTTTTCTATAGTTTCACTTTTACCTGTTTTGGGATTCAAAAACGTAATTCTTACTCTTTTTGAATTAAGACCCATATTATTTGCTTTAGCAGTATATATTGCTGATCCATCTGCATTTATCGGGACATTTACTCCATCTATATTTACAACTGGTTTTGCTTGGTCGCTATATGCTCCAAGCCCAGCAGTAATAACTAGATCTTGCCCCGCTGTTAAATAATTTGAATTCAAACTTGCATTGACATAAAAATTTCTATATGGTATTTTGACAGCTCCAACTTGATTATGACAATATGTAATTACTTGTGCAGCACTGTTACGAATATCATTTTGAAACTTAGTCAAAATGGTAATTGCACCAATAGTTGGTATCATATTAAAATACTCGTAACTCCATTTTTTATAATCTGAAGCGTTTTTACCGTTGTATGCATCTAAATTCAATGGAATTTTAGGCATTACATTCTTTTCAATTTCAGGATGTAAATTTGATAAATCTTTTCTGAACCCTTGCAACCTAGTATACAATTCTTTGCCTTTTTCTCCCTCAACTATTATTCTTGTCGCTGCTTCTAAATTATCAATATTATAGACCTCTTTTTCACCATCCATCTTTAAGCCTGAGCCTAATTTCAAATCCTTTTTCAAAGCTTCAATTTCATTGTAAATTGCATCAGAGAATAATTGTGCTTTTTCTGCCTTTGGTAACCAAAATGATGCTTCCTCTTTATTGTTAGGATCTTTTGTTAATTCTGTTAATGAACTTATTACAGAACTATTACTTTCTTGTATTATATTATTTGATTCTGATAGACTCAGATCAATCGTTTTGAATGCATTTAAAATTTCACTAGACACGTTCAATGCCAAGAGGGCAGTCAACACCAAATACATGATGTTGATCATTTTCTGCCTTGGATCTTTAGGTAATGACATTTACACTATATTTTATAATTTTATTTAAAATGGTTGGATCAAATGTGTTTTTGCTTTTATTTTCCTTGCATTGCATGGATCATCTTGCTATACACTTGATTCAATTGGGTCAAGTTATCAGCCAAATGTGTCATTTGTTCTTTAGTTCTTGCAGCTTCACTTACAGTTGCATTCATTGAAGTTGACATTTCTTTTAAGCTGCCATAGAAATGATTCATTTCTTCAATTGTTTTACTCATTGATAAAAACTGATTGTTTAAATG
>CAMAZP010000062.1 GCA_945863605.1 Chitinophaga pinensis
CGTGCATTTGTTTGGATATTGACAGTCACTACGCTTAGTTATTGGCTATGTCTGAGCCTGGTAGTAAGTTAAGGTATTAGTTCAAATAGAAGGGCCTAAATGTTCGAGAATACCTTTAAGAATATTGATGACATCCTTCATAAGGATGCTGGGTGTTCTAGCGAGCTCGATTACGTTGAGCAATCCTCTTGGGTTCTTTTCCTCAAATATATAGATGACCTAGAAAGTGCACGCAAAGTAGGTGCTGAACTAGGTAACAAAAAATACGCACCCATCATCTCTGGAAAATATCGTTGGTCTGAGTGGGCTGTTCCTAAAGGTAAAGATGGCAAGATCGATCACAACACCGCACTTACTGGAGATGACTTAAGAAATTTTGTAAACAATGAACTCTTCCCATTTTTAGCTAAATTTAAATCAACAGCAACTGGCCCGGATACTCTTGAATATAAGATCGGTGAAATTTTTAGCGAGATTCAAAATCGACTCCAAAGTGGTTACAACCTGCGAGAAGTTCTAGAACTAGTCGATCAACTTAAATTTCAAACAAGTGCTGAGATCCATGAGATGTCTCACCTTTATGAAGACAAGATCAAGAACATGGGTAATGCTGGTCGCAATGGTGGTGAGTACTACACACCTCGCCCGCTCATTAAAGCGATCATCAAAGTTGTCGCCCCTAAGATCGGACAGACTATTTATGATGGCGCTTCAGGCTCTGCTGGCTTCCTCTGTGAATCCTTTGCCTACCTCTCTGAATCGAAGCAGTTAACAACAAGTGATGTTACAACTCTTCAAAAGAAAACTTTTTATGGGAAAGAAAAAAAATCTCTCGCCTACATCATAGGAACGATGAACATGATTTTACATGGCATTGATGCGCCAAACTTAATTCATACTAATACTTTGGGTGAAAACATTGCTGATATTCAAGAGAAAAATCGTTATGACATAGTTCTAGCTAATCCACCCTTTGGCGGCAAAGAGCGAGCGGAAGTTCAGCAAAATTTCCCAATCAAAACAGGTGAGACTGCATATCTTTTCTTACAGCACTTCATGAAAATCTTACGTGCAGGTGGCTCGGCAGGTATCGTTATTAAGAATACTTTTCTTTCAAATTCTGATAATGCTTCTGTCGCAATCCGTAAAGAGTTACTTGAGAACTTTAATCTTCACACCGTCCTTGATTGCCCAGGGGGTACATTTCAAGGTGCAGGAGTTAAGACAGTTGTTCTTTTCTTTAAAAAAGGTGAGCCAACAAAAAAGATTTGGTACTACCAACTAAAGCCTGGGCGCAATATGGGTAAAACTAATCCACTCAACGATAAGGATTTAGCAGAGTTCATTGAACTACAAAAGAAGTTCAAGGACTCTGATCTCTCATGGTCAGTAAATGCATCAGAAATTGACCAAAAGACTTGGGATCTATCAGTTAGGAACCCCAATGGTGATGATGAAGTGATTCATCGCTCACCAGCAGAAATTATTGCCGAGATTCAAGAGCTAGATATAGAGAACCAGGCAATCCTTCAGCGAATAAAAGGCTTGCTATGAAGTTGGTTCCTTTGAAAGATATTTGCAAGGTATTTGATGATGGCGATTGGATTGAATCAAAAGACCAATCTGATGAAGGCATTCGTTTGATTCAAACTGGAAATGTTGGTGAAGGTCAATTTAAGAATCGAATAGAAAAAGCTCGATGGATTTCTGAAGAGACGTTCAAAAGACTTCGCTGTACTGAAATCAGTGAAGGTGACGTTTTGATATCACGGTTACCGGATCCAGTGGGACGTGCTTGCCTACTTCCTGCTTTGGAACATAAGGCCATAACCGCTGTGGACTGTTCAATACTAAGATTTGATGAAAACAAAATGTATCCAAAATTCTTCGTTTATTTCTCGCAGTCTTCAGAGTATGCAAGTTCAATCGAACCATTGATCTCTGGGTCCACGCGCCAGCGGATCAGTCGTGAAAAGCTGGGCACCGTCAAAATCCCTCTCCCATCCCTAGAAAAGCAACGTAAGATTGTCGAGAAACTCGATAGTGCTTTTTATGAAATTGATTTGATTGAGGGAAATCTGCTTAAGCGCAAAGAGCGACTAGAACTACTATTGCGAGGCGCGCTAAGCGTGCCCTATAAGAGTTCAACAAAAACTTCAACCAGGTCAATGAAGTTGGGTGAGATAGCAAGCTTTCAGGGGGGATCTCAGCCGGCTAAGAGTAACTTTGTGTACAAAGAGTTAGAAGGGTATGTTCGATTTATTCAGATAAGAGATTTCGGTAGTGATAAAAATTTAACCTACATTCCAATCTCGAGTAAGAATCGCATTTGTGCTAAATCAGATATTTTAATCGGGAGATATGGCGCTTCAGTTGGGAAGATTTTGACAGGCTTAGAAGGGGCGTACAACGTTGCACTCATGAAAGTGATCCCAAAAAATGAAATCGTCGATCGAGAGTATTTATATTTCTACTTGCTTAGCGAACTCTTCCAGACAAATTTACTAAACGTTTCAGATCGTTCTGCACAGAATGGTTTTAGCAAGGAGGACATAAGCACGTTCCCTGTGAATTTACCTTCATTAGAAGAACAAAGGGTTATTGTTGCCAGACTTTCAAAAATTCGAAACGATGTAGTTGAACTTACTTCACTGCGAACAAATACTAAGAGTAAATTGGATTCGCTTCGACAATCCATTTTAAGTAATGCATTCACTCAAGATGAGTCGGTGGCCTAATGGCTCTTACTGAATCCGATACACGAGCCCAATTCATTGATCCTGCCTTGGCAAAATCTGGTTGGGAAGGTCAATTAGTACGTCGAGAGTTTCAAATTACTGTTGGCAGAATTATTGGTGGTGGCAAAAGAGCAGAACCATCAATAGCTGATTATCTATTAGAATATAAAGGTAAGCGCCTAGCTGTAATTGAAGCCAAAAAATGGGACCTGGCACATACTGAAGGTGTTAGCCAAGCAATTAGGGATAGTGAGAAACTAAAACTACCATTTGCTTTTGCAACTAATGGACAGAAGATTCGCCAGATCAATTTAGTAACTGGCAAAGAAGAAGATATAGCGATTTTTCCTACCCCTGATCAGTTATGGGCATTAATAAATGAACCTAAGAATGAATTAATTGACGAATTTAGAGCTGTTGATTTTGAGAGCAGAAGTGGTACAGAACCAGTTCGTTACTACCAACAAAAAGCCGTAGAGAATGTACTAGAGGGAATTGCCAAGGGAGATGATCGACTTCTCCTAACTCTTGCAACAGGTACTGGTAAGACAAAGATTGCCTTTCATGTAGCTTGGAAACTTTTTCAAACAAGGTGGAATCGCTCGGGTGATAAACAACGTAGGCCAAGAATTCTTTTCTTAGCCGATAGGAATATCTTGGCTAATCAAGCATTTAATGAATTCTCACCATTCCCTGAAGATGCGCTAGTTCGTATATCACCTGGTGAGGTTCGCAAAAAAGGAAAGGTTCCTACTAATGGAAATATTTTCTTTACGATCTTTCAAACCTTTGAAACGGAGTCAACAGGCGCTCCCAACTTTGGAGAGTATCCAAATGATTTCTTTGATTTAATTATTGTTGATGAGTGTCATCGAGGTGGGGCGACAGAAGACGGGAATTGGCGAGCAATCCTTGATTACTTCTCGCCCGCCGTTCAATTAGGTTTAACCGCAACACCAAAGAGGCGCGATAACGTTGA
>CAMAZP010000063.1 GCA_945863605.1 Chitinophaga pinensis
ATCTTTCAAGGCAACCGGGATGCATTTATGCTAGTGTTAGCCCTTCCCGAGAAGGGGTTAAGGCATTATTCCTATTATCTAAACCTTTGCCATGGGATACGTTTTCCGATATCCTTAAAATCAATAAGGGATTAATTGAAAGCGAATTGGCATTGGATTGCTTTGATGTTGTGATTGATACGGGGCAATGGAATAGGGCGCAACCCATGTACCTAGGATTTGATGATAATATGTTTTTCAATGCCAATCCTAGCCCTATCAATATACCCCTTCAAATGCCTATCATTAAACATGTTAATGATACTATCATGATTGATACCCCGCCAATGGGAAGCCATGCAAACAAAAGGATTTGCCGATATATTGAAACGACTATCAATAACACTATCATTGATATTATCAATGCATCAAAAGGAAATAGGCATCAAGCCATTGGCAAGGTTATGAAAGTTAAAAGCATTTTGCACTATGCACCCAATTTGGAAGCATTTGCACATGACCAATTAATGAAGGCATGTGTAAGCATTTACCCTGAGAAACCATACGAAGGGGGCAGATGCTTCAATGATGCATGGCAAGGGGCAAAAGATTTGAATAATGATACACTTAATGAGATAATAAACGCAACGAAATAGAACACATGGAAAAGAACACACTAACCGAAGCATTTTTGAAAAGCGGGGGTAAGCTACCCGAAAAGCAAAATAATGCATTAGAAGGGCTTATTTTCATCCCTACATGGGATAATGAGCCACCACCATTGAAGCCTGTTATTCATATCAATGGCATTCCTTTATTGACCTATCAAAATTTATCCGTTTTGATTGCTCAACCTGGCTTTGGAAAATCATCCATTTGCGAAGCAATCCTATCCAAGGTAGCATCTAAGGAAGCGGATGCATTTGGTATTGATGTAGATATTAAAAAGGCACTTTACATTGATTGCGAACGCACTAACTTGGATGTTCATGCTTCATGGAAAAGGATGATGCGTAGAGGGAAATTGATAGATGAAAATGATCGTGTGGTATTCATGGGAATGCGGATGATTGCTAGATTAGACCAACGGAAAAAAGCCATTGAAAAGGTGTTGAATGATGATAAGGATATTGATTTGTTAATCATTGACGGGGCGGGTGATTTGGTTATGGATACCAATTCATTAATGGAAGCCAATGAATTGAAAGTATGGTTAAGGGAATTAACATCCAAACATGCTTTGTCAATACTCACAACCTTGCATCCTAATCCCGGGGATAATAAACCGAGGGGGCACATAGGTAGTGAATTACTAAGGGAAGCGGAAAGCATCCTAGCAGTAGAAAAGCATGGGGAAATTAGAAAGCTTACAACCGAGTTTAAGCATGGTAAAAATAGAAATGCCGGGGCGGTTGAAACTTACTTTAAGTATTGTGATAATGAAGGAATGATGATACGGGCATCCGAGGATGAATACATTGCTCAGGGTAAGGATGAATACCAAGGAAAAAAGAAAATGCCCCCCATGGTTTACTTTGTTGAATTAAACCCTTTAATGAATGCCTTGGATAATGTCATTGGTAAGGATGCTTACCAGTACGGGGAATTGATTAAGCGGTTTAAGGAATATATTAATGAAGCGCATCCGGGGTGCAGTAATGGGGATAATGTGATTAAGGCATGGATATCTAAACTAGTGGATGAAGGGCATGTCATTAAAAAGAACGGGGCAAGGCATTCGGTATATACCATGGCACAAACGTTGCTAATCTAGGTAGTGTTCGCCTAGGTTTAAGGGGGGGGTACAAATGCACCCCCTTTTTTATTGGCATCGGTTTAATCGGTTTAGAACGTTTCTAAACCAATGCAAACCCTTACCCACATTACAAAACTAATTTCATCGGTTTAATTTCATCGGTTTAATCGGTTTAATCGGTTTAGAAATTTCTTAAACTAGTCAAAACCCTTACCCCTATTACGCTTTGTCTTAAATTGACTAAGCATTGGTTTAATAGTTTATTGGTTTAGTGGTTTACTAGTTTAATGGTTTAATACCTATATATAGGTTTAAACCGGTAAACTTAAACCGATGAAATTAAACTAATGAAATGGAAGTTATTTGTTTCGTTGCCACCAACGTTTTTTCTTTGGCTCAGGTGCTTGGATTAGCTTATTGTAATTTTCTTGTGATTGAGCCAATAAGAATTGCAGTTTTTCAATTTGCTTATCCTTTTCATCTAATTGCTTTTCAAGGATTGCCAATGTCCTATCATCAATACTGGGGGCATTAAATTCCGTTTTATTCGATTGGGATGATGTTGCCCCATGATTAAACTTATCATCTAGGAAGGAAACCTTAAACAATACCCTTCCATTATCCATTTTGATAGCCCCTTTATGTTTTCCTTTTCGCCATTCCCGGACAAGGTTTCTTAATGTCGTTTCCGATTTCCCATACTTTTCTTTTGCCCCCTTTATGTCAATGTGCATAATATGTGGATAATGTGATTGCTCAATTTATGAACAAAATTAATCAGTTCGATAATATAGGTATGAAAGTAGGTAAAAATGAAAGGTTATTGAATATCCACACATTGCGGGATAATCATGCGGAAGCAGTATATAAACAAGCTAGGCAATTAGTTGAGCAACATTATCCCATTGATGATGATAATGCATTTAGAAAGCATTTTGCGGGGTATCTAAGAAAGCAGATAGCAAAAGAAAAATATGTTACTAGCATCGAGGAAAATATAAATTGGATTGAATTGGATAAACTATCTCAAAGATACTTAGAGTATCATGTTAATTGGGATGCTTATTCTTATGACCTAGAATTGACAAACACTAAGCAAATTGAAATGTGGAAGCTATGCGAAAAACTAGCGAAAACATTAAATGGCGCGGGATCCCTTTCCAAGGAATTTAAGTCAATCCCATTCATGGAAAATAACGGGAAGTGGCAACCTAGTTTTGACCTTATCAATCTGTTAAATTAACACATTAATAACTATGTTTAAGGAAGGCAATCAATACGGAAAAGGCAGACCAAAGGGAAGCCAAAACAAAGCACCCAACCGGGATGAATTAATTAATTTACTTAACCGCATCATCAATGAATTTACCGATGAATTTGATGCATTAACCAATGATGAAAAGTTAAGGATATTAAACACATTTCGCCATTTATGGAAAATGGAAATTGAGAACGTTTACCCTATCGAAAATAATGAGATAAGGATAAGCATAGTAGGTAGGGATGATGAGTAGGAAAATATACCTTCACATGGATGCACTGGGGATGATTGATAGGAAACTATATTGGGTTAAGGATGATGCCGAACAAAAGAAACTAGCGAAAAGGGAACGGCAAAAAATTGATAGGCAATTTAATAGGATGATTGATAGGGTAAAAATTTCGAACAAGTAAACATATTACTATAAACAACAATATGAAAACAATATCAATCAGTAATCAAATTAACTTTTGGCGCAATGCTAGGAAGGAAGCCATTGAAAGGGATGCACCCATTAATCAAATTGAAAACAATCCCAGTGATAAGATTGCCCAATTAGAAAAGTTGGTTAAGCAATTAAGGAAACAAAAATCAAAGAATTGAGTCATATAGTAAACAACAATAAAAATACTATGCCATTCGCTAAAAATGATATCAATATCAATCGTAAAGGTAGACCATTAGGAAGTCCCAATGCACTATCAAAAACAATCCGCACAACCGCTTCATCCTTATTGGATATCATTGATATTGATACCCTACATGATAGGGATAAAATTAAGCTGATTGAAGTACTATTAAGATACTCAGTTAAACACATACATTCCGAACATATCCTAAATAATGATTTCAGTATTAAGGATATTATCAAATTTGATTTTGATTAAAAATAGGGTATACTTAAAATAATTACAATAAATGTGCATTGATATCCATAAAATAATATACATTTGCTTAAAAAAAGGTACTAACTTAAAACATAAGCAATATGAAAGTGATTTATGGAAGGATATCAACCGCATCCCAAAACTTAGAACGACAAATGCAAAAGGAAGGAAAATGCTTTATTGATGTTTGCTCAGGTTCAATACCATTCTTTGAACGGAAGCAATCCAATGAATTGATGCACTATGTTCGGACTAATGGCATCAAAGAAATTTCGGTTGCTCATTTAGACCGATTAGGAAGGAATACAAGGGATGTATTGAATACCATTCACGAATTCACCAATGAAGGGATTAACATTCGCATTGAAGCTTTGGGATTGAACACCTTAGATGAAAACGGGAAACCCAATCCAATTGCTGATATAGTTATCCAAGTTCTTTCAATGGTTGCACAAATGGAAAACAAACTAAGAAAAGAACGTCAAGAACAAGGAATTTTAATTGCACGTGCAAATAAAAAATATGTGGGTAAAAAAAAGGGGGCAATCATGAAGGATGATAAGATTGCTCAAAGGTATGCATCTCGCTTAGTCATTTACCAATCAATGCTAAATGGCGGGGATAGTTTATTGAAAATTGAAAAATGTACTAAGGGTAAGGATATCGCAATTAACCGGGCTACATTGAAGGCACTTATTGTTAAAGGGATGTTAATAAAACCCGAACGAATTAAGACCAAGCAAGGGGATAAAAGCTAAATTTGATGAAATAAAAAAAGGCAACCGCCATTTGATTGCCCTTAGTGTTTTTGATACCTAGCAGTTCAAAGATACTATTCTTAATCTTATTGTCGGTTGCTTATGTGAAAATTTTTTTTAACACATGAGCAATGAAAACGAACACAACCACCGGGGAAATTAAGTTTTCCCTATTCCTTAGCCCCAAGGGTATTAAGGAAACAATCCCTATCAAAACGATCAATTTAGATGAATTGGGAAAGTTCATCCTAAGTGATGATGCAATGCGCTTATCCATGCCAGTATATACATGTACTAAGGATGAATTACCCGCATTAAAATCTAAATTGCCCTTCATTACCCCTAATGGGGTATTCTCACAAAGGGGGCAAAAGTTTATTGATGAATTCAATGCGACCATTTTACCGATTGACATTGATAAGATTAATCAAGACAAAGCGGAAGCAATCCGCAATTATCTTTCAAGGCAACCGGGATGCATTTATGCTAGTGTTAGCCCTTCCCGAGAAGGGGTTAAGGCATTATTCCTATTATCTAAACCTTTGCCATGGGATACGTTTTCCGATATCCTTAAAATCAATAAGG